>CAVECB010000021.1:0-30885 GCA_963614215.1 Ruthenibacterium lactatiformans
TGGCCACGACGGCGTCGGTGCCCCAACCATCTTTCACCGTCTTGCCGTAGTCGTAGATTTTGTTCGCGGTGCCGATGGCGGTGTTGCCCCACACACGCTCGGCGGACACGCCGTCGATGGCCTCAATCTGCTTGAACACGGCATCGGAAACCGCCGCGGTGCCGCCCACGACGACGACCTTTTTCACACCCTTTTCCTGGATGAGGGTCTTCGTGGCAGGAGTGAGGGAATCTTGTGCCGTCAGCAGCACAGGCGCGTCCAAAAGCCCCGCCAACCCGCTTGCGGCCAGCGCGTCGTGGTAGCTCTTGTTCGTGGCCACGATGGCGTACTTACCAGCAGAGACCCAGTCGCTATCGTTGCTGTCCCAGCCCTCGTTCACAATCTGCTTCATCGTGCCAATGGCCGTGTTGCCGGCCAGACGCTCCCACGCGGAGTTTTCCGTCCATTTGGCGTAGAGCGTGAAGCTCTTGTTCACAGGGGTGTTGAAGTCGTACTCGTTGCCCGCCGTGCAATCCTTGTCGGTGTACCAGCCGCCGAAGCTGTAGCCCTCGCGCACGGGGTCGGAAGGCTTGGTGACGGTCGCGCCGTTGTTCATATTCTTTTCATCTGGATCGGAGCCGTCGAGCGCGTCGAAGGATACCGTGCAGTTCCAGCTGAAGTCCGCAGGCGTGGTGGCGTAGTCGGTGTAGCCCTCCTCGTTCACGTCCTCGGCAAAGGCGTAGGCCTTGTAGGTGTCGGGCAGATCGTCGGGCAGAGTGAAAGAGAAGGTCCCCGTCTCGCCCGTCGGGGCGTCGCCCGCCTTGCCGTAGTACAAGATTTCGCCGCCGTCGTCGAGGTCGCCGCTGGCTATGAGCAAGGAGATCTGGGAAGCGTTCACTTGGGAGTTCTCATAGGTGTAGCTCATGGTGACGACGCCGTTCTCGTCGACCGTGCCGTCGTTCAGATGGAAGTCGCCGCCCTGCTGCAGCGTGGCCTTCCAGGTTTGCGTGTCGGTGGTTTTCACCTGCGCCAAGGTCTGCGTTTTGTCGAAGCTGTTGTCCGTGGTGAACAAGACATTGTTGGTGTTGAGGTAGGCTGCCGGCGCGACGCCAAGCGATTCGTCTATCGTGCTATAGCCCCATTCGTCGCCATACACCCAACCGGCGATATGCGGGCTTTGCGAACCGTCCTGCGCGGAGGTGTCCACTTTCGAACGCAGCCACGTCGTCCAGCAGTCAAAGCGCTCCTCGTAGGCAAAGCTCTTCTTGGCATCCGTCAAGCTGGCGTAATAGGTGTTCACCTCGTCGGCGCTCAGGATGAAGGCCTTGTCGCCAGACGTGGCAGTGTCGTAGTAGTACGCGCCCTCTTTCATCCCCTCGTACCTGTAGTTGTCCTTCGCCGACAAATCCGTGCTCTCAATCGAGGAGAGTTCCTCGTCGCTGAACAAGCTGGTGTTGTCGGTGCCCGGGACGGCGGACGTATCAGGGGTCGAGGAGGTCACGGCGGTGAGCGTCTTGGCGTCCTTCAGATAGGCACGCACATCAGAATCGGCATAAGTGCGGGGTTCCTTGTAGTACTTCTTCTTGTACTGATCCAGCCACAGCAACTCGTCGCTGTCGAGCAAGACCTTGCCGTCGGCGTTGGAGAGCACGCGATACTTGGTGGGCGATATCGCACTGCGGTCGTTTTTGCTCGAGTATTGACCCGCGCCATCATCGACATAGCCGTCGTGGGTGCCGAAGTAGAGGTAGTTGCCCTCGCTGGCAGTCCAGCCGCCCTCAGGCGTCGTGAGGACGTCCGCGCCAAGGTTTACCATCTTGGCCGCATCGTCCGCGTCCGCGCCACCGTCGTTGCCCGTGTCTGCGGGGTCTGCCCATGCCGTCAGGCCATAGGCCCCAGGCCCCACAAAGCACAGCGACGCCGCCAGCACGCAGCATGCGCCGCGCTTCAGCAGCCCCGCCGCGCGAGAACTCTGCTTCATCTTCACAACCATATTCTGCCTCCCTATCAACACGGTGCTGATATTTACAGCACAAAAGGATACCCCCCCCCCACCGAATTTCAAGAAAGTCAAGCTAAAATATGGTGGACGGGCGATTTTCAACCGATGTGCGGCACCCTGCCCGGGCTACTATGCGCCATCGCGCCCGAGCGCTCCAGACGTCCTGCACGCCGCAGCGCAACGCCCTTTCACTCCTCGGCAAGCTTTTGGATGCGCAGCAGGCGATGGTAGACGGCGTTTTTCGACAGGGGCGGCGTGGCGTATTGCCCCAGCTCCTTTATCGAGGCGTCCGGGTGCTTCAGGCGCAGCATGGCCACCTCGCGCAGGCTCTCGGGGATTTCCTCGGTGCCGTAGCGGGCAACCAGGCGCTGTATGCTCAGGATTTGGGCCATGCTCGCCGCGCTCGCCTTTTGCTGGTTGGCTATCTCGGCATTCACCCGGCGGTTTGTGTCGTTGCGCACGCTTTTCACCACGCGGGCGTTTTCCATCTCCAGCGCGCTTTTGTGCGCCCCCACGAAGGCTAGAAACGAGATGATGCCGTCGGCGCCCTTCAGGTAGACGATGCTCGCGTTGCCACGGCGGGTGGCGCGCGCAGGTGCGCCGCACTCCCCCATCAACTCGCACACCGCCTCTGCCAGTGCACTGTCCGAACAGGCCAGCTCGAAGTGGAAATCGCCGCGCGGGTCGGCAATGTAGCCGCCGGCGAGAAAGACCCCGCGCAGATACGACGCGATGCAGCAGGGGCGCTTTTCAAGGCCGGCCGGCCACGCGCGCGCATCGGGCGTGGCTCCCAAGACCCCCAGATCGCGCAGGGCGTCTTCAAGACCGAGCTGCGCGGGCACCGTGACCAGGAAATTGTGCGCCTTGTGCAGCTTGCTGCGACGCACCGTCAGCTCCGTCTTCAAGCCGTAGACGCCATGCAGCAGGCGTATGAGGCTGCGCGCGACACCGGCCGTCTCGGTGGCGGCCTCCAGGCGCGGCTTGCGGGCGCTGATGGCCAACGTGCCCACAATGCGCACGAGGGCGGCAAGGCAAGCTTTCTCGCAGCCAGGACAGGCAGGTTCGACGCGGGACAACTCGTCTTTCACCTGTGCGGTAAACGACACGAGCGCAGCACCTCCTCGAAGGCGGCACCCAGGCGCTCGCGCGAATGCCAGGTGGGGCGGGCGTGGTCGACAAGGTCGGCCACCATGGGGCGCACGCCGGCTTCGGCCACCTGCTCGACAAGCGCAGCGTCCACGCGCACATGGCGCACCTGACCCTCGCGGCGGCCACGGGTGAGGCAGCGCGCGTCGGAATAGTCGCCTGCCTGCGGGAAATGGCCGGAGGCCATGGGCGAGTCGGCGGGGTTTTCGTGGATGAGGGCGATGTCGAGCAGGCCGCGCATGCCGTGGCGCAAAATGGCGGCCACGTGGTCGAAGCAGTCCATGCCCCAGGTCTCGCCTTGCATGTCGGCCAGGCTGCACACAAAGACGGTGTAGGCGCGGTCGTTCTCGCGGGCGCGGGCCTCTTGGATGGCCTCGATCACGCCGGGCACGAGCAGGTTGGGGATGATCGAGGTGAACAGCGAGCCCGGCCCTAGCACGATGAGGTTGGCCTTTCGTATGGCGTTTAGGGCGGCCGGGTAGGCGGGCGGGTTTGCCGGCGTCAAGGCCACGTAGCGCATGGCGGCCGGCGCGTCTCCTATGCAAGCCTGGCCTTCGAGCATCTCGCCGTCCACCGTCATGCCCGACAGCGTGACGTCAGACAGCGTGGAGGGGTAGACGTGGCCGCGGGCGTCGAGCAGGCGCTCGCACACGGCTATGGCGTCGGGAAAGGAGCCGGTCTCGTCGGCCATGGCCGTGAGGACGAGGTTTCCCAGCGAGTGGTTATCGAGGTAGTCGAAGCGGTGCCGGAAGGCGCGCGCGACGATGCCGTCGTAGTCGGCCGACATCGCGCCGATGCACTTGCGCACGTCGCCCGGGGGGATGACGCCGCCGCGCTGCCGCAAGATGCCCGTCGAGCCGCCGTCGTCTACCATCGAGACGATGGATGCCACGTCGCAGCCCATGTCGAGCAGGGTGCGTATGGACACGGGGGCGCCCGTGCCGCCGCCTATGACGACCGCCTTCACCCGGCTCATCGCGCCACCCCCTGCGCAAGCGATATGTCGCGGTGCGAGGTGACCACCTGGTATCCCGCCTGCGCGAGGTGCCTGCCCGTGGCCGCCGCGATGGCGACGCTTCTGTGCTGGCCGCCAGTGCAACCCACGGCGATGCTCAGGTACTGCTTGCCTTCTGCCACATACCCCGGCATGACCACGTCGAGCAGGGCGTTCCAGTGCGCGCAAAAGCGCTTCGTTTCGGGGTTGTCCATAACGTAGTCGCGCACCTCGGCGTCCAGTCCCGTCTTGTCGCGCAAGGCCGGCTCATAGAAGGGGTTGGGCAAAAAGCGCACGTCGATGACTATGTCGGCGTCGAGCGCCGGGCCGTGCTTGAAGCCGAAGGAATACACCGTCACGTTCAGGCCGCCGCCGAGCTGCTCGCTGCCGAACAGCCGGCGTATCTCCTCGCGGGTCTGCTGCGGGCGTTTGGCGGAGGTGTCTATCACGTAGTCGGCGGCGTGTTTCACCTCGCGCATGAGGGCGCGCTCGCGGGCAATGCCGTCGGCGATGGAGACGCCAGGACCGGCCAGCGGGTGGCGGCGGCGGTTGGCCTTGTAGCGATTCAGCAGGGCGGTGTCGGTGGAGTCGAGGAAGACGACGCAATACGACAGGCCGTAGTCGCCCAGGCGCGACAGCTCGTCGGCCAGCTCGCCGGACAGACCCGCAGAGCGCAGGTCGCACACGACGGCCAGCTTGCGCGGGTGCTCGGAGGCGATGCCGGCCAGCGAGACGAGGTTGCCCAGCAGGCCGGGCGGCAGATTGTCGATGCAAAAGTAGCCGATGTCTTCGAAAGTGTGCATGGCCTCGGTGCGCCCGGCGCCGGACATGCCGGTGATGACCACGAGGTCGGGTGCTGCGGCCGCCTCGGATGTTGCGGATGTCTCGGGTGCCTCGGGCGTCTCGGGCGCCGCGGCCGCCATTTCACCCTCGGGCGCCTCGGGCGTCATTTCACCCTCGGGCGCCGCGGCCGCCATCTCGCCGTCTTGCCGTGCGGCGGCGTCGTCTTTTTCCATGTGCTCGTGCCTCCTCGTGTGCGCGGACGCGGCATGCGCGGACGTCGCGGCATGCGCGGGGTGCAATGTTGTGCGAAGCGCCGCATCATGCGCAGGATGCGGTGCCATGCGAAGCGCCGCACCACCCCTCAAGTGCAGGGCATATCCCGCAACGGGCGCGGCCGGGCTTCGCGTTCGAGTATAGCAGCGCACACAGCCCGCGCCGCTGCACCGCACGCAAAAGCACGGGGCAAAGCGCAAAACACGGGCGCAAGGCTCGCTCCAACGAGGGAAGCGTCGATTTTCATCCTGCCGGATACGTCTACGACGCGCTCTTCAGCAGGCCGTCGGATATGTAGCTGCGAACCAGGTCGCTGCTAGAGCAGTTGCACCGCTTCGCCTCCGAGGCGATTTGCGACTTCATGGCGACAGGCAGCACAAACGACATGGTTGTCTTCTCACCAGACGCGCGCAGCGCGCTCCCGTAGCGTATCTCGCCGACCGGCTCCCAGCTCCCGAAATCCTCGCGGGCTATCTCCTCTTCCCAGCGCTCGAACTCCTCCATCGAGATTTCGTCGCCATGGTTGTTCTTGAAGTTCATTGCATGCTCCCGTCTATCTGGCGCAGGAACCCCTTTGTCGGCGGCGTCTGCGCGTGGAATACAAGTAGCGCCTGTTCATCATATGAAAGAGCGACGGCCAATTCGCAGAAGTTTCCGTTCGGCAGCACCCCCAAGACAAACTCCACCTCTTTGTTGACGTTGCCACTCTTTTTGACGGTGCGGCTCTTTCTGGAATGCTCCAGCGCATGGACAATCTCGTCTTCCGACAACCCGTGCTTCAGCGCCGACTTGATAATCTCTATTCTCAACAGCGCCTCCTCGTATCAAAAATACTATGTGGATAATATATCAGATAAGAGACGGGGCGGCACGCCAGGCGACACGAGAAGTGCGCGACGCGTCAGACGATAGCGAAGGCGACGAGGCATATCAGGCAGCGAGAGCGACGTAGAAGGCGAAGAGGTGGGCCGCGATAGTCTCTTCGTTGTGGGCAAAACCCGCACCGCTGCAGGCGGCGAATCAGCTGTCGAGGTCGAGTATGACGGCGTGGAGGTCTTCGGCCACCTGCCTGGGCACGCCGGGGGTGGCGGCCAGCTCCTCGAGCGTGGCCTCGCGCATCTTCTTCACGCTGCCAAACTTCTTCATCAGCGCCTTCTTGCGTGCCGGCCCCAGCCCCGGGACCTCGTCGAGCACGGAGGCGACCATGCCCTTGTCGCGCAGTTCGCGGTGGAAGGTGATGGCGAAACGGTGCGCCTCGTCGCGCACGCGCTTCACCAGATACAGCGACGGCGAACCCGACGGCAGCACAACCGGGCCTTCCTCGTCCCAGGGCACGAACAGCTCCTCGTCTTTTTTGGCCAGCCCGGCCACCGGAATGTCGAGGCCGAGCGCAGAAAGCTGACCAAGCGCGGCGCTCAGCTGCGGTTTGCCGCCGTCGAGTATGAGCAGGTCGGGGCGCGCGCCAAAACGCCCGTCGGCCATGCGCTCGGGGGCGTAGCGCCTGCCCAGCACCTCGGCCATCATCTCGAAGTCGTTGGCCTCGCCGAAATCGCGGCGAATTTTGAAGCGGCGGTACTGCGACTTGTCGGGGCGCCCGGCCGTGAAGACGACCATGCTGGCCACCGAGTAGTTGCCGTGCATGGTCGAAATGTCGAAGCACTCGATGCGCATAGGCGGCGCGGGCAGGGCCAGCGCGCTTTCCAGCTGCAGCAACGCCATGTCGATGCGCTCCTCGTCGTAGCGGGTGCGCGCCTTAAAGCGCATGAGGGCGTGCCGCGCGTTGGTCTCGGCCAGGCGCAAAAGCTCGTGGCGGGCGCCGCGCTTGGGCACCGTCACGCGCACGCGGGCGCCGTGCGGCGAGGCCAGCCGCTCGGTAAGCCAGCTCTCCAGCGGCCGGGCCAAATCGTCTGGCAGCGCCTCGGCCAGCACCACCTCGTGGGGCAGCTCGTCGGTGCCGTCGTAGTAGCGGGCAAGAAACTGCCCGGCGAACTCGTCGGCGTCCACGTCGAGACCTTTGTCCAAGATGAAGTCGTTGGAGACAACCACGCGCCCCTCGCGCACCACGAACACATGCGCCGCGCCGATGGTCTCTTCGCGGAAAAACCCCACGATGTCGGCGTCGATGGCGTGCTCCAGGACGGCTTTTTGCTTCTCGCGCAGCGCCTGAACCGCCTGCAGCCTGTCGCGTATGCGCGCGGCGCGCTCGAAGTCCAGCTCGGCGGCGGCGGCCTCCATCTCGCCGGCCAGCTCGCGGGCAAACTCGTCGCGCTTGCCGCTCAAGAAGCGCTCGGCCTTCTCCACGTAGGGCGCGTAGTCTTCAGGGGTGATGGCGCCGCAGCAAGGGCCCAGCCCATGCCCAATGTGGTAGTCAAAGCAGGTCTTGTCGTCTGGGCTCGGCGCGTGCCCTGCGGCCAGCTTTCGCCGCGTGGCGCGATAGCGGTCGCAGCTCGTGCGACACAGCGGTACGATGCGGCGCAAGGTGTCCACCGTTTCGCGGGCGGCGCGGGCATCGGTATAGGGGCCGAAGTAGCGCGTGCCCTTGCGGTGCTTCTCGCGCGTGTACTTTATGGCCGGGTAGACGTCGTCTTTTGTGAGGGCGATGTAGGGGTAGCTCTTGTTGTCTCTATAGTCCACGTTGAAGGGCGGGTGGTGCTGTTGGATGAGGTTTTTCTCCAGCACCAGCGACTCGGTCTCGTTGTCCACGACGACGTAGTCAAAGCTAGCCACCTGCTCCATCATCACGGGAATCTTCGCCCGTTCATCAGAGCCGTTCACGTACTGGGACATGCGCACGCGCAGGTTCACCGCCTTGCCCACGTAGAGGATGGCGCCGGCCGCGTCCTTCCACAGGTAGCAGCCGGGTTTTTCCGGGACGCTTTTCAGCTGCTCGCGTATGCCGGGCAGGCGCTCGCTCACCGCGTGTGCGCCCCGACATGGTCATCGCCGCCGGCCTCGCCGTTTTCAGCGCCGGCTTCACCATGTGCGCCATCCGCAGCTTTACCACCCGCTTCACCGCCTGCAGCGCCGTCCAAAATATCTGCCTCACCGGCTCCGGCGTGCGCTTTAGCGCTTCCGGCGTCCGCTTCACCATGCCCCGCGCCCGCGTCTGTGCCCGCGGCCTCTCCCGCATCCGCATCCGGCGCATCAGGCTTCGTGTGCTGCAAGACCGGCCCGAACAACCCGAGGTAGTGGATGATGAAGGCCGAGGCCACGAGCAGCACGAGGAGCAGTCCATATTTCAACGCGCCCTCGGTATTCCACAGAAGCGTCGCGCCCACGCACAAGATGGCCGTCCATCCGTAGATGACGAGCACGGCCTTTCGCTGGGTGAAGCCGCGCCGCAGCAGGCGATGGTGGATGTGGCCGGTGTCGGGCTGGTCGATGCGCTGGTGCCCGCGCAGGCGGCGGATGATGGCCGAGAAGGTGTCGATGACGGGCACACCGGCAATGACGATGGGCACCGCGAGAGCCGTAATCGACGAGAAGCGCGCCGCGCCCAGCAGGCTGACCGTGCCGAGCATCATGCCGATGAGCAGGCTGCCGGAATCTCCCATGAAGATGGAGGCAGGGTTGAAGTTGTAGAAGAGAAAGCCCACGCAGATGCCTACGAGGATGATGGCCACGAGGGCGGCGTCGTTGCGCATGAGGCCGACCGTGAGGACAAACAGCGACAGCGCCGAGATGCCCGTAATGCCCGCCGCCAGCCCGTCCAGCCCATCGATGAGGTTGATGATATTGGCGAAGGCGACGAGGTAGAGGATGGTGATGGGGTATGCCCAGATACCTAAGCCTATGACCATGTTGGTGAAGGGGATTTTGAAGTTGGAGAGCAGGGTGCCCGTGAAGGCGATGATGCACGCGGCGACGATTTGGCCGGCAAGTTTCACCCAGGGAGGTAGCGAACGTACGTCGTCTGCCACGCCCACGGCCGTGATGCAGGCAAGCCCGGCGAGCACGCCCACGAGCTGGCCGTTGAAGATGCCGTCTGCCACGACCGGCCCTATCCAGACGCCGGCCGCGTCGCATATGCACTCGAGGGCCACGGCCACGAGCACGCCGGCAAACATCGCGACGCCACCCATGCGCGGGACGGCCGTCTTGTTCACGCGCCTACCGCCCGGCTTGTCCACGATGCCATGGCGTATGGCAAAGCGGCGCACGACGGGCACGAGCAGCGCCGTCGCGAGCAGGGCCACGCAAAAGGAGACGAGATAGTGCCACCAGGTAAGCATGACGCGTAGTTTAGCGCATGTGCGGCGCGGGGACGCTACAATGACGCGCTATGGACAAGGAGACCGCAGAGAAACTGGCGCAGGCGACTTCGCGCTTCTACGCCGCGCAGGGCGGGTCGTTTTCCGCGACGCGCACAAAGCCTTGGGCGGGGTGGTACCGCTGCGCGGACATGCTGGTCGAGCTGGCCGAAAAAGGCGGCGCGGACGGTGCCCTGGAGCTGCTCGACCTTGCCTGCGGCAACCTTCGCTTCGAGCGCTTCATGCACGAGGCGCACCCGAACCTTTCGATGTCTACGTATGCCGTGGACGGCGACGATGCCCTGGTCTTCGACTTGGCGCACGGGATGGATGCGACAGGCGAGCTGGCCTACCAGCACCTCGATATCGTGGAGGCGCTCAAGACCGAACGCGCCTTGCGCGATGCACTGGAGGCGCCTGCTTGCGACAGCGCCGTGTGCTTTGGCTTCTTTCATCATGTGCCGCAGTTTTTGTGGAGGAAGCGCCTGCTAGACGCCCTTGTGCAAAGCGTGCGGCCGGGCGGACTGGTCTTCGTCACACTGTGGCAGTTCGCCGCCGACGACGACGCGCGAGAAAAAGCAGCCGCTTCCACCGCGCGGGCAGTGGCCGAGTTGGAGATAGACCCCGACGAGCTGGGGGCGGGCGACTACATCTTGGGCTGGCAGAACACGCCGGGTGTATGGCGCTACTGCCATCATTTCTCCGACGCGGAAATCGAGCGCCTCGTGGCTTCGCAAAAGGGGGCGCATGCCGCACGCCTGGCTGCGGATTTCAGGGCCGACGGACGCGGCGGACACGCGAACCGCTACCTCGTCTTTAAGCGCGCCTGAACGCCACGAAATCGCCGCTTTTCACTTCTTCCTCGCATGCGTTAACGGAAGCGAAAGGAGTTTCACTTCCGTTAGCGACAGACAAACGGAAGCGAAAGTGGTTTCACTTCCGTTAGCAGCAAGCAAACGGAAGTGAAGGCCTATGGTCCGTGCTGGAAAGTGCGGGGTGTTTTGCCGCAAATTGCTTTGCCGCGGGTCGCTTTGCCGCGGGCCGCACGCCGGCGCGGGAAGGCGCGTGAACGGCGTCTAGAGCCACGGGCTGTCGGCGGAAAGTTGCGCTTTCTCGAAGGCGCCCTCCAGCCTGCCGCTCGAGCGCGCGAGGGCCGCTTCGTTTACCAACAGCGCAAAGAGGTTGCCCATGTGCTTTTCCTTGAAGAAAAACTCGGGGTGCCACTGCACGCCCAGCATGAAGGTGCGCTCCTCGGCCTCGATGGCCTCCACCAGCCCATCACTTGCCCAGGCGACCGCCGATAGCCCGCGCCCGAGCTCTTTTACCCCCTGGTGGTGAAAGGAGTTTGCCGCCAGCGTGTCGGTCTTCAAAACGCTGTACAGCTTCGAGCCACGCCCGACAGAGATGTAGTGCGTGGTTTGGCCGGGGTCTTCAGATTGCCAATGCAGAAGGGGCGTGCGCGTGAGGGGGTCGACGCCGGAAAACTCGCTGGGCAGATCCAGGTAGAGGCTGCCGCCGAAGAAGACGTTCATCGTCTGCATGCCCCGGCAGGTGCCCAAAAGCGGCACGTCGGCCTTCCACGCGTAGTCGAGGATAAGGTTTTCCACTTTGTCGCGCAGCGGGGTGATCTCGCCGAGCTTGTCGAAGGCCGCACCGCCCGTGTCCGCGTCGTAGCGTTCGGGGTCCACGTCGTGCCCGCCCGTGAGGACAAAGCCGTCTACCACGGGGAAAAGCCGCTCGTAGACGCGCATGTCGCGCGTGAGCGGCAATATCAGCGGCACGCCGCCGGCCACGACGATGGCGTTGATGTAGTGGTCGTTCACGCGCAGCAGATGCTCGGCCGGCAGCTGCGTAGGCACGATGGCGATGACGGGCGGGGTCGGACGCGTGCAGGCTATCTGCGCTATGTCGGCGTCGATGCGCCGGCGTTGCTGTTCTGCGATTTCCATGATGTGCGGATGCGAGTGCGGGCCGGGTGAAACGAAAGCGGCGTGCGATGCGCGGCGCTAGTCGATGACGGCCATGAGCTCGACGATGTCGGGCGCGAAGTGGCGCACCATCTCCAAAAACTCCTCGCCGCCCACCTCTCGCCCGCAGGCCATGATGTCGTAGATCTGGCCACCGTCGTCGGTGCGGAAATTCATGCGGGCAAAGCCGTTGCGCTCGTAGAAGACCTGGCGACGGCGGCGTTGCTCGGCGTTGTCGGCCTCCTCGCGCACGGACTCGGCCTCCAAAACGATGGTCTTGCCAGGGTTTTGCAGCTTCAGGCTGTTCAGTATCTGCGTGCCGTAGCCCTTGGACTGGCACGTGGGCGAGACGGCCAGGTAGAACAGATAGACGAGGTCGTCTTTCACCATCCAATACGCCAGGCCGCTGAACTCCTCTTCATCGAAAAATGCCTGGAAGAACACGCCGTCTTGCTCGGCCAGCTCCAGCAGGCGCTCGTAGGAGACCAGCTCCTCGGGCGGAAACACCGCCTGCATGAGGCATCTGACGTTTTCGGATATCTGCGAACCTCGGCGTACTTCCTGAATGCGCATTTCGCGTGCGCCCTCCTCTTCATCGAATGCGTGTCGTTGCTCCTCGCGCGCACTTTTCGGCGCGGGCACATCCACCGCAGGGCCGCTATCGCAAGACAGCCCGCTGCAAGGCATCGCCGCGCTTTCACGCGCCCGCACACCATAGCACGCAAAACGGCGCGGCGGGCGGGCGGACAAGCGCGAAACATCAACTTTGCGACAACCCTACTCTCCGTCTTTTTTCTTGTGCATCGCGGCGGCAAACTCAGCCAAAAACTGAGGGATAGCCAGCTGCTGCGGGCACACCTCATGGCAGGCGCCGCAGGCGATGCAGGCATCGGGCTTGGCCTCGTCGCGCAGCACGCGATAGGACATGGGCGCGATGAAGCGGCCGGAATCGCGCGAGAGCTGCTCGTTGTAGAGGTAGATGAGGTGCGGAATGTCGAGATCTTGCGGGCAATGGTCGACGCAGTAGCGGCACGCCGTGCAGGGCAAGCCCTTCGAATACGCCAGGTCGTGGCCAATCTCTTCAAGGATGGCGCGCTCCTCGTCTGCAAGAGCCTTTTTCTCCCCAAAAATGGCGATGTTGTCGCGCAGCTGGTTCATGTCGCTCATGCCGGACAAGACGGTGACGATGCCATCGATGCCCTCGAGCCAGCGAAACGCCCACTCCGTGTCCGACATTCCCGGGCGCAGAGCAGCCAGGCGCTCGTGGTGCTGCTCGGGCAGGTCGCACAGGATGCCGCCGCGCAGGGGCTCCATCACGATGACGGGCAGGCCGCGTTCGGCGCAATAGGCGACCTTTGCCTTGGCGTCTTGGAACTCCCAGTCCTCGTAGTTCAGCTGAATCTGGCAAAACTCCATGTCGTCACCGTAGGCGTCCATGAAGCGCTCGAAGGTGTCGAAGCGCCCGTGCACAGAAAAGCCCAGATGGGCGATTTTGCCCGCGTCGCGCTGCTCCTTGAAATAGCTGACCGTGCCGTATTTCCCGTCGTCGAGGTACTGCTCGATGTTGACCTCGCACACATTGTGGATGAGGTAGAAGTCGAAGTGGTCCACGCGGCATTTCTCCAGCTGCTTGGCAAAAATCTCTTCGTGCTTGCCGAAATTGGCCACGTCGTAGCCCGGAAACTTGCTCGTGAGGTAAAACGAGTCGCGGTCAAAGCCTTCCAGCGCCGCGCCGACGGCCTCTTCGGAGTGCCCGCTGTGATAGCCCCATGCCGTGTCGAAGTAGTTCACCCCGTGCTCCAAAGCATAGGCCACCATCTCGCGCGTGGCGTCGAAATCGGGCTTGGCCTCGTCGCCGTCGATGACGGGCAGGCGCATCGTGCCCATGCCAAGCGCGGATATCTTTTTGCCCTTGAAATCGTGGTAGTACATGCGGCTCGTCCTCTCTCGTCGCGATTGCATGCCTGCCAATTCTACGCTTCGATGCACGGGCGGGCGCGTGGGGCGCGGCAAACGTCACGGCATCGAAACGGGCAGCGGATCTCACGGCAAAGAGGCGCGGCGTGTTCATGGTGAAAAGGGGCGCGGCGCGCTCATAGTGAAAAGGGGCGCGGCAACCCGCGCGAGAAGGTAGGCAGGACAAGCCAGCGCACAAGAAAGGAGCACGGCAGCCCCTTACTCGTCAGGCCCGGTGCCCCACATCTCGTAGAGGCGCCTGCCGCAAGCATCCGTCATCTGATAGCTGCAAAACGGGATGATGCGCCCGTCTTTCATCGTGACGAGCATCGAGCATTCGCGCATGCGCTCCATCGTCGCCGTCATCGCGTCCATGTAGTTCATGATGATGAGGCTGACGCCGTGGTAGAGGTTCACACCCTTCTTGAAAAGTATGTCGGGCAGCACCGAGCCCTGGGGGCTGGCCGCATCGAAGTACTCCAAATACTCCTCGCGGGTCAGTCCGCGCGTGGCCGGCACGTAGCCGCCGTTTTCGTCGGGCGAGAGGAAGGTGCCCGTGTCGCACAGCGGGTCCGAGCAGCCAAGCGGCATGATGTCGGCCACCCGTATGCGCCCGTTTGTCTGACGCTCTATGTCGAAAATGGTGTCGCCTGCCGTGTAGGGCGCGTAGCAGTCCGGCTCGAAGCGCCCCGAGGTGAAGGCCGGCTGCAAGGCGATGCCTGCCACGATGTCGTTGTTGTCCCAGGCAAAGTCGATGACCTGCCCCACAAGGTGGTCGTTTACGCCTTTCACGATGGTCATGCACAAGATGACCTCGACGCCGACCTCGCGGCAGTTCTCGATGCAGGCCAGCTTGTCGGCAAGCATCGCCGCGTTGCCGCATATGGCCTCATAGGGTGCCTCGTCGGTGCCGTCGAAAGACAGGTAGACGCCCGTGATCCCTGCGTCCACGAGCTTTTGCAGGTACTCGCGGCTGCGTCCGATCACGATGCCGTTGGTGTTGACCTCGATGCCGGTGAAGCCGTAGCCCCTGGCCATCTTCACGATGTCGGGCAAATCGGCGCGCACCGTGGGTTCGCCGCCCGTGATCTGCAGGCCGGTCTCGGGGCCCACATCGCGCGCGAGCGTGGCCACAAGGCTCTCTATCTGCGCGAAGCTGATGCCGTCCGTGGGAAAATCGGCGCTCATGAAGCACACGGGGCACTTCGCGTTGCAGCGGCGCGTGACCTCTATCTCGACCAGGGTGCCGCGGCGCAGGTGGCGCGGACACAAGCCGCAGCTCTTGCAGCAGGCATCCACGATAGGCGCGCGACGCTCCTTGGGCGCGGTCGCGTCGGTGTGCATGCCGCGCAGCCACTCGTAGTGCTCGGCATCCGGCCACACGTAGGTCGTAGTCTGGCCGTGCTCGGGGCAGGTGCGGCGCATCCGGACCGCGCCATCTGCATCTGCGTAGACGTGCGCATCTAGCACTTCCAGGCAGTGCGGGCACATGGCATGCACCGTGTGCAAGAGACGCTCTTCACCCGCAGGCGCACCTACTGTCGCAGACGTCGCGCCCTCGCCCGCGCCAGGATGCACGCCGTCTTCACCCGCAGGCACAGCCGCAGCCACATCCACCGCAGGCCTCTCTTGCGCCGTCACCGCCTTCACCGTCCTAGAGTATGCCCTCGGTGGGCTGCGCGTCCAAAGCCGGCGCGTCGGCACCGTCCACCGCGTCGTCGAGGTACTGGCGTGGGTCGTGGTTGTCGTTGGGCGGCGCCGTGACGCGGATGCCGACGGCGTCTGCCCACTCGATCACGCGGCGCGGCACGTAGATGCCCGTTTGGAACTCGGCCGCAGATGCCAAGGCGCGCGCGCACGACAGGCAGTGCGCCAAATCTTCCGGCTCGTCCACGTCGGCCACCGGTGCCAGATAGGCGTTGGGGATGCCCTTTTCCTTGAGCTTTTCCACGTAGCCGTCAAGCGCCGGACGCCCGTCCATGTTGTAGTAGATGCCCGTGTGGTCGATGGGCGTGTCGTAGTTGTAGCCCACGAGGCTCGTGCCGCATTCCTGGCACGGCGCCTGCACGAAGCCGGGCGTGCCCAAGACCTCGCTGAAGTAGTCGAGCCACTGGAAAGCCTGCGAAACGTGCGTGCGCGGCAGGGTGGGAATGTCGGCGCCGATGGAGACGATGGCCTCGTAGCCCTGGTCGAAGATGTCTTGGAACGCGCCGTTGAAATGCTCGTCGAAGCTCGCGCCGTGGTCGCACATGTAGTGGATCTCGTGCGGCCAGTTGCCGATCTCTTGGATCGTGTCTTTCATCAGCTGCACGTTTTCTTCGGGCGTGGTGGAGATGAAGAGGTCGTAGCTGCGATGCGGGGCGCCGTCGTTGGCCTCGCGCTCCAGGCGGTTCAGCTCGGCTAGGTCGTCCATGCACCACATGGCCAGCTCTGTGACGTCCCACAGGCTGCGCTTGAAGAACTGGGCGGCCTGCTGCTCGGTGAAGATGCCGCCGCGCTCGCGCGTGAGACGCGTCTTCACCAGCCCCGGGATGGGCGGCTTGCTGAATATGAGGATCGCGTACTTCTTCTCTTGCACCTCAATCTCCTTTCTTGCGTATGCGGCAGGGTATGCCGTTGTAGATCCACGTGCCTATGAGCGGCTCGGCCTCGCCTTCGACCGTGCCGCGCGTGAGCAGGTTGACGTTGCTGTCGAACAGGCCAGAAAAGCCCGGGGCGCCGCCTTGCTGCTCGGGAAACCACCATCCGTACTCGGCAGATGCTACACCATCGACCATGGGCGCGATGTGCACGTGCTGCACGATTTCGGTCTCGGGGGCATCCAGGCGCGATATGAGTGCGAGGTCGCCTTCAGACAGACCCAGCGCGTCTGCCGTGGCCTGCGACATCTCGACCAAGGGCTTCGGGTGGCGGGCGCGCATCGCGGGCACCTCGAAATACGACGAGGCCCAGTAGGGCTGCTTGCGCGCGCCGGTGATGAGCACGACGGCCTGCGGGTCGGCGCTGCGCCCCTCGTGCACCTGCGGCACAGGGGTGAAGCGGGCGACGCGACCTGCGCCAAGGCCGTCCAGGAAGGGGTTTGCCAGCTCGATTTTGCCGCTTTGGGTGGCAAAGCCTGCCACCTCGCCCGTGGCCGGGTCGCGCTCCAAGTGCTTGTAGTAGCGCTGAGCGCCGCCGCACAGCCCCACTGTACAGAAATCCTCCCAGCTCATGCCGACGGGCTCGAGCATGCGGGCAAGCTCTTCGGATAGGTCGCGCGCAGGCCAATTTTCCTCGGCGTCCCCCAGACGCAGCGCCAGCTCGCGCAATATCGCGTAGTCCTCGCGGCGCTCGAACTGCGGCTCTACGGCGGCAGGGCCTCCGTAGCAGAAATCCGACACGCCGCCCATGGCCTGCAGGCAGGGATGCTCGAGCGCGGCGGCGGCCGGCAGCACGTAGTCGGCCATCTGCGCCGTGGGCGTCATGACAAACTCCAACACGACGACAAGCTCCATGGCCTCAAGCGCCCGGCGCACCAGCTCGGTGTCGGCGTAGGTGACAAGCGGGTTTGCCGCATCCACGACAAGGGCGCTCACGCGGTAGGGCTTTTCCTCGACGGCGGCCTCCCACACGCGCTGCGGCAGGGCGCTCGTCAGATAGCGCATGGGCAGATGCCGGCCGAGCTTTGCCGTGCGCGCGTCGGCCAGCTCCCAGCCCCGATAGCCCTGCAAGCCGCAGTCCGGCTCGTTCAGGCAATGCGCCTTGGCCTCATCCGACAGCTCCAGGCTGCCCTCCAGCTCCAGCTCGGACATGAAGCGCGGCGCCTCGTTGATGCAGCAGGCGCCCGGCACGTCCACATTGCCCGTGATGGCACGCAGCGCGGCCAGCACACGGTGCAGCGGCGCGGTGTTAGGCCCTATCTGGTCGACGCCGCGCCCGGAGAGCAGGCCGGCCGGGTAGTCGCCGGCATACGCTCGTGCGGCGGCGCGCATGTCCTCGATGGAGACCTTCGTAATCTCGGCGGCCTCTTCCAGGCTATGCTCGAAGGCGGCTTCCTTGAACTCGTCGAAGCCGTAGCACCACTGCTCCACAAACTCGTCGTCTGCGCGTTCTTCCTCGATGATGATGCGCGCGAGCGCGTAGGCAAGCACGATGTCGGTGCCCGGGAAGGGGTGCAGCCACACGTCGGCCTTCATGGCTGTCTCGGACAGGCGCGTGTCCACGACGACGAGCTTGCCGCCGTCGCGGGCGTATTGCGCGACATTGCGCCAAAACAGCGAGTTGTCGCTTTGCGCCGGGTTGGTGCCCCACAAGACGAGGCAGCCGGTAAGTCCCGGGCGCAGGTCGCACTCGATGGACCAGCCGTAGGTCATCGTGTCCATCCATATGCGCGGGTTCCAGCAGATAGGCCCTATGCCCATGTTGTTCGGGCTACCGATGAAGCTCATCAGGCGGTGCAACGGCCAGTAGACGGCATGAGGCCCGCCGATAGCAGAGGCCACAGTCCAGCCGCCGTACTCGTCAATGAGGGCGCGCAGGCGCGTAGCGATGTCGCTCATGGCCTCGTCCCAAGAGACACGCTCGAATTTCCCGCTGCCCCGCTGGCCTACGCGTCGCAGCGGGTAGTTCACCCGACTTTCATCGTAGAGCTTCTCGACGTTTAAGCGCCAGCGCGGACAGCGCGCGGAAACGGACGGGTCGTAGGGATAGCGCGTGGCATCAGGGGTGAACTCGACGATGCGCCCGTCTTCCACGCGCGCCTCGAAAGCGCACAGGTAGCCGCAGTAGTGGCAGTTGGTTTTACGGATGTCGCTTGTCATGGTGAAATCGCGCGTGCCCTTCGCAAAAAACGCGCGCGCTCAGGCTCCGTCTTCTGTCGTGGATGCAGTTGCTTCATCGGTCGCCGTGCCCGCCTTGCCGGCCTCATCATCGCTCGCCGCACCCGGCTCCTTCGGCACGACCTGCCCCGCAAACACCGGCTCGCGCAAGGCGTAGAGGCCTTCCGTGCGCGGGTCGGCATACAGCGCGTCCACGCTCGCGTAGACGGCCGGCCAGTCCACCTTCACCCCAAAGATTGGCTCCAGATAGTGCCGCACGGGGATCTCGCGTATGGAGCGCTGCATGGAGTTCACGCACGAAAAACAGGTGGACAGACACATGTCCGCGCCCGCATCGTCCACCTCGGCCAGGCGCATGAGCCGGCGGTACTCGCAGAAGTCGCGCGCATAGACGCTGACCATGCCGCCACCGCCGCAGCACATGGTGTCGGCGCGATTGTGCGCCATCTCGACGGCCTGCGCATGCGGGTAGAGGGCGCGCGCCGCATCTCCGTAGACGCCGGCCTCGCGGTCGTAGCAAGAATCGTGCACGGTGAAGCTGCCGGCCATGTCGGCCACCTTGCCCCGCTCGCGCAAAAGCTCGGGCAGGCGCAGCAGTTCGATGCCCGTGCCCTCCAGCAGCTCGGGCAGGAGACGCTCGCAATGCGGGCAGGTAATGACGAGGCGCTCGATGCCCTCCTCGGCCAAAAACTCCTGCACGCCTGCGCGGTAGGCGTCGAACTCGGCGAAAAAACCGGGGTCGTAGAAGGTCGCCCCGCAGCAAAACGTCAGGGTGCGCGACGCGATGCGCTCCTCGCGCAGCCACGACATCACCGCATCCGTCAGCTCAGGCGCGTAGGCATACAGCGCGCAGCCCGGGAAAAACGCGCAGGTATCCGCCTCTCCCCCGAGGTCTGCCACGCCTTCCACAAGCGAAATGTGGTCCATGTCGCCGTGGGCGCGATGGCTCTTCAACATGCTGAAGAGGTTGTATTTCAGGTCCGTGCGAAACTTGCGGTAGAGGTCGCGCAGCTCGGGATATTCGCGCAGCACGAGGGCGCGTGCAGGCTTGCACATGTTAAAGACGCGCAAGTGCGCCGGGCAGTGCACGGTGCAACGTCCGCACAAAGCGCAGGTGAAGGGGAAATGCCGCCAGGTCTCGTCGCCGTCGAGCAGCAAGGCGCATATCTCGCCTAGATCCGGGGTGCCTTGTGGGAAATTGCCGCAGTCGGTGCGCGCGCACAAACCACAGTGCAGGCATGCGTCGGCAAAACCGCGCAGGTTCTCCTCGACCTCCATGCTCATTTTCCCTCTCGCCCCCTCTCTCTCGTGCCCGCATTCACGCACGTAGCGGGCATATGGCACGCACGTGCCCCAACTATAGCGAAACCCCAGCCACGCGACAGCGCGCAGCCGGGGTCTCGTCCACGTGTGCGCCGCGTCTCAACCGCCGCAGCGCGCACGCCTTTTCACGCTAGGCCTCCTCGGCGGCCACCACCGAATGCGCACCCACAACAGGCGCGGCAGCCGGCGCGGCGTTCACCTCGGTCCAGTACGTGCGACCAGGCGCCCAGTAGTCCATGAACTCGTCGTTGCCGGAAGCCTCGGGGTTGGCACCCTTGGGCAGGCGCGAGTGATACTTCTCCTCGCCCGGCCCCAGACGGCGCTCGTTGCTCCACACAATCATGAAGCGCAGCAGGCAGCCGCCGGCCAGCGCAATCACCGGCGAGGCGACCTCGGCCGCCGCACCGCCCGCGATGTTCAAAAACAGCGGGACGAGCAGGCCGCAGCCTAGCAGCAGGCCCCAGAAGTAGAAGGCCCAAGAGCCGCGCACCCAGCGGTCGGCCACGCGCTTGGCCATGTTGTTGGACGCGCAGAACTGCAGCATGACGAAGAGCAGCAGCACGACCATCTCGGCCACGATCAAGACGCGGTCGGCCACGTGCAACAGCTCGCGGAACTCATGCCCGGTGTGGATGAACTCCAGCGAGGCGGCATCGGCAAGCAGCCACTCGTTGGGGAAAGGCCACACGCCCACGCACATGGACAGCAGGGCCGCGCCCGTAGACAGCGCCGACACGGTGAACAGCACCGGCAGAGCCGGGGTGTTCCAGAACGGACGACCCTTCAGCGAAGACAGCAGCACGCCCGTGTAGACCATGACGCAGCAGCCCGCCACGCCTGCCGGTATCAGGCAAAAACGCGCGAAGCCCTCGTAGGGAATGAAGGGGAAGAACTGGAACCACGAGATCTCCCACACAATGAACAGGAAGCCGAAAATCATCGAGATGGACAGCACGACGGCGCCCCATTTGATGACGGCCGTCTTCGCGACAAACGCGCGATAGAAGACCTTTGGCTGCCCCAACTCGAACACGAGCAAGGCGGTGCCCACAAGCAGGCACAAAAACGCGACGAACACGCCGAACACGAGGGTGCCGGACGTGACCGCGGAGGGCTCGACCATCACGCCGAGCACCATCGCAAAGCACATCATGCCGCCGCCGAGGCCACCCAAGAACAGGTACAGGGCGATGGGCCAAATCCAGAAACGTCTCATTATGCCCTCCCTCCCAAATCGCGGATGTAGTACACCTGAGGCTCAGTCCCCAGATCCTCGTCAATACGCTCGGTGTGCAAGGAGTTCACCAGCTTGGACACCTCGGAGTTCGGGTCGTCCAAGTCGCCGAAGATACGCGCCTTTTGATGGCAGGTCTTCACGCAGTGGGGCTGCTCGCCTTCGCGTACACGGTCTTTGCAGAACGTGCACTTGCGCATGAAGCCTTCTTCCTCGTTGTAGTCGCGCGCGCCGTAAGGGCAGGCGTTCGCGCAGACCTTGCAGCCCATGCAGTGCTCGTACTTCACCCACACGATGCCGTCGTCGTCTTGACGCGAGGCGCCCGTGGGGCAGCTCGGCACGCAGGCAGGCTTTTCGCAGTGCATGCAGATCATCGGGGTGAAGGTGAGGTGGACATGAGGCCAGGTGCCTTCGGCGCCGGCCGAGACCACCGGGTTGTAGATGACATCGAGCGGAAGCTCGTTCCACGTGCGGCATGCGATCGTGCACGAAGAGCAGCCGATGCAGCGGCGCGTGTCCATGACCATTGCGTAGCGTGTCATTTAAGCCTCCCCTCCTTCAACGGAAACCTCCTGGGTGGGGTCTTCCATGCTGTAGTACTTGCCCGTCTTTTCGTCGACCAAGAGGTTCTTGGCCGCATCGTAGGCATACATCGTGTACTTGTCGTAGTAGACGTTGGTCTCGTCGTTGATGAGCCAGCCGCTCTCCGGGTCGTAGCGATAGCCCGTATTGGGCTCTTTGGCCGTCTGCGTGATCGGATCCCACACGAGCATCTCGGGAACCTCAAACGTGGGCTGAGGGCCTGCGGAAGGCTGGCCGGAGAAGTCGTAGAAGGTACCGGATGCCTCGTCGAGCAGGAAATCGCCGCCCGAGCTGATGTACTTGTAGCCCGTGCCCTGCTGGTAGTAGGCACCCGAATCCGGGTCGATCATCCAGCCGCTGGCCGGGTCGAGGTAGCGGCCGGCCTCGTCGACGGCGCGGCGCGTCTTGTAGTCCCAGGTCAAGCCCTCGGGCACCTCGAAGTCGGGCTGCGCGTAGATGGGCTCGGCGAACTCGATGGCCATCTTGTGCTCGGAAGGCATCGAGTGCACGCCCGTACCCTTCTTCGCGAAATCCGAACCCGGGATGGAAAAGCCGCAGTCGGCCGCCGTGTACTCGTGGTCGGCCTCGGTGCACTTGTAGACCTTGCACAGCAGACCGCGGTTTGCCCAGCAGCCCGTCAGCGGGTCGCAGTGCTCGTCGTCAACCGACGTGAGCACGTTGGTGTTGGACTCGAAGCACCCAAAAGGCTGCGGGCCTTCATGCGAGCGCTCGGGGAACCACCAGCCGCGCTGCGTGTAGACCGCGCGCGGGTCGATGCCCGGCTCGACGTTGGCGCGCTGCTTAATGCGCCCGCGCCGCGTCTCGATCCAGCACCAGTCGCCGTCGGCGATCTTGAGCTTTTCGGCCAGGTCGGGATGGATGGTGAAGAAGGGGTCCGGCTTGATGTAGCGGATGATGGGGTTGTTGAAGTGCTCGGAGTGGTGGAAGGGCATGAAGCCGCCGCCCGTGGTGAGCACGACCGGGTACTCCTCGGCCACCTCGGGGTCGTCTGCCTCGTTTTCCGCAGGACCCAGATAGGTGGGAAGCCCGGGCAGGCCGAACTCCTCGAGCACGCTGCTCTTCAGCTCCACTTTGCCAGACGCCGTGCAGAACTCGCCGCGGCCCACGTGCTTTTGGTAGTGCACGGGCGGGTAGTACATGCGGTAGCGCTCGACGAAGTCGTCGTAGCTTTCGATGGGCATGCCGAGCGGCTGGAGCATGTGGAAGAACGCGTCTTCCAGCTCCGGCCACGGCCACTCTTCTTCGGTCTGGCCGCAGGCAAGACCCAGCTCGCGCCAGATGTTGTAGTCGGTCTTGCGCTCGTACATGGGCTGTATGGCGCGCTGCGAGCCGACAATGGAGTCCGTGACGCCGTAGTTCGTGTGCACGATGGGGCGCTCCATGGCGCCGGCCACCGGCAAAATGAAGTCGGCCTGCAGAGCCGTCGGCGTGATGTAGTAGTCCAGCACAACGAGGAACTCGACCTGCTTGATGGCCTCGTAGGTCATCTTCGCGTCGCCGTAAGACGACAGCGGGTTCGTGCCCGAGACCAGCAGGGCGCGCACCTGGTAGGGGTCGCCGGTGAGGATGGCCTTGAACACGGACGGACCGTGCGCCTCGCACATCCACTCGGCGGTGAATGCCTTGCCCCACTTGCGCTGCGAAATCTCGGCCAGACGCTCGTAGCCGGGCCAAGACGTCATCTTGTACTTGTCCGAGCCAATCTGCTTGGCCTTCACGTCGTCGGGCAGGAAGTTGTTGCCCTCCATCTCCTCGTCGGTGATGTAGACGGCAGGACCGGGCATGCCGTCGCCGCCGGGGACGTCGAGGTTGCCGCAGATGGCGCGCATGATGGCGCGGGCGTGCATGCCGGCGCCGGCGCTCTTGCCCAGCTGATCCCAGGTGCAGCCCCACTGAATGTTGCCGGGGGTGTTGGTCGCGTACATGCGCGCGGCCTCGCGGATGAGCTCGGGGTCGAGCCAGGTGAGCGGGGAGGCCCACTCCGGCGTATAGGGTTCCATGGCATCGCGCAGCTCGTCGATGCCGACGCACCACTCGTCCACGAAGTTCATGTCGTAGATGAACTCGTTCAAGATGACGTTGAGCATGGCCAGCGACAGCGCCGTGTCAGAACCCGGGCGCAGCGGCAGCCACAGGTCTGCGTGCGCGGCCGTCTCAGAGTAGCGCGGATCCACGACGATGAGCTTCAGGCCGGTCTGGCGCTGCAGATCCGTGTAGCCATGCATGCCGGGCATGGACGAGGCGCCGGGATTGAAGCCCCACAAGATGACACACTTGGAGGTGCCCAGGTCGGTCTCGAAGGGAGACCAGCCGGAGACGGCCGTCTCGATCATGAAGGTGGGAATCCAGCACAAAAGCGCGTTGTGGAAGCCGTTGGGGGTGCCGAAGAGGTTCAGGAAACGGCGGCGCGCCCAGTCGTCGGTGCGCAGAGTGCCGGCAGCGGCCGCCACGGCCTGGGCGCCGGACTCCTTTTTAATCTGGTTGAGTTTTTCGGCGATCTCGGAAAGCGCCTGGTCCCAAGAGACGCGCTCCCACTTGTTCTCGCCTTTCTCGCCCGCACGCTTGAGCGGGTAGTTCACGCGCGACGGGTCGTCCACGAAGTTCAGCGCCTGGTTGCCGCGCGTGCACAGGCCGCCTTGGTTCGTCGGGTGGTCCGGGTCGCCTTCCGCGTAGATGAGCTTGCCGTCTTTCACGTAGGCGAGCACACCGCAGTTCTGATGGCAGAAGTAACAACAAGATTTCCGCACGACGACGTCTTCAGCGTGGATATCTACTGACTCTGTCACTGCCCCTCCTTCTTCTCTCTCTCGATGCGCTTTGCCGGTGCAGTGCCTCTCGTGTTTGCGCGTGCACCGAAAAAGCAGCCGAAACGTCAAACGCTCCGCAGCCGGCGTGGATATCCCTCATCGCCACAGATGCCGGTCTGTGTTGCGCATACCGACTCAATCTAATACGGATGCCGTTCGTCTTCAAGTAGATTAATTATTTTCATTGGAGAATTAATTCCTGTTTCCCTTGTGGAAACACAACGGATTGGTGAAGTGGACGAGGTGTCGTGCGCCGCATCCGAAAGACGCACGCGCGGCCGGTGCCCAGGGCCGGGTGCCCCTCGCGACACGCGCCCTAAAACAGGCTCGCCGGGTCCACGTCCACCGCGACGCGCACCTCGCCGCGTGCCCTCTTTTGCGCGAGCACATCGCCTATGACCTGCGAAAAATCGGCGTCCGGCGCGGCCTTCACGAGTATATGCCAGCGATAGCGGCCCTTCAGGCGCGAGAGCAGGCAAGGTGCCGGCCCCAAAAGCTCCCAGTCCGCGCCCGCGCTTTGGACGGCCGAGGACAGCGAGAGAAAAAGCCGCGAAGCCGTGCGCGAGACCTCGTCTTCGTCAGGCCCCCACACAAGCACGTTGGCCAAACGGGTGAACGGCGGGTATCCGAGCTCTCGGCGGGCTTGAAGCTCGTCGCCCAAGAAGAGCGCGCGGTCGTGGGCGGCGGCGGCGCGTATCGCAGGATGCGCGGGCTGGTAGGTCTGGACTATGACGCGCCCTGGCCGCTTTCCCCGCCCGCAGCGGCCCGCCACCTGCTCTATCAGCTGCCAGGTGCGCTCGCCTGCGCGATAGTCGGGCAGCTTCAGAGAGGTGTCGGCGTTCAGCACGCCCACGAGGGTGACATCCGGGTAGTCCAGTCCCTTGGCGATCATCTGCGTGCCCAAAAGGACGGCCGGGGCCGTGGCGCCGAAGCGCTCCAGCAGGCGCTCGTGGGCGCCTTTGCCGCGCGTCGTGTCGGCGTCCATGCGCACGATGTCTGCCGCGCCGGAAAGGAGCACAGACAGCTCCTGCTCCACTTTTTCCGTGCCCGCGCCCAACTTGCGCAGGTAGGGACTGCCGCAGACGGGGCAGCGGGCGGGCACGGCCTCCTCGTGGCCGCAGTGGTGGCACGCAAGTACCGCGCTGCGTTCGTGGTAGCTCAAGCTGACGGCGCAGTGCGGGCACTCGGGGGTGTATCCGCACTCGCGACACAGCAAGAAGTTCGCGAAACCGCGCCTGTTGAAGAGCAGCACCGCCTTCTCGCCGCGCTCGCACACGCCGGCCAGCGCCTCGGCAAGCGCCGGCGAGAACATCGAGCGCTCGCCGCCTTTGAACTGGGCGCCCAAATCCACCACCTCGACATGCGGCATGGGCCGGCCGTTGGCGCGTTCGGGCAGCTCCACACGCCGCCACGGGGCGCGGGGCTTTTCGGCGCCGCCTTTTCGAGCATGGCCTCCCCCTTCACCCTCCCCGCCGGCGTGTTGTCGGGCGTCGCCGCTTTTTGCCACGAGGGTCGCGCTCTCCTGCATCGCGCATGCGCCGGCACACCTGCAACGCGAGAGGGTGACAAGGTCGGGTGTGGCAGAGCCCAAGACAAGCGTCGCGTGCCGCAAGGCAACGAGGCGCTCGGCCACCTCGCGGGCATGGTAGCGGGGGCTGCGGTCTTGCTTGTAGCTGGACTCGTGCTCCTCGTCGATGATGACAAGCCCCAGCTCAAAGAGGGGCGCAAACAGCGCGCTGCGCGTGCCCACCACGACATGCGCCGCGCCCTGGCGCACGAGGTCGAGCTGGTCGAAACGCTCGCCGAGCGACAGGCGCGAGTGCAGCACCGCCACGTCGTCGCCAAAGCGCGCACGAAAGCGCCCCACCGTCTGCGGGGTAAGCGATATCTCGGGCACGAGCACGATGGCGCCGCGGCCGCGCTCGAGGCAATCCGCGATGGCGCGCAGGTAGACCTCTGTTTTGCCCGAGCCCGTCACGCCGTCCACGACCACGGTTTGCCCGCCGCCCGGATGCGTCGCGGCCTGCCCTATCGCGCCCAAGGCCGTCTGCTGGCCTGGCGTTAAGTGCGGCAGAGGCGCATCGGGCGCCACGTCCTTTTGAAAGCCCGTGCGCATACGGCGACGGTGCTCCACGCGCACGACGCCGTACTTTTCCAAGGCCTTGAGGGCGGCATCCACCGCCCCCAGCTCCGCAGACAGTTCTGCCACGCGCATGCCGCCCTCGGACAGGGCATCGAGCACGGCTTTCTGGCGGTGCGCGCGGGCAGGCGGCGTGAAATCTGCAGCCGCAGGCAGGGGCACGACCCAGCGATCGTCCACGGCACCCGTGCCCGGGTAGACGAGCTGCCAGGCGCCGGCCTCGCGCTTCATCTTGGGGGCGGCGCCCGGAGGGGTGAACAGGTGCACCGCATCGGAAAGCGGGCAGAGGTACTCGGAGGCAATCCAGGTGGCCAGGCGTGCGGCCGTCTCGTCGAAATACGGGCCGCCCACAACGCCAAGCAGATCTTTCAAAGCGCGGGGCTTCTCTGCGCTGCCCTCTTCACCAGCCGCTTCACCAGCTTCACCAACGTTCGCGCCAGCCGCTTCATCGGCGCTTGCATCGCCTTTTTCACCAGCCGCGCCGCCGACCGCTTCACCATCGGACAGCCCGACGATGTAGCCCACGACGGGACGCGCGCCAAACTCCACACACACGGCGCAGCCCACGCGCGCCTGGCCTGCCAGCTCATCTGGCACGTGGTAATCGAATGCCCGCCCGATGGAGCGGGCGGGCACATCTACGATGACGCTGGCGCGCATGAAAGGACAGCCCTGCGAGGCGACGTGCGGCTATTTGCCGCAGGCGGCCTTCAGTTGGGCAACCTTGTCGGTTTTCTCCCAGGTGAAGTCCGCATCGTCGCGGCCGAAGTGGCCGTAGGCGGCCGTCTTGGAGAAAATCGGGCGCAAAAGATCCAGCTCGGCGATGATGGCGCCCGGCCGCAGGTCGAAGACCTCTTCCACCGCGCGCTCGATGGCCGCATCCTCAACTGCGCCCGTGCCCTTCGTGTCCACCATGACAGAGACCGGCTCGGGCACGCCGATGGCATAGGCGAGCTGCACCTCGCATTTGTGCGCAAGCCCTGCCGCCACGACGTTTTTGGCCACCCAACGCGCGGCGTACGCGGCGGAGCGGTCCACCTTCGTGGGGTCTTTGCCGGAAAACGCACCGCCACCATGGCGTCCCATGCCGCCGTAAGTGTCGACGATAATCTTGCGCCCAGTCAGGCCGGTGTCGCCTTGCGGGCCGCCCACGACGAAGCGCCCCGTGGGGTTCACGTAAAGCTTCATGCCGTCGAAGGGGATGCCCACTTCTTCAAAGATCGGGGCAATGACCTGCGCGAGCATGTCGGTGCGAATCTGCTCTTGAGAAACGTCTTCAGAGTGCTGGGTCGAGATGACGCAGGCCGCCACCTCGACGGGCTTGCCGCCCTCGTAGCGCACCGTCACCTGCGTCTTGCCGTCGGGGCGCAGGTAGGGCAAGGTGCCGTCTTTGCGCACGTCGGCCAGGCGCTTGGCTAGGCGCTGCGCAAGATAGGCGGGCATGGGCATGAGCGCGGCAGTCTCGTCGGAGGCATACCCAAACATCATGCCCTGGTCGCCGGCGCCTATCTTGTCGATATCGTCGCCGTCGGCGCGCGCGAAGGTGCCGTCCACGCCCTGTGCGATGTCGGGGCTTTGCTCGTGGATGAGGTTCATCACGCCGCAGGTGTCGGCGTCGAAGCCGTATTTGGCGCGCGTGTAGCCTATCTTGCGCACCGTGTCGCGCACGATGGTGGGCACGTCCACGTAGGCCTGCGTGCGCACCTCGCCCATGACGATGATGGTGCCCGTCGTGGCAAAGGTCTCGATGGCGCAGCGCACGTTGCGCACGTCGGCGGGGACGCCCTGCGCGTCGGTGTAGCCCTGCGCGGCCAGCTCGGCCTCGCGCGCGAGTATGGCATCGAGTATGGCGTCGGAGACCTGGTCGCACATCTTGTCGGGATGGCCCTCGGTCACCGATTCAGAGGTGAAGAGAAAGGAATCGTTGTCGTTCACAGTGGCGCTCCTGTCGTCGTCGCATGCACGTCAGTCAAACAGCTTGCAAATGTAGCACGAAACGCCCCCGCGCGGCGCGTGAGGGGGAAACGGAATCCGGTTTCAAGAAAACGCTTTCGTTCGCATTGCCGAAAAAGGCGCTGCTAGAGGGGCGAGGACGCGTCCATGCCCGGAAAGCCCAGCTGACGCAAGGCCTCGAAGAGCACAATGTTGGCGGCGTTGGAGAGGTTAAGCGAGACGGCATCGGGGTCTGCCGGGTCGCTTGCAGGGCCTGGCAGCCGTGTGGCCGGCGAAACCGATTCGCGGTGCAACATGGGGATGCGCACGCAGGCGCTTTCGTGGGCCGCCAGCGCTTGCGCGTCGATGCCGCTCGATTCCGCGCCAAACATGAGGATGTCGCCGTCCTCGTAGGCGACGTCTGCGTAGGAGCGCGCGCCATGCTTGGTGCAATACCACACGCGCTGATCATGCGTCGCGCGCACGAACGCCTCATAGCCGTCGTGCACGACCAGGTCCAAGTCGCGCCAGTAGCCCATACCTGCGCGGCGTATCATCGCGTCGTCGAGACTGAAGCCCAAAGGTGCAATCAGGTGCAGGCGCGCGCCCGTGAGCACGCAGCTGCGCCCGATGGTGCCCGTATTCGCGGGAATCTCCGGATGGAAAAGCGCCACCTGCAGCACTAGAGCTCCTTGCGGTAGAGCATGCAGTGGCAATACCCTTCCCAGGTAGGGTCGGCTATCTGCTCGCGAAACTCGCGGCACATGCAATAGTTGTCCTCGATCTCCTCGAGGCGGCACGGGCAGTACCCGCCCTTTTTCAGTATCCCCGCGCGAATCTTGTCCACCAGGTCGCGGTTGTCGTTTACGCTTATCTTCATAGCCTCGCTCCTTGCCCTCGCCTTTCGTTTGCGCCAGCCCTCTTGCGAAAAACACCCCAAACGGCAAAAGGCGATGCACGCGCCTTTGCCCGGCGTGTGCCCTACTTGCCCACGAACATCACAATCAAGACGATGGCGACGACGGCCACAAGCAGCACGGCCGCGCCTGCCGCTATCTTGCCCACATGCGCCTTCTTCGCCGCCGAGGAGGCCTCTTCTCTCAAGGCGGTGTAGTGCTCTTCTTGCGCGGAAACGGTCTGCTGCAGCTCTTCTGCGCGGGCGGCAAGCTCTTCTATGGCCTGCGGGTCGGCGTGGATGGCATTGGCCTCGTCGATGGCCGCCTGCGCCTCGTCTGCCTCTTTTTGCCTGCGCGAGAGGTCGCGCTGCGCAGCCTTGGACTGCGCCTGCAGCTGCTCTATCTTCTCGTAAAGGGGCGCCTGCTCGGCTTCCTGCTTCTCGCGGCAGCCCTCCAACTCGGTTTTCGCGGCCGCAGCATCGTTGCGCAACTCGCCTAGGCGCGTGTGCGCCTGTTCCACCTCGTCGAGCTTTGCGCGCTCGCGCTCCACTGCCTGCTCGTAGTCGAGGCTGCGGGCAGACGCAGGCGCATCGGCGGCGTGCTTCATCTCCCAGGCAGCCTTCGAGCACGCGTCGCGCTCCTTTTGCAGACGCGATATCTCGCGTTCATGGGCGCGCACCGCCTGCTTTGCGCTGTCTGCGGCCTTTTGCAAAGGCGCCAGCTCCTCCTTGTGGCGTTTTCTCATCTGCTCCAACTCGGCTTTCGCCGCCGGCAGCTGTTCTTTGAGCACATCGAGCGTGGCGCTGCTTTTTGCCGCCGCCTCCTGCGCCGCCTTCAAGGCCGCGCCCTGCTCGGACATGATGGTGTCGAAGTTGTCGAAGATGCCGCGCTTGTGCGACAGTTCCTCTTGCACGTGGTCTAGCTCGCGCCGCGATCCTTTCAAGACCTGTTTCGCGCTCGATGCCGCTTTGCGCGTAGAGGCGTAGGTGCCAATCCGGGCAACGAGGCCAGCGTCTGCCGCGCCCTCGGCCGTCTGCGCCGCGTCCGCATCCAAACCGGAGTCGATTATCGTCTCCGCGTGTCTGCGGCCACCTGGTACCGTCTCGAATCCGGGCGTAGTGCCGTTCGAGGCAGCGTTTTCTGCGCCGTTTGCCGTCTCAGATGCCATACGTGCTCCCCCTCATGAACTGCAAGGCAGCATGTGCATGCTGCCTTGCGCATCTACAGGTGAGTGCCGCATCCAATCTGTACGGCACCCGCCTCTTTTTTCGCTCTCGGCGTATGCGAGGCGCATCACCAATACGAGTAGACGGTCGTACCGACGGGCACCTCGTAGTAAATCCAGCGGGCGTCTTCGAGGGCGAGGCGCACGCAGCCGTGCGAGAGGTGCATGCCAAGGCGGCCGTCTTGAATGTCGCTCATAGAACCGGGCTCGTAGAGGACGGAGTGGAACATGTACCCGCCGTAGAACTGCGACGCGTACCAGCAGGTGTAGCCGCTGCCGAAGCTATTCAAGTGGTAGTTGATGGTGTACTCGCCGGTGACGGTAGGCGAGCTGTCCGCACCGGGGCTGCACAGCATGTAGTTCACGTACCCCCAACTGCCCTGGCCGCCCGTGAAGACGCCCACGTGGCAGGTGCTGAGGTTCACGAGGACGAGCCAGCCGGTGGAAGAACCGTGGCGGTTCGCCTCGTCGAGCATGGCCTGCTGCTCCCCCGACATGCGCACCGGCCTGTCCTCCCAAATCCAGTCGGTCTGCACAAAGGTCCAGGTCTGGCTCGCG
>CAVECB010000022.1:0-30330 GCA_963614215.1 Ruthenibacterium lactatiformans
TCACTTGCTCGTTGAGGTGCGACCTGCACGAGGCGCGGGCAAACCCCCCGCTTCTACCTTCGGATTCGATTGTGTCGGCAAGCTTTGTATAGGGGTTTTCTTTCGCCTTCTGGGCTAGCCCGTCAAAGGTGTACCACTCGTCGCCGTGGTACACGACGAACATGGCGCCGTTTACCACGACGGCGAGCAGGGCAAGGCAGACAGCACAGCGCCGCATGCGCGACTGCCTCGCAGGCCGCGCCCCGCCCGAGCGTGCGAGCGCGAAGACGACGCCCAGAGAAAGCACGAGGCCCGGGGCCAGCGAGAAGAGCTGGAAAGCCTCCTTTCCCGAAAGCTCGGGGCCACACGCCCAAAAGAGGAGGAGGGCGGCAAACGTGTACGCGCACACGAGGACGGCGCACATGCCCCGCACCCCCGTGCGGGCGGCGGCGGCAATCGCATCCCACTGCCGCGAGACGAGCCATGCGGCGAAAAGGGAGAACGCCCATGTCCAGCGGTTCAGGGGTCTCGAAAAACCGTTAAGAACGTACGCGCAAACAGGGAGCAAGAGAAAGGCAACCAACGCGAAAGCAAGAATCTTCATCCCTCTATCTGCCTTGCGACGACTCCTCGAGAAAAAGAGAGAGAAAAACGCAAGGAGGAAGAAAGGACCCATGGCGACAAAAGTCCAGTTCCCCGGTCTTACCGTTGGCGAAAGTGCCGCAGCAGGCAAACTCGCGTAGTAGCCGAAACTATAAAGCAAGTTAAGCACAGTCGACATGCCCTGGCGCGCCCCCTGCGAGAAGAAGACGACGACGGGCAGGAAGACGCACGCCGAAACGAAGATGCCAAGCACGCCCGCGCCGACAACGCGCCCGAGGTCTGCCGCCGTGCCCCGCAGGTGCCGCATATTGAACCTGCAGGACAAGCGCCACGCGAGATAGACCAGGACGGCGAGGGCGACCATGTAGGCGAAGTAGAAATTCGAGACGCAGGAAAGCGCGACTGCGGCGGTGAAGGGAAGCGGGCCGCGGCCTGCAAGCAGACGCTCGAGTCCCAGCAGCACGAGCGGCAGACAGATCATCGGGTTGAGGAAAAAGGGATGGCGAAAGCCTGAAAAAAGCGCATATCCACAGAACACATAAGTCATAGCGCCGACGAGCAGCGCCGCGCGCGAACACGAGACCGTATGCTTGGTGAAGAGCATGAAAGTAAGGCCCATAAGGTAGAGGCGCACGAAGATGAGTGTTTGATAGAGGATATGGGCATGGGCGGCGGGAACGAGGGCGGAAAGCAGCGCAAGCGGGTCGCCCACCGCCTCGTAGTGAAGCGAGCCGACGACGTCGGTGCCATATCCGATGGACAGGCCGAAGGTGGGCACGCCGTCACCACGCACGAGCGAGAACGCGAGGTCGCGCAGCCACATGCCGTAGTAGGCGAGCGCCTGCACATGCTGCATCCACGGGTCACCAGGTTGCACGAAACTGCGCCCTGAGAGAGGGAGGAACGCGAAAACGCCGGCCGCGCACACGGCGAAGACGAGCGTGTACCAGCCAAGGTCGCGGCGCGAGATGTGCCTTTCCGTGGAAAACATGCGGGCATTGTAACCCGGCGCGCGCCAAGCCACGCGACGGCAACAACGGTTTCGTTACGGCGGGTGAGCGGACGTGTGCCAGCTCCGTACAATGGAAGCCATTGCAAACGGGTGCGATGCATCTGCGAAATCGCACGGCGCATCGGCAAAACCGCGCATGAAGAGCGCAGGCTGCAAAGCGCAGGCTGCGCTGCAATGCAAGCGCGGTGCCAAGGCGAGCGAGAAAGGACGAGCAGGCATGGAAGAGGGCAATCAGACGCGCATACTCGTCGTCGACGACGAGCAGTCCATCACCGACTTCGTCAGCTTCAACCTGCAAAAGGAAGGCTACGAGGTGGACACAGCGGCAGCCGGCGACGAGGCGGTCGAGATGGCCGGCGCTGGCGACTATGACCTAGTCATACTCGACGTCATGCTGCCGGGCCTCGACGGCTACGAGGTGTGCCGTCGCATACGCCAGAAATCCAACGTCCCCGTGCTCTTCCTGTCCGCGCGCGACACCGAGCTGGACAAGGTGGTCGGCCTGGAACTGGGCGGCGACGACTATTTGGCCAAGCCCTTCGGCATACGCGAGCTGCTCGCCCGCGTGCACGCGCTTCTGCGCCGCAGCCCCGCACCGGGCGACATGGCCGCCGAGGGCGCGCGCGTGCTCGATGTCTCTGGTGTCCACCTAGACGAGGCGGGGCATCGCGCCACCTACGGCGGCAAGGAGATAGAGCTCACGCCGCGCGAATTCGAGCTGCTCTTGACCCTGATGAGCCACGCAGGCACCGTGCTCGGGCGCGAGCAGCTGCTGAAAGAGGCCTGGGATTGGCAATACGTCGTCGAGACCAAGACGGTGGACACGCACATCAAGCGCCTGCGCGACAAACTGGGCAGCGTCGGGCTGGACCCGAGCATCATCGAGACGGTGCGCGGCTACGGATACCGCTTCGTCAAGGATTTCGAAAACCCCGGCGCCTAGCAGCTCCGGCAAAGATTCGCGGCCGCGCCCCTACCCCAGCGGGTTGCCCGGATGGCGGGCGGCCTTCAACCGCCCCCACGCCACGCGTTTGGCCTGCTCGTCGTGCAGGCATTCCGCAAAACTTGGCACCGCGACAAAGGTGTAGCCGTCCACGCATATGGGGGCATCGGGGGCAAGCGGCGCCGACGCCTTGCCGAAAGATTGCGCGAGCAACGCAGCCGATGCCTCGTCTATGGCGACGACGCTCCAGGGGTCGGCCTGCTCGACAAGCGCGGCGATTCCGTCCGCGTCCATGTCGCCCACCGCGCACATGGCATATCCCGCCGCATGCCCGAGCGCCTCGCACGCAGACGAGAGCGCGACATACACCCCACGGGCGGGAGGCTTCTCGCACAAAACGAGCAGGGTGGGGTCTGCGCTTTCAGACATGGTCATACATCTCGACATCCGCTTTCGGCCGCGTCCGCGCGGCACAAGGCGGCGGGTACGCTAGACGGCGGTCACGGTCACGCCGTTGTCGCGGTCGTCGCGCTCGATGGCGTCATGCGCCTCGTCGAGCATCTCGCGCACGTCGTCGAGGGCCTGCTGCACTTTTTGCAGCTGGGCGGCGGAACGCTCCATCTTGCCGTTGTCGGCCAGATGGTACATCTGATGCGTCCAACGGCGCGTGAGCGCAATCGTTTCGTCGATGTGCTTCACCGTATCCTGCAGCTGCTGGGTGTTCACTCCGTTTGCGCACATGCTTGCCTCCACATCCCGCGCCACGCCGCTTGGTTGCACGCGGACGCGAATCCGTTTTCATCTGCGTGCAAGCCTAGCACGAAGAAGGATGCGCAGATGAAACACGTGCATGACGGCTGCGTGAAAGGCGTGGTGGCAGAGGCCGTGGGGGGGTGCGGAACACGGGAGATATGGAGCACGGGATACGTGGGCTACATGGTACGCAGGATGCAAGGCACGCGCGCGGCCGTCGAGGGACGCCGCAGGCGAGGGGGTTTCTCAGGAAAAGACGCTGTAGGAGCTGCCCAACCACATGATTGCGTCGAGCAGGGTGAGGGCAAAGGCGACGGTGAAGACGCGTCGCCACACGAGAACCCGCCCCTCGCGCACACCCTCCGCACGTTCGTCTTTCGCGTCCGAGCCCCGCACACATCCCTCGCCCGCCTCCACGGTGCTTGCCACACCCTCTGGGGTCGCAACCTCCCCCTTCACCACAGCCGCAGGCATCCCGTCCATGTTCACCGCGACTAGGATGAACAGCGCTCCAACGCCGAGCATGAAGCCGAAGTCCATGTAGTAGCGCTCGATGAGGCCGCCGCCATTCGCATCGAAGGCGGCCAAGGCGACGGCGAGGATAAACGAGAGGACGCAGGCCGCAAGCAACCCCTTCTCGTGCACGCGAGAGCGCACGTCCTTCGAGAACAGCAAAAGGAAGGCAAGTGCCACCGCAGGAAAGAGCGCAAACAGGCCGCCCACGGGGCGCTCGAGGGACATGGTGCCGAAATAGCCCTGCACGCCGTCCGTGCCGGCGATGTAGGGGTAGTTCACGCAGTAGTTCGGCAGCTGGAAAAGATAGACGAAGGCTCCGGAGAGCGCACGCTGCACGTCGAAGCCGCGATGCGTCAGGTCGTTCGAGGTCAGGTTGTAGGAAGCGCCGAAATCGAGCGGGCTACCGAAGCGGGCAGCGTTGTAGCAGGCGGCAAGTGCAAAAAAGAGCACATAGGGCGCAAGGGCGCATGCAAGCAGGCAGGCACCTCGTGTCGCATCTCGTTGCCGGCGCAGAGCAGGCACGACAAGTACAGGTCCTAGCAGAGAAAATGCGAGTAGCTGCGGGCGGGCGAGCACGACGGCCGCCATGCAAGCAGAACCCGCGAGCGCCCATCCCGCGCCGCTATGCCCATCCGGCACGTCCACCGCGCGCAGCCACAAAGCCAGCCCCCATGCGACCAGCGCGAGCCCGGCAGCAATGGGCACGACGTAGATGGCAGGAAAGCGCAGCGCGTCGCCTGCGAAAGAGACGGCCATCACGCATACGAAGACAACGACGAGCTCCGCGCACGACAGCGAACGGCGCCACAGACGCGCAACCGTGTGCGCGAGGAAGATCACACCCACCGCGAAAGCCGCCGTGCACAGCCCCGCCGCGAGCCAGTTCGGAAACGCCGCGCCGGAAAGCAGGTAGCACGGCAGGTGGAACAAGATTACGGGCAGCACGCCAAAATACACGTAGTAGCGTCCCTGGAAATAGGCCGTGTCCCAACGCGCCGACACGCCGGCGGCGTCGCGCAAGGCCGTGTCGTAGGGGTTGGACAGCCCCGCAAGCGCATCAGAAGGCACATCGTCGAGGAAGAGCTGTCCGTGCGCGAGCGCCTGCGCCAGCTCGAAATACTGGCTTTCCGCCGTGCCGTCCACGCTCAGATAGGGGCTGCGCAGCCAGGCATAGGCCACGATGAAGACGCACGACGCCGCGCCAAGTGCGAGATAGAAGCCCTTGCCCGCGGGGATGCGGCGCAAGGTAGAGGCGGGGCGCACGGCGAAGATGCACAAGGCGACAAGTGCGAGGGTAAGGAAGCGCTGTAGGTTGAAATCGAGCGGAATGGGCTGGTTGAACGAGACGGACGCGCGCCACGAGCGGTTGGCGTCGAAGGTGACGCGCACGCTTGAGGCCTCACCCGTCGGGTGCAGGCGCACGATGCGCTCCGCGTCCTCGTCGCCTGCGGTGTTCGTGCGCCCCAGCGAGACGCTACCCTGCGACTGGTAGAGCGCATGCCCCTCGTCGCGTAGCTCGACTTCCACCTGCACGTCGCCTTCTGCCGCATACGCGAAGCATATGGTCTGCAGCTGCGCACCTTCTGCCAGCTCGAATGTGTAGCTGCGCTTGTTCTTGGAGGGCTCGTCGCGCTTTGTCTCGTCGCCGGACAGGAGCTGCTCCTCGCGCGCGGCAGCCTCGTCTGCATCGGCCGCGTTTTGCTCGCGCGCATCGGTCGCGGCGTTCTCCTCCGCCCCGCCCGTCACAAGCTGCCTGCCGTCGTCGTAGACACCCGTCTGCACAGCTTCTTCTTGCGAGACAACCGGCTCGCGCTCGGGGTTGTGCGCGTTTTCGGCATCGCGCACCGCCTGCCCCGGATCGATGAACATGTTCGTGGAAAACGAGCCGTCCGCGTCCTCGGACAATCCCTCGCCTTGCGCGCTTTGCACGTCCACGGGCTGGACGCCCAGCGTGTTTAGGAAATCGAAGTTGAAGAAGACGAGCTCGACTGCCGCCGAGAGAAGCGCGCAGCATGCGACGGCCAGGGCGAGCCGCAGCTGCCACGGGCGGTGCGCATCCACCCTACAGCTCCAGGCGCGACTCGATGGCCCGCCCCAGCGTGACCTCGTCGGCAAACTCCAACTCGCCACCCACGGGCAGGCCGCTTGCCAGGCGCGTGACCTTCACCCCAAGGGGCTTTGCCATGCGCACGATATAGCTTGCCGTCGTCTCGCCCTCGACGTTGAGGCTCGTCGCAATCATCAACTCGGAGACGGGCTCGTTGCCGAGGCGGGCCATGAGGTCGGCGATGTGTAGGTCGTCGGGGAGAATGCCCGCCATCGGGTCGACGACGCCACCCAGCACGTGGTAAAGACCGTGATAGCTGCCCGTGCGCTCGATCGCGTCGAGGTCGCGCGGCTCGGCCACCACGCAGATACAGGTCTCGTCGCGCTCGGGGTCGGCGCACACCTCGCACATCTCGTCTTGGGCGAAGTTGTGGCAGCGCGGGCACAGGTGGATGACGCGTTTCACCTCGGATATGGCCTCTGCCAAACGCTGCGCTGTCTCGTCGTCGCCCATGAGCAGCCAGTTCAAGATACGCTGCGCCGATTTTGGCCCTATGCCCGGCATGCGCTCCAGTTCTTCGAGGGCATGCTGTATGGCCGCCGCCTGCTTCATCGTGAAAACCTCACCTGTCCCGTGCCGGCAAGTGCGCCTAAAACAGGCCGGGGATGTTCAGGCCGCCCGTCACGGCGCCCATCTTCTCTGCCGTCATCGCCTGCGCGTTTTCCAGCGCCTGGTTCACGGCGGCCAGCACGAGGTCTTGCAGCATCTCGACGTCGTCCGGGTCGACCGCCTCTTTGTCGATGGAGATGTCGCGCACCTGCATGTCGCCGCTGACGTGCACGACGACCATGCCGCCGCCCGCGGTGCCCTCGACCACCTCGGCCGCCGCGGCCGCCTGCGCCTCTTCCATCTGCTTTTGCATCTTCTTGGCCTGCTTGAGCATGGCCTGCGGGTTCATCCCCATGTGCGTGTCCTTTCTATTCGCCGTCTTCGTCGTGGGTTTCTATCTCGCTCATTTTCACGCCCGGCCCGAACGCGGAAAGCGCACGCCCCAGGTCGCGAGCCGTCGCATCATCTACAGGTTTGCTCGTCGTGGTGGAATCGTCGGGCGCGTCAAACATCGCGTAGGCGTCGTCTTCATCGAAGACCTGCGTCATGTCGGGCGGATCGAAAGCACCTGCCGCGCCGGAGATGCCCGCCTCGTTAAAGGGCGTGGGCTCGGCCGGCTCGTCGAAGGGCGTGGGCGTGCCGCCGTCCGCGCCCGCCACATGCGCCACGGTGGCAAAAGAAGGGCCTGTCGCCGCCTGCGGGCCTGTCGCCGCCGATGCATCCATCTGCATGGTCAGGCGCGCGTTTTGCCCCACCACGTCGCGCAACGCTCGCTCAATGAGGCGCGAGGCATCCGGCTGCGAGGCGAGCTTCATGGCAAACTCCGCGCCCTTGGGGAAGGTGAAGCTGTAGGCGTTTTCCGCCATCTCGGAGACGACCACGCCGCTCAGCATGGTCGAGGTGGCCACGTCCGCGTGCTTCACCGCCGCGAGCACGGCAGCCGTCAAGCGCGCGTCCGACATGGTAGGTGCGGCCTGCGGCGTTGCGGGCGTTTTTGCAGAAGCAGCCTGCACGCCCGCCGTCGGCTCCGCGCTCGTCGCCACCTCGGCAAATGTTGCCGGCTGTGCAGACGACTGTTCTTGCGCCGGTTCCTCGAAGGGCACGTCTGCCAACGCTGCATCAAACGCTGCTTCCTCGCGGGCCCTCTCGCGAGGGGTCGATGCTTGCGTCTGATGCGGCATCTCCACAGGGGCTGCCGTCTGCTGCACAGCCGGCGCCGCCGTCGCCGCAGCACTCGCAGGAGCCGCCGCGCCCGCGGCAACCGCAACGCCGCCCTGCTCCAAACGCTCGATGCGCGCGAGCAAGGCGGCGTCCGTGGCATCCACCTGCGGGCGGCACATCTTCACCAGCGCCACTTCCACCTCAAGGCGCGCGTCTGTCGCAGACCGGGTCGTGCGCCGCAGCTCGTCGCAGGTCTCCAGCACATGCGCGAGCCGCGCCGGCCCGCCGAACGCAGCCGCCTGCTCCGCATAGCGCCGCGCGTCGCCTGCCGTACACGCCAGCAGCTCGCCTGCCGCGTCTGCGCCGAGCGAGGCCGCGTAGAGGTTGCGTGCGTGCCCCGCCATGTCGGCCGCAATTTGCGTCGCGTCCCCGCCGGCATCCACAAGTGCAGCCAGGCGCAAAAGGCTTGCCGCCGCGTCTCCTGCCGCCACGCACCCGGCCAGCTCGAAGAGCTCTGCCGCGCTCGTGCGCCCCAGCTGGGACTGCGCCGCTTCAAGTGTCACCTGCCCGTTTGCGGCGACGGCCACCTGCTCTAGAGCCGTCGTGGCATCGCGCATGCCACCAGCCGCTGCATCGGCGATGTAGCCGAGCGCGTCGTCTTCAGCAGAAAACCCCTCGCCGTCGCAGATGCGCCGCAAATACCCGGCAATCTCTTCCACCGAAAGGCGGCGAAAATCGAAGCGCTGGCAACGCGATTGGATAGTGGCCGGCACCTTTTGCGGGTCGGTCGTGCACAAGACGAAAACGACATGCTCAGGCGGCTCTTCAAGCGTTTTCAGCAGCGCATTAAACGCCGCCGTCGAGAGCATGTGCACCTCGTCGACGATGTAGACCTTGTAGCGTCCATGCAGGGGGGCAAACTGCACGCGGCTAATGATTTCCTCGCGCACATTGTCCACGCCCGTGCGGCTGGCCGCGTCCAGCTCGTAGACGTCCGGGTGCACGCCCGCCGCTATCTGCGTGCAAATCTCGCAGCTACCGTCGGGCTCGCCGGATTGCGCCGCGCTCTCGCACAGCAGCGCCTTGGCCAAAAGGCGCGCCGTCGTCGTCTTGCCCGTGCCACGCGGCCCGCAGAACAGGTAGGCGTGCGCTACACCGCCCGAGCGCAGCGCGTTCACCAACGTGTGCTCGACGTGTTCTTGGCCCACAACGTCGGAGAAAACCTCCGGCCGATATTTACGGTACAGCGAGACGGCCACCTCGCATCACTCCCCTTCCCGCTCGGTGCCCGCAGGTGCGCCCGTACCCGCGCCTGCGGCCTGCGTGGCCTCGTCTGCCTCCTCGCCGACGTTCGCATCAGCGGCGTCTGCGGGTACGTCTGCAGCGTCCGCGCCCGCGTCCGCCGTCGCTTTTTTCTTCTTGGAACTCGACAGCTTGGCCTTCACCGCGCCTGCCATGACCGGCACAAGCGATATGACGACGATGCCGACGATGACCAGCTCGAAATGCTGCTCGACAAAGGGCACGCCGCCGAAGAAGTATCCCAGCAGCGAAAACAGCGACACCCACACGATGCCGCCCACGATATTGAAGAGGGTGAAGCGCCCGAAATGCATCTCGCCCATGCCCGCCACGAACGGCGCGATGGTGCGGATGATGGGAAAGAAACGCGTGAGGAACACGGCGATGCTGCCGTACTTATCGAAGAAGCGCTGCGATTTGGCGAGGTTTTCCTCGGACAGCGCCTTCACCTTGCCGCTGCGGACGATGGCCTCGCCCACCTTGCGGCCAATCCAGTAGTTCGAGGTGTTGCCCAGAATAGCCGCGATGCTCATGAGCACAATCAGGGCGACGATGTTTAAGCCGCCGCCGTCGGCCGCGAAGATGCCCGCGCAAAACAGCAGCGAGTCGCCCGGCAAAAACGGCGTGACGACCAGACCTGTCTCGATAAACACGATGATGAACAGCGGCGTGTAGACCCACACCGGCCCGAAATCCACAATCCACTGCGCGATAAATCCGCGCGGGTCGCGCAAAAGGTCGATGAAGAACTGGATTATCTCCACGTACGCGCTCCTCTTTGAACATGCAAGTGCGCCCTGTGGACCCGGGCGCCCATCAGAGGCCCCTTATGGCTGCTTCCTCCCGGACCTGACCAGGTTCGGAACATGATGCCGCCCAAGCCCACACGACGCACTCGCTCAACTTTTGCCGTGTCTCGCATCGACGCTTTCGCGCATCGGCGCGCACAAAAACTCAGCTGCCCGTGCCCGCGCTCGGCTGCGCCTGCGTGTCGTCGGATACTTTATCGAAAACGGTGGTCTTTGTGCCGCCGTTGCCGTCATCTTCATTCAAAGTCAACTGTTTGCCATCCGAGGATAACTCATAGGTGGCAGACCCGCTCATGCCGTCGGCCGTGTAGGTGATGGTCTTGGCAGCCTGGTCGAGCTGATAGTCAAAGGTACTTTGCACCATCTTCCACTGCGTGTCGGTGAAGACGACACTCACCTGTGTGCCCTGCACCTTCCATTCGCCCTTCAACGTGTCCTTGTCGCCACCGCCGCAGGCCGCAAGCCCGAAAAGGCAGGCAAGCGCCAACACCGCAGCCGCGAAAAGGGCAGCTGTGCGCGTGCGCGCGCCCGCGCCTCTCATCGCCTCTCGCCTTGCCATTATGCCCCCTCCTTGTCGTCGTCATCGCCGAAATCGAAGTCGAAATCCTCGTCGTCGCCGTCTGCGCCGCGGTTCGGGAAAATCAGCTTCGTGCGCCGCTCCAAGATGATGGCCACGAGCAGAAATATCAACACCCCGACACCGATGATGATGAGCACGCCCCAGGTGAGGCCGAAGAAGTCGAAGTACTGGTTCAGAAAGTCGAAGTCCGGCAACGCGCGCTCCTTAGCAAATCTCGACGACCCAGCCGTCCGGCCCTTCGAGCTCGCCGGCCTGGATCGAGGTCAGGGTGTCGCGCAACTTCTTCATCACCGGCCCGGTCTCGGCCATGCCCGCGCCGAACACTACCTTCGTCTCGCCGCAGTCGACCTCGCCCACCGGCGAGATGACGGCCGCCGTGCCACACATGCCACACTCCACGAACTGGTCAATCTCGTCGAAGCGCACCGGGCGCTCCTCCACCTGCATGTCGAGCATCTCGCGCGCCACGTACACGAGCGAGCGCCGCGTCACGCTGGGCAAAATCGAATCGGTGGCCGATTGCGGCACGACCAAGGTACCGTCCTCTTTCACGAACAGGATGTTCGCGCCGCCGGACTCCTCGACAAAGGTGCGCGAAGCGGGGTCGAGAAACATGTTGTCGGCATAGCCGCCCTCGTGCGCGAGCATGCTGGGATACAGCGACATCGCGTAGTTCAGTCCCGCCTTGATGTTGCCGGTGCCGTGCGGCGCCGCGCGGTCGAAATCGGGCACCTGCAACTTCACGGGCTTCACCCCGCCGGAGTAGTACGGGCCTACCGGCGTGACCAGGATGCGGAACTGGTAGGCATCCGCCGGAGCCACGCCGATGACCTCGCCGGTCGCAAACATGAACGGACGTACGTACAGCGTCGCGCCGCTGCCGAAAGGCGGCACCCACGCGGCGTTGGCCTGCACCACGTCCTTCACCGCCTGGACGAAGCGCTCTTTTGGAAACGGCGGCATGACCAAGCGCTGCGCCGAATCGTGCATGCGCTCGGCGTTCAGGTCGGGACGAAAGCACACGACGCGCCCGTCGCGCGTGGTGTAGGCCTTCAGCCCCTCGAAGACCTCCTGGCAGTAATGCAGGATGCCCGCGCATTCGCTCAGCTGTATAGAATGGTCGCGCGTGAGGCCGCCTTGCCCCCATGCGCCATCCTTGTAGTCGCACACGTAGCTGTAGTCGGTGTGCATGTACGAGAACCCGAGCGAGCCCCAGTCGAGGTCTTTCTTCTCCAACGAACTCATCTCCTCTTAATCGCCTTTGCCCACCACGTCGGCCACCGAGCGTACCACGTTGTGCTTGATGGGCTTCCACTCGACCTTCTTGAAGACGGCCACGAGCGCGATGGGGACGTAGGTGAGCATGAAAACGGGGAAGGTGAACATGTAGCGAATCTTGTCGGAGGGTTTTGCGTGGATGCGGTGCCATTCGGTCGCGGTGGTGAGCGCGCCGAAGAGGAACATGATGCCCGCGAAGCTCAAGAAGCACGCGCCCAGCGAGAGCACGGAGGTGACGATGGTGGCACGCGCGTCGGCATAGCTGAGCAGGATGTTTGCGTTGGCCGTGTTGAAGCTTGCCAGCGCGTCGCCTTGGAAGATGGAGCCGGTCATCATACCTATGCCGGCGGTGAGCCAGTTGGCGTCGGCATTCATCGTGAGCAAGCTGCCCGAACCGGCGACGGCCTGCACCTGGGCGGCCACGGCGGCAAGCTGCACGAAGCCGACGACGCAAAAGATGAAGTTGGCGATGAAGCTGGTGATGGTGAGCAGCATGGCCGGCGCGATGGTCATGAACATGTCGAAGCACGAGAGGTGGCCGCGCTCGTTTTTGAAGATGCCGGAAAAGAGGCGGCCGCCGTAGTTTAAAAGCACTTGGTAGAAGCCCTTGGCCCACCGCAGGCGCTGGCGCCAGGAATCGCGCATGGTGGTGGGCTGCTCGTCGTAGATGATGGCGTCGGGGCTGTAGCCGATGGTAATGCCGTTGGCGATGCAGTCCGTGGAAAACTCGATGTCTTCGGTGAGCAAGTGGTGAATCCAGCCACCGTTTTCCTCGAGGATGTCGGCCGAGATCAGAAAGCCCGTGCCGCCGATGGCGCAGCTGCTGTGCAGCAGGTAGCGCGCGTTGCTGAGGAACTTGGCCTCGCGCAGAAACCACATCGCGCTGCCGGCGGCCACCCAGTTCGAGTCGAAGTTCTTCGAGTTGCGGTAGCTCGTGACCACCTGGTAGCCCTCGCTGTAGGCCGCGTTCATGGACGCGATAAAGTTCGGGTCGAGGATGTTGTCGGCGTCGAAGACGAAATACCCCGCGTAGTCGGTGCGGCCGTCCTCGTCGCCTTCGAGCATGCGGATGCGGTTTAGAGCGAAGTCGAGCGCGTGGCTCTTGCCCACCACGAGGCGGTCGTTGCGCACGAGCACCTCGGCGCCCGCGGCCCGCGCGACGGCGGCCGTATTGTCGGTGCAGTTGTCCGCGACCACATAGATGTCCACCAGTTCCGAGGGGTAGTCTTGCTCTTTGATGCTGGTGACCAGCTCGCCGATGACGGCCTCCTCGTTGCGGCCTGCCACGAGCACGGCATAGCGGCGCAGCGGCTCGTCGTGTTTCTTCGGGAGGCGGCGATGGTCGGCCACGAGCACGATCACGGCATAGACCACCTGGTACATGTAGCAAAGGCTGAAGAGGAAGAAGAGCAGGAGGTTGAATGTGTTGACGAAGTTCGCCATATCGTTTCGATGCCCCTTAGCGATGCGAAAGGGCATGTCTCCTATCTGTCTGCGGACAAGTGGCGGGTATTGTAACCCAAGAAAATACAGGGTTTGTGAAGGCTTTCTTTCAGCTTGATGCGCGAGGAGTGCGGATGCGGGGCGCGTGGCATGGCGCTATACTTTAAGCCACGAGAAAATCCCTGCCCACGCGTCGCAAAGGCGCAGGTAGCACCCATGAGGAGGCGCGCGCACGACATGGCGAAGCTATCGCACATAAAAGATTTCGAGGAAAAAGAAGAGGCCGGTGTCGCACGGGGCGAGGCGGGCGCTGCACACGATGAGGCGGGCGCCGCGAGAGGCGAGGCAGACGCGCAGGCTCGGGAAAAGGCACCGGAAAAAGCAGCGGCGCAAGCTGCGAGGAAAGCTGCGGGGAAAGCTGCGGCGCAAAGCGCAGGAAAACGCGGGAAGGCGGATGTGCCCGTGCTGAACACGGCGGCCGACGAGCGCGACTACCACGGACTCGACGAGCACAGCATGAGCAGCGGCCAGAAGTTCATCGCAATCGTCTCGTTTGTCGTGCTGGTCGCCGTCGTGCTCTACATCCTGAACTACTGGCTCCACTTCGTCTAGGACACGCCTGCCGAAGGGCAAGTGTGCGGCAGGCGCATGCAGACGGGGCACACATAGGCGTGGCACAATGCGCACATGGACATCCAGGCACGCGACATACATGTGGACGGCATCGTGCAGGGAGTGGGCTTTCGCCCCTTCGTGGCGCGGCTTGCCCGTGTGCGAGGTTTGCGCGGTTGGGTGAAAAACGCGCCCGACGGCGTCGACATCCACGTCGAGGCGTCCGCAGCACTGAACGGTGAAACAAACAGCGCGGCGGGCGTGGATGCGAAAAGGGCGCTCGACGCGTTTGCAAAAGCCCTGCGTACGCAGGCGCCTGCTGCCGCGCGCATCGTCTCGCTGGATGTATGCGAGGCCGCAGCACAGGGCGCCAGCTCCTTCGAAATCCAGCCTTCCGCGCACGACGGCGCCTCATCGACGCTCGTTTCCCCCGATCTTGCCACCTGCGACGAGTGCCTGGCCGAGCTCTTCGATCCGGACAACCGCCGCTACCACTACCCTTTCATCAACTGCACGAACTGCGGGCCGCGCTTCACCATCATCGACGAGCTGCCCTACGACCGGCCGGCCACCTCGATGCGCGGTTTTGCCATGTGCCCGACATGCGCCGCCGAATACGCCGACGAGACCGACCGCCGCTACCATGCCCAGCCGGATGCCTGCTTTGCCTGCGGACCTGCGCTGTGGTTTGCCGAGGGCGCAGGCGGCGACGTGCAGCACGCGGGCAGCTCTCGCGCAACATCCGACGCGCTCGTCAAGCGCACGGCAGCCGCGCTGGCAAGCGGTGAAATCGCCGCCGTCAAGGGGCTGGGCGGCTGGCACCTTGCCTGCAACGCCCACGACGAGAAGGCCGTGGCCACGCTGCGCGCGCGCAAGCGCCGCCCGAGCAAACCTTTGGCCGTTATGGTGAAAGACCTCGCCGCGGCGCGGAGGCTGTGCCATGTGGGCAAAAAGGAAGCCGCGCTGCTCGCATCGCCTGCCCGCCCCATCGTCTTGCTGAAAAGGCTCGACGGCGCAGGTCTTGCGCCTTCCGTGGCAGGCGTCCTGCCCGAAACCGGCGTCATGCTGCCCGCGACGCCCGTGCAACACCTGCTCTTCGACGTGCTGGGCGACAGTGCTGTGCTCGTCATGACCAGCGGCAACCGCAGCGGCGAGCCGATCGTGGCAGACGATGCCGAGGCGCTCGACGCGCTTTCGGGCATCGCCGACGTCTTCTTGGGAAACGACCGGCCCATCGTAGCCCGCTACGACGATTCGGTGCTGCGCGTGCAACACAAGGCAGACGACGCGGGTGATGAAGACTCGCACACAGATGCTTCCGACGCCGGCTTTCCCCAGCTTGTGCGCCGTGCACGGGGATACGCGCCGATGCCGCTATTCGTGCAGGCGCCGCACGGCGAGGATGGCGCGGGCGAGGACGGCGCAAGCGTGGCGGGCGCAAGCAGCACGCGCCCCTTCACCATATTCGCCGCCGGCTCCGAGCAAAAGGCCACCTTCGCCTATCTCGCACCCGTGCCCGGCCATGCAGGCGGCCAAGGCGGTGAAGACGGCGGCACGGCAGGAACTGCGGCCAGCAGCGAGCGCGCCTGGGTCTCGCAGCATCTGGGCGACCTGGAGCATCTGGGCGCCTGGCAGGCCTGGGACCAGGCCAGGGCGCGCTACGAGCAGCTTTTTAACCTGAAGGCAGACGCACTGGCCTGCGATCTTCACCCCGAGTATCTCGCGGGCAAATGGGCACGCGAGCAGGCGCAAAAAGCGCAGCTGCCGTTGATCGAGGTGCAACACCACCACGCGCACATCGCCGCCGTCATGGGCGAAAACGCGCTATCCGGGCGGGTGCTGGGCGTGGCGCTCGACGGAACGGGCTACGGACCGGACCACACGATATGGGGCTGCGAGCTGCTGGATGCCTCCCGCGACGGCTACGAGCGCTTGTGGCATTTGCCCGCGTTTTCGTTGCCGGGAAGCGCAGCTGCCGTGCTCCATCCCGAACGCAGCGCTTTTGGGCTGCTCTTTGCCCGCAGCGCCGAGCCCATCGCCGCCGACGACCCGGCCGCCTGGATGAACTCCGTCTTCACCATGGAAAACCCGCAATGGCGCCCCTTCCTCGACGCGCTGGAAAATCGCGAGCTCTATGCGCAGATGCTGAAGCGCCGCCTGAACAGCCCGCGTTGCAGCTCGCTCGGACGCTTCTTCGACGCACTCGCCGCCCTGCTCGGACACGCACGCGGGCGCATAGGCTACGACGGCGAGCCTGCCTGTCTGCTCGAGGCGGCCGCCTTGCGCGAACTGGAAAACGGCGAGGCCTCCCTGCCCGTCGCCGCAAAGATCGCCGACGAGGCTGCGGCATGCCGCGCGCGCCTTGGCGCAGGGCAACCGCTCACAGCTTTCACCGTCCACCTGCTCGTGGCGCAGACTATCATCGAGGCCTGCGAGAACGCCCGCGAGGCCACGGGGCTTGGGCGAGTTGCCCTAGGCGGCGGGTGCATGGTCAACCGCATTGTCCGAAAGCTGCTCGTTGGCGGCCTCGGGCAGCGCGGCTTTGCCGTATACGAAAACATCGAGCTCGCGCCAAACGACGCGTGTTTGTCCTACGGGCAGGCGATTGTCGCGCGGACGCGGCTTTCAAGAGGAGGGGCGCATGTGCCTGGCAATACCGGCAAAAGTGCTGGATAAAAAAGAAAACGGGATGGCCGAGGTCGACATCCTCGGGGTGGTGCGCGAGGTGTGCCTCGATCTTGTGCCGCGCGCCGAGGAGGGCGGATACGTACTCGTGCACGCGGGATATGCCATCGAGGTGGTAGACGAGCGCTACGCGCAGGAAACTCTCGACCTCATCCGCGAGATGCCCGACCTAGTGGACGCCGACCATCCCGGCATGGGCGGCGGCGCTATCGCGGCAGGCTAAAAGGGAGGCGGGCATGGCGCTTGACTTGACGGCGTTTCGCGACCCGGCGCTTGGGCGCGATTTGATAGAAGCCATACGCGAGACAGCGCCGCGTGCGGCGCAAAAATGCGGCGGCACGGTGCACCTGATGGAGGTGTGCGGCACGCATACCGTGGCCATCGCGCGCAACGGTTTTCGCTCCATCTTGCCCGACTGCGTGAAGCTGGTGAGCGGGCCTGGCTGCCCGGTATGCGTGACGGCCAACGTCGACATCGACACCGTCATCGCGCTGGCTCGCATCGACGGTGTCGTCTTGACGACCTTCGGCGACATGAAGCGCGTGCCCGGCTCGACCAGCTCGCTGTCGGCCGAGCAGGCGGCCGGGCGCGACGTGCGCATCGTGTACTCGCCGCTTGATGCGCTCAAAATTGCCGCCGACAACCCGGACCGCGAGGTCGTGTTCGTGGGCGTCGGCTTCGAGACGACCACCCCGTTGGTCGCCGCTGCGGTGCGTCGCGCCGAGGCGATGGGGCTGAAGAACTTCAGCGTGTTTACGGCGCACAAGACCGTGCCCGCCACGCTGGCCGCGCTCGTGGACGACCCGGAGGTTGCGCTTGACGCCCTCATCTTGCCGGGACACGTCTCCACCATCATCGGGGTGAAGCCCTACGAGTTTTTGGCCGCCCAACACGGCATTCCGGGCGTGGTCACCGGCTTCGAGCCCATCGATTTGCTCAGCTCGTTTCTGCTGCTGCTCAAGATGCTCGCCGAGGGCACGCCCAAGGTGGTAAACGACTATTCCCGCGCCGTCGCCGATGAGGGCAACGTCACCGCGCAAGAGGCGATCGCCGAGGTCTTCGAACCGTGCGATGCCGTCTGGCGCGGACTTGGTCTCATACCCGGCAGCGGGTACACGTTGCGCGAGAAGTACGCCGCCTTCGATGCGGTGAAGCGCTTCTCGCCTGCGGTGGAGTCAACCGTCGAGCCGCGCGGCTGCCGCTGCGGCGACGTGCTACGCGGCTGCATGGCGCCCGACGAGTGCCCCCTGTTCGCAAAGGCGTGCACGCCCGAAAACCCTGTCGGTCCGTGCATGGTCTCCAGCGAGGGCAGCTGCGCCGCCTTCTACAAATACCTGCGATAAAGACGCTGCCGCGCGCGGCACACCGCACCACAACGACGGCAAAACGCGCCTGATAAAAACGCCCTCCGACTTGTCGAGAGGGTCTGCATGCATCATTAGGTGCGTTTTCTTCAACACGATTGCAGCCTGTGTCGTGGTGACTATAATGAAGACCGTAATTAAGTACCGAATTTCGGACTTCGAGGAGCGGACATGACAGCAATCTACCCTTCGACAGCGCTCAAAAACCAGCAGCGCGAAATCAAGGCAGCAGCAGACGGCCAAATAGTCCACATCACGGAAAACGGCTGGGGGAAATACGTCTTCATGTCGGAAGATGTGCTGAAGCAGACCGTCGAGAAGGCCGTCGAAGAAGCGCTCTACGAGCAACGCCTCTCAGACGCGCTCTCCGCTTCTCGCAAAGATTTCGAGGAGGGAAGGTTCTACTCCTCGCGCGAAGACCTATGTGCCGCGGTGGCGAAAAAGCGCGAGGCTTTCCATGCCGCGGCTTGAATTCTCTGAACGCTTTGCCGACGACCTGCTCCTCGTTGCATCCGAGAAACTGGAATCTCGGATTTTCTCCACCCTCGACCACATCGAAATGTTCGGAGAGTTCGGGAGCAAGAACATCCCCGACTCCATACGCCAGAAATTCGGTGAAGGGGTGCGCAAGGTCGCGCTCAACCCCTTCGACCTCGTCTACACCTACTACCCAAGTCGCGATTTGGCGCGCATCGAGGCTCTTGTGCACCAGAAGGCCGCATGGTAACTGTCTTGCCTGCATATGAAAACGCGGGCCGCACATGCAGCCCGCGTTTCATTTCCCTCTATACATGCACGCGTCAAAAGCGCGTGTGGTGCGCCCCTAGGCTTCGGTGTAGCCCTTCGTCACGTCGGGGTTCACGGGCACGCCCGGGCCCATCGTCGATGACACCGAGACGCTCTTCACGTAGCGACCCTTTGCCGCGTTCGGCTTGGCGCGCAAAATCTCGTCGTAGAGGGCGCCGTAGTTTTCGGCCAGCTTCGCCGGCTCGAAGCTTGCCTTGCCGATAATCACATGGCAGATGCCGAAGCGGTCGGCGCGGTACTCCACCTTGCCGCCCTTCAAGTCGGCCACGGCCTTGGCCACGTCCTGCGTGACGGTGCCGAGCTTGGGGTTGGGCATCAGGTTGCGCGGACCCAAGACCTTGCCCAGACGCCCAACCTTGCTCATCATGTCCGGTGTGGCCACCGTGGCGTCGAAGTCAATTTTGCCGGCCTGCACGTCGGCGACCAAATCGTCCGAGCCCACGATATCGGCCCCTGCCGCCTGAGCCTCCTTGGCCTTCTCGCCTTCCGCAAACACTGCCACGCGCACGGTCTTGCCCGTGCCGTTAGGCAAGCTGATCGAGCCGCGCACCTGCTGGTCGGCCTGGCGCGTGTCGATCCCTAGGCGGAAGTGCACCTCGACGGTCTCGTCGAACTTGGCCTTCGCGTTGTCCTTCACGAACTGGACGGCCTCAAGCGGGGTGTAGAGCTTGTCCGCTTCAACCTTTTCCGCGACCTCGCGGTAGTTCTTTCCGTGCTTTGCCATTTCCAAAAACCTCCTTCGTGGTGCAGACGAGCCGCTTCACGCGCACTCTCCCACTCTCATGCGGCCCTTCCTCGTGAAAGGCCGCGGATTACCCTGCAAACCGGGCGACGCGTTAGTCGAGCGCGCCCTCTTCGATGGTCACGCCCATGGAGCGCGCCGTGCCCGCGACGATCTTCATCGCAGCCTGCACATCATTGGCGTTCAGGTCGGGGAGCTTCGTCTCGGCAATCTCTTGCAGCTGTGCCTTGGACAGCTGGCCCACCTTCTCGCTTTGCGGCACGGCCGAGCCGCTCTTCAGCTTCAGCGCCTCTTTGATGAGCACAGCAGCCGGCGGCGTCTTGGTGATGAAGTCGAAGGTCTTGTCCTCGTAGACCGTAATCTCGACCGGGATGATGGTGTTGCCCTTGTCCTGCGTCGCGGCGTTGAACGCCTGGCAGAACTGCATGATGTTCACGCCATGGGCGCCGAGAGCCGGGCCGACCGGGGGAGCCGGGTTTGCCTGGCCTGCGGGGATTTGAAGCTTGATGATGCTATCTACTTCTTTTGCCATTGCCTTGTCCTTACTCGTTCGCGCAAACGCCGAGGCGCTGCGCGGCTTTCACTCTCTATGGAAAACGCGCCCTTTCGCGCGAGAAGCCCGCCCTCCACATGGGCGGCACGCGAGAGGATGCGCGAGTTCTTTCACCTTAAATCTTTGCCACCTGCTCAAACGACAGCTCGACCGGCGTCTCGCGGCCGAAGATGCTGACGAGTACCTTGACCTTGCCGGACTCGGGGCTGACCTCGGAAATCGTGCCGTCGAAATCGGCCAAAGGCCCCGAGACGACGCGCACAACCTGGCCTTCCACCAGATCGGTCGTGGTCTTTTTCGGGACAGCGGCGCCGTTTGCATGTGCACTGCGCTTGGTCATCTTGTCGAATTCCTCGCGCGAAAGCGGCTCGGGCTGGCCTTCAGCGCCGACGTAGCCCGTCACGCCGTTGACGTTGTGCACGGCCACCTGCGTGCGGTCGTCGAGGTCCATGCGCAGCAAGACGTAGCCGGGAAAGACCTTCTTCTCGGTCGTCACGCGCCTGCCGCCGTCGCGGATCTCGGTGACCTCCTCGGTGGGAATCAGCACCTCGAAGATGTTGTTCTCGAAGCCCTGGGTCGCAATCATGCGCTCGATGTTTTGCTTGACCTTGTTCTCGTACCCGGAATAGGTATGGATGACGTACCACTTCTTTGACATGAAAACCTACTCCCCGCTTATGCCAGGCCGGCAATCCAGTCCAGCGGAATGACGACGATGTTGTCGATGATGGCGATATAGACGCCGAAGAAGATGAGCGCGGCCACGACGATGAGGCTCGCGTTAATCAGCTCCTGGCGGGTCGGCCAGGTAACGCGCCGCATCTCGGCACGCACTTCGCCGAGGTAGTTCTTTATGCGGGTGAAGATGCCGACCTTCTTTGGCTTGCCGTTAGCATCGCGTGCCGGCGTCTGCTTCGAGGCGGACGTGGCAGCGGCCTTTTGCGTGGGCTTTTTCTTTGCGTAGATGGAGGTTTCCGTGCCGGTCTTGCCGGTCTTCTTGCGGGACTTCTCGGACTTTGCCTTGGCCGCCTTCGCGCCCTTGGTGTCCTTCGACGCATCCTTGCCGGCGATGCCCTTAGCACCCTTGGCAGTGTCGTCGTTCTTTTTCAAAGCCATAGTAGAAAACTTTCCATCCGTCGTGCGTTCATGGACGCATGCCGTATGCAGCATGCGTTGTTCTCTGATGCGGCAACGGCTTGAAACGGGCCGTCGCACATATCTCGCGTTTCGCATCTGGCAGGCCAGGAGGGACTCGAACCCCCAACATCCGGTTTTGGAGACCGGCGCTCTACCAATTGGAGCTACTGGCCTGTATGCCGTATGCGAACAGTGCTACAGATTAGCACACCTAGCGGGTCTCGCGGTGCAGAGTATGGTGCCCGCACCACTTGCAGTATTTCTTCGTCTCCATGCGGTCGGGAGTGTTTTGCTTGTTCTTCTTGGTCGTGTAGTTGCGGCGCTTGCACTCGGTGCAGGCCAGCGTGACCAGGGTTGCTACCATTTCTTCCTCCTAAAGCGCAAACCAGCCCGGCGACCCTCATATGAAGAGCCGCCGGGCTCGTGTCATGCGTCAAACTCGCAAGCTCGCGCGCGTCTTACTCGATGATCTCGGTGACGCGGCCGGAGCCGACCGTGCGGCCACCCTCGCGGATGGCGAAGCGCAGGCCCTCTTCCATGGCGACGCCGTGGATGAGCTCGCCGGTGATCTCGACGTTGTCGCCGGGCATGACCATCTCGGTGCCCTCGGGCAGGGTGACGGTGCCGGTGATGTCGGTCGTGCGGAAGTAGAACTGCGGACGGTAGTTCGTGAAGAACGGCGTGTGGCGGCCGCCCTCGTCCTTGGTCAGGACGTAGACCTGGCCCTTGAACTTCTTGTGCGGGGTGACAGAACCCGGCTTGCACAGAACCTGGCCACGCTCGATCTCCTCGCGCTTCGTGCCGCGCAGCAGGATACCCGCGTTGTCGCCGGCGACTGCCTCGTCAAGCTGCTTGCGGAACATCTCGATGCCGGTGACGACCGTCTTCTGCGTCTCGCGGATGCCGACGATCTCGACCTCGTCGTTCATGTGGCACACACCACGCTCGACACGGCCGGTGGCCACGGTGCCGCGGCCGGTGATGGTCATGACATCCTCAACGGCCATCAGGAAGGGCTTGTCGACGTCGCGCTCGGGCGTGGGGATGTACTCGTCGACCGCGTCCATGAGCTCCCAGATCTTGTCCTGCCAGGTCTTGTCGCCCTCGAGGGCCTTCAGCGCGGAGCCGCGGATGACGGGCACGTCGTCGCCGGGGAACTCGTACTCGGTCAGCAGGTCGCGGGTCTCCATCTCGACCAGGTCGATGAGCTCCTCGTCGTCGACCATGTCGCACTTGTTCAAGAAGACGACGATGTAGGGAACGCCGACCTGACGGGCGAGCAGGATGTGCTCGCGGGTCTGAGCCATGGGGCCGTCGGTGGCGGCGATGACCAGGATGGCGCCGTCCATCTGCGCCGCGCCCGTGATCATGTTCTTCACGTAGTCGGCGTGGCCGGGGCAGTCGACGTGCGCGTAGTGGCGCTTGTCGGTCTCGTACTCGATGTGGGCGACGGAGATGGTGATGCCGCGCTCGCGCTCCTCGGGAGCCTTATCGATGTCTTCGAAGGCGGTGAAGTCGGCGGTGGCGCTGCCGTGGGACCCGTCGTTTTCAGACAGGGTCTTGGAGATGGCCGCCGTCAGGGTGGTCTTGCCGTGGTCGACGTGGCCGATGGTGCCGATGTTCACATGCGGCTTGGTGCGCTCAAACTTTTCCTTCTCTGCCATGTTTCCTCCTAATGCCTTTTCGCTTCGTTGCCCCCGCACAAAAAGGCGGAAGCGCATGACCTATATAACACGTGCAACGCCGCGGGTTGCGCGGCGGGTGATGCCTGGTAGCGGCGACTGGATTCGAACCAGTGACGCCACGGGTATGAACCGTGTGCTCTAACCAACTGAGCTACGCCGCCATTTTGAGACGCCCTGAGCACTCATGACGCCCAAAAACACAAATCAAGACGACGGAATCTCCGCCGCCAAAAACCGGGGCGAACCCCGGGTGGTGAAAATGGAGCCTGTGATCGGGATTGAACCGATGGCCTCTTCCTTACCAAGGAAGTGCTCTACCCCTGAGCTACACAGGCGATGGTGGGCGCGCATGGATTCGAACCATGGTAGGCAAAGCCAACGGATTTACAGTCCGCCCCGATTAACCGCTACGGCACGCGCCCATCGTGTGATGAAACTCGCTATGTGCGCTTTTCAAGTTGCACGCTGCACAAGAAGGCATACGCCCGCTGCACAGCGGTCAAAGATAGTACCTCGTGAAAAGCATGCTGTCAACGAAAAGGATGCAATACCACGCACCCGGGCGTATCTTCACGCTTAAACCGTGCCCTCGCCCGCCCCTTCAAGAGCCGCTTTTCCGCCGCAAACAGCAGCCTCGCTGCCCACGTCGTTGCCAACGGCACGAACGCCGGCTTCGCTGTCCACGTCGCCACCGACGGCGCGAATGCCAGACGTACCGCCACCTGCGCCGGGCGCCACGATGCGCGGGGCATGGCAGTTCGGGCATTTCGCCTCCTCACCCACATACGGCGTGCCGCACAAAGGGCAGCGTCCGAAGTCCGCTTTTCCCTTCACCATCGCGCACTTGCCGCAGCGCGTGCAAAACATACAGGCCATCGCAGGCGCCCTCCTTTCCTCAACCGACAAAACGCGAGGAGACGGGCCGCGTGCCTGCGTTTACCGCACGACACGAAGCCCGCCCCTCTTTTCAGCTTATGGATGAAAGCCGAAGGCCCGGCACGTCCGAAAGGCCCCCAGACGGCCTCTCGGACATGCCTCAAGCGAGCCTTCAAGCCACTCCCGAAACGCTAGCCCTGCTGCATCTCCTTGCGCGCGACGCCCTTGCGGGGCATGAGGAACGCAATCACAGCCGCGATGGCCATGGTGATGCCGACAATCAGGAAGGAGTCGCCCACGACGCCCGACGCGTCGATGACGACGCCGGCCAGCCACGGACCCAGATAGCGCCCGACAATGTTGATGGTGCCGACCACGCCCGTGCCCGTCGCGCGGATGTCGTCGTCGTAGTACTCGCCCGCGCAGGTCATGATGACCGTGATGACGCCGGTGCAGGCCGTGTTGGCCGCGACGAAGAAGTACAGGATGCCGAGGTTCATCTCGGCGCCGCTCGTCAGGTAGAAGAAGTACCCGAAGCCAAAGACCGCGTTCAGCGCGACCATGATGGCCATGAGCGTCTTGCGCTCCATGCGATCCGAAATCTGTCCCAGTATCAGCTCGGTGATGATGCAGCAGACGCCCGCGATAGAGATGGACAGCGACGCGGCCGCCAGGTCGAAGCCGACGTTTTGGATGGTCGCGACATAGTACTGGGTCGCTGCCATGTAACCCACCTGGTAGACGATGTAGAAGATGCCGAAGTGCCAGGTGATGGGCATCTTCAGGACGCGGCTGATGGCGCTATTGCCGTTGCCGGAAGCCTCGCCGTCGGCGGCCTTTTCCATCTTGGGCTCGGGCGCCGTCTGCACGCCTTCGGGCGCACCGTAGGGACGCAGGCCGAGGTCTTCAGGGCCTTCGCGGAAGGTGACGGCGATGAAGATGGCAATAGCCGCATAAATCACGCCGAAGATGATGTAGGACATGGCCCAGCCCATGCTCGCGATGATCATCGGGGCGACGATGCCCAGCACCAGTGCCGAGAAGTTCGCGCCCGGGGTGATGAGCGACATGCCCATGCCGCGCTTGTGCGGCGCGAACCAACGCGAGACAATCTTGGGCAGGATGGCCATGAGCAGGCCGGCGGTACCGCAGCCGGCGATGGCCCAGGTGATGATGGCCGGAATGAGGCCCAGCGGCGCGCACAGCCCAAAGAGTATGGCGCCGATCGCCGCAAGCGAGCACGCCGCCACGATGGCCTTGCGCGTGCCTATCTTGTCGGCGAGCATGCCCCACGCAAACGACAGGCCCGCGTAAAAGATCATGTACACAGACGTGACCAGGCCTATCTCGGCGTATCCGACGTCGAGGGCCTGCCTGATGGACTCCAGCGAGATGGCCGGGAGCCGCTGCGCGCTCAACACGATGAACTGGGTGAGAAAGCCTCCGAGGCAGATGACGAAGGCGTAATGCAGCACCTTTTTCTTCTTCGGCGCTGCATCTTCCACTGTTTGCAACATGACGTTCCTCCTTTGATTGCTTGCCAAAACCTTTCACCCGGACAGACCATCCGGGGCAAACGGCCTCGCCCCTTCACGCGAGACCGGTGATGCTGTGCTTGCTCGAAAGCGTCGCTCAAAAAAGGCCGCGGCGCCTCCGATGCCGCTTTTTCAGGCAGACGTGCGCGAGGCGCCTGAAAAGGGACGAGTGAAAAACGAGACGAGGGTGCCCGCCTTGCCCTGCGCGCGACGTGCCCGCCGCTCGGATGCGCGCCGCTCCTTTGCGGCTCGAGCCTCGGCGTCGAACTGCGCGCACGCTTTCGCGCCCTCGCTTTCCTCGAGCAGCGCATGGTGCTCCACGAGTTCGTCGTCGGAAAACAGCCGCGCCGCCCGCTTCTTGTCGAACGCGGGCACGTAGAGGTCCACGCCGTAGTTTTTGTCCTTGCTCTGCGGGATGGCCATGCACATGACGGGGTGGTTCATCTTCATCGTGCCGAGGTCTTTGCCATAAAGCGCAATGCCCTCGTGCCGAAACAGGTTCGCGACGCCCCGGTAGCGCCGAAGCTCCTTGACGTTTCCCAGGTAGCTCCACGTGGTGCGCTCGAACTCGTCGAGATCGACCATGGTCGTCCACCCTTTTCTCTGCTGTGGCAACATGCGACGTTCCTCCTTTACCCGTCGTGTTTTGCGTGTCCTGCGCGCCTTCTCGCCGCGCGCCTTTTGTCTTTCGCCCTCGTCTTTCACCCTTTGCCCGTCGCTTTTCGCGCTAGGGCATGAAGCAGCAGACCTTCTTGCCGCCCAGCTCGACCATGCGCGCCGCCATCTCCTGAACGGGCAGCACCTCGATAACCTTTGCCAGGCAGTGCAGCTCGCAGGAGGCCGGTTTGCCCTCCTCGACGCGGGCCGCGCACAAATCGCACAGCCGCGAGGGCACGGGCACGTAGTCCCACTCCCACTCGCCGCCGAGGCGCTCGGGCCCTATCTGCTCGACCTTGATGCCCCACTCGCCGCCTTCGAGGCCCTTTTCCTTCAGACACGAGATTTCGCAGGACTGGCAGCCCGTGCACAGCCCGTAGTTGATGAGCATTCCGTAATCCATCGCCAACTCCCTCCTACTCCGCGTCCAGGCTCGCAACGCGGCGAATGCTGCAGATGCCGTTTTTGTAGGGCGCGCCGTAGCCCGTCACCGAGACGCTCTCGTGCGGGATCAGGTTGTTGGCATTGGCCTTCCACACGCCGTAGAGGTTCGGTGCCTCGCCATCTTGCTCGGGGAACCACCACGCGTGCTCGACGTGCACGAACTTGTCGTTGACCTCGTGGGACAGGTGCGCCTTTTGCGTCATCGAGCCCTGCGGGCTTTTGATCTCGACCCAGTCGCCTTCTTGGATGCCGTAGGTCGCGGCCACGTCCGGACTGATGGTGACGAGCGGCCAGGGGTGCAGCTTGCGCATGCTCGTGCCCTTTTGCCGATGCTCGGAGTGAAACATTGAGATGTGGCGCCCGCCTGTCGTGTAGTACAGCGGAAACTCCCCGGCCAAATCCGGCCGCGAGATGTGGCTGAACTCCGGCTCTTCGAAGTAGGGCACGGGCTGCTCGCCGAACATCTCGAGCACGACCGACCACAGCTCGATGCGCCCGCTGCTGGTCTGAAATCCTGGCTGCCCGTCGTCGCGCAGCAAACCCTTCTCGTACTTGCGGTACTCGTAGCCGGCCATCTTCGCGGGCACGGCCTTCACCTCGTCAAGCCCATAGCCGTAGTTTTCTTTCAGCTTCTGATCGAAAAACTCCTCGGGCGAGTCCATGCTCTCCCACAGCTCGGGGCGCATGCGCTTGCCCATGTCGATCAAGATCTCGAGGTCGGATTTCGTGTTGGGGTTGTGCACCGCCTCGTTCATCGCGCCGATGAAGTGCTGGTTGCGCCCGTAGTTCGGCGTGACCAGCCCCTCGTGCTCGGCGAAGGTGGACAACGGCAGCACCATGTCGCACAGACCCATGATGGTCGGCGTCATGAAGATGTCTTGCGCGACGACAAACTCTAGGTCGCGCATCGCCTCGTACCAGCGTTTGGGCTGGTCGGCCATGCAGGCAAGCGGGTTGTTGCCGATGATCCAGCACATGCGCAGCTTGTAGTACTCGGGGCGATCTGCCCACTTACCCTCGAGCCAGTTCAGCAGGGTGTCGCCTTGCACGCCGCCCATGGCCGCACCCGCGTTGAACAGCGCGTACTTGCCATCCGGGTCCACGATATGCTTTGCCGCCATCTCCGGCGAGATGGTGTCGGACATGTCGTAGCGCCACTGGCCGATGAAGCTCGTAGGCTTGGTGATGGTGATGCCGCCCGGCACGTCGATGTAGCCGCAGATGGCGCATATGGCCAAAAAGCTCTGGGCCGCCTGCGTGGACTGCTTGGACTGGTCGAGCGCCACGCCCCAGGTGGCTGTCGAGGGCGCATTCGTGGCAAAGGCGCGCGCCGCCCCCACGAGCTGCTCGGGCTCGACCCAGGAGACCTCCTGTACCTTTTCCGGGGTCCAGTCCTTCACCGCCTCGGCCAGCTCGTCAAAACCGTAGCACCACTTGTCCACGAAGTCGTGGTCGTAGAGGCCTTCGGTGATGATGACGCGCAGCATGCCCATGCCGACGGCCGCGTCCGTGCCCGGGCGCAGCTGCAGGTGGTACTCGGCGTGCGCGCCCAGCCAGGTGAGCCGCGGGTCCACGGTAATGATCTTCGAGCCGCGCTTCATCAAATCGATGATGCTGTGGCCGAAAAAGCCGTCGGGGCTGGAGTAGAGCGGGTCCTTGCCCCAGACCATGATGTATTTGGGCACCTGATAGCCCGGATGGTCGTAGCGGTCCTCCCAGTACTGAGCAAAGTCGATCTCGGGCACGCCGGCGCCCAGCAGATAGTTCGTGATGGTCGCGCGCGGCCCGTAGCAGGCCTCGCCGGAAAACGCGTAGGTGGACGCGCCGTTGGGCGAGTTGCAGATGGCCGGTCCGTAGACAGGCGCGTAGAGCGTGGACTCGCGGCCGGTGCCCGTCAGGGTAAAGATGGTCTCGGCGCCCCAGGTGTCTTGGACCTCGCGAATCTTGGCCTCGAGGATGTCGTAGGCCTCGTCCCAAGACACCTCGCGCCACGCGTCTTTGCCGCGGTCGGCGCGATCGCGCACCATGGGCGACTGCAGGCGCTCGGGGCTGTACATGATCTCGTCGAGCGCGAGGCAACGCGGGCACAGGCGCCCGTTGGTGATGGGGTGGTCGGGGTCGCCTTCCACCTTCACGAGCTTATTGTCCTTCACGTGCAAAATGAGGCCGCATCCCACCGGATGGTCTCCCGGGGGCGACCAGGCGCAGGTGCGCACCTTCATCACCCCATCCTCTTCTACAATCCAGGGCTTTTCCGTCTCAGCCATGTAAATCCCTCCTTCTCTCTTGGCCGCAAGCGCCGGGCGTGCCTTTGACGGGGCGCGACAGGCGAAGCTCTTGCGGGGAGGAAGATATGGAGAAAACGCGGGCCGGCAAAGCTGCCTAACGGGTGGTTTTCCGCATTTTCCGCAGGTTTTTTCGGAGGGTGAAAGGGGTGGCACGCGCAACCCGAAAAGGGTTGTTCGCCATGGTCTAGCTGGGATTATTTGGGTGAATGGAGATTTTGAGCGACGATGAGGCGCGCAGGCAGGCCGAAAGGCCTTTGCCGAAGAAGGCTATGCGCGCGGCCGAGGGGGCTTCGCCCGAAGAAGGCTATGCGCGCGGCCGAGGGGAGCTTCGCCCGAAGAAGGCTATGCGCGCGGCCGAGGTTCTTCGCCCGAGGCGTCCAGGGCGTCGATAAGCTCCTGGCGCGAGTGGACGCCGCATTTCTCGTAGAGCTTGCGCACGTGCCCCTTGGCCGTGTTGTAGGAGATGCCCAGATCCTCGGAGATGTAGCGCGCCGTCCTGCCACGGGCAAACAGCGCGAGCACTTCCGCCTCGCGGGCGGTGAGACCACAGCTCTCGCCGAAGTGCGCGCAGTTCAAATTCCAAGCTTCCTCGGGGTCGAGCGCCTCCCTTTCGCCGCCCGTGCCCACGACAGCCGGAGCGGCGGCTTCCTGGAAGGTTTTGTCGAGCGCATCGCCTAGGGTCTTTTCGTCGAAGATGAACATGGCCATGACCAAGATGATGATGGCCGCCACAATGCCGACCTCGCCCACGGAGTCTTTCAGCTGCGGGGCCGCCACGACGACGAGCACCGCGAAGAAGCGCCCGAAGGTCGTGCCAAACGCCGAGGCGCCGCGCCCCAGCCCGAAGACGCGCACCGCGCCGAGGTCGGTCTGGCCGGCGATGTTGGCAAACAAACACCACAACGTCAGGATGAAGATGTTGTAGGCCACGCCCACGACGATGGCCTGCAGCCACGAGAACTCCTCACCCAAAAGCGGGACGAGCACGAAGGCCAGCGCCGTGACGATGATGATCGGATAATAGATGCGGCTCAGGTCGAAACGGCGGATGCCGCTGGCCAGGGCAAAGACGACGACGAGTGCGGCGGTGGCCAGCAAGGTGACGAAGACCGCGCTGGTCTCGTGGGCAGAGGCGCCGGCTGCCGGCGTGGACGCGATCCACATGCCCTTGATGAAGCCGATGGCCGTGGCAAACACGAAGACAAAGAGGACGCAGCGCGGCAGAAAACCCTTCGGCAGCATGGCCGCAGGCACGATGTCGGCTTCTTCTTTCACGGGAGGCTCGGGCGCGCGCAAAAGCGCGAGGAACATGGAAAAGACAGGAAAGCACGCGAGCAGGACGGAGGCCGCAAGCGCGTCGATGGAGCAGCAGACGAAGTAGAGCAGGTTTGCCAGGATGCCCGAAGCGAAGGTGGCGAACAGCACGCGGTTGCTGTCGAGGGTGCTGTACATATGGCCGATGCGCAGGCACAAAAACGGCGTGCCGATGCCCGTGCCAATGCTCGCCGCCACGAAGACGATCCAGTCCAGATGGGGCGCTGCGGCGATGAGGAAGGTGCACGCGCCGGCGAGGAGCGCCATGACAGGCACGAGCGGGCCGCGCGCGATATAGGGCTCGACGCGGCGGGAGAAGATGCCGCAGAGCAGCAATATGACGGTGAGAGGGACGCCGGAATAGAGGTAGAGCCAGTTGTTCGCGTCGCCGTCCATGCCGTCGAGCACCGAGCCGACGAAGCCCGCGCGCATCGTGAGCAAGATCCACGCGCTGTAAAAGCCCAGGCTGCAGTACTTGACCGCAGGCCAGCGCTCGTCGATGCTCGCGAGGCTTCGTTTCAGGGTGGCGCGCATAAAGCTGCGCTAGGCCACGAGGCGCTTGGCCAAATCGACGACGCGCTGCGAGTAGCCCAGCT
>CAVECB010000023.1:0-29961 GCA_963614215.1 Ruthenibacterium lactatiformans
CGGGCCTTCTCGCCGAAGATGGCGCGCAGCAGGCGCTCCTCGGCCGTCAGCTCGGTCTCGCCCTTCGGGGTGACCTTGCCCACCAGCACGTCGCCGGGTTTGACCTCGGCGCCCGGCAAGATGATGCCGTCGATGTCGAGGTTGGCCAGCATCTCGTCGGAGAGGTTGGGCACCTCGTTGGTGATTTCTTCAGGGCCTAGCTTCGTGTCGCGCGCGTCGATCTCGTATTCCGCAATGTGGATGGAGGTGAGGAGGTCTTCGCTCACCACGCGCTCGGACACGATGATGGCGTCCTCGTAGTTGTAGCCTTCCCACGGCATGTAGGCCACCATGAGGTTTTGCCCCAGCGCCAGCTCGGCGTGGTCGGTGGACGGCCCGTCTGCCAGCGCGTCGCCGGCATAGACCTTCTCGCCTTCGCGCACGAGCGGGTGGTAGTTGATGCACATGCCCTGGTTGGAGCGCTGGAATTTCTGCAGCTCGTAGCTGTCCACGTCGCCGTCTTTGGTCTTCACCTCGACGCGGGTCGCATCCACGAAGGACACAACGCCGGCGTGCTCGGCGATGGGCAGCTCGCCGGAGTCGACGGCGATGCGATGCTCCATGCCCGTGCCCACGAGCGGCGCATGCGGGCGCAGCAGCGGCACGGCCTGGCGCTGCATGTTCGAGCCCATCAAGGCGCGGTTGGCGTCGTCATGCTCCAAGAAGGGGATGAGCGCCGTGGCCACGGAGGTCATCTGGCGCGGCGAGACGTCCATATAGTTGACCTCATCGACCGGCACCTCGGCCGGGTCGCCGAAAATGCCCTCGCCGTTTTTCGTGCGGCACAAGACGCGCTCGGCTTTCACAAACTTGCCGTCCTCGCCGGTGTGGCCAAAGACGCGCGTCTTTTCGTCGAAGAGCTCGTTGGCCTGGGCAATCGTGTAGTTTTCCTCTTCGTCGGCCGTCAGGTAGACCACCTCGTCGGTGACCTTGCCGTCCTCGACTTTGCGATACGGCGTCTCGATGAAACCGAAGGGGTTCACGCGGCCGTAGGTGGCCAGCGAGCCAATCAGGCCGATGTTGGGGCCTTCAGGCGTCTCGATGGGGCACATGCGCCCGTAGTGGGAGGTGTGCACGTCGCGGACCTCGAAGCCGGCGCGGTCGCGCGACAAGCCGCCAGGGCCGAGTGCGGACAGGCGGCGCTTGTGGGTGATGCCTGCGGCCGGGTTGGTCTGGTCCATGAACTGCGAGAGCTGCGAGGAGCCGAAGAACTCCTTGATGGACGCGACAATCGGGCGGATGTTGATCAGGCCCTGCGGCGTCAAATCGTCGGGGTCTTGCGAGCTCATGCGGTCGCGCACCACGCGCTCCATGCGGCTGATGCCGATGCGGAACTGGTTTTTAATCAGCTCGCCCACCGTGCGGATGCGGCGGTTGCCGAAGTGGTCGATGTCGTCGGTGGTGTAGCCGTCGCGGCCCTGGACCAGCGCGAGGATGTAGCGCATGGAGGTGACGATGTCTTCGGCCGTGAGCACGCTCGAGGTGCTCTCCAAGCCGAGCTTTTTGTTTATCTTGTAGCGGCCGACGTCTGCCAGGTCGTAGCGCTGCGGGTTGAAGAAGAGGCTGTCGAGGTAGCTGCGGGAGGAGTCGACCGTGGGGGGCTCGCCCGGACGCAGGCGGCGATAGATCTCGATCAGCGCTTCCTCGCGGTTCGTGGCCGTGTCCTTTTCAAGCGTGCGCTCGACCATCTCGGAGTTGCCGAGCAGCTTCACGATCTCGTCGTCGGTCTCGGCGATGCCGAAGGCGCGCAAAAGCAGCGTGGCGGGCTGCTTGCGTTTGCGGTCGATGCGGATGGACAGCACGTCGCGCTTGTCGGTCTCGTATTCCAGCCAGGCGCCGCGCGCGGGAATGACCTTCGCGCCGAAGAGCTGCTTGGCCGAAGTCTTGTCGCGCTCGGTGGAGAAATACACGCCCGGCGAGCGAACGAGCTGCGAGACGACGACGCGCTCGGTGCCGTTGATGATGAAGGTGCCACGGCGCGTCATCAGGGGGAAATCGCCCATGAAGACGTCGGACTCCTGCATCTCGCCCGTCTCCTTGTTGATGAGGCGCACGTTCACGAACAGCGGCGCCTGGTAGCTGATGTCGCGGCTCTTGCACTCGGCCTCCGAGTACTTCGGGTCGCCGAACTCGTGCGCGCCAAACTCCACGCACATGTTCTTCGCGCTGTTCTCGATGGGCGACATGCTCTTGAACGCCTCGGCCAGGCCGTCGCTCATAAAGTGCTTAAACGACTCGGTCTGGATAGAGATGAGGTTCGGGATGTCCATGACCGCCGGGATCTTCGCAAAGCTCCTGCGGTCGCGGTACACGTTTTCCGCGGCCTTGGACTTTGAAGCAGTCTTGCTCGCCACTAGCTCCTCCTTCAAAAGGGTTGGTCGAATCTCCTTTCACGCCGCACAGGCGCCAAAAGGACCTAGACAATATGAAAGAGGGCGCGGCGAGTCAAGAAAATTTCCGGCCAGCGGCGTCAAAAAACACATTTCGGTGAAAAGCACATGAAAACTACGCAAAAAGGGCGTCCACACGTAAGAAGGCCGCCTGCACACGCTGCAGACGGCCTTCTTGTGCTTCACGCGCACGATGCGGGCAGACGTACTGCCCGCAGATGCGGTGCGCTATCGAGACTCGGTGCTATTTCAGGGTGATGGTGGCGCCGGCGTCCTCGAACTTGGCCTTGGCGGCCTCGGCGTCGTCCTTCTTGGCGCCCTCGATGACGGTGCAAGGCACGCCCTCGACCAACTCCTTGGCCTCTTTCAGACCCTTGTCGGTGACCTCGCGGACCACCTTGATGACGGCGATCTTGTTGTCGCCGAAGTTCTCCAGCACCACGTCGAAGCTGTCCTTCTCGGCAGCAGCGCCGGCGTCGCCGCCAGCGGCAGGAGCGGCGGCCACGGCCACGGGGGCGGCGGCAGAGACGCCGAAGGTCTCCTCCAGATCAGACACCAGCTCGGAGAGCTCCAGCGCGGTCAGGCCCTTAATGCCCTCGAGAATCTCGTCTTTCGTCATGTCAAAACCTTTCTTCTCGCGCAAGACCCGCGTCGCGGGCAGCGCATCTTCAAAACGTCTACGTTCACGCTGCCTTTACGCAGCCTGCTTTTGCTCGGCGACCGCCTTGAGCGCGCGGGCCAGGCCGGAAACCGGGCCGTTGCACACACGGACGAGGCCGGTGAGCGGGTTTTGCAGCGAACCCATGAGCTTTGCGATGAGCTCGTCGTGGGACGGCAGGTCCGCGATGGCCATGCACTGCTCGACGCTCATCACGTCGCCGTCGATCAGGCCGCCTTTGAACTCCAGGGCGCTGTGGTCGGCCGCGAAGTCCTTGATGGCCTTGGCCGGAGCCGCGATGTCGTCTTCGCAGAAGACAAACGCGGTGGGACCTGCCAAAATCTCGGGGATCTCGGGCAGCTCGTCTTCGGCCAGCGCGCGAGCCGCGAGCGTGTTTTTGTACACGTGCATGCGGCCAGAGGCCTCGCGGATGTTGCGCCGCAGCTCTTGGGCCTCCTTGACGGACAGGCCGCGCGAGTCGACGAACCAGCACCCGGCCGTCTCCTTGAAGTGGCTTTTGATCTCGGCGATCTGGTCTGCTTTCGCTTGTGTGGGCATGAGCACCTCCTTTCACAAAAAAATCGACCCCCGCTGCTTTGACGCAGGGAGGTCGATGAAGGCTCATGCCGAAGCGCGGTGCGCTCGTATCGACCACCTCGGCGGGCGGAAGCGGCTTGCTTCCCTTCGGCCGCCCTCTTTCTCGGCGGCAACCGGCTGTCTGCGGTAGCGGGTGAAACTGACAATGCAAGGCGGCATTGTACTCGAATCGGGCGCGGACGCAAGGAAAAACTTCACCACGTATAATCGTGCGCGGCGCGAGTGCGGCACGGGCGGTGCAGGAAAGCGAGCACGCACGGCGAAACGCGGGCGATGCAGGCAAGCAGGCAGGCAAGCAGGCGCACGCGCGGGCAGGCACGCGCCGGACATATATAGTGGACACGCGAAAAGGAGCGGCAAGGCGAAGTGGCGCAGCAGCGCATCATCCTCGACAGGTACGCGCAGATAGAGCGGCTGGGCTCGGGCGCGACAGGCACGGTCGATTTGTGCTGGGACGCGCGCATCCGCCGCTACGTCGCCATCAAGCGCATGCCGCTGTCGAGCACGACGCCGGGCGCGCAGGTGCCAGGGCTTGCCGAGGCGCGCATGGCCGCCGCCCTCAACCACCCCAACATAGTGAGCGTCTACGATTTCGAGGCCGCCGACGGCGAGGCGCTGCTGATCATGGAGGCCATCGAAGGCCCGGCGCTTTCCGACATACTCGACGAGACGCCGCCCGGCCAGCTCGACCGCGACATCATCGCCTCGATCGCCAACTCGGTGGCAAGCGCCTTGAGCTTTGCCCACTCCAACAACGTCTTGCACCTCGACGTGAAGCCCGACAACATACTCGTCGACCTGGAGGGGCGCACGAAGCTTTCCGATTTCGGCATATCCGAGCTGGCAGACGCACGCGGGCTTGCCTTTCCCGCGGGCGGCACCATCGGCTATATGCCCCCCGAGCAGCTGCGCGCCGAAGAGCTCGACCAGCGCTGCGACGTGTTCGCGCTCGGCATGGTCGTCTACGAGATGCTCGTGGGCGAAAACCCCTTCGTGGCCGACACCCTAGACAAGAGCCGCAAGCTCATCGAGCGCTTCGCCATAAAGCCTCCCAGCGCCGTGCGCGCCGACATACCTGCGGCGATCGACGACGTGGTCTTTGCCGCGATAGAGCCCGATTGGCGCGACCGCTACCCAGACCTTGCCGCCTTCATGCGCGATTTGTTGCCGCTGCTGGGCAACCCAAAGCTCGGCGCCTCGAAGCTGAAAGAGGCCATCTCGGCAGACGAAGACGACGCGCGCGAGCTGGCGACGGGCGCCTGGGCACAGGGCAGCGCGGACGCAAGCGACGGCGACGTGCAAGACGGTGAAGGGGGGCGCCGCGAGAGACGCGGAGACGGCCGGCGCAAGAGTGCACTCGACGAGAGAGGCGGCATATGGGAGCGCCCAGGCCCGCGCGCAAGCGCCATCGCGCGCTATGCGGCCTCCTTTGCCCTGTGTTGGTGGACCTCTGCCATAGGGCTTGTGGCCTCGGAGCTGCTGCCAGCTGGGTGGGCGTTTGCCGCCGCGCTGCTCGTGGGCGCGCTTGCCTTCGTGGGGCACGGGGTGGGCGCGTGCGCCGCCGTCGCCGTGCTGGGTGCCGGCATCGCCTGCAATCCGGATGCCTCCACGCCCCTCGGCTGCGTCATCGCCGCCCTCGGCATCGTCTGGGTTGTCGTCTCGGGGCGGCGCAGCTTCGCGGGCGGCCCATGCGCGCTGTCCGTCGTGCCGGCAGGCCTTGTCTGGTTCACCCCCATCTCCCCCGTGCTTGCAGGATATTTCCTGCGCCCGCTTCATGCGTTTTCGTCCACGCTGCTTTCCTGTGTGCTCGCGCTGTGCCTGGCCGCAGAAACCCGAAGCGGCTCGTTGCTGCACTTCAACCTGGGCGTCGTCGCGAGCGGAAACGACGTCGCATGGCTGCTCGAGATGGTGCGCGACCCGGCCGTCTGGCTCGTCATGGGCTCGTGGCTTGTGGGAACCGTGCTTTTCTCGCTTCTCTGTTCGCGCGAGACGAAAATATCGTCCATAATGGGCGCATGCGCCCTCGGCGCGTCCATGCTCGGCGCCCAGGTCCTCGCCGCCTCGCTTGCGGTAGGACAGCTCGCGGCTCCAGACCTCGCGTGGACAGTCTCGACGGCGTGCGCAACGGCAATCGGCATATGCCTAGGCGCGACGAATGCGCCTGCGGCTCGTGAAGGAGATACATGACCATGGGTCTTTTCTCTCGCTTCGAAGACAAGGCAGAAGACCTGATAGAAGGATCCGGCTCTTCCAAATACGGAGGCATCGAGCCGGTGAAGCTGGCGAAACGCGCCTACAAGGAGATGCAGCGCGAGAAGATGGTCGGCGTGGGCCACGAGTACGCGCCCACCCTCTACAACGTGCTCGTCTCTCCCGCAGACGACCAACGCATGTCCGGCATGTATCCCAGCCTGGCCGGCGAGATAGAGACCTACCTCACGGGGCGTGCCGAGGGCAGCGGTCTTGTATTCGACTGCCCCCCGCTCGTGCGCTTCATCGTCGACGAGGGCCTGAAGCAGGGGCGGTTCGACATCATCGCCGAAAGCGTCAGCCCCTCCATCATCGAGGAGCTGCGCCGCGAGGAGATGGAGCACTACGGCATCCAGGAGCATGGGCGCGGCGGCGACTCCTACCGCGACGAACCTTATCGTGAAGAGCCCGACCTGCGCCCGCTCGACGACTACGCCGCTGATTCCGCGCCGCGCGGATACGGTCAGGGCAGCTACGCCTCCGAGGCGCCCGCACCCGCGTTCGACCCGCTGGCGCCCGCCGACATGCAAGACGCCGTCTACACCCCCTCCCCCGAAGAGATTGCCCAAGCGCACCCGGGGCGCGACATGCGCCCGCAGCCCGAGCCCGAGCCGGCGCCTGTCGTGCAGGCCCGCCCGCAGCCGCGTCCGCAGCCCCTGCGCCCACAACCCGCGTCGGCGCAAGCGAACATGGCCGTCCAAGAGCCCCAGGCCCAGCCCCGTCCGGCGCAAGCGCAGCCGCGTCCGATTGCCGCACAGGCCAGCGCGCAGGCCAGCGCCCCCGCCATACGCAGCTCGCTTTTCGACCCACAGACGCGCCGCACGTTTCCCCTCGACGCCGACCGCGTCGTCGTGGGCCGCGAGGTCTCTTGCGACATCCAGATAAACGACCCGTCCGTCTCGCGCCACCACGCCGAGGTCATGCGCACCGACCGCGGCTGGGCCATACGCGACACGGGCTCCACGAACGGCACCTCCGTCAACGACGCGCCCGTCTCGCAAAGCCGCATCTACAACGGCGACCGCATACGCTTGGGCAACACGCAGCTCGTCTTCCAGGAGGGGTAGCGCCGCCGTGGTCAACTTCGTCTTGCTCGTCGGCAGGCTCGCTCTCGTCGCACTGCTCTACGTGTTCCTCTTCGCCGTCATGCGCACGGGCGTGGGGCTGGTGAAAGGGCAACACAAGAAAAGCGAGTCGTGGACGGTCTCCGTCGAGCACGGGCCGCGCACGTTGCAAGGGGTGAAGCTGACGGTGGCAGGGCCTTTGATCGTGGGCCGCGCGCCCGGCGCCGACATCCTCATCCCCACCGACTACGTCTCGGGGCGCCACGCGCGCTTTTCGCTGCTCGGCACGAGCCTGATGATAGAAGACCTCGGGTCCACGAACGGCACCTCGCTTAACGGACGCCCCGTCGGCGAGATGTGCGCCTGCACGGTCGGCGATGTGGTCACCGTCGGCGACGTCGATATAAGGGTTGGTCGCTCATGAGCTTTTTGAAAAAGACACCGAAAACCTGCGAATCGTATGCCGCGCGCAGCGAGGTAGGCCTCGTGCGCGGCCACAACGAGGACAGCTTCGCCGTGGCTGCGCCGCTGTTTGTCGTGGCAGACGGCATGGGCGGGCACGAGGCCGGCGAGGTGGCCAGCGCCATCGCCGTCGAATCCATGCTCAAAGCCGCCCCCAAGCACACCGACCCGGACGCGCTCGATGCGGCCGTTTGCCGGGCGAACAAGGCCGTGATCGAGGCCGCCCGCGACGGGCGCGGCAAGGCCGGCATGGGCACCACCATGACGGCGGCCACTGTGGCAGGCGACGAGCTGGTCGTCGCGCAGGTGGGCGACTCGCGCGCCTACCTTTTGCACGACGGCGTGCTCCAGCGCCTCACGCGCGACCATTCCCTCGTGGCCGAGCTGGTCCAGCAGGGGCGCATCACCGAACAGGAGGCGCGCTACCATCCGCAGCGCTCCGTCATCACCCGCGCGCTGGGCTCCGATCCTGCCATGCGCCCGGACATCTACAGCCTCAACGTCGTGGCGGGCGACCGCCTCATGCTGTGCTCGGACGGCCTGTACAGCATGGTCGACGACGCAAAGATTGCCGACATCATGCGCATGCAGCCCGATCCGCAAAGCTGCTGCGACATACTCGTAAACGAAGCCATATCCAACGGCGGGCTCGACAACGTGACCGTCATCGTGGTCGACCCCCTGGTGGCAGGCGACGCTGCGGCGGCGCAAGGCGGGCCGAGCGCGACCGAAGGCCTCGGCCAAGGCGGCCCGGGCACGGCGGTGGCAAGCGGCACGTCCTCTCCGAAGGCGACCTCGAAGAAACGCTGGCGCGCGCCCCTCATCGGCATCGCGGCGGTCTTGCTCGTGCTCGCGCTCGCGGCAGGCGGCGTCTTTGCCTACGCGCAAAACTCGTGGTACCTCATCGCGGAAAACGGCACGGTCACGCTCTACAAGGGCCTGCCCGGCCAGATAGGACCGCTGCATCTGTCGTGGGTCGAGGACAAGACCGACATCCAGACGAGCAAGCTGGCGGCCAGCACCGCCGAGCGCCTCGAATCGGGCATCAGTGTGGGGTCGCGCGAGGAGGCAGACGCCCTGCTCGACTCCTACCGCAAGACCGTAAACGCCGCAAAGAAGGCAGGCAGCGCCTGACGCGGGGCGCGGACGCGACGGGGGCGCAAAAGCGCGGGCGCGGCGCGAGACGGCAGAAAAGCACGACGCCCACAAGGCGGCAACGAAACGGCACGCAGGCGAATTGGAGACCATGACAAACCGACGCACAACAGAGCTATGGCTTTTGATAGCGGCAGTACCTGTGCTGCTCGTCTTTTTCGCCATGCTGCTCATCACCAACGGCGCCGAGCTGTCCGTCGCCTCGTTTTCCGTGCCCATAGGCCTAGCCGTCGCGTTTTTCGCCGCCCACATCGCCGAACGCAAGTTCACCCCCAACGCCGACCCCGCCATACTGCCCATCGCCTTCGTCTTGTCCGGCATCGGCATCACCTTCGTGCTGCGCCTCGCGCCCGATTCCGCGATAAAGCAGGTGGTATGGCTGTTCGCCGCCATCGTCTGCATGGTGCTCACGCTGCTGTTCGTGTCCTCGCTGGAGAAAATCGGCCGCTACAAGTACTCGTGTCTGCTCGTAGGCGTCGTCTTGCTGCTCTCGCCCATGCTGCCCGTCATAGGCCAGGAGTACAACGGCTCGCGCATCTGGCTATCGGTGGCGGGCATGTCGTTTCAGCCGGGCGAGATATCGAAGATTTGCATCGTCTTGTTCCTCGCGGCCTACCTGGCCGACAACCGCGAGCTTTTGAGCGTTTTGCGCACGACACGCGCCGGCTTCAAGCTCCCCCACCTGCGCACCCTCGTGCCGCTTTTGGCCATGTGGGTCGTTGCCTTGCTCATCGTCATCTTCGAGCGCGACCTAGGCAGCGCCCTTTTGCTCTTCGGCGTCTTTCTCGTCATGCTCTACGTGTGCACGGGTCGCCTGTCCTACATCATCATCGGGCTGGCGCTCGTGGCCATTGGCGCAACCGGCCTCTACAAGGTGTTCAGCCACGTGCAGACGCGCATCGCCATCTGGCTCGACCCCTTCGCCGACGCGTCCGGTTCGGGCTACCAGCTCGTGCAGTCGCTGTACTCGCTGGCAGACGGCGGGCTGTTCGGCGTCGGCATCGGGCGCGGCCTGCCCGGCTACATCCCCTTCGCCGAAAGCGACTTCATCTTCAGCGCCATCGGCGAGGAAATGGGGCTACTCGGCGGGGCGGCCGTCATCATCTTGTTCATGCTCTTTTGCGTGCGCGGCTTCCTCACGGCGGCGCGGGCGAAAAGCGACGTCGCGGCTTTCACAGCGGCAGGTCTCACCACCTCAATCGCCTTCCAGGCCTTCATCATCATCGGCGGTGTGACCGGCTTCATCCCCCTGACCGGCCTGACCTTACCCTTCATGAGCCAGGGCGGCTCGTCACTCATCTCCAGCTTCATCATCGTCGGGCTGCTTTTGCGCGCGAGCAACGAGGCCACCGGCCTGGGTGCCGAGATAGCCAGCACCGGGCAGTTCCGGCTGCTGGGAGGCGACACCGGCGTGCTGGGGCGCAGCGCCCTCGGACGCCGCCTGACTGCCGTGTTGGCCGTGTTCACCATACTGTTCGCACTGCTCATCGCCAACCTCACCTATATCCAGGTCTTCCGCGCCTCCGAGTTGCAGGCCATGCCCTCCAACAACCATACGCTGGCAAAACAGTCGCAGCGCGAACGCGGCGCAATCCTCAGCTCCGACGGCGTGGTCCTCGCACAGTCCGAGCAGCAAGAAGACGGCAGCTACACGCGCATCTACCCCGAAGGCGACCTCGCGGCGCATGCCGTGGGCTACACCTCGTCGCAATACGGCAGCGCGGGCGTGGAAAGCAAGATGTCGTCGACGCTGGTGGGCGAGGACAACTTCGAGACCTTTGCCGATGCATTGCGCGCGGCGGCAGGCGAGCAGACCTCGGGCAACGACGTGCGCCTGACCCTGAACTCGAAAATCCAGCGCACGGCCCAAGAGCAGCTCGCGGGCAAAAAGGGCGCGGTCGTGGTGCTGGACACGAAGACGGGCGCCGTGCTGGCCGAGGCATCGGCTCCCACCTACGACATTGGCGACGTGGGCGACGTGCTCTCGGGTGCGGCAGGCGGCGACGGCGAGCTGGTGAACCGCGCGACGCAAACGCTCTACGCGCCCGGCTCGACCTTCAAGACCGTCACGCTGGCGGCCGCCCTCGACACCGGCACCGTCACCGACGACAGCAGCTACGAGGCACCGGCCAGCATGGACATCGGCAACGCGCCCGTGACGAACTACCACGGACAGGGGTATGGGACCTTGACGGTGAAAGAGGCGACGGAGCGCTCCGCCAACACGGTGTTTGCCCAGATAGCCGACCAGTTGGGGTCGAGCACCCTCGTGAGCTACGCGAGCCGCTTCGGCTTCAACAACGACATCGCGCAGGATTTCGACCTGACGAAATCGCTCATGCCCGAGGCGTCCGAGATGACCGAGTGGGAGACGGCCTGGGCGGGCGTGGGCCAGCCCGTCGGCGAGCACGCAAGCCCCGCAGGGCCTCAGACCACCGTCATGCAGATGGCCGCGAGCATGGCTGCCATCGCCAACGACGGCGTGGCAATGCGCCCCTACCTCGTAGATAGCGTCTTGTCGGCAGGCGGCGCCGTCGTCAGCCAGACCAAGGCGCAGGTCTACGGGCAGGTCATGTCCAAGGCCGCTGCCCAAGACGAGCAGGGCATATTGCGCGGCGTCGTCGAGGAGGGCACGGGCAGTGCCGCGGCGGTGGGCGATGCCGACGTCATCGGCAAGACGGGCACCGCCGAGACTTCGGATGCGGCCTCAGACGCGTGGTTTGTGGGCACGGCGACGCGCGGCGAGACGAGCGTGACCGTGGCCATCGTCATCGAGAAAGGCGACAGCGGCGGCGAGGTTGCGGCTCCGCGCGCTTCCGAGATATTCGCCTGCGCCCTCGACGAGCTGGGAGGATGAGGCGCGATGGCGAGAGGGTGGCAGATGCGACAGACGGCGGCGGGCCTGGGGCTTTGCGAGGCGGGCACGGCGCTTCACCATGCGGCAGACGCGCTTTGCCACGAGGCGAACGTGCGGCAAACGTGCGAAACCCTGCGACAAACGTGCGAAACCCGCACTTTTATCGACGATACGCGCCAACACGTGCGCGCTTCGATTAAAATAGAGGCTATGCTGTGAGGCGACAGGAGTAACTCAGAGTGGAACAGCGAATATACGGCAACCGGTACCAGGTGCTTGAAAAGATAGGCATGGGCGGCATGGCCGAGGTCTACAAGGCCACGGACAGCACGCTCGGCCGCACCGTCGCGCTCAAGGTCATGCTTCCGCAATACGCGGCAGACGGCACCTTCGCCGCGCGCTTTCGCCAGGAGGCCCAGGCGGCCGCCAACCTGCAAAGCCCCTACATCGTCAACATCTACGACTGGGGCTGCGACGACGATGCCTACTACATCGTCATGGAGTACGTGCGCGGCACGGACCTGAAGACGGCCATCCAGCAGCGGGGCAAGATTCACCCGCGCAAGGTCGCCGAAATAGCCTCGCAGGTGTGCTCGGCGCTGAGCGTCGCGCACGGCTACGACATCATCCACCGCGACATCAAGTCCGCCAACATCATGGTCAAGGCCGACGGCAACGTGAAGGTCATGGACTTTGGCATCGCGCAGGCGGGCAACTCCAGCATGACGCACGATTCCTCGGTGCTCGGCACGGCGCACTACGTCAGCCCCGAACAGGCACAGGGCAAAGAGCTCGGCCCTGCCAGCGACCTCTACTCGCTGGGCATCGTCATGTACGAGGCGGCCACCGGCCAGTTACCCTTCGACGGCCCGGACGTGGTGTCGGTGGCGATGAAGCAGGTCAACGACACGCCCATCCCGCCGGCCGAGATCAACCCCGAGATAGACCCGCAGCTCAACGCCATCATCATGCGCGCGCTGCAAAAAGACCCGCACAACCGCTTCGCCACGGCCAACGACATGAAGAAGGCCGTGGACGCCTATCTCTCCGGGCGCGAGGCGTCCATTCCCACGCAGGTCATCGCACCTGCGGCGGGCGCGGCGGCGGCCACGAGGGTGATGAACCCCGCGGCGGCGGCGCGTGCGCAAGAAGAGCAAGAGGAGAAGAAGCGCAGCAAGGCGCCCATCATCATCATCGCCATCCTGCTCGTGCTCGTGCTAGGCGGCCTGGGGTGGGCGTTTGGCACCGGCGTGCTGCCGCCCAAGGAAATGGTGCTCGTGCCCAACGTGCAAAACATGAGCCAGCAAGAGGCGGAAAGCACGCTCGAGCAACGCGGCCTGTCCGTCGGCACCATCACACAGGCGCAAAGCGACACGGTCAACGAAGGCTACGTCATGTCGCAAGACCCCGCGATGAACTCGTCGGTGTCCAAGGACACGACGGTGAACTTGGTCGTGTCCAGCGGCAAGACCACGCCCAAGACCGTGCAGGTGCCCAACCTGATTGGGCTGTCGGCTTCCGAGGCAGAGCAACAGTTGTCCGCCGCCGGGCTGAAGGGTTCGTCGAAGTCCGACTACAGCGACAGCTTCCAGCAAGGCCAGGTGTTCAAGCAAGAGCCCACGGCCAATTCGCAGACCACGGCTGGCTCGACAGTCACCTACACCATCTCGTCGGGCAAGGAGAGCAAAAACGTCACCGTGCCCAGCGTGATCGGCACGAAGGAGTCCAGCGCGAAGAGCACGCTTGAGGGGCTGGGCTTGAACGTGAAGACCGAGGAGGGTACCTCCGAGACGGTCGGGAAGGGCGAGGTGTGCCAGCAGTCCATCGAAGCCGGCACCTCGGTGTCCAGCGGCTCGACCATCACCATCACCGTCTCGTCGGGCAACAGCGCCTCCACAAAGTCGAGCGTGCCCGACGTCACGGGCATGAAAAACGGCGAGGCCACGGCAGCGCTGAAGAACGCGGGCTTCGAGGTGAAGAAGCAGTATGCGGCAGGCACCGAAGACGAGGTGCTCAGTCAGACTCCTTCGGGCGGGTCGAAGGCTGAAAGCGGCGCGACCGTCACCATCACCTTGGGCACGGGCGGCAGCTCCAGCAGCGGGAATTAGGGCGCGGCCTTTCGGGACACAACTTTCAGGGCGCGCTTCTAGGGCGCGGCTTTAGAAGCGCAGTGCACGCACGCCAAAGGCACAGCACCGCGCAGGCGCACGAACTGCAGACAGGGTAATTCTGGGCGCGGCACCGCGCAGGCGTGCGCATTGCAGACGAAGAAATTCTAGGCGCGGCCTTAGAAGCCGTCGAAGTGGCGGTCGAAAGCCGCCGCCGCGTAATCCTCAACGTCTTTTGAGTAGGCGTCGAACAGCTCGAGGAAGCGCTTGCCTTCGTCGGTGAGGACCGAGCCGCGCGCGCCGTGGCGTTCGAGCAGCTTGAAGCCGAGGCCTTCCTCCACCTTCTTCATCATGCTCCAAGCCTTGCTGTAGGCCATGTGCAGATCCTTGGCCGTCTTGTTGAGCGAGCCGTTCTCCTCGACCCCGCGCAGCAAAATCGCCGCGCCGTGGCCGAAGCTGGGGCCTTTGCGGTCGCCAGAGGCCGTTACCATGATCTTGATTTGCGCGTGAAGGTTCTTTGTGGCCATGCTCTTCCTCCTCTTGACGCGAGACGCCGCTGGCGTTCATCTTGTCGACATTATAAAAGTTTTCGATAAAGACGGCGGGAGAAATGCCGCTTTTCGACAAATATTCCCCCGCGCAACACGAGGTGCCCGAAACTTGGCATCCGGGCCGGGCCGCCCCGTACCCCCATGCGCACTTTTCCGCATTCGAGGATTGGCTATTTTTGCACTTTTCCGCACTTGTCAAGCTTTGTACCCAAGCAGGCGGTCGGAGGCGCAATTACCGACATTGGGCGACACCCAAAGTCTGTTTTTGCACGTCAAATACGCAATAGTGGACTTTGGGCGACAGTATCACCCCCGCTTGCTGTCGCCCAATCTCCCTTTTTGCGCGAAAACACCCTAGAAACGTGAACAAAAGCCCCGAAACGTCGCCCAATCTCGCTTTTTGCGCAGCCCGAGCGAGGAGGGCGCAGGTAGGTAGAGGGGTAAAGGGGCGCGGGGGGATGCCCCATTTGCATCCGCTTCGAGCTTGGGCTTCAGCGGGTGAAAGAAGTAAGGGGCGCGGGGGCATGTCCCGTGCTCAAACAGTCCTCGCGCTGGCGGACAGCCCACTGGGCTGTCCGTGGCGCTGTGGAACTGCGCGCGGGACACACCCCCGCGCCCCAATTTCACGTGCGTTTCTTGCGGCGGGCGAGGAGGAGCCAGACAAGGGAGGCGGCCACAAGGGCGGCGCCTGCCGCAGTGAAGGCGATGATGCCCGTGCCGCCGGCAAGCGGCAAGGTCCACTTCTTGTAGTTGGCCACGGAATACGCGCCAGTCTCGGCGTCCTTCTTGAAGGCCGGCGGCAAGTCGTCGCCGCGCGCCGTGATGGAGATGGTGTGCGCAGCGGAATCCGCGTCGAGCATCCACTGACCGTGCGGCAGCGCATATCCTGAAGGCGCGGCCGTCTCCACCAGCATGTACTGCCCCGTCGCTAAAGTGCCGAAGTCCACGAGCCCGTCGTCGCCACTCGTCTTCGTAGCCACGGCATTGTCCACATCCCAGCAGCACCCCGCGTCGTTTGAAGCCGTCTTAGAATGGTCGGAAGCCTTCGTGTGCGCGGAATTGCCGCACGCGTACAGGGCAAATGTCGCCCCCGCCAGCGGCGTCACGTTGTCGGACGCGGTCTTCGTGAAAGAAAAGGGCACATCCTCGACAACGTAGAGGTCTAGCGTCACGTCGAACTGCATGTCGTTCACGTAGGCGTCCGTTGCGGAGATACCCGTCGCATCGCCGCCCAACAGGGCGCTCGCCGCCTCGCCGGGATAGCCTACCTCGCCCTTCGCGAAGCTTGGCGCATTTGCCAGCTTGTTCAAGCGCAGGTACAACGTGCCCGTCGCCTCGTCTTCTTGCACGGCATACGTAAGCGTCACCGATGCGTTCGTCCAAGTCTCCCGGTGCAGCCCGTCGCTTCGGCCCGCTATCTCCGCATACGACGAAAAAACATACGGCACGTCCACAACGGAAACGGTCGACCCGGCCGACAATTCGCCATCGACCGTGGCGGAATAGCTGTTGCCCGCCTTGTCGGAAAACGTGAGCTTGGCACCGTTCACGTGCCAATGTTCGTCATCTCGTTTCCAGGAAAGCGTCGCATTGCGCCCATAGGGAATCTGCCCGGTAGACGCCGTAGCAACGGTCGAATCCGAGACCGAGAAATCGGGCGTGCTCTCCGTGTCCGAGACAGTGTCGGCGGCGCCGCCCAAATGCAACGCGCTTGCAAGAGCTGAAGAGCCGGAAGAATCCCAAGCACGCACGGATGCGGCATACGAGGTCGGGTTGACCGTGACGGTTTTCGAATCGCTGCGATAACGCCCATCGGATGCAAGCAGATAATAGGTGACCTTATACGCACGTCCAAAGGACACACCCGCGCGCATCGCGGCCTTGCCCGCCCACATGGCCCTCGCATTTGCTCCGTCGTCGCCAGCTCGCAGATCCACGATAATGCCGTCCTCGACATATGAGCCAGAAGAATCCGTCGCAAGACCGCCGTCGGCGTCTTGCTTCAAGCGTCTAACGTCCGTATAAAGCAGGAGATCATTTGTGGCGGCAAGCGTGCCGGATATGTTCTGCGCCTTCACCTTGTAGTAAGCAGGGTCGACACTCTTGTCCGGATATCCCGAGCGCTTCGCAGTGGCCCAAGCCTTGGCGTCGTCGGTGCCGACGACGAGGTCGTCGATGTTCGTGTCGATTGCGGTGAGTTCCACCCCATCGCGATGATCATAGAGCGCCCCGTCGGAAACCTGTACGTCCGAGCCCGCCTCGACCGCTGCCATGGTGGCAAGGCGCAGGGGGCGCCGCGCGCTTTGTCCGCTGGATACACAAGACAAATAGGCCCAATCGACACCCGGGACGTTTGGCGAGAGCGTGCCGGCAGAAGCATCTGACACGACGGCCGGCCCTTCCAAGCTGCTCGTTTGCGGATCAGCATCCACGTCGGTAACCGATGTCTTCAAACCGCCGTCCACTTGGTGAGAAAACGTCGCACCCGAAGTGACAGTTGCAGTGGAGACCATCTCGCGCACCGTGTCGTAGGTATAGAGGCCACCAGCATGGTCGCCGCCCGTACCGCTCCAAGAGGATTTTTCCGCGCTGCGCACGCCGTCGGCATCCCAGGTGTAGCCGCTGTCCCAAGTGTCGAGCGCGACCGTGGCCGTCGAGGCCAGTGAGTAGGCCTTCACCATGTTCGCCACCTCAGCACTTCCCCATGCGCTTGCCGTCGCATTGGCAAAGGCGGCTAGCTGCGGATAGCGCCCAGCCGCATAAACCCACTTAGAGTTGTCGGAAAATCCCCTGAAACCTGCATCGCCGCTACTGCCATAAGTACCGCTGGCAAGCCCCGTACCCGCTTTGTCCGTGCTGCTAGTAAGGACGCCTGTCACCCCTGTGACGCTTTTCGTGTCGCCACTCGCCCACTCGCGCATGGCCGTCATCTGCTTGTCGTAATAGCAATTGGTTACATTCGAATAGGTTCCAGCAATCCCGGTGAAACCGCCGCAGCAGTCCGTCCCGTTTTTCATGTCCACGTCAAAATTTGCCACCTCGCCAGCAGCGTAACAATCAGTGAAAACGTCTGCATGGCTTTCGGGAATAATCCCGAATCTCTGTCCACAGTGAAGGGCGCCTTGGTTCTTGGAACCCGACCTTGTCCCCACAAGAACGGTGGAATAGCAGCGAAGATTAATTGGTGCTCTGCTAACAGGAGACCATCGAAAGCCGGAAAGACAGTTGTACCCCTCCAATTTGCCCATCGCAAAACAATCGGTGCAATCTATATTAAAGCCAGCAAAAGCAGAGGCTGTGACCCCGCAGTAAAACTCCGCGCTGACAAAGCAGTTTCGCACATCAGCGCAATCGCTTCCGCCACACCCCATAAAGCCTGCGGAGTCGCCCCCGACAGTGCAAAACAGCGTGTCCACAACGAAACTGTTATTGATTGCGATAGCGGGAGTGCGCTTCCCAGTATCGGCATCTATCGTGCCAGCCGCCCCCTGCAACAAAAACGGGTTCAAGTGGCTGGTGGCGTAGGTGTAGCCGCCGCGAATAAAGCAACGCGAATACGTCGAACTCGCAGCGCCACCCCGAAAGAGAAGAGATGTGTAGACGTTCCATCTCGCGTGCGGATCGAAGTTCCAAACCATCTGGTCTACAGCAGACACGTCTTGCGCCACAAGCTTACAGTCTCCTGCATCCAAAAGAGCTGTCAAATAGTCGCGCGAACTAGAACCTGAAAGGTCTAGAAAAAACACCCGCCGCGCATCTTCGAAAGTCAAATTTTTCAGCGTGAGGTTGGGCGCAGAGGAGGCTGAGCCCTTCGCGAACGCAAAGGGGGCGGGAACCGACTTTCCGGCTCCGTCCGAGTCTTGCGCAATCTGCCAGCACATTCCCAAGTTGTACATAATCTTTCCGTTGCCGTCGAATACAAGACTCTTGCCGGAGACCATGAGTTTGTCCCAATCGCAGTTTGCCCCGTTCAGATTCAGATTCGAGCCGAGCTTCACCGTGTCCCCCGAGGCAAAATTGGAAAGGGCATAGCGCAGCTGCTCGCCAGAGTAGACTGTCCACGTGGTGCCGCTTTTTACCGGAATGCGCAAGGCGTTGGTCGTGACGGTGCCCGTCGTCTGCGAGGCCGTGGTCCCGCCCCATTTCCAGTTTCCCTGTGCGGCGCAATCGGCGTCCGCCTGCCAGGAGAACTTGTTGAAGCCCTTATTCATGAAAGTGGTGTTCACGTAGTCAAGCCACGAGCCAGGAAGAGTCTCCGTATAAGCACCCACCGTCATCACAGTGTCGGCATTGCCGCTCGTCGGGGTGTTGTCTTGTATGCACTTGTTCACTACTGTGTCGCGGGTTCCGGCGGCCTGCACCTCGTGCGCCCCAAGCAGAGAACCAATCGTCTCCGTCACGCCCGAGAAAAAACCGTCCACAAGAGAAATCGCCCCAGAACCATCCATGGTCGAGGCATTTGCTGCTTTCGCGCCAAGAAGCGAAGACATGCCATCGGAGGCAGAACTTGCCACCGACGTTTCGGCGCCATCTGCGGTGCGCGCCTTGCCCGTCAAGGAGATCTCTCCTAGCGCCGAACATGCTCCTGCGTTCGCCTCCTGCGCGGAAACGGTCGCTTCAACGTCATCAACCGCCATCCACGTCGTCTCCGAGGTGCCCCAGGAGCCGTCCGTGGCGAGATTTGCCGTGGCGGTGGAGCTGGCTGCAAGGTCATCTACCTTTGCAATGCCGGCTTCAACAGCGGCTGCAGCGACCTGCGCCGCCTCGGCCTTGGAGACCTCCACCACGTCGCGCCCGTGAAGGGGGCAATCGACGTTGTCCGGGTCGTGAACATGGGAATAGTCGCCGGGAATGGTCTCCGTCACCGTCCTCGTAGTGGTGCCGCCCGTGCCATCGCAACTTTCCTGCTCAGCTTCCACCTCGATTTTTTCACGGCACATGCACTCGACAGGGCTGTAATAAGGGCAGCTATCGTCGTGCGCCCAGGGAAAATTCGCCGCCTCTATGGGGCCTCCGTCTTCCGCGCAATGGCATTCCTGTCCGCAAGACTCGACATAGAGCGCACATCCCTGCTCGTGTCGCAACGCACCGTCGCCGGCGTCGCAGGTGCAATGCACCTCTTCATCCGCTCCTCCGTCTTCCGACGTCTCTGCAGCTTCCACGGCGGCATCCACGCCCGCGACATCCGAAGACGATAGATTCTGAACACCATCCGAAACGGCGGATTCCTGCGCCTCGTCGTGCAGCGGGCAATCTTCGGCATGCTCCTCGGCGTCGGCGCCCGCCCCGCAGGTGCACTCCTTTGCCTCCTGCACCGTCACCGAGGCGCATGGCGCCGCCCCGAAATAGGACCATCCTGAAAACGACGCGTTCGCCGTGTAATTGCCGGGGGTCGAGAGATCCACGGTGGACGCATTCCAAGAAACAGGCACGTCGACGATGCGTGCATTGGGTGTGCCGGCCTCGTCGCAGGCAAACCACGTGGCCTCGCCGCCGCCCATCGTGCCATAGACGCGATAGGCCACCTCTCCCACCGAACTCGTCTCCTTGCCGGAGTCGTCGCGCCCGGCATAGGTGATGTAGTAGACGACGCGCTCGCCGCTCTCGTAGCGCGTTGCGGCATCCCTGGGGGCGACATAGCCATACCAATAATAGTCGTAGGTCTCGTAGTCGTCCGAAGTGTCGGCAGCAGGCTGCGCCTGCTCGAATTCGGAGGATTTCTGGGAGTCGGCCAAGGGAACCAACGCACGCAAGGTCGCGGGCAGCTGGAATTCGTCTAGAGAGATGCCCCTCTCGACCACGACGCTTGCCTGCGGGTCGAGGCGCTCGAAGCGCTGGATGGTGGCCGGCCATTCGACGGCGGCCAGCGCAGAGGGCAGGATGCCTGCCGCGAGCGCGACGCTCACGATGACGGCGACGACCTTCGCCGCGCGTGTGCGAAAAACACGGGGCGCACGAAACGGGCTGTGAAATTGCCGGTTTTCGCGGGTCAAGGGGTTGATTTTATGGGTCGGGGAGTTGAAACGAGATGCGGGGCTTTCGCCCAGCGCGCGCTTTGCGCAAAAGCGGCCTTTCAGGCGAAAACGACGCCTCGGGCTGCAAGCGTTTTCATCAGGCTGTGAAGGACCCCCCCCCCAGGCATTTTCTTCGCGAACGGCATCTCCGCCACCTCGTCTCCCGCTTTCATCTGCAGGCGCTGCGCACCGCGTGCTCGTTCACGCAGCCGGCCGTCGCGGCGCCCGCCAAACCACCTCTCGAATGCGCCCATGGTAGCAGATTGCCACGTCCCGCCTACTGCGCGCGCCGCGCCGCACGGCGGATTTCACACCATGGCAAGCCGAGGTCCAGCTTTCCCGATTGGGGTCTATGCGTTTTTGCTCAAGCGGGGAAAACGGCGCTGAGTATGCGGGGGCGGCCGGCAAGGTCGCAAGTCGTCTCCACGCCGGTGAAGCCGGCTGCAGCAAGGCGGCGCGCGGCCTCGTCGAGGGTCGTTTCGTGCAGCTCGCAGGCAAAAAAGCCGCCCGGGCGCAGCACGCGCGGTGCAAGCTCGACTAGGCGGTTGAAAAACGAGAGGCCGTCCGGCCCGCCGTCAAGTGCCAGACGCGGCTCGAAGGACGCCACCTCGTCGGGCAGTTCGGCCAGCTCGGATGTAGGGATGTAGGGCGGGTTGCTGACGAGCACATCGAAGCCCGGCCCCGCATCGATGCCAGCGGCACAATCGGCCTCCACCACCTCGACTAGGTCTGTCAGCCCCAAAAGCTCGACGTTTGCCCGCGCGCAGGCAAGCGCCGCAGGCGAAACGTCGCAGGTGACGACCTGCATGCCTGCCTCCCGGGCAAGCGAGCAGGCCACGCACCCCGTGCCGCTACCCACTTCAAGCGCGCGCAGGCGGGCGCTGCTTTCGCTCGCGCCGGCGGCTTCACCCGCCGCGCCGACAAAGTGCTCCAGCACGACCTCGACGAGCACTTCCGTTTCCGGGCGCGGGACCAGCACGCCGGGCCGGGCCTTCACCACGATGTGCCGAAACGCCGCCTCGCCCGATATGTACTGCAGCGGCTCGCCCCTGCCCCGCCGCTTCAAGGCCTCACGCAGCCGAGCGCGTTCCTCCTCGGAAAGCGGCTGGTCGAAATGGGTGTACAGCTCGATGCGCCCCAGCCCCGTCACGTGCGAGACCAGCCACTGGGCCGACAGGCGCGGGTTTTCGTCGTCGTGCGCGCGCAAATACTCCTCGCACCAATCGAGGACGCGCTTCACCGTCCATGTGCCGCTATCCGATGCCACGCGCACCGCATCCCTTCATCGTGAAATATGTCCGCACACGTTCCTGCAGATACGCCCCGCAGATACGGCATGCAGGTTGCGCCAGCACATCCGCCGCCTCAGGCACCCGCCCCAAATCGCAGGCAGTGCGCCGCTACTTCGCGCCCTCGGCTGCCGTAGCCTCCTCCAGACGCGCCGCACGGTCGGCCGCCGCAAGATTCTCGATCACGTCGCCCAGCCCCTCGCCTTCCAGCACCGTCGCGTAGCTGCCGTTATAGCCGATGCGATGGTCGGTCACGCGGTCTTGCGGCCCGTTGTAGGTGCGGATCTTCTCGCTGCGGTCCCCGTGCCCGATCTGGCTGCGACGCTCGCCGGCCATCTCCTCTTGCTGCTCGCGCAGCATCTTGTCGTAGAGCCGCGCGCGCAAAACCTGCAGCGCCGCCTCGCGGTTTTGGATCTGCGACTTCTGGTCTTGCGACTGCACCACAAGGCCGGTGGGCAGGTGGGTGATGCGCACGGCCGAATCCGTCGTGTTCACGCACTGGCCACCCGGACCGCCCGCGCGGTAAACGTCGATGCGCAGGTCCTCGGGCTTGATGTCCACCTCGACCTCGTCGGCCTCGGGCAGCACGGCCACCGTCGCCGTGGAAGTGTGGATGCGCCCCTGGCTTTCGGTCTTGGGCACGCGCTGCACACGGTGCACGCCGCTCTCGAACTTCATCGAGCTATACACCTTGTCGCCCAGCACTTTGAACTGGATTTCCTTGTAGCCGCCCTGATCAGACGGCGAGGCATCGATGGTCTCGACCTTCCACTTACGCCCCTCGGCGTAGCGCGTGTACATCTTGAACAGGTCGCCCGCAAAAATGGCGGCCTCGTCGCCGCCGGCGCCCGCGCGAATCTCGACGATGATGTCTTTGTCGTCGTTGGGGTCCTTCGGCAGCAGCATGACCTTGATCTCGTCTTCGAGCGCGGGGATGCGCTCTTCCAGCGAGGCGATCTCTTCTGCGGCCAGCTCCTTTAGCTCGGGGTCGCTTTCGGCCTTCAACTCCTCTTTCGCGCTGGCCAGCTGGTCGCAGTAGCTGACGTAGCTGCGCGCCGCCTCGACGATCTCGCTTTGCGCGGAGTGCTCCTTGGCCAGGCGCGTGTACTCCTTTTGGTCGGCGACGACGGCCGGATCTGCCAGCTTGGCCTCGAGCGTCTTGTAGGCATCGATGATTTTTTTGAGCTTGTCGTACATGGGGTCTGTCGCTTCTTTCCTCTAGTTGAACTTGAAGAGCTTTTGCGCGACATGATACCCGCAACGCAGCACCTCGTCTCCCGCTTTACCCGGAAGATGGCACACGCGCCCAAACGGCGAGTGCAGCACGTGCTCGTAGTCGCGCTCGTCGTGAGCCTTCAGGTACGCCCAGATACCGTCGCGCAGCTCGCGTTTATCCTCGCGCTCGCTCATCATGGAAAAGACCGTGCAGATGAGCATCATCATGCCGAGGTAGTTGTACATGTAGGCGCGCAGCTTCAGGCTGGGCACCTCTTCGTGCAGGTGATACGCGTCGATCATGGCACGGGTGACGCGCAGCTGCTGGTCGATGCGGCCGATCATGACCGACTCGTTGACGCTTTGGTCCTCGCGCCCGATGTAGTAGCGGTAGAGGTCGGCGTCCAGGTAGTAGATGCGGCGCACGGCCGGCAGGGGCACGTAGACGAAGATGTTGTCCACGTAGAAGGTGTGGTGCGGCAGGTCGAGACCGCAATCGCGCAGCATCTGCGTGCGGTAGACGACGCTGTGCATGAGGATGTAGCGCGAGAGCTTCCAGTGCCCGGCCTCCTCCCAACGAAACACGCGGCCCGTGGGCAGAATCGCGCGGTAGTCCATGGTCTCGGACGTGCCGTCGGCCACGTGCTCGTAGACGTAGTTGGCCAAGACGAGGTCGAGCGCGTCGCCGTCCGCATGGGCGCGCAGCACTTCGAGCAGGCGGCGGTTGGCGTCGTCGTCGAGCCAGTCGTCGCTGTCCACGACCTTGAAGTAGAGGCCGCGCGCAAGCTCCAGGCCTTTCATGACGGCCGCGCCGTGCCCGCCATTTTCCTGGTGGACGGCGCGCACCACGCCCGGATGCCGCCGCTCCCACTCCTGCGCCTTTGCGAGCGTGTCGTCTTTTGCCGAGCCGTCGTCGACGACGATGACCTCGATGTCGTCGGCGCCGCAGGCCAGCACCGACTCGATGCAACGGTCCATATACTCTGCGCTGTTGTAGCAGGGTATGGCGTAGGTGATGAGTTTTTCCGCCATGCCCTAACCCTTCAGCGCCTGGGCCTGCACGCAGGTGATGGCTGTCGTGCCCACGATGTCGTCGACCGAGCAGCCGCGAGAAAGATCGTTCACAGGCTTTGCCATGCCCTGCATGACCGGCCCGTAGGCCTGCGCTTTTGCCAGACGTTGCACGAGCTTGTAGGCGATGTTGCCCGCGTCGAGGTTGGGGAAGACCAAGACGTTGGCCTTGCCCGCCACGGGGCTGTCGGGCGCCTTCAAGGCCGCCACCTCGGGCACGATGGCTGCGTCCGCCTGCAGCTCGCCGTCGAGCGCCAAATCGGGCGCCGCCTCCTTGGCAAGCGCCGTGGCCTCGCGCACAAGGTCGGCATGCTCGCCTTTGCCCGAGCCGTAGCTGGAATAGTTGAGCATGGCCACGCGCGGCTCGCCGCCCACGAGCGCCGCGAAGGTCTCGGCGCTGGCCAAGGCGATGTCTGCCAGTTCGGGCGCCGTCGGGTAGATGTTTACCGCGCAATCGCCCACGACGAAGACGCCGTCTTCGCCATACGCGCAATCGGGCACGTCCATGACGAAGCTAGAGCTGGCGATCTTCACCCCGGGGGCGGTCTTTAGAATCTGGAGCGCCGGGCGCAAGGTGTCGGCCGTGGAATGGCACGCGCCTGAAACCATACCGTCGGCGTCGCCCATGTAGACCATCATGACGGCGAAATAGCTGACGTCGGCGCATTGCGCGCGCGCCTGCTCGATGGTCATGCCCTTCTTCGCGCGCAGCTCGGCAAGTTTTTGCGCATACGCCTCCATTTTGTCCGAGGCGGCCGGATCCACGACCTCGATGCCTTGCAGAGAAATGTCGTGCGCCGCCACCTCGTCGGGCGCACCCAGCACGACCACATGTGCGATGCCATCATCCACAATCTGGCGCGCCGCCTGCACGACGCGCGCGTCAGCCCCCTCGGGCAACACGATGGTCTGCACGTCCGAGCGGGCCTTGTCCAGCATCTTGTCTAAAAAGCTGCCCATCGCAAGCTCCCTATCTCTCGCCTTCGTTAAAAAGCTATTGTAGCGTGCAGGCGCAAGACCCTGCGTGTTCATCGAGGCGCGGAGCGGGCGTAAGGCAAAAACGCGTTGCGGGAAACAGGGATACGGCGAGTAGTCCTTGCGAAAGCCGCACCGACACCCGCCCCTATTCTGCCCCGTTCTCCGAACCCGCCCCCTCTTGGTTCGTCTCGTCGTGGGGCTCTTCGTCGTCGTAGGGCCATTCGATTTCCTCTAGGCACTCAACGCCGTTGTCCAGGCACAGCTCGCGCAAACGCTTGTCGAAAGTGAACAAGGTCGCGCGTGCGCGCCGCGCGAGGACAAGGTAAAACATGTCGTACACCGAGTGGCGCAAACGCACGCTCTCGGAAAACGCCTCCTGATACAGCTCTTCCATGGGGACGAACTGATCCACGCGATCGCTTGCCTTGCGCATCAAATCGAGCGCCGCATCCTGCTCGAGCAGGCCGCGGAGAACGAGTTTTCGATACACACTGCACAGCTCGGCGTACAGTAGCTGCGGCGCAACTATCCGCTCGTCCGGAAAAAGCAGAGACGCGGCAAGCAGACCCTCCTGAGTATTGTTTTGCATTTCGACGAGGACATTGCAATCTACGACTACCATCTCTCCTCCCTAGCCGCATGCACCAAATCCGCAACACTGTCGTATTCTGGCGGGAGTTCGAATTTCGGCCCCTCTGAAATGCTTTTCAAAAACGCTGCGTGTCTCTCCTCGCGCGATGTATGGGCAGCCGCAGGGTTGGGGATAAACGTAATCCCCGCCTCACGGTACACCCCCTCGGGCAATGGTTCGATCGCGCGAGGCGACGGCTCCCTGTGCGCGAGCCCCCCTTGAATGAGGGTGAGGGCCTGCTGCGACATGCTGCGGTTTTCGCGCGCCGCCCTCCTCTTCAACGCATCGTACGTGTCCTGCGGGCAATCTCTGACCTGCAAAGCCGGCATGACGCACCTCCCTTTCGACAACATGGCGTGCCAACTGTGCGTCTAGTATAGCATGTGATGCGCATGAATTCAGCACCATATATGATGTATCGATGTCCTCGGGTGTCGTGCCCTCGGGTGTCGTGCCTTCGGATGCCCTCGGGATGCCCTCGGGGTGCCCTCGGGGTGCCCTCAGTTGCCCTCGGAAGCCCTCAGCCGCCCACGACGACGAGCAGCAGCCCTTCGCGCACACCGACGACGGCACCGGCCTCGCGCACCTCGTTGCTGGCACCGAGGGGAAAGCTCGCCTCGAGGACCGCGTCTTCCAACTCCCAGGCAAGGCCACGCTCGCATACGCCCTCGGCTTTCTCGGTGAAGGAGAAGACCCCCACACGCGTGCCGGGCGGCGCGGGCACCAGGCGCCCCTCGTCGTCGAGGGCGCACACCAAATCCAGCCCATCATCCGGGCCAACAAGGTAGACGAGCTGCGCGCCATTGAACAGCCGCCCGCGCGCGCCACAGATCCCCAGATAGGCCAGTGCCTGCACGGCTGCCACGCTATGCCCGATGTCGCCGCCGAGGCAGCCGTAGATGGAAAACTCAGTGCAGCCGCGCGCGAGGCCTTCCTTGCAGGCGGCGAGCAAATCGGTGTCGTCTTTGGCCTGCGGCAGCTCAAGCAGCTCCGCCACGTCCGCGCCCGCGCTGCCCCGCGCAAGCGAATCGTAGTCGGCCACTAGCAAATCACAGGCCAGCCCCGCTTCACGGCAACGCAAATACCCGCCGTCGGCCGCGATCGTGAACGTGCCGGCCGCAAACTCCGCAAGTCGGGCGGGCAGCACCGCATCAGGAGATGCGCCCACCACGACGCAGTGCTGTGCGCCGTCAGCGTTCGGCGTCAAGCTTTGCCGCCCTCGCCGCCATCGCCGTCGGCCGCGACATCGTCGTCATCATCATCATCGTCGTCGACCCAGTCCTCATAGGGGTTGTCGCGGTAGCCGTCGTCGCCCATGCCGCCCATAGGACCTCCCACAGGACCGCTACCCATGCCGCCCGCCATGCCGCCGTTGATCCCGGCCATGAGGCTTTCCTCCAAGGTCTGGTCGCCCACCTTGGTCTCCTCCACGTCGGGGCGCACGTGCTTGACCCCGGGAACGTGTTCGACCAAGACGCGCTCGATGCCCTGGCTCATGGTGACGGCCGAAAGCGGGCAATCGACGCAGGCACCCTGCAACGCGACGTAGACCGCGCCCTCCTCGTCGTCGATGCGCGTGACCTTCACGTCGCCGCCGTCTGCCTGAATCTGCGGCCGCACGCGGTCCAGCACGTAGTCGAGCATTCCCCTGTCTATCATTGCGCACTCCTTCGAGCGAGATTTCCTGCCCGTGACGATACCACGCGCCAACGCCCGCAGGTCTGACATATCGGCAACAAGGTGTGGCTGAAAGGGTGTGCCAACTCGGCGTGAAAGAAATGCGGCGCCCGGTTTATCCTGTTGCGTCAAAGGACAGGGCTGCAAGGCGGCAAGCGGCAGCAAGGACGAGGGGCCGCAAGCGACGGCATGGGTGAAAGGAGAGGCTTCATGGCAGGTGCGCGCATCACGGTGGTGGCCGTGGGCAAGCTCAAGGAACGCTTCTGGAAAGACGCGCTGGCAGAATACGCCAAGCGCCTCGGCGCGTTTTGCAATTTCACCGTGCGCGAGCTGCCCGACCGCGACCCGGCCCGCTGCGGCGGCGAGGAGCCGGCACGCGAGGCGGAAGGCGCCGACATCGTGCGTGCTATAGGGGATGCGCATTGCATCCTGCTTGCCATAGACGGGCGCCGGGTGTCCAGCGAGGACATCGCCGCGCGCCTCGACACGCTCGCATGCAGCGGCGAAAGCGACATCGCCTTTGTCGTCGGCGGCTCGACGGGGGTGTCGGATGAAGTGCGCGCACGCGCCGACGAGGCCTGGAGCTTCGGGGCAATCACGCTGCCGCACAACCTCGCCCGCGTCGTGTTGGCCGAGCAAATCTATCGCGCCTTCAAAATCTCGCGCGGCGAGCCCTACCACAAGTAGCACGCGTCCTCTAGAATCCGCATCAGGCAAGAGAACGGCAAAAGGGGCGCATGGTGAACGACACGACGCACATGCTTGAATACCGCCCGCCGTATCGCTTCGGCGAGCTGCTCTCGTTTTTCCGCTCGCGCGCCATCGCCGGCGTCGAGCTTGTGGACGAGTCGAGCTACGCGCGTTGCGTGCGCATGCGCCTCGAAAACGGTGAAGAAGTTTTCGGCTGGCTGCGCGTGCAAAACGATGCGGCGCACCAGGCGCTCGTGCTGTCGATGAGCGAATCGCTGCTCGATGCCGCCCCGGACATCACCTGTCGCATCCGCCGCATGTTCGACCTCGACTGCGAGCCGCAGCTTCTGCACGAAGCTCTATCGCCGCTCGAAAAAGTGCGCCCCGGGGCGAATGTGGCCGGCACGCGCCTGCCCGGATGCTTCGACGCCTTCGAGACGAGCTGTCGCGCCGTGCTCGGCCAGCAGGTGAGCGTGGCCGCGGCCAACAAGCTCGCTGCCCGCGTCGCCGCGCGTTTGGGCACGCGGGTCGAGACAGGCGTCGAGGGGCTGGGCCTCGTCTGGCCGACCCCTGCCGACATCCTCGCGCTCGACGACGCTTCAAACGTGCTAGGCCCGCTCGGCGTGATCGGCTCGCGCACGAAGGCGATACGCGAGATAGCCCGCATGATGGAGTCTGGCGAGCTGTGCTTCGATACTACCGCGGACGCACGCGTGCAGATGGACGTGCTCCAATCGGTGAAGGGCATTGGTCCTTGGACCGCAAACTACGTCGCCATGCGCGTGCTCTCGTATTCGGATGCGTTTTTGGAAACAGATGCCGGCGTGGCTCACGCGCTGCCCGAGCTAACGCCCAAGGAGCGCCTCGCTGCCGTAGAGCCCTGCCGTCCGTGGCGCAGCTACGCGGTCATCGGCCTGTGGAACTCGCTTGGCGGTCAAGAAGGAGCGTCCTCGACGGGTGAAAGGCCCGCAAGGGGCACGCAGCCCGCTTCGCCAAACAGGGCGAAAAAGAAAAAGGCGGCCGCCCCGACAAAGCGGGCGGCATCCAGCAAACAGCAAGCGGCACGCACTACGAAAAACCCAGCGGGCACACATGCGAACGCCCGCGCGAGAAGGAGGAGCGAGACGATGACGGTATATCGCACGGAATACGAATCCGAGCTTATAGGGCCTTTGACCATAGCCAGCGACGGCGCATCGGTTGTCGGCTGCTGGTTTGGCAACGACCGCTACTTCGGCTACGGCGTGGACGGCGCCATGGAGCGAAACGACGACCTGCCGCTGCTCGTGCAAGCGCGCGAGTGGTTCGACCGCTACTTCGCCGGCGAGGCACCCGACCCCCGCGAGCTGCCATTAGGCGCGCGCGCGACCCCCTTCCAGGCGCGGGTGCGTGAGGCTATGCTCGACATCCCCTACGGCACCACGGGCACCTACGGTGCCATCGCCACGCGTCTGGAAAAAGAGACAGGACGTCGCCAGTCCGCACGCGCTGTGGGCGGTGCCGTGGGGCACAACCCCCTGTGCGTGATCGTGCCCTGCCACCGCGTGGTGGGCGCAAGCGGCAGCCTGACCGGTTTTGGCGGCGGCATCGAGATGAAGGTGAAATTGCTGGAGCATGAAGGCGTGGACATGAGCGCCTTCACCATCCCCACGCACGGCACGGCCATCGACCCCGCCGACTGGCTGCCCCGCTAAGCGCCTCACAAAGGGGCGAAAACGCAGGCGCCCACAAAAAAAGAAGCCTCTGAAGAACTCAGCGACGTCCTAATCTCCCACGGCCTGACGCCGCAGTACCTTCGGCGATGGAGGGCTTAACTTCCGGGTTCGGAATGGGACCGGGTGTGACCCCTCCTCCATAATCACTGAGCTCATCAGAGGCTTCTTGCGAAAGCACCCTGAAGGTCGCATAGCGTGTAGAACAACCAATGAAGGCAAATGATAAAGATGAAAAAGAGCTCGACCGATTAGTATTGCTCGCCTGAACGTCTCGCAACGCTTATAGCTGCAACCTATCAACCTCGTAGTCTACAAGGGGTCTTACCAAAAAGAGAACTCATCTTGAAGCCGGCTTCCCGCTTAGATGCTTTCAGCGGTTATCCGAACCGAACGTAGCTAACCGGCGGTGCCATTGGTTGACAACCGGTACACCAGAGGTTCGTCCATCCCGGTCCTCTCGTACTAGGGACAGACCTTCTCAATTCTCTTACGCCCGCGGAGGATAGGGACCGAACTGTCTCACGACGTTCTGAACCCAGCTCGCGTACCG
>CAVECB010000024.1:0-26935 GCA_963614215.1 Ruthenibacterium lactatiformans
ACGAGGCCTACACGAACGAGGGCGTCCAGATCCTCGACCTGCCCAGATGGCTGCTTGGCGAGCAAGAGTTCTGAGGGGTTCGGCGTCGCGGTCCTTCGACGTCGTAAAGGATGCGGCAACAGTCGAAATTCCGATGTTTGAATGGCCGAAGGCTTTTCACACAGGATGCGCTGCGCGCCCTGGCGGAAAAGGCGTACACTTCTCGGGCAAAGCAACGGGCACCTGCGGCACTGCCGCAAAATCGCGGGCTTTCACGACGGTAAAATACCGAGCGTCTGATGGAACCGAGCGTCTGATAGGACTCATGTGCCTGAGGGGGCGCATACGCGCCGACGGGTCGCCTTGGGGTCTGCGTACGAAAAACGGGAGACGACGTGACACAACTCGACAACAGTATCGACCTCACCCTCGTGGCCTCGGCCTATAACGAGCAGGACAACGTCGTGCCCTTCTACGAGGCGGCCGTCTTGGCGGCAGACGCGGCGGGCAAGACCCTCGAAATCGTCTTCGTGGACGACGGCAGCGCCGATGCGACGGGCTCTCGCCTGCGCGAGATTGTGGAGCGGGCGGGTCGCGAGGGCCGCATCGTGCGCGTCGTCTCGTTTTCGCGCAACTTCGGCAAGGAGGCGGCGATGTATGCCGGTCTTGGCCAGGCGAGCGGGCGGTGCTGTTGCTTCATTGACACGGACCTGCAGCAGCGCCCCGAGACGGCCTTTGCCATGCTGGCCGAGCTCGAGAAAAACCCTGGCTTCGACTGCGTGGCCGCCTATCAGGAAAACCGCCGCCAGGGACGCGTGCGCGCGTGGTTTTCGCGGCGCTTCTACGGAACCTTTTCCTCCTCGTCGGGGCTTGACGTGGTGGCGGGTGCGAGCGATTTTCGCGTGTTCACCCGCCCCGTCGCCGAAGCGCTCTTGCGCATGCCGGAGTACTTTCGCTTCTCGAAAGGGCTCTTCGCGTGGATCGGCTTTAAGACCTTGCCGTTTGCCTATACGCCCGACGAACGCCTCTCGGGCACCACGACCTGGTCGTTTTCAAGCCTTGTGCGCTACGCCGCCGACGGCATCCTCTCGTTTTCGACCTTTCCGCTGCGCATCGCGACGGTGTGTGGCAGCGTCGCCGCTCTCGCCGCGCTGGTCTACGCCATTGTCGTAGCTGTGCAACGCATCGCCTTCGGCATCGAGGTGCCGGGGTATGCCACCATTGTCATCCTCATACTCCTAATCGGCGGCGTGCAGCTGCTCGTCTTGGGGATAATGGGGGAGTATTTGGCGCGCGCCTACATCCAGGGCAAGCATCGCCCTGTCTACATCGTGCGCGAGACGCTGTCGTCGACGCCGGCGGACAGCGCGGCGCGCGGGGACGGGAGCCTATAGCCCAAGAGCCTCGGCGCGCCAGGCGGCAAGGTATGCGAGGCCGTACTCTCTCGTTGGGGAGTAACGTGATGAACACACTTGCATGAAGGGGCGAGAAGAAGGGGGCGATTCGACATGGGACTTGGGAGCGTGTTGCGCGCGTTGCGGCGCCTGAGCACCGACTATTCGAAGATGCTGCGCACGCTGCCCCTCGACGAGCGCCTCGTCTTGCTCGACGCCCAATGCGGGCGCTCCATCTGCGGCAACATGTTCTACATGGCTCGCGAGCTGGCCGAAAACCCGACGTATGCGGACTTCGAGTTGTGGATGTCGACCACCCATTCTTCAGGGCGCGACGCGGCAAAACTGCTCGCGGCCGCGGGGCTAGACGGGCGGGTGAAGCTCGTATTTCGCAGGTCACGCCGCTACTTCAAGCTGCTTGCGAGCGCCAAATGGCTCCTTACCGACACCTGCTTTCCCGACGAGTGGGTCAAGCGCGAGGGACAGGTCGTGGCAAACACCTGGCACGGCACGCCGCTCAAATGCATGGGGCGCGACATCCACGAGGGTTTCCAAGACATCGACAACCCGCGCAAAAACCTGCTTGCCGCCGATTTTCTCCTCTTTCCCAGCCGCTATGCCGCCGAGGTCATGGCTGGTGCCTACATGCTGGGCGAGGGGACGGATGCGGGGACGGGCGCGGAGAGGGGCGACGGTCAGCCCGGCGACGGGCGCGACAGCGCTTCGCTTTCCTACAAAGGGGTGAACGCGGGGACAGACCCGACCGTGCTCTTTTCCGGCTATCCGCGCAACACGGCCTTTTTTGACGAGGCCCGGCGCACGCAGGTGCGCGCGCAGCTCGGCATCGAGGATGCGCACGCCATCGCCTATCTGCCCACGCACCGCCCGCCCGCATCCGACGAAAGCCAGCCCGTCGATTTCCAGCGCGTGCTGGCCGAACTCGACGCTTGTTTGGGTGAAGGCCAGGTTCTCTTTGCCCAGCTTCACCCTATCGCGGCAGGACAGATCGACTTCTCCGCCTTCGCGCGCGTACACCCCTTTCCCTGCGACCTCGAGCTCTACGAGGCCCTGGCTGCCTGCGATGCGCTGATCACCGACTATTCGAGCGTCATGTTCGACTATGCCGCATGCGGCCGCCCTATCGCGCTTTTCGCCTTCGACGAAGCGAAGTATTTCGCCAGCCGCGGTGCCTATCTGCGCCTAGACGAGCTGCCTTTTCCGAAGGCGGCCACAGCAGCCGACGCGCTGGCTGCACTCGACGCCCCGCAGCCGGACCGCGCAGCGTTTCTGGAGCGCTTCTGCCCTCACGAAGGCCCATATGCGACGGCCGATCTGTGCGCCCGCGTTTTTACCGGTGCCCGCAGCCCCCGCATCGTCGAGGAGCGGCTTTTGGATATCGTTTGAGGCAAAACGCGCGGGGGCAGCTTGCCACAGATGCTGCCCGCCTAGGCGCAAGGGAGCTATTGCGCGCTCTTTCATGAGGGCGATGATGTGGCGGGGGAAATTTCAAATTTTTCCCCGCGTCCCCTCCATTCTTTTTGGAGTTCGTGGGTATAATCGACAGACGTTTCGAGACACGATCGTGAAAAAGGACGTGATAGACATGGGCAAGACCACGGCATTCTTTCTGGGAGTTAGCGCCGGCGCCATCGCCGCTTTGATGCTCACCCCCAAGAACGGGCAGGAGAACCGCCAGCTCGTTGCCGATGCAGCCAATACCTTTGCCGGCCAGAGCAAGGAATTCGTCAGCAACGCGGGCGAGAACCTGCGTTCCGGCGTGAAGACGGCCACCGGCCGCGTGCAGGATTTCGCCGGCCAGGCGGGCGAGAATCTGCGTTCCGGTGTGAAGAGCGTGGCCGACCAAGCCGCCCCCGTCGCCGACGACATCCGCATCAAGATCAACGAGGCGCGCGACCGCATCGCCGAGCAGGTCACGAACCGCCGTGCCAACGTCAAGACCGTGGCCGCCGACGTCTCCGACGTGGCCGCCGACATCAAGGCCGACGTCGAGAAGGGTGCCGCGAAGGTGAAGGAAGACGTGGCTGCTGCGCAGGCGTAAAACCCTGCACCCCTCTTTATGTTCTCGACCCTGAACGCCCACAAGCAGCGCGTCTTCACCACGCGCAAGAAAGACGGCACCCCGAGGTTTTTCGGCAAGGTGCGCCGGGTGGTCTTCCATCCGTCCAAGCCTGAGGCCATCGGGGTCATCGTCAAGCGTCCCGACTTGCTGTGGATGTTCAAACGCAAAGAGCGCTTTGCCGCCCTCGATCGCCTCGTGGCGTGCGAGGGCGGTTTTCTCGTCGAAGACGACCGCGCGGACACGTGGGATGCGGCCGCCTGCAAACGTCTCGGCGTCGATTTCGACGACTGCCTGCTGTGGGACTACATGGATTGCGTGAACGAGGACGGCGAGAAGCTCGGCACCATCGCTGCCGTCGCCTTTTCCGAAGACGATTTCACCATAGACCACATCGACATTTCCTCTGGGCGTACCGAGCGCGCGCTCACCGGCGCCCGCAACATCTCCGCCGCGCGCATTAAGGGCTATCGCGACGGGGCGATTGTCGTCGACGTGGCCGCAGACGAGGTGGTCGCGGAGGGCGGCCTTGCGGGCAAGGCGGGCAAGACCTGGGCTGCGGCCAAGCACAAGACAGACGAGGCGCGCCGCAAGACCGACGAAAAGGCCACGAAGTTTGCCGACGAGGCAGGCGATAAAGCCGAGGCTGCCGGCGAGAAACTCGGACGCCAGGTGGGCGTTTGGGGCCAGATGTTCAAGGACTTCAAAAGCGAGTACGACAAGGCCTCCAAGGAGTGAGTGCCCCGCGCCCGCGCGAAACCTGAAAATTCGATAGATTCACGTAGGCCTCCGCGTGCGCGTGCTAGGCTATACGCCACGTTTTGAAAGCACACGGGAAGGTGTGAATTCGAAGATGAACCTAAACCCTGTCGTTGTCATCCCGACGTATTGGACCTCGCGCCGCAGTTCGCTTGCCGACGCGGCGGTCTACGACCATATGACCCCCATCGACAAGCCGGGTGAGCTGCCGCGTTGCCTGAAGAGCCTGCAAAAGGTCGCGGGCGTGGGGCGCGTTGTCTTGCTCGTGGTGGCAGGGCCTGGCGTCGAGACCCAGGCCGCCGACAAGGTGCGCGCCATCGCCGCGAATTTCCCGCAGCTCAACACTACCGTTATCGGGGAAGCTGAGTTGCGCTACGTGCATCGCCGCATGGAGCAGCTGGGCATGGGCGCCTTCGCGCCGGCGGCCTCGCTGTCCGGATACGGCGCGGTGCGCAACCTGGGGCTGCTCGTCGCCTCCATCTACGGGCACGACACTGTCGTTTTCGTCGACGACGACGAGGTGGTGGCCACGGAGGACTTCCTCGCGCGCGCCGTCCACGGCATCGCCATGACCACGCCCGACGGCTCTATCGTCACGGCGAAGACCGGGTTTTTCCTCAACGAAGCCAACGACTACAAGGCACCGGAGAAAAGCGCCTGGTACGACTTCATGTGGAACAAAAACAAGGACTTCAACGCCTATATCGAGCGCGTCGTCGCAGGGCCTCGGCTTTCGGTGGCCCAAACCGCGTGCGGCGGCTGCATGACCCTGCACGCCGATGCCTACGGATCGGTGGCCTTCGACCCGTGGATCACGCGCGGCGAAGACCTCGACTACCTGCTGAATTTGCGCATGCACGGGGTGTCGATGTGGTTCGACAACCAGTTTTTTCTGCGCCACATGCCGCCCGATGTGGCCGATACGCCCACGCGCTTCGAGCAAGACGTCTACCGCTGGTTTTACGAGAACCGCAAAATCGAGTTCGCCAAGACCCAGATCGACCTCATGCAGGTGGACCCGTCCTCGCTTTCGCCCTATCCCGGCCCGTGGCTGTCGAGCAAGATAGGCACCCGCGTGCGCGTGACGGCGCTGCTGCGCGCCATCGGCAAAAAAGAGCGCGGCGCGTACTGGCGCATCGGCAGCGCCTCGCGCAAGAAAGCCGGCGAGTACGCGCGCGAGAATTGCGCCAACTACTTCGAGTTCCAGCACAATTGGCCGCAGATTGTGCGCAGTATGTGGGACTATCGCCCGCTTGCCAGCCAGCTGTCCACCATGCACTCGATTTCCGCGACCAGCGGCTTCACCGGGCGTTTCTCGGCCATCGGCAGTGATGCGCTTGGTACAGCGGGCGCCGGTGCCACGCGCACGGATGCGCGGACTTCTGCGGGCTTGGGCGCAAGCGCAGGCGCAGACGCGGGCGCGAACTCCGCATCCTAGCGGGCGAAAAGGCGCGCCTCTCATGCCCCCTGCCGTCGTCACACCCTCGCCGAACACGAGCAAGCGTCTGTCGTTCGTGCAGCACGTGCTCTTCATCGTGGCTGCGATGGCCTGCTTCGTCATCTTCAGCGCGGGCGCCATCGGCGGCGTGTTCTTCCCCGACATCGTCTCGCTGCCCATCACTCTCATTTGCATACTGGGCATGTTCACCCTCGCCTTGGTGTCGCTTTTGACCTCGGGAAACTCCGACCACGTGAAGGCGCGCCAGACCAACGAGACCCTGGGGTTGGCCAGCCGCACCATCTCCTACATGATCAAAGGCCTCGACAACGCCTCGGCGCAACCCGTGTGCGACCTGCTGCTGCCGCATGTCTCGTCCATCTCGGTGGCCATCACCGGTCGCGAGCAGATTTTGGGCTTTGCGGGCGAGGACGCGGAAAACCACCTCGTCGGCACGCCCATCCAGACCCAAGTCACGCGCGACGTGCTCCGCGACGGCAAGACGCGCATCGTGGAGTCGGCCGAGGCCATCGGCTTTGTGCGCAAAAACGCGCGCATCAAGGCGGCCATCATAGCCGCCCTGACCATGAACCACTCGATTGTGGGCACGTTGAAGTTCTACTACTCCTCGCCGCGGCGCATCGACGAAAACCAAACGGCTATGGCGGAAGGCTTCGCGACCCTCCTGTCCGCGCAGCTCACCTTGTCCGTGGTCGAGCAGCAGACCGAGCTGGCCACGCGCATGGAGCTAAAGGCGCTGCAGGCCCAGATCAACCCGCACTTTCTTTTCAACACAATCAACACGATTGCGAGCTACACGCGCACCGACCCCGAGCGCGGCCGCGACATGCTGCGCGAGTTCGCCGTCTACTACCGCCGCTTGCTGGAAAACTCCGAGGACCTGATTGCGCTGGAGGCCGAGATCGAACAGACGCAGCGCTACCTGATGTTTCAGCGTGCGCGCTTCGGCGAGGACGCCATCTTGATGGAAGTGGACATCGAAGACGGGCTCGAGCAGCTGAAGGTGCCTGCGTTCGTCGTGCAGCCCATCGTGGAAAACGCGGTCGGGCACGCGCGCCGCGACGACGGAAGCCCCCTGCACATCGGGGTGCGCGCATACCGTGAGGAAGGCGGCGTGGTCGTGGCTGTGCGAGACGACGGGGTGGGCATACCCGCAGAGCGCCTGCACACGGTGGTGGGCGGCGGCTCGAAGACGGGCATGGGCATCGCGTTGAAGAACGTGAACGCGCGCCTGCAGGGATATTTCGGCGGGACCTCCGGGCTATGCGTGGAATCCGTGGAAGGTGAGGGCACGACGGTGACGCTGATGCTTGCCGAGGTGGAGGGACTGTAACCCCATAAGTTTTCGTTGACCAACTCGAAAGCGACTGGAATAGTCGCACGAAGAGACGCGCGGCTGTGGTATAAGTTAGCCGCGTTAAACTTTTTGGCTTCAACGAAAGGATGCATCATGAGTCTGTTCACCAGCTGCAAGTTTTGGACCTTTGTCGGCGGCGCGGCGGCCGTCGCGGCGGGCACCGCGATCGTGAAGGCGCCCTGCACGCGCAAGGCGGCCGTCAACGTGCTTGCCAAGGGCATGGAGCTGCAGGAGGCCGCCAAGGAGAGCTTCCAGTCGATGAAAGACGAGGCCGACGATTTGGCCGCCGAGGCCCGCGAGAAGGCCGTCGCCGAGGCTGCCGAGGCCGACCGTCGTGCCGCCATCGAGGCTCGCGTGCGCGAGCAGGTGGAGGCCGAGATGGCTAAGGAGGAGGCCGCCAAGCCCGCTGCCAAGACTGCGGCCAAGACCACGAAGGCCGTCAAGAAGGCTTAAAGAGCGCAGTGGGGGGCTGCAAGGCATCGGAAGACGCGCGGTTTTCGAGCCTGCGCAAGCTTCAGGTCCGTGCGGCCCTCTCGGCGTTTTTTGGCAGGTCGAGTTTTCAATCGGGACGAGATGATGGACGAGAAGATACCCATGCACTACCGCATCGTGCGCGAGCGGCTTGGCCGCCTGCGCGTGCGCTTCGGTCGTGCGGCGTTTACCGCCGAAGAAGGTTACGGCATTGCCGAGCAGGTCTGCGCCGTGCCAGGCGTGGTCCAGGTGACGACGACCCCGGCAAACGGCGGCGTGCTCGTGTGCTACGACCCCGATGCGCCCGCCGCCCGCGACGGCGTGCTGGCCGCCTTCGGCGGGCTCGTGCGCGGGCAGCTTCCCGTCGCGCAGGGCAGCGACGAGCAGCGCCGTGCGGAGGTCGATGCGCACTATCTCGGCGCTCTGGCAAAAAAGGTTGGCTTTTGGGCGGGACGCCGCGCGTTGCTGCCCTCTCCTCTGCGCATCGCGTGGACGCTCGTGCGCTCGACGGGCTTCATCGCGCGGGGCCTGCGCGCGCTTACCGCCGGCCAGATGAAGGTCGAGGTGCTCGATGCCACGGCGATTGTCGCCTCCATGCTGCAGGGCAACTTCAACTCCGCCGGCATCGTCATGCTCCTGCTCGACGTCTCCGACCTGCTGGAAGAGTACACGCATGCGCGCAGCCGCATCGCGCTCGAGCAATCGCTTGCAGTGACGGCAGACGACGTGTGGCTGGTCTTGCCCAATGGCGCCGAGGTGCAGGTCCCGCTCTCCGAGGTCCGCGCGGGCGACAAACTGCGCGTGCGCACGGGCGCGATGGTCCCCGTGGACGGCACTGTGGCCGCCGGCGAGGCCGCCATCAACGAGGCTTCGATGACCGGCGAGTCCAAGCTGGCCGTGAAATCGGCTGGAGCCTCGGTCTATGCCGGCACCATCGTCGAGGACGGCTCGATTGTCGTGGAGGTGCGCCAGACCGGCTCCGACACACGCATCGCCAACATCGTGCGCATGGTCGACGAGTCCCAGCAGGCCAAAGCCGGCGTGCAAAGCCGCGCCGAGCGCCTGGCAGATGCCATCGTGCCTTATAGCTTCCTCGGGTTTTTCGCCGTGCTCGCCTTCACCCGTAACGTGACGAAGGCTGTCTCCGTGCTGATGGTGGACTACTCGTGCGCCATCAAGTTGTCCACGCCCGTCGCGGTGATGCGAGCCATGCGCGAATGCGCCCAGCACGGCATCGTGGTGAAAGGCGGGCGCTATCTGGAGGTCATGGCTGGCGCCGACACCATCGTCTTCGACAAGACGGGCACGCTCACGACCGCGGTCCCGCACGTCACGCAGGTACTGACCTTTGCCGACATGGACGCCGACGAGGTGCTGCGCCTGGCCGCCTGCCTGGAGGAGCACTTCCCCCACAGCATGGCGCGCGCCGTGGTCGAGGCCGCGCGCGCAAGCGGCGTGGCGCATGTCGACGAACAGCATGCCGACGTCGAATACGTCGTGGCGCACGGCATTGTCTCGGGCGTGGGCGGGCGGCGCGTGCTGTTGGGCAGCGCGCATTTCGTCTTCGACGACGAGGGGGTGAAGCGCCCTGTCGGCTTTGAGCAGCGCATTGCCGACGAAGCGCCGGGGGCCTCGGTCGTCTATCTGGCCTGCGGCGATGAGTTGAAAGGCGCCATCTGCATCGACGATCCTGTGCGCGCCGAGGCCGCCGCGACGGTAGACGCGCTGCGCCGGGCGGGCTTCACGCGCATCGTCATGCTCACCGGCGACGCGGAAGGCGCCGCGCGCGTGGCTGCGGACCGCCTCGGCATCGACGAGTACAAAAGCCAGGTGCTGCCCGAAGACAAGGCCTCGGTGCTCGACGCGCTCAAGCGCGAGGGCCGCACGGTGGTGATGGTCGGCGACGGGGTGAACGATTCGCCTGCGCTGGCCGCTGCCGACGCGAGCGTGGCCATGGTGGACGCGAGCGACATCGCGCGCGAGGTGGCCGACATCACCTTGCTGCACTCCTCGCTCGACCAGCTGCTCGTGCTGCGCCGCATCTCGGAGCGCTTGGTTGCGCGCATAGGCCGCAACTACCGCTTCATCGTCGCGTTCAACACGGCGCTGCTCGTAAGCGGCGTGGCCGGCGTGCTCGCGCCGACGACGGGGGCGTTGCTGCACAACCTCTCCACCATGGGCGTCACGGCGAGCAACATGCGACCCTTGCTGGGCGAGCGCGACGCGGCATCGCCGGCGGCGTTGCCCGAGCCGAGCGCGGCAGACCTTTAGGCCTTCACGGCCGTCTCGCGCGGCAGCACGCGTTCGTACAGGTAGCCTTCCCGTATGCCGTATTTGCTGACGTAGATGCGCTCGGCACCGAAGCGCCCGACCACCGCCTGCAAAACGAGCGCCCCCGGCACGATGGTGTGCACGCGGTCGGGGCAGCTGCGCAAGATGAGCTTGCGCGCCCGCCGCAAGGCGTTGCCCGCCGCGATGCCCGCTTCGCCAGTTGCCGCTCCGTCTGCTTCACCATCTGCCGCGCCATCCGCCCTGCTGTTTTCTTCGCCGTCCGCGCATAGCGTCTCCACCAGTTCGTCTAGCTCTGCGGCGGAAAACTCTTGCGCGCTTTCGGGCATGCCGTGCATGCGGCGCACCAGCTTCAAGACGGCGCGTGCGCTGCCCCCGATGCCGCATATGTGCCGCGCGGGGGCAAGGCCGTCCGGCAGGGCGCGGTCCAGCTCGCATTCGATATCGGCCTTCACCGCTGCCGCCTCGACCGGACTCGGCAAGATGCCCGCCACGTGGCGCTTGAAGAGTTTGAGGGAGCCGGCGGGCAGTGAGAGCGCCGTCTCGGGCACGCCGCCTGAAAACGACACCAGTTCGGTTGAGCCGCCGCCGATGTCTACCAGCCCGCCGTCAGCAAAAGGCGCGTCGTGCAAAAACGCCGCATATCCCAGCAGCGCCTCGTCTTTCTCAGAGACAAGGTCGATGTGCAACCCCGTGCGTTTTTCTATCTCCTTGATAGCCTTTTTGCTGTTGGACACGTTGCGCAGGCTGGCCGTGGCAAAAGGGTAGATTGCGTCGACGCCGAGCTTTTCGCACAGGCGCTGCAGGTAGGCAATCGCCTCGCAGGCCTCGTCGATGCCCTCCGCGCCGAGGCGGCCGTCCGCGCCCACATAGTCGGCCAGCCCGGTCATGCGCTTCTTTGAGAACAGGCGCGTTGCATGTTCGCCGTCCAGCTCGTAGCTGACGAGCCGTATCGTGTTTGAGCCTATGTCGATGAGGGCTACATGCCGCACGCGAAACCGCCTCCTAGGCATTCGTCGCCGTCGTATATGCTCACGGCCTGGCCGGCTGCCACGGCCTGCTGCTCGGTGGTAAAGGCAAGGGTCGCCGTCGCGTGTATTGCGCCGCCTTTGCCGTGCGTACCACCCGCCTCGCCTGCAGCGTTGCTTTCATCACTCGCATCACCCGCACCGCCCGCACCACTCGCTTCACCTGCATCCAAATGCGCCGGCGCCAGGCTGCGCGTGTGCCGCGTGCGCACGAGGTAGTCCCCGCTCGCAGGCGCCGCGCCCGACACCCAGCGACAGTCCTCGAGGCGCAAGGACGTGCAGGAAAGTGCGGGGTCGCAAGGGTCGTCGCTGACGTAGACCACGTTGGCGGCGACGTCGATGCGCACCACGCGGCGCGCAGGCCCGCCTCCCAGGTCCAGCCCCTTTCGCTGACCCAAGGTGAAGAGGAAGGCGCCGTCGTGCGTGCCCAGCTGCGCACCTGTTTTCGCGTCCAGAATCGCGCCCGGCTTCTTGCCCAGATGTGCGAGGAGGAACTGCTTCATGCTCACCGGCCCTATGAAGCACACGCCGGTGGAGTCGGGTTTTTCGGCCGTCTCGATGCCCCGCGCGCGGGCGGCGGCACGCACCTCGTCTTTGCTCGTGAATTCCCCGATGGGAAACAGCGTGCGTGCGAAGGCGGAGCCGGGCACACGCCACAGGAAATAGGTTTGGTCTTTGTGCTCGTCTGCCGCGCGAAACAGCCTGCCCGAGGCGTCTGCGCGGGCGTAGTGGCCGGTCGCGATGAAGTCGGCGCCGCGTCGGAAGGCCTCGCGCGCGAAGCTGCCGAATTTCACCTTCTCGTTGCACATCACGTCCGGGTTGGGGGTGCGCCCGCGCGCGTAGGAATCGAGCAGGTAGTCCACGACCTCGCGCTTGTACTCGTCTTCGTAGTCCCACACCTGCAAGTCGATGCCCAGCTGCACGGCGACGCGCTCGGCGTCGGCCAAATCTTGCGCCCAGGGGCAGGCATACCCCGGCAGGTCTTGCGTCCAGTTGCGCATATAGACGCCGGTCGTCGCGTATCCCGCCTCGACGAGAAGCGCCGCAGCCAGCGAGGAGTCCACGCCGCCGCTCATCCCGACAAACACTCGCTCGCCCGCATGTGCTGCACGCATCATCGCGCACCTCCTGTGTCCGGTGTCGTGTTCGCCGTGTTCGATGCTCCTGCCGTGTTCGATGCGCCTGCTGCATTCGGTATGCCTGCTGCCATGCCCGCTGCGCCCGATGCGCTTGTCGCCGCCACCCGCGCCCGTTCGGCGTTCACCACCTCGATGATGATGTCGGTTGCACGCACTACCTCTTCTTCGCTTGTGTGCGGCCCGAAGGTGATGCGCAGGCTGCCGGCCGCTTCCGCATCGCCTAACCCGATGGCGGCTAGGACGGGGGAGGGGCGCATCTTGCTGGCTGCGCATGCTGCACCCGTGCCCACGAGCACCCCGCGGCTCTCCAACAAGACGACCAGCCGGGAGCCGGACAATCCGGGAAATGCGACATGCAGGAGATTCGGCAGGCGCCGCGCGTTTTTCGCCGGCCCGGAAAAAACCGCTTCAGGAAAGGCCGCGCGCAGTTTTTCCTGCATCGCGTCGCGCATGGCCGCCAGACGTCGCGACTCTTCAACGCGCCGCGCCGCGCAGGCCTCGAATGCGGCGGCAAAGCCCATCACGCCGGCGACGTTTTCTGTGCCCGAACGCACACCGCCTTCCTGCCCGCCGCCGAAGACGAGGGGGCGCAAGGCCACGCCGTCTGCCGCCCACAGCAAGCCCACCTGCTTGGGGCCGCCGAGCTTTGCCGCCGAGACGGTGAGCAAATCGGCGTGAAGCGACGAGACGTTCATGCTTAAGTGCGGCGCCGCCTGTGAGCAATCGCTGTGGAAGAGCAGCGGGCGCGTGCAGCCGGCCTCCAGGCGCCGCGCGCGTTCGCGCTCGACGATGGTGGCCAGATCGCGCAGGCGCCGCACGGTGCCCACTTCGCCGTCGGCATACGATATGGAGACGATGCCTATGTCCTCGGACATGGCCGCTTCGAGCGCCTCGGGCGCGACAGATCCGTCGGACTCCAGCTCCACGGTTCGCCCGCCGCGCGCCAGGGCCGCCGCGAGCACACTCGCATGCTCGCCTGCCGCGACGAGCACTTCGCCGTCTGCCGCTGCAAGCGCGAGGTTGTTGGCCTCGGTGGCGCCTGCGGTGAAGGTGATGGCTCCAGGGCGCGCCCCCATCAGGTGCGCGATGCGTGCGCGGGCGTCTTCCAGCGCCGCCTTCACTTGCCGCGCAGGCCCGTAAGGCGCGGACGGGTTGTAGAACTCCCGCGCGAGGTAGGGCTCCATCGCGGCGATGGCGGCCGATTCCACGGGCGTGGCCGCCGCATGGTCGAGATATATGGTCTCGTCGTTGTGCATGTTTTCAAGCATAGCGCACCGCGCGGCCTCGGCGCGTGTAGAATACCCGGCATGAACAACGCGCCCATCGGCATATTCGACTCCGGCTTCGGCGGCCTGACGGTCGCCCGCGCCATACATGAAAAACTCCCGGGCGAGCAGCTGCTCTTCTTCGGCGACACCGCTCGCTGCCCCTACGGCTCGCGCGACCTGCGCGAAGTGCGCGGATTTGTGCGCGAGTTGTGCACGTGGTTTGCCCGCCGCGAGGTCAAGCTCATCGTCATTGCGTGCAACACGGCCACGGCGGCCGGGCTCGCGCTCGCGCAGATGGAGTTTTCCGTGCCGGTGATGGGCGTGCTCGAGCCGGGCGCGCGCGGGGCGGTGCGGGCGACGCGCAACAGGCGCTGCGGGGTCATTGCCACGAGGGCCACGATCGATTCGGGCGTCTACTCAGACACCATACGCGGCCTCGACGCGGGCATCACCGTGTATTCTGCGGCCGCGCCGCGCTTCGTCGAGATCGTGGAGGAAGGGCTGCGCCGCTCCGATTCGCCCGTCGAGCGCCTGACGGCCGACGCTGCCGACGTCTACCTGCGCCCGGCTTTCACTGAAATCGCGCGTGAGTACCTCGACCCGCTGAAAAAGGCCGACATCGACACGCTCGTTTTGGGCTGCACGCACTACCCGGTGCTCGCGCCGCTCGTGCAGCAGGTGGTGGGCCGCGACGTGAAGCTCATTTCCTCGAGCGGGGAGACGGCAGACGAGGTCGTCGCCACGCTCACGAGCCGCGGGCACCTGCACGACGAAACCTGCGTTGCGCCGTGCGAGTTTTTCACGACAGGCGAGGATTTGGACGACTTCCGGCAAATTGGCGGCAAGATATACGGCCGGCCCATCGAGCATCTTGTGCACGTGGGCTTTGACGAGCTGGCGTTGTGAGGCGCGGGCGGCGCATTTGGTGAACATGCTTGCCCGGCAGGCGGTCGGGCACGACGCGGCACATGGAAAAGGCGCACGAAGAGGAGAGACGCACATGACGGTGAACATAGGGCTTGCACGCAGTTACGGGCGAGGGCCTGCCGAGAAGCGCCCGTGCACGATACGGCGCCACGTGCTGGAGACGGCGCCCGGCTCGTGTCTGATTGAATGCGGCAAGACGAAGGTCTTGTGCGCGGTCACCATCGACGAGAGCGTGAAGGGGTGGCGGCGCGGCAGCGGCAAGGGTTGGGTCACGGCCGAGTACGCGATGATGCCCGCCTCGACCGGCACGCGCACCCCGCGCGAGGTCGGCCGCCGTCAGGGGCGCAGCATGGAGATAGAGCGCCTGATCGGCCGCTCGCTGCGCACAGTGGTGGACATGGACGCGCTCGGCGGCGAGGTCACCTTCCACGTGGATTGCGATGTCGTACAGGCAGACGGCGGCACGCGCACGGCCTCCATCACGGGCGCGTGGGTGGCGCTTGCCGATGCGCTGCGCACGTGGAAGGCTGCGGGCAAGATAGCGGGCGACCCGTTGAGAGGGCAGGTGGCCGCCATCAGCGTAGGCCAGGTGGCGGGGCGCCTTCTGCTCGACCTCGACTACCAAGAAGACAGCCGCGCCGAGGTGGACATGAACCTCGTGATGAACGCCGACGGCGAGATCGTCGAGATACAGGGCACCGGCGAGCGCACGCCGTTTTCGCGCGACAAGCTCGACCGCATGCTCGACATGGCGCAAGACGGGATCTTCGAGTTGATTGCTGCGCAAAAAGAAGCGCTTGCAGGTGACGGTGAAGGGGAGTGGTGAAGATGGTGGCTTCTAACGGTGCGGGCACCCCGCAGGCTATGGACGCTTCACAGACCTCGCAGGTGTCGCAGGCTTCGCAGACCCCGCAAGAGCGACGCCAGGTGGTCATCGCGACGAACAACGCACACAAACTCGTCGAGATAGAGCGCATACTCGCGCCTTGCGGTTGGGAGTTTCACACTCTAGGCGAGTTCGGCGATTTTCCCGAGCCTATCGAAGATGCCGACACGTTCGAGGGCAACGCGCGCATCAAGGCCAGTGCCGCGCTTTCGCACACGGGCTTGGCGGCGCTTGCCGACGACAGCGGATTGCAGGTAGACGCCCTGTCCGGGCGACCCGGCGTGTGGTCGAGCCGGTATGCCGGCGAGGATGCAAGCGATGCCGACAACAACGCGAAGCTGTTGTCTGAGCTGGAAGGCGTGCCGGACGAGAAACGAACCGCGCGTTTCACCAGCACCATCGTCCTGCTCTTGCCCGACGGCCGCGAGCTGGTCGCCTGCGGCAGCTGCGAGGGGCGCATCGCGCATGCGCCGCGTGGCGAAAACGGCTTCGGCTACGACCCCCTCTTCATCTCCGACGATTTGGGCGGCCTTACCACGGCTGAGGCCGCGCCCGCGCAAAAAGATGCCATCAGCCATCGCGGCAAGGCCTTGCAGGCGCTGTTGGAGAAGGTACGTGCGGCGCATCTGGACGAGGAGGGCAAATAAATGGGCTTTTCACGCGTGTCGGCGTTGGTGCCGGAACCCGATACCTCTTTTACACAGGCTGCCGCCCGCGCAAAGGAGTCTGCGCCCCAGATGCCGCCTGCCACCCGCCGCGCATTTCGTTGGCAGCCCAAGCGCATATGCGCCGTCCCCTGGCCTGTCCTGCTCGCGACATTTGCGGCTCTCACCGCCTTGTGCGCGCTTTTCCCTTTTTCAGCCGACGACTGGTATTGGGGCAGTGCGGCATACGAGAAGCTGCTTGCCAGATTTTTCGACAATTACAACGGCCGCTATTTCTCGAACTCGCTCTGTATCGTCTTGACACGCGTGCCTTTTCTGCATGCTCCCGTCGTCGCGGCGACGCTTGCGGGCATCGCCTTGTGCGTGCAAAAACTCGTGGGCCGCCCAGATACGAGTATGTTTTGGTTGAGCCTGCTGCTTGTTTTCCTCGCGCCGTCGGCGGTGTTTGCCCAAGGCCTCGTGTGGACTTCAGGATTCGTGAACTACACTCTCTCGGCTCTGTTCATCTTGCTCTACGTGGTGGCTGTGCGCGGATGTTTGGACGACGACTATCGTCCCTGCAAAAAGCTTGTCGCGCCCTTGGCAGTGCTTGGATTTCTTGCCTCGCTCGTGCTCGAGACCATGACCATCGCCAACATCGTCGCCTCGTTCGTGGTCTTGGTCTACACGAAGCGCCGCCACGGGAAAATCGACCCGGCGCAACTCGCATTTTTTCTCGGTGCACTTGCCGGCGCGGCTCTCATGTTCTCCAATGGCGCCTATTTGGCCATCGCCCAAGGCGACGACCCCGTCAAGGTGAATGGCAAATCCTATCGGGAACTGGCCTCCGACGGCCTTGCCCATGGCGCGTTCACCTGCCTCTCGAAGAGCATGTCGCCCTATTTGGTCGTGCGCGCATGGCCCATGCAGGCGTTTTTCTGCGCGTTCGCGCTTTTGTCCTGCATCCGCGCGCGCCGTGCGGGTGATAAGCGCCGCGTGTGCTTCATGGCCTGCCTTGCCATTGTCTTCGGTGCCATCGCAATCTACGGCATCTGCTACACCCTCGCCGCGCCGGACAAACTGACCCTCTTGCTCAAATGCGCCAACGCCCTTGCCTTTGCGGCACAGGTTCTGGCGTTGCTTGCGTGGTGCGTCTTGTTGTGGCGCGACGGACGCAAAAAGGCACTGCTCGTCTTTTTGTACGCTCTTGCCCTCGCACTGCCCCTGTTCTTCGTAAGCCTATACGGGCCTCGCTGCTATCTGCCACCATATATCCTGCTCGCAGCCCTTGTCTGTCTCCTTGCCAATGAGTGTGCGCCTACGCCAAGGCGCAGACTCACGGCTTGCACCTGTGCGGCAGCGGCGCTGATGTTTTCCGTTCTCGTGGCGCTTTATACGCCCATCCATGCGGCCGATGTCGAGCGTGCCCATATAGTTCAAGAGGCGAAGGAGACAGGCGCCACAGAGCTGGTCGTACCCTCGCTAAACGCGGGGGAGCTTGTTTGGAATGCGGATCCGGACACCGAGGGGCTGGCCAATCGCTTTCTCCAGTTCTACGGCTTGGACAAAGACGTAGAGATACGCGTGCAAGAATAGACGTGTCGCCGTCGCGTGTGCGGGCGCGAAAAACCGAATGCGACCGCACCGGGCGAAAACGTGTGGGCGCGGAAGCGCACACGGGGGTAAAACGAGGCACGCGAGGTGAAAACGGGAATGGGAAAGCTGGTGCCCCCGGACGGAATCGAACCGCCGACACTCGGTTTAGGAAACCGATGCTCTATCCCCTGAGCTACGAGGGCACGACCACGCATTGTAGCATTCTCATAGCCCGCGCAAGCGCTCCAGCACCTCGTCGATTTGCTCTTGCGGCGTCGATGCGCCCGCCGTCACCCCCACCGCGTCGCCGTCGCGAAACCACGCAGCCTCTATCTCCGCCGCTCCCTCGATGTGGTAGACCCTGGTGCAGCCCTTCGCGCTCGTCTCGGCCAGGCGCCTCGTGTTTGCCGAGTTGTGCCCGCCCACGACGACCATCACGTTGCTTTCCCGCGCAAGCGCCGCCGCCGCTTCCTGGCGTTTCTCGGTGGCGCTGCATATGGTCTTTTCCACGCGCAGTTCCTCCACGCGCCCGCGCACCACGTCCAACACAGCCTCGACCCGCTCGGCGCTTTGGGTGGTCTGGATGACGACGCCGAGCCGTGCCGGCAGCGCATCCGGCAGCTCGTCCGGGCTGTCGCATACCGCGCACACGGCCTCGCCGCCCCACGCGCGTATGCTCTCGACTTCCGCATGGCCGGGCTCGCCCACAATCAGTACGGCATACCCTTCCCGCGCCAGCCGCCGCGCCTGCTCTTGGACCTTGCTCACATAGGGGCAGGTGGCATCTACCACGTGAAAGCCCCGCGCACGGGCCTCTTCGACGAGCGCGGGCGCCGTGCCGTGGCTGCGCAAGACGAGGGTACCTCGTCCTGCCTCGTCGATGGTATCGGCCACCTCGACGCCGCCGCGTGCCAGCGCGTCCACCACGCGCGGGTTGTGGATGAGAGGGCCTAGGGTGTGCACGGACGCCGCCGCACCGTCTTCGGCAGGCCCGCAGGCGCCTTCTTGCGCCCGCCCCTCCCGCGCCGCCGCCGCGGCCTCGTGCGCCATCTCGATTGCCCGCTTCACCCCGTAGCACGCGCCCGCGTTGTCTGCCACATGCAGTTTTAGATTCACCGTCCGACCTCCTTTGCCGCCTCGTCGCGCAAGGAAAACACCTCGGCCATCACGTCGTCGAGCACCTGCTGCGTGCGCTCTTTTTTGGAAAGCGCGGCGTATTTCTCGTCTTTGGGGTCTATGGGCGCGCCCACCTTGCAGCATACGCGCGGAAAGCGAAAAAAGCGCTGCCCCGGCGGCTTTATCAGCTCCGTGCCGCTGCAGCCGATGGGCACGATGGGCGCCTTGCCCATGTTTGCCACGAGCACCACGCCGGCATGCGGGCGGTACTCCTTGTCCGGGCGGTTCATGCGCGTGCCCTCGGGAAAGACCCCGACCTTTTCGCCGCGCTTGAGCGCCGCCGCCGCCCGTTTCAGCGCCGTGCGGTCGGCGGAATCCGGGTCGATGGGGATGGCGCCAGCGCGTGCGAGGGCACCGCCTGCGACCGGGCGGAAAAGCGAGCTGCGGGCAAGGAAACGCGCCCCGCCGTGCGCGTAGAGCGCGACCCACAAGAAGAGGGGGTCGGCGTAGCTCACGTGGTTGATGGCATAGACGGCCGGCTGCCCGGGCGCCGGCAGCTTGTCTGCGCCCACGAGCTTGTAGCGAAAGAGCAGCTTGCACAAGGGGCGCAGGAAATAGGCCGCCACGTAGACGAACCAGTTGGGCAGGCCGCGCTTGCCGAAAAAGCAGGGACTGTCGTAGAAATGCTCGCGTTGTCGCCAGAGTGCCATGTCGTTTTAGGAAAGCTCCCGCGCCCAGGCGGCAATAGTTGCCACCACCTCGGCTATGTCCATGTTCGTGGTGTCGAGCTCGCGGGCGTCGCGTGCCGGTTTCAGCGGCGCCACCTCGCGCGTGGAATCTTGTAGGTCGCGCTTTTCGATCTGGGCGCACAGCACTTCGGCGTCCGTCTCGCCTGCACCGCGCTCCGCGTTCTGCTTTGCCCGGCGCCTTGCCCGGCAGGCGGCGTCTGCCGTCAGAAACACCTTCAGCTGCGCGTCGGGAAAGACCACCGTCCCGATGTCGCGGCCCTCCATCACAATGTCGTCGCTTGCCGCGATGGCGCGCTGCTGGGCCACGAGAGCCTCGCGCACAGCCGGGTGCGCCGACACGACGCTCACCACCGCGTCGATGGGCGCGGTGCGTATCTCGCGGGTGACGTCGCGTCCGCCTATTGCCACGCCCGTCGGCATGGGAGAACCTGCCTCGTGGGTGAAGGTGATGGCCTGTTCGCGGGCGATGCGCGCCACTGCGTCCTCGTCGTGCACGTCCAGTCCGGCCGCCAGCGCTGCCGCCGCCACGCTGCGATACATCGCCCCGGTGTCGAGATAGTGAAAGCCCAGCTCGCAGGCCACCTGCTTGGCGACGGTCGATTTACCCGAGCCGGCCGGCCCGTCGATGGCGATGATCATCTCATGTCCTCCTCGAATGCACGCGCTTTCGAAAAGCGCGCCCGCATCGTCTCGTTTCCCGCGTTTTCTCGTTTCGCTGTGCGGCATATCCTCGCACAAACACGTCCGCCGCGCCCGCGTGTTTTTCAGGCGTGCTCCAGCAAGCCCATGTCGGTGAAGAAATTTGGCCAGGATATGCGCACGCAGTCCGGGTCGTCGAGTTGCGCCCCACGCTCGAAGACGCGACCTGCCACCATCCAGGTCATGGCGAGCCTGTGGTCGTGGCGCGTGGGCAGTGCAAGTGGGCTTTCGTCTTGCCGGCGCCGCACCATGCCGTGCTCCCCGCGCGCCTGCGCCCCGCAGCCAAGTATGTGCAGGTCGTCGCCGTCCACAAAAGCCTGGGCGCCCAACGCTTCGGCCGCTTCGACGATGGCGGCCAGCCGGTCACTTTCCTTCACCCGCAGCTCGCCGCAGCCGTAAAACACCGTCTCGCCGTCTGCGCGGCAGGCCAGCACCGACAGCACGGGAATCTCGTCGATCAGGCTCGGGATGTCGTCGGCCGCCACCTCGACGCCGGTGATGTCTTTCGAATAGCGCACGTGCACGTCGCCCACCAGCTCGCCGTCGCGCTGGCGCTCATGCTCGTAGTAGAGGTCGCAACCCATGCGGCGCATCAGCTCGAAGGCGCCCGTGCGTGTGGGGTTTAACAGCACGTCGGCCAGCACGATGTCGGAGTTTTTCACGCAGGCTGCCGCCACGGCGGGAAACGCCGCCGAAGAGGGGTCGGCCGGCACGCGCAGGTCGTGTGCGTGCAGCCGCGTGCCACCCTCGACGCTTGCCGACAGGCCTTTCACCTGCACCTCGGCACCGAATGCCCCCAGCATGCGCTCGGTGTGGTCGCGGCTTTTCGCCGGCTCGACAACCGTCGTCGTGCCGTTTGCGAACAGGCCGGCCAGCAGCACGGCGCTCTTTACCTGCGCACTGGCCTTGGGGCTGGTGTACGTGATGGCGGACAGCCGTGTGCCACCGGCAAGCTCTGCGGGCAGGCAGCCGTCGCGACCGGTAAAGGCGAAGCCCGCGCCCATCTGCCCGAGCGGGTCGGTCACGCGCCGCATCGGGCGCGTTTGAAGCGATTCGTCGCCCGTGAAGCGCGCATGCATGCCAAGACCTGCGCAAATGCCCATCATTAAGCGCGCCGTCGTGCCGGAGTTGCCGCAGTCGATATCCACGCTATCGCGGATGCCCGCGCCCCTGCGCACGCCGCGCACGCCGCGCACGCCGCGCACGTCGCCCGCGTCATCCGCGCCCCCGACGGCGCCCCCGACGCCCTCGACGACCAGCCACGGCTCGCCGTCACGTGTCTCGGTGCGCAGCTTCGCCCCGATGCGCTGCACTGCCTTGGCCGTCGAGCGCACGTCGGCGCTGGGCAGTACCCCGCCCAGATGCGAGGTCCCCTCGGCCAACGCCGCAAACATGAGCGCGCGGTGGCTGATGGACTTGTCCGATGGGCAGCGCAGACGTCCCCGAAGCGCCATGCTATTCACCACCTTCCAGCGAGCGTATGGAAAAGTCGTAGCCCGCCTCGATCAGCTTGCCGCCCAGGCCGCCCATGTCGCCCTCGTCGGTGAGTATCAGCTCGAGCACGGCGGTGGCCTCGTTGATGTGGTCAATCTCGATGGATTGGATGTTGCAACCCGCGTGTCCGGCGATGCCGCAGACCTCGGCCACGACGCCCGGGCGGTTGCCCATGGGGATGCGCACCTGCGTGAGCTTGGCCGACAGCGGCACCCATTGCGCGGGCAGGCTGCGGCGCAGGTCCGCGCTTTCCGCCAGCAACGTCGTCAGGCCTTCCTCGTCGGCGTCGCGCACGCAGTCCTCGAAGCGCTGCAGTATCTCGCCCAACTCGTGCAGGCCGGCCGCGAGCGCCTCGCGGTTGTCCATGGCGATGCCGCACCACAGCGCGGGCGAGCCGGCGGCGATGCGTGTGGTGTCCTTGAAGCCGCCCGCCGCCAGGCGCAAAAGCTCGCGCCGCTTGCCCGCGTGCGCGCCCGCCAGCTCGACTAAGGCGCAGGCCAGCATGTGCGGTACGTGGCTGACGATGGCCACGGCCGAGTCGTGCTCGTCGCGGTCGATGGAGATGATACGCGCGCCTAGCTCGGCCAGCAGCGAGTGCAGGGCGAGAAAGGCCGCGGGGTCGGTCGCGTCGTCGGGGCACAAGATCCAGTAGGCGCCTTGAAAGAGGTCGGCGCGGGCCGCAGAGAAACCGCCCGCCTCGCTGCCCGCCATGGGGTGCCCGGGGATGTAGTGCGTCATGTCGCCTAGAGTCTCGGCAGCCGCCGCGACGATGGGCGCCTTCGTGGAGGCAGTGTCGGTGATGATGCCGTTAAAGCCGCCTTCGTTCATGAGGGAAAACCAGGTGCCGGCCGCGCTTGCCGGCGTCGCCACGACAACAAGGTCGCTGCCGCCGGCCGCAAGCCACGCGCAAGCTTGGTCGGTGCCCGGCAGCGCGTAGGCATCAAGCGCCCCGCTGTTTTGCGCATGCGCAAGCGTCGCCTCGTCGATGTCGATGCCGCGCAGCTCGGGAGCGTCGGGCAGCGCCTTGCAGGCCGCAGAAAATGAGCCGCCTATCAGCCCGACGCCTATCACGGTAATGGTCTGTATCTCGCGTGTCACGAGCCGTCCTCTCCTGGTGAAAACCCGCGGTGAACGCCTGCGGGTGAAATCCTGCGGGTGAAAGCCTGCGCGTGAAAGCCTGCGCGGCATTATAACCGCGCTGCCCACCTGCCGCCTGCCCGCGTCTCAGACGAGCTGTGCGTAGTCTTGTTTTTGGTGAAAGACATGCGCGATGGCCTCAATTTTGTAGGCCTTATTTCTTCATTATCCTCTCGGTCGCTTCAAAGGCGTCGTCGGCCAGGCCGTGTTCGCGCTCGTATTCGGCGATGCGCATCCTGGCGCGCAGTTTCGCGACAGCCGCCTCGTCGCGCGCACGCTGCATCGCCTCGTAATCCTCACTGCGCATGCACACGAAGCGGTCGTAGCCGTTTTTCGTCACGATGACGGGTGTGGGCGGACGGGATTATCTATTTTTTATGCAATTTACTTTCCATTCAGAATAATTTAATGTGCGGACAATCGTCTTTTTTGGAGACAGGTGTTTTGACGTGCGCCCGTGTCGGCGGCGCGCGTCGCGAGTGCCTTCCTCTCGAAGAAGGCACATGGTTCTTGCAAGGTCCCTATACGGATGAAAGGGGTACGTATGAGCAGGAAGAAACTGTCGGAAAACGTGTTCGGGGGGGGGTCAGTGCATAAACTGCTGGCGGTTGCATGCTCGCTGGCGCTATGCATATCCTTTTGCCTCCCGTCCGCGCAGGCGATAGCCGCCACGGCTGCCGCCGCGGGCCAGGACGAGGCCGGTGCCGCCGAGCAGCAGGCGCAATCTGCGGCAGGCGCGGACGAGCAAGATACGGCTGCGACCGACACGCAGCAAGAGGCGACGCAAGACGCCGCCGAGACGGCGGATGAAGCCGCCGAGGCGCAGGCCGCGCAGGCCGCGCAGAGCACCAAGGCGCAGGTCGCCGAGGTCGCGCAGCCGCAGGCCAACAACAGTGCAACCATTGCCGCAAGCACCGTTTGGGACGGCACGACCGTCGACACGAGCTGGTACAACACGACCGACACGGAGTTCACCATTTCCACGGCCGCCCAGCTCGCGGGACTTGCGGCCATCACCAGCCCGAAGAACGACTACGCGGCATGGCAGGCGGGCACCCACGATTCCAGAGCCGACGGCATCGCGCAGGACAACTTCGCGGGCAAGACCGTGAAACTGGGCGCCGACATCGACCTGGGCGACAAGCAGTTCGACCCCATCTCCGACTTCAACAACTGGGGCGGCGGCGGCCAGGGCACGAGCGACGGCACTTACGACGGGGTAGGATGGCAGGGTACCTTCGACGGCGCCGGCCACACCATCAGCAACCTCTCGGTTGACGGCTCCATCAACTGCTCCACCAACTACAACGGCAACCAAGGTCTCATCGCGGCCATCGGTGCCGGCGGCGTGGTGAAGACCCTCGGCGTGAGCGGCTGGGTGAAGGCGCGCGTGGGCGGCGGCATCGTCGGCTGCTCTTCGGTCTCTGCCGAAGACACCGCCACCTTAAGCAAGGACCAGTGGCCGACCATTATGAACTGCTGGGCCAAGGTCGACATCGAGGGCAACGGCTCCTCCAAGCGCGGCTGCGGCGGCATCTTCGGCGGCGAGGGCGACTATCGCAGCGCCTGCAACATCATCAACTGCTATGCAAAAGGCGACGCCACCAACTCCATCGGCCAGGCGGCGGGCGTGGCGGCCATCGCCAACGGCGCCGTGGCCGGTTGCTACAACCTGGGCGACGCTTCCGGCTCAAAGGATGCGGCCATCGTCTCGCAGCTCTACATGCCCGGCTCCTCGAAGGACAGCTTCAAGGGTACCGGCATCTACTCGAACAATATGGCCTTGCAGAACACCTCGGACGCGGGCAACTCGTGGCGCTCGCAGGACGCGGCCAGCGGCGAGCCGACGGCGCACACCGACGGTTTTTACACCTCCGCCGAAATAAAGGCGGGCGCGGCCACGCTGGGTAGCGCCTACGTCGAGGACACGAACAATATCAACGCGGGCTTCCCCATCCTGTTTTGGCAGGCTGGCCTGTCCACGCTCGACATCTCGGGCGCTACTATCGCCGCGATCGCCAACCAGACCTTCACCACCGAGGCCATCGAGCCGAAGCTGACGGTCACGCTCGGCGGCGCGACCCTAAACGAGGGCAGCGACTACTACGTCGTCTACAGCGACAACGTCAAACCTGGCACGGCGTCGGCCAAGGTCTATGGCACGGGTCGCTATACGGGCCAGATTGCCGAGGCGGCCACGTTCACGATCGAGGGCACCGACATCTCCGAGTGCACCATCACGCCCGACCCCATTTCGAACGCCTGGAGCTACGGCGAAGACGATCCGGCCACACCCTCCGTCACGGTGAAGAGCCCAAGCGGCGCGACGCTTACTAAGGACACGGACTACGAGCTGGTCTACGAGAACAACGTCGAGACGGGCAAGGGCACCGTCACGGTGAAGGGTCTGGGCAACGGCGTGGCCGGCAGCCTCTCGAAGGACTTCTACGTCGTGCGCGCCTCCGACTCCGTGGAAGGCTCGGGCACCGACGAGGACCCCTACCTGGTCGCAAGCAAGGCGGACTTCCAGTTTGTCTCGCACCAGATCAAAAATGGCAACACGGACTACATAAACGGCTCCATCAAGGTCACGGCAGACCTCGACCTGACGGCTGCCGACGAGAAGGACCTGGCGGCCGACTCGCTGGGCTACTACGGCTATCCTGCCCCCGGGGTCTACACAACCGTCAAGTACCTCTACAACGGCAACTTCGACGGCGGCAGTCACGAAATCAAGCTCGGCGGGCAAAGCCCGGTTGGCACGTGGTCGTATGTTTCCGCCCTCATCGCATGGGCGGGCGTCTACAACGAGAGCGCACTTGACGGTCAGACCCAGACCATCAAAAACGTCGTCGTCACTGGCGAGGTCTCCTCTACCGGCGGCGCGGCCGGCATAGTCGGGCGCGGCATGGGCACGACCCAGGCTTTCGAAAACTGCGTGAACAAGGCGAAGGTCTCGGGCGCAGGCAATGTCGGCGGCATCGCCGGGCAGGTCATGAGCGCGAGCTTCGCGGACTGCCACAACACGGGCGAGATTTCCAACACCGGCAACATCAGCGGCGGCATACTCGCCTACCCCAACGACCAGAAGAACCTCACGACCGCAACGCTGTCCATCAAGGACTGTTCGAACAGCGCCTCCGTCACGTCCGCGCGTACCACAGGCGGCATCATTGGCCAGGGCGCTCCCATCGGCTCGCCCATCAGCGTCGAGCGCTGCTGGAACACGGGCGACGTGAGCGCTACAGGCGGCTACTACGCAGCGGCCGGCATCGTCGGTAGCGCCAACTATAGCAATGCATATGCCGCGCTCACGGTGAAGGCGTGCTACAACACGGGCACGGTGACGAGCGTGCGCAGCGCCGGCGGCGTGGTGGGCGGCCTCGGATATGGCAACAGCACCATCGAGAACTGCTACAACACGGGCGCTGTCTCCACCACCATGGACACGAGCGACGAGAGCAACTACGGCACGGGCGGCCTCGTGGGCACGGACATCGTGGTGAATAGCGCCACGGCGACGCGCACGGTGAACATCTCCGGCTACAACGTGGGAGAGGTGAGCAGCCTGAAGGGCGACCACCTCGGCCAGCTTGTCGGCAATATCAGGGTGGGTTCCGTCAACATTTGGAGCGGAGCCACCACTGCTGCCAAATATCCGACGACGTGGAACATCTCCGCTTCCTATATTCCCACGACCGGCTGCGCCGCATCCGTTGGCGTCTACAGCAAGCTTGCTGGAGACAACGAGAAGAGCGTCTTGAACGACACGAGCGCCACTTACGACGAGAGCACCTTGAAGGCCTTGACGTCCACGACGCTCGACCAGGACGAGGCGACGGGCTTTTTGAAAGACGAGCCCGCTCCCGAGATCAACGACGGCTACCCCGTGCTGTACTGGCAGCGCGTCGCCTTCACCGTGGACGACATCGCGGACCAGGTCTGGACGGCGCCTGTCGTCATGGCGCAGCCCGTCGTCAAGGTGGGCGACAAGACCCTAGTGAAAGACCTCGACTACACCTTGACCTACACGAACAACGACGAGGTCGGCACCGCGACCGTCACCATCACGCCGGCCGGTGCCTATGCAGGCCGCGCGGCTGCGGTGGACAAGGAGTTCACAATCGTCGCGCAAAACCTGAGCGGCGCCACCATCGGCGCGATAGAAGAGCAGCTCTTCGAGGGCTCGCCCGTCACGCCGGAGCCTGTCGTCACCGACGCGGATGGCGTCGAGTTGGTGAAGGGTGTGGATTACGACCTGTCCTACAAGAACAACGACAAGGCGGGCACGGGCACCGTCGTCGTCACGGGCAAGGGCAACTACACCGGCACGAAGGAGGCCACGTTCACCATCAAGTCGAACTCGGCCGGCGCCGGCGCGTGGAAGCGCCTGGCGGGCAACACGGCCCTCGGCACGATGAAGCAGATTGTGAACGAGGGGTGGACCTCTGGCAGCAAGTACGCCAT
>CAVECB010000025.1:0-26842 GCA_963614215.1 Ruthenibacterium lactatiformans
ACATGCGCGGCGGGCTGCACAGCCCTTGCCACGCGAATTCAAGACTATAGCACATAAAACGCTAGAGAGCGTCTATGAGTGAAAAAAGTTCGTCGACGATGCGCTCCTGGGGCACGCGGGCGACCTTTTTTCCTTTTGCGAACAACAGCCCCTCGCCCACAGCGCAGGCCACGCCCACGTCCGCGCCGGCCGCCTCGCCAGGACCGTTCACCGCGCAGCCCATGACGGCGACCTCGAGCGGCTTTTCCACGCCCGAAAGCCGGCGCTCCACCTCGGCGGCAATCGCGCCCAAATCCACGCGGCAGCGCCCGCAGGTGGGACACGACACCAGCTCGGGGCGCGCACGGCGCACGCCGGCGGCGGCCAGGATGTCCCAGGCAACGGGGACCTCGTCTTCGGGCGGCGCAGTAAGCGACACGCGCAAGGTGTCGCCGATGCCCTCGGACAGCAAGATGCCCAGCCCGACGGCGGATTTCACCGTGCCCTGGCGCAAGGTGCCCGCCTCGGTGATGCCGAGGTGCAAGGGCACGTCGGGCAGCTGCGCGGACAGCAGCCGGTAGGCGGCCACAGTGGTCCCCACGTCGTGAGCCTTTGCCGAAACCACGAGGTCGTGAAAGCCGCGCTGCCGAAAATAGGCCACCTGGTCGGCGGCGCTTTTCGCAAGCTTGTGCGCGAGGTCCATGTCGTCGCGGGCGGCAAGCGCGTCTTCGAGCGAGCCGGCGTTCACCCCGATGCGCACGGGTATGCCCGCCTGGCCGGCCGCCTCTATGACCGCGTCTACCTTCTCGGGCGCGCCGATGTTGCCGGGGTTGATGCGCAGGCCGGCCGCTCCAGCAAACGCCGCGCCGCAGGCGATGCGGTAATCGAAGTGCACGTCTGCCACAACAGGCAGCGGGCTTTCGGCGGTCAGACGCCCGAACGCCTCCACGGACGCGAGGTTGGGCACGGCCACGCGCACAATCTCGCAGCCGGCGCCTGCCAAAGCCGCAATCTGTGCGAGGTTGCCCTCCACATCGAGCACAGGCCCTGCCGCATCTTCGCGCATGGGGACGTTTGTCATCGACTGCACGGCCACGGGTGCCCCGCCGCCCACTTTCACCCCGCCGACGTCGACCTGGCGGGTGCGGGCGCGGGCGGGCGCCTCCACGCCGCCCTCGGCGGGCGCCTCCACGCCGCCCCTTTCACCATGTTGTGCAGCAGACATGTTCACCTTTCCTCACCCGCCCATGAAAAACCGCAGGACGTCTTGGCGCACGAGGAAGACGAACAAAACGAGCAGCAAGACGATGACCACCGTGGTGATGGTGGAGATGACGCGCGCGGGAATCTCGCGGCGTATGACCTTTTGCACGACCTCGACCACGATTTTCCCGCCGTCAAGCGGCGGCAGGGGCACGAGGTTCACGATGCCAAGCGACATGGAGATGACTGCGACGATGTAGAGCAGCGAAACCACAGAGGTCTCGGCGGCCTGTTTGGTCACGGCCGCGATGCCCACCACCGAGCTGGACTGACTCAAGGTCTCGCCTGCCGTGGCTGGGTTGAACAGGCTCGCATACGAGCCGACCGTCAAGACGAGATAGTCCCACGAGGACTGCAGCGCCTCGACGGGCGTCATCTTCTTTTGCGCGACGCCTGCCAGCACGCCGAGCTGCGCCTTGCCCTGGCCGGCATCGCCCATAGTCACACTCGTCTGGTGCTGCTGGCCGTCGCGCTCGTAGACCAGCGAAACCTCCTGGCCTGCCGACAGCCCCGACAGCACCTCGGTGAGATCTGACCACTCCTCGACGCGCGTGCCGTCCACTTCCACAATGGTGTCGCCTGCCTGCAGCCCCGCCGTCGCGGCCGGCCCGTTTTCGGTGACGCCGGAGATGGTCGGAGAGGCCACCGAGACGCCGATGCCGCAAAAAAGCACGAGCAGCAAGACGACGGCCAACCCTACATTCATCAAAGGGCCGGCGAACAGCACCACGAGGCGCTGCCACAGATTCAGCCCGCGGTAGGTCTGCGCGCGCTCGGAGTCGAGCAGAGCCTTCTCGTCGGGCACCTCGCGCGCCTGCCCCAAGGCAAACTTCTCGGTCTCGGGCGCGGCGTATTTGTCGGTTTTGTTGTCGCGGCCAGGCGCGTTGATAGAGCCCCATTCGTCGAGTATGGCCAGCGCCTCTGCCGCCTCGTCGGCCGAAAGCCCGCAGCCCAGCGCCACATGCTCCTCGTCGGCGGCGCCCTGGCGGTAGACATAGGCCAGCACGCGCCCAAGGTTGGGGTCTTCAGGTCCTGCCTCCATGCCGGTGATGCGGTTGTAGCCGCCCAACGGCACAGCCGTGACGCCAAACTTCGTGCCGTGCCACTTGAAGCCGATGTTGGGGCCGGGCAGGCCAATCATGAATTCGGTGACGCGCACATGAAAAGCGCGCGCGGCGATGAAATGGCCGGCTTCGTGGACGACGACCAGCACGAGCAAGACGACGACGCCCCAAAAGACGGTGAGTGCAATATCCAAGTTACAGACGCTCCAAAAAATCGTGCGCCACCTGCCGGGCGCGGCCATCGATGTGCTCGAGCTGCTCCAACGACTCTACATCGTCGCGCCCAAGAGCATCGAGAGTAGCCTCCACGGCCGCGTCTATATCCGTGAGCTTGCACAATCCATCGAGAAAACAAGCGACGGCCACCTCGTTGGCCGCGTTCATGACGCACGGCGCGGTGCCGCCCGCACGGCAGGCGTCAAGCGCGAGCGCCAGGCAGCGGAAAGTGTCGAGGTCTGGGTCGAAAAACTCGAGGGCGGTCAGGCGGGTGAAGTCGATGTCGGCGGCGGGGCTTTCCCACCTGTGCGGAAAGCTCAAAGCGTATTGGATGGGGATGCGCATGTCGGGCACGCCCAGATGCGCCTTTACCGAGCCGTCCACGTACTCGACCATGGAATGCACGCAGCTTTGCGGGTGCACGACGACGCGCACCGCATCCGCGCCGACGCCGAAAAGGTGGCAGGCCTCGATGACCTCGAGGCCCTTGTTCATGAGCGTGGCCGAGTCGATGGAAATCTTCGGCCCCATGTTCCAGGTAGGATGCGCCAGAGCCTCCTCGCGGGAGACCTGCGCCAGCTGCCCGCGGTCGCGCCCGCGGAAAGGGCCGCCGCTGCAGGTGAGCCATATGCGGGCCATCTCGCGGGCGTCCTCGCCGCTCAAGCATTGCCAAATGGCGGAGTGCTCGCTGTCCACGGGCAAGAGCTGCCCGGGCTTGGCAAGCGGCATGATCAAATCGCCGCCCACGACGAGGGACTCCTTGTTGGCCAGCGCAAGCTTGCGCCCGGCTGCCAAGGTGGCATAGCTTGCCCTGAGGCCGGCCGCGCCCGACATGGCGTTCACCACGAGGTCCACGTCGTCGAGCTGCGTCAAGGCAACCACAGCGTCCGCACCAAACCCCACGGCCACAGAGTTGTCGAGGCGCCCCAGTGTCGCAGCGCCGGCGACTCCCTCATCGCCGAAAGCCACGTGCCGCACCCCGAACTCGCAGGCGGCGTCCACGACCTGCTCCACGCGCCGCCCGGCGGCCAGCGCGACCACCTGCACCGCATCCGGGTGCATGCGCGCCACGTCGAGAGTCTGTACGCCAATCGAGCCCGTCGCGCCCAGCACGGCGATGCGCACGGGCGGCCTCTCGTCCGCAGCGCCTTTCACCATGTCCTCGCCCGCCTCAAGCATCACGCACCCCCGAAAAGCATGGACAGCCCACGCGCGACATACGGCGCCGCGGCGATGGTCCCGTAGGCGGCCACGCACGCAAAGATAAGCGAGTCGGAGCGGTCGAGCAGGCCGCCGTGCCCCGGCATGATGTCGCCAGAGTCCTTCACCGAAAACCCGCGCTTGATATGCGATTCCATGAGGTCGCCGATGATGGAGGCCACAGCCACCACGATGCCGACCACCGCAGCCCACACAAACCCAAACCCGCATTCCGGCACGAGTAGCGGCGCGCACATCCACGCGAGCATACAGCCGACGACACCGCACACAACGCCTTCCCACGATTTCTTGGGACTGATCTTGGGCGCGAACTTGTGCCGCCCAAAAGCCGAGCCGCCCAAGTAGGCAAACCCGTCGTTGATGCATACGCTGGCAAAGAGGATGAAGCCCAACATGCCGCCGGACAGACCCGGCAGATAGCCGCGCACCAGCACGTACCCGCACAGCAGCAGGCCCGTGTAGAGAAAGCCAAACAGTGTGAGCGCGAGGTCTTCTATGGCCACTTCCGGGTCGCCGAAATAGCGCCAGCAGGCCACGCACGCGCCCACAAAGGCCACGGCAAGCGGCCCGAAGAGGATGTGATTGGTGTGGGCGAAAAACACAAGTGCAAACGGGATGAGGCCTGCCGTGACCGTGCCGATCCACACGAAGGGCCGATGTCCATTCATGCGGCACATGCGCAAGAACTCGTAGCAGCACAGCGCGGCCGTGCCCGAGATGACGATGATGGTCGAATATAGCGACAAAAAGGTGGCCAGCACCATCACGCCGACGTATCCGGCGCCCACGAGCACGCGCTTTCCCAAGTCGTCGCGGTTGATGGCCATGGGCGGCTATTTCCCCTCCACCGCGCCGAAGCGCCGCGTGCGCCCCTGGTAGGACAGCAGCGCGCGCAAAAGCTCGTAGCGGTCGAAATCCGGCCATAGCACGTCGGTGACGTAGAACTCGGCGTAGGCCAGCTGGAAGAGCAGGAAGTTCGACAGGCGCATCTCGCCGCTCGTGCGTATGCACAAATCCGGGTCGGGCAGGCCTGCCGTGGTAAGGCGCGCCGCCACCAGCTCCTCGTCGATGTCGGCGGGCTCTATTTGGCCGGCGACCGTCTCGGCTGCCAGCTTCGAGGCGGCGGCGGCTATCTCGGCGCGCGCCCCATAGTTCGCAGCAATGGCCAAGACCAGCCCGCCGTTTTTCGCCGTGCGCTTTTCGGCCTGCCGAAACACCGTGCGCGTGGCAAGAGGCAGCGCGTCGATGTCGCCGAGCAGCTTCACCCGCACACCCTCGGCATCCAGCCCGTCTACCTCGGCGCCCATGGTCTTGGCAAACAGCTCCATCAGCCCCTTCACCTCGGAAACCGGGCGCTTCCAGTTTTCCGTGGAAAACGAGTAGATGGTCAAGACCTTCACCCCGAGGTCGTTGCAGGTGGTGATGGCCTCGCGCACGGCCTTGATGCCGGCCTTGTGGCCCTCGCCGCGCGACAGCCCCCGCGCACATGCCCAGCGCCCGTTGCCATCCATGATGATGGCGACGTGCGCAGGAACGCGCCCCATGTCGAGCGCGGACGGGTCGAGGCCGTCTGGCGGGGCGGGGAAAATCTCCTCACATGTGCTCGGGCGCCTGCTCAAGCTAGATCTCCATGACCTCGGCTTCTTTGTCCGAAAGCGCCGCGTCCACCTTCGCCACGTAGGAATCGGTGAGTTTTTGCAGCTCGTCTTCGGAGCGGTGCAGCTCGTCTTCGGTAATCTCGCCGTCTTTTTGCTCGCGCTCGAGCTTTTTCTTCATGTCGGCGCGCGCCGCCCGCACGCCCACGCGCGCCTTCTCGGCGGCCGCGCGGCACTCCTTCACAATCTCGCGGCGGCGCTCCTCGGTGGGCGCGGGGAAGGGCAGGCGTATGGTGCCGGAGCCGTCGTTGTTGGGGGCGATGCCCAAAGAAGAGGCCGCGATGGCCTTTTCCACAGCGCCCACCAGCCCCTTGTCCCAGGGCTCGACCGTCATCATGTGCGCGTCGGGCACCTTCACAGCCGCCACCTGCGTGACGGGCGTGGGCACGCCGTAGTAGTCGACCTTGATGTCGTCGAGCTGCGCCGGGTTGGGACGGCCCGTGCGCAGGCCGTTGAAGTCGTGCTGCAGGGCGGACAGGGCCTTTTCCATGCCCTCTTTCGCGCCGTCAATCTCTGCCATGGGTAAAACCGCCTTTCCTTTGCCCGAAACACACGCCGCCGCATCCGCGCAAAAACGCGAGCGCCGACGAGCGCCCCTTTCGCTCTAGCTGACCGTCGTGCCCACGGCCTCGCCGCGCAGCACCCGCTCGATGTTGCCCTCGACGTGCATGTTGAACACGATGATGGGCAGCTTGTTGTCCATGCACAGGCTGGTGGCCGTCGTGTCCATGACGTGCAGCCCGCGGTTGAGCACGTCCAGATACGAAATCTCGTCGAACTTCTCGGCCTCCGGATGCGTCTTTGGGTCGTCGGAATAGACGCCGTCGACCTGCGTGGCCTTGAGGATGGCCTCGCAGCCTACCTCGCAGGCGCGCAAAGAGGCCGTGGTGTCGGTGGTGAAGTAGGGGTTGCCCGTGCCGCCCGCAAAGATGACGACGCGCCCTTTCTCCAAGTGGCGCACCGCACGGCGGCGGATGTAGGGCTCGGCAATCTCTTGCATGCGTATGGCCGTCTGCACGCGCGAATCCAGCCCCGCGCGCTCGAAGCCGTCTTGGAGCGCGAGCGCGTTCATGATGGTGGCAAGCATCCCGATGTAGTCGGCCTGGGCGCGCTCCATGCCCGCCGCAGAACCGGCCAGCCCGCGAAAGATGTTGCCGCCGCCCACGACGACGGCCAGCTGCACGCCGCCCTCGACGATGGGCACGAGCTGGGAGGCGATGTCGTCGACCACCTTCGGGTCGATGCCGAAGTCGCCTTCTCCTTGCAAGGCCTCGCCGGAGAGCTTGAGGAGTACGCGCTTGTACTTGTAGTCTGCCATGTCGTCCTTTCGGCTGTCGGTGAAACGGGGGACGAAAAACGCGGATGCGCCTAGAGGCGCTCGACGAAGCGGCCGTCGCGGCTGTCCACCTTCACCGTATCGCCTATCTCGATGAACAGCGGCACCTTTATCTCGGCGCCCGTCTCCAGCGTCGCGGGCTTCGTGCCGCCTTGGACCGTGTTGCCCTTGAAGCCAGGCTCGGTCTCGGCGACCTCCAGCTCGACGAACATGGGCGGGTCGACGTTGATCAGCTCGCCGTCGGCATATTGCGCAAGGCAGGTGTCGCCCTCTTTGAGCCACACGGTCTTGTCGCCGAGCATATCGGCCGAAACCTCGGGCTGCTCGAAGGTGACGGGGTCCATGAAGTACCAGGTCGTGCCGTCGTTCCAGGAGTACTCCATCTCCTTGGTCTCCAGGCGCACGTCGTCGAACTTGTCGGTGGGACGGAAGGTGTAGTCCACGACACGGCCCGTGGCCACGTCTTTGAGCTTCGTGCGGATGAACGCGCCGCCCTTGCCGGGCTTCACGTGCTGGAACTCGACGATGGTGCACAGCTTGTCGTTGTACTTGATGCACATGCCGTTTTTGAAGTTAGAAGGCTGAACGCTCACGGGGCTGCCCTTCCTCTCGATTGGTACACGAACTTTGCAAGTTTACTCTACGACGGCCAATTCGTGGGGCAGCGAGCAAAAATTCTCGAAGCCCCCATCGACGACGGCGCCGAAATCTTCCAGGCGCATGCCAAACGAGCCGGCGATGTAGATGCCCGGCTCGACGGTGACGACGTTGCCTGCGGTGAGCGCCTTATCCTCGCGGGAGCTGAGGAAGGGGCGCTCGTGGATGTCGAGGCCCACGCCGTGTCCTAGGGCATGGCCCATCTTGCCCGCAAAGCCGGCGTCTGCCAAGACGGTCTCGGCCAGCTCGTGCATCTCGCGGCCCGTGACCCCGGGGCGCAGCGCGCGGCGCACCTGCGCGTTGGCCTCGACGAGGGCATCCCAAGCGCGCTGTTGTTCGGCCCCGGGCGAGCCGATGGCCACCGTGCGCGTCGTGTCCGAGCAATACCCGCTTCGGCGCGCGCCGAAATCGAAGACGACGAGGTCGCCGCGTTGCAGCACGCGCTCTCCCGGCTGCGCGTGGGGGTTTGCGCCATCAGGCCCGCTTGCCACGATATTGGGAAACGAGAGCGCATCGGCGCCGGCCTCGCGTATGGCAAACTCCAAGGCAAGCGAGGCCTCGCGCTGCGTCATGCCGGCGTGCAGCTTTTCTAGCATGCGGGCAAAACCGGCCTCGGCGCAGGCCTGGGCGGCGCGCATAAGCTCCATCTCGGCGGCGTCTTTCACCGCGCGCAAAGAGAGTATGTCGCCCTTGCACACGACGAGCTGCGCGTCTGGCAAGGCCTGCTCGAAGGCAAGAAACAGCGAGACGGGCATGTCGGCGTCAACGGCCACGCACGCATTAGGGATGCCCAGCTCCGAGAGCACGCGGGCGGTGAAGGCTGCAGGCGCCGGGTGTGCGGTGCCGGAAAAGACCGTGTCGTCTATGGTCCAGCCGGGCACATCGCCGCAAGCGGCCACACGCTCGCGCATCGTGTTGGCGTAGCGCGAGTCCGTGTGGATGATGCATGCGTCTTGCGTGAGGACCGCCGTGTGCGCCAGCTCGTCGTCGAAGACGCGCTCAAAGCCGGTGAGCCAGGCCAGGTCGCTCACGCGCCGCACGACATAGGCGTCCAGCCCCTCCTCGCGCATCAACGCGCGCAGTTTCTCTACCCTATGCGACGCGTCCATCGAGGTGCTCCTTTGCGATGTCGATGCCCTTCAGATAGCTGCCCGTGCCAAGGCCTGCCACCTGCGCGATGCACGCGTCGGCCAAGACGCTCGTGTGGCGGAAGTCCTCGCGGGCGGATATGTCGGAGATGTGCACCTCGACCACCGGCACGTCCACGCTCGTGATGGCGTCGTGGATGGCGTAGCTGTAGTGCGTGTGGGCGCCGGGGTTGTAGACGATGGCGTCGTAGACGCCCATGGCCTGCTGAATTGTGTCGATGAGCACGCCCTCGTGGTTGGACTGCGCGCAGTCCAGCTCCACGCCCAACGCCTTTGCGTGCGCAGCGGCGGCCGCCTCGACGTCGGCAAGCGTCTCGCGCCCGTAGATCTCGGGCTCGCGCGTGCCCAGCATGTTCAGGTTCGGGCCGTTTAGCAGCAGAAACTTCATGCGCCCGCCGCCTCCTTCTGCGCCTCTCGCCGCTCAATCAGGCGCCGCTTGGCCGCGCACCAGGCCTCTAGGTGCTGCGTCAAAATCGCATCGTCTACGGCGCGCACCTCCCAATCGGAGAAATCGCGGGCAAGCACAAAGCGCACCTGCCCGCCGCGAGCCTTTTTGTCGCTTTTCATCGCGTGCATGAGGCGCTCAGGCGTGCTCGTCCACGCGAGCTCTTCAAGCCCCAAGCTGTCGAGCAGAGTGTCGAGCCGCCGCACGAAGGCCACGTCGGCGCCCAAGACCTCGACGGCCAGCCGCGCCGCAAAGCGCATGCCCTCGGCCACCGCGCGCCCGTGTCCTATCTTGCCGTAGCCCGCGCAGGTCTCGACGGCGTGCCCCAAGGTGTGCCCGTAGTTCAGGCACTCGCGCAGCCCCTGTTCGCGCTCGTCTTTTGCCACCACCTGCGCCTTGAACTCGACGCTGTCGGCCACCGCCTGCTCCACAAGCGCGCTTTCGTGAGCCTTCAGACCGGCGGCGTTGTCGCGCAGCTGCTCGTAGAAGCTGCGCCGGCTCGCCACGACGCTCGACTTGGCCACCTCGGCAAAGCCGTTGGCCCAGCCTTCTTCGTCAAGCGACTTCAGCACGCGCATGTCGGCGCACACGTAGATGGGGCGATGAAAAGCGCCCACGAGGTTTTTGCCGCGCTCCAAATCCACTGCGGTCTTGCCCCCCACCGAGGCATCCACCATGGCCAGAAGCGTCGTGGGCACCTGCACGAAGTCGATGCCGCGCATGTAGCACGCGGCCACGAACCCGGACAGGTCGCCCACCACGCCGCCGCCCACGGCCACCACGAGGTCTTCGCGCCCCATGCCATAGGCCGCAAGCGCCTGCCACAGTTCGTCGGCGTATTCCAGCGTCTTGGACTTCTCGCCGGCCGGCACGAGCAAATCGTGCACTTCAAAACCGGCCGTCGCGAGGCGCTTTTTCACTATCTTGCCGTATACCGGCCCTACCGTCTCGTCGGAGATGACGACGACGCGCGCGCCAGGCTTCAGCTCGCGCACCTTCTCGCCAAAGCCGTCGAGCGCCCCTTTGCCCACGCAGACGGTGTAGCTGCTGCCGTCTCCTGCCGCCACCGCGACCTCTCGCGTCGTGCTCATACAAGCCCCCTTTCCACCAGGGCGTCACGGCATTTGCGCGCGATGTGGCCCGGTGTGTTGTCGCCCGTGCGTATGGTGATGTCGGCGCATTGCTCGTAAAGCGGGATGCGCGCCTCGTATATCTCGGAGACCGGCACCGGCCCAGACAGCATCGGGCGCGTCTCGGGGCGGCTGATGCGCGAGAGCGCCTCGTCTAGCTCCACCTGCAGGTAGATGGTGGTGCCCAGCTCGGCTAGAACCTCCCTGTTTTCCGGCGTCTGCACGATGCCGCCCCCGCACGAGACGATGCTGCGCGGCTCAAAGACCAGCCGGCGCAAGGTGTCGGTCTCGATGGCGCGAAAAGCCGCCTCGCCGTCTTGGGCGAAGATGTCGGGCACGCTGCGGTGCTGCAAGGCGACGATGCGCTGGTCTACGTCCACAAGCGACAGACCCGTGATCGCAGAGAGGCTGCGCGAGACGCAGGTCTTGCCCGCGCCCATGAAGCCGATGAGGAATATGTGGTCGGTGCAACGCGCGCGCATGGTTTGCTACTCCCAGGCGATGCGGCTCGTGTAGGCGCGCCGCGCCGATATGATGTCACCGATGTTGTCGCGGCCAAACTTCTCGAGGTAGGCGTCTGCCAAGACGAAGGCCACCTCGGCCTCGGCGACGACGGCGGCGGCGGGCACCGCGCACACGTCCGAACGCTCGCGGCTTGCGGCGGCCGGCTCGTGCGTGTCGGTGTTCACCGTGGGCAAAGGGCTCGTCATCGTGGGGATGGGCTTCATGGCCGCACACACGACGAGCTGCTCGCCGTTGGTCATGCCGCCTTCCAGGCCGCCGGCATGGTTGCTCGTGCGCGCGTAGCCGCCTTCCGGGCTGTAGACGATGGGGTCGTGAACCTTGCTGCCGGGCAACAGCGCACTGCGAAAACCCAGCCCAAACTCGACGCCCTTGATGGCCGGTATGGAAAAAAGCGCAGCGCCAATCTTTGAGGTGAGGCGCTCGGGCCCAGATGCAAACGAGCCCAGGCCCGCCACAAGGCCGTCTGCTACCACGGTAAACGCCCCGCCCAGCGAATCTCCCGCCTCGCGCGCGGCGTCGATGGCCTCCTCCATGGCGGCGTTTGCCGTCGCACTCGGCGCCCGGCAGCTGCCCTCCTCGACTGCATCCCAAGAAAAGCCCTCCTGCGCGTCGGCCTTCACGCTGCCGATGCGCTTCACAAAAGAGCGCACCTGCACGCCCATGGCGGCAAGGAACGCCTTGGCGATGCCGCCTGCCGCCACGCGCGCCGCCGTCTCGCGGGCGCTGGAGCGCTCCAGGATGTTGCGCGCATCGTCGGTGCCCATCTTCAACATGCCCGTGAGGTCGGCATGCCCGGGGCGCGGATGCACCTCGCGCACGAGGTCGTCGGGACGCGCGCCGAACACGTCCATGCGGCCCGCCCAGTTCTCGTGGTCGGCGTTTTCCACCACGAGGGTGATGGGGGTGCCAAGCGTCGTGGAAAAGCGCAGGCCAGAGGTGACGCGCACGGTGTCAGTCTCGATGCGCTGTCGCCCGCCGCGCCCGTAGCCGCCCTGGCGCCGCGCAAGGTCGGCGTTAAGCGCCTCCTCGTCGACGTGCACGCCCGCAGGGCAGCCCGAGACCACGGCCGTCATAGCCGGGCCGTGCGATTCTCCCGCCGTCACGAACTCCATGTCCTCATGCCTCCTCTGTCGTGGATGCCGACGTGTCGGCGCCGGATGCGTTTTTGTTCGGTGCCGGCACGTCCGCGCAAGCGCCCTCGCCCGATGCCGGCGTATCGACGCCGGATGCGCCCTCGCCGCCCGAAATCTTCTCCTCGCCCGCGATCGTCCGCGCCTCGGCCTCGGCGACCTTGGCGGCCTCGGCCTCCTCGCGCGCGACGACTATGTTCATGGCCACGATGGCGCACTCGAGCATCGAGTCGTCGGGCGGGTTCGTGGTCAAGCGCTGCATCTGCATGCCCGGCCACAAGACCACCTTTACGAGCGGGTTTTGGGGGTGCCTGCCCGCCCAGCGCACGGACACCTCGTAGGAAAAGCCCGCGATCAGCGGCATAAGCACGATGCGCACGAGCACCACAAGCACAAAGCGCGCAGGGCCTGCCTCAACGCCCGTCAGGTCCACGAGCGCGTTCATCGGCTCGCCTAGGGCTGTGTAGACGAGTATGGCGATGACCATCACCATGATCATGAAAGCCGTGCCGCAGCGCACATGCAGGCGCGGGTACTTCTGGCAGTTCGCCGGTGTCAGCTCCTCGCCATGCTCGAAGGCGTGGATGGTCTTGTGCTCGGCGCCGTGGTAGGCAAACATGCGCTTGATGTCGCCCATCTGGCCTATGAGCGCGATGTAGGCGATGAAGATGGCGACGCGCACGAGCCCGTCGAAGACGTTCCAGGGCGTGGTGTTCATGGCCTGCTCGCCAAAGACTAGGTTGGACAGCCAGGCGGGCACGACGACAAAGAGGACGACGCCGACCACGAGGCCCACCACCATAGACACGCCCATCATGGCGCCCATGCCCTCCGTCTTTTGTCCGTCGTCTGACGCGGCGTCAGGCGCGTCGTCTGGGGCGGCGTCTGGGGCGGCGTCCGGCGCGGCGTCTGGGGCGGCGTCTGGCGCGGCGGCGGCGGCGCGGGCGGGCTCTTTGACGTCGGCGCGGGCGGGCGTTTCACCAGGCACAGCGGGCTCTTCAGCAGCCTTGCCCTCCCCCTCGTCCTCGGACCAGTCGTAGGCGTGGTCTGCCGAGATGGACAACGCCTTGCACCCCAAAACGAGGCTTTCCACAAAGGCCGTACACCCGCGCACCACCGGCCACAAAAGCCACGAGTTCTTCTTGCGGCCGCTGGCCAGGTCGTGTTCCTCGGTGTAGATGCCGCCGCCCGGCTCGCGCACGGCCACCGCCCAGTTGTAGCGGCCGCGCATCATGATGCCCTCCATCAGGGCCTGGCCGCCTATGTGCGTGCGCACGGCGACGTCGGCGTCGGCCGCGATGGCGCGTTTGCTCTCCTTCATCTGCGTGCTCTGGCCTTTTCCCTACTTGCCCTGCTCGACGCGCGCCCACGGCCGCCCGCAGCACATCTTGCCCTCGGGACAGGCGCCACGCGCGCACCCCGGCCCTGCGCACTTGAAGATGAAGGGCGCGGTCGGGCGCACGAGGTCGAGCATGCGGCACGCCATCTCGCGAATTTCCCACTGGGCGCGGTTGCAGCAGCGGTTCGAGAAAAAGTGCAGCAGCTCGCGTATGTTCATCGTGATGCAGATTTTGGTCTCGCAGGCGTTCGGCAGCAAGTAGCGCGCATCTTCTGCGGGCACGCCGGCATCCATCAGCTCCTTGTAGCCCTCGAAGGCCTTCTTCACGTAGGCGTCGAAAGCGTCTGCCAGCCCGGCATCGGCGACGGTGTGCGGCACGACGAAATCCGGCTGCTCCTTGAATTTCACGTAGCGCTGGGACTGCTGGTTGTAGCTGGCCAAGCGGTGACGCACGAGCTGGTGCGAGCAGGCGCGCGAGATGCCGTCCACGGCAAAAGTGTAGCTCGCGTGCTCGAGCGTGGAGAAGTGCCCCGAGCCCATGATGGTGGACAGCACGCTGTGAATCTTGGCCTCGTCGAGGGTCTCGAGCAGCTCGGCGGCGCCCACGGGCGCGTAGCACAGGCGGGCGGCCGTGGCCACCGCCCTTTCGGGGTCGGGGGTGTGGTAGAGGAGCTCGACTTGCATGACTGCGTCCCTTCCTTTGCGCCGCGGGCAAAAGCCGGCGGCTGCGTGCGGGTCTTTAGCGTCCACTTTAAAGAAAAGGCGCCGTCTGGAAAAGACGGCGCCTGCGAAATCGGCGAAATGCCCAAAGATGCGCGCGTGCCTACTCGGCCTTCTCCTCGGCGCTCGCCTCGCCTGCCTCCGCAGCCTCCTCGGCCTCGGACTCGGCGGCCTGTGCCGCAGCCTGCTCTGCCTCGGCCTCGGCAGCCGTCGCAGCCTCGCGCTCGGCGGCCTTGGCGGCCTTCTCGGCGTATTTCTTGGCGCGCTCTTCCTTGGCAGCCTTCTTCGCCGCGCGCTCCTCGGCGGCTTTCTTGGCGGCCTCCTCGGCCTTGGCCTGTTTGGCAGCCTTGGCCTGCTCCTCGCGCTTCTTCACCATCTCGGCCGCGCCGCCGAACTTGTCGGCGAAACGCTGCACGCGGCCGCCGGCGTCGACGAACTTTTGCTGGCCGGTGAAGAAGGGGTGGCACTCGTTGCAGAGCTCGACGACGAGCTCGGGGCGGGTGGAGCGGGTGGTGAAGGTGTTGCCGCAAGAGCAGCGCACCGTGCATTCCACGTACTCGGGATGAATCTCAGGTCTCATGTATCCGGGTTCCTTTCGCAAAACGCCTTGGTTTCCGACCAAAGCTGGTGTGACACACAAATGGGCATAGTACCCGAAACGCGCCCATCCGCCAAGAGGTGAATTTGATGGAGAAGGGAGAAAAAGACGGGGGCCAGTAACCGGCTGACCCCCCGATTTAAAACCCGGCTTCGCCCGCCGTTGTAATCCATACCGGGCTTTGCCAGCGCACCCATTGTAGCAACCCAACCCTACGCCGTCAAAACCAACGCGGCAGCGCAACCGCGCGCCGCTAGAGGGTGAATTCGAGGACCTGGGCGTTGTCGTCGTCACGGCCGCGGCGGCGGCGCCACGCGGCGACGAAAAACACAAGCGCGGCCACAAACGCGGCGCCCGCAGCCAAAAACAGCGCCCACGGCAGCGCGTCGCCGGTGTCGGGCTTGGAGATGGACTTGGCAATGTCGGCGGTCTGGCCGAACTTGGCCTTCGTGCCGGCAGCCGCGTCCGCGTCCGCATCAGCATCAGGCACCGGGTCGGGCGCGGCGGTGCACTCCAGCGTCACGTCCACCGACGCGGCATGGCTCGCATAGATGCTCTCGGTCTCGGCGATGCCCTGAACCTCTTCGCCCGTCTCGGCAGAAATCTCGATGGACTCAAGCAGCGACGCGGATGCCGCGCCCGGCTCGACGGCGTCGTTGCAGTACCACCAGCCATCGCCGCCATCGGTCCACGCGGCGTCGTTGGTGTGCACAACGATGAAATCGGTGTTGAAGGCCGCATCGTCGACGCGCTTCCACGCGCCGTCCACCTTCTCCATCCAGTACTTGTCGATGCTCATGCGCACCCACATGGTCTTGGCGCCAGTGTTTTGCGCGGCCGCCGTGCGCTCGACGCTAAACCCGGGATAGGCCGCCACGGGCTCGCCGCCGCACTTTTCCACGAGCTTTGCGTCGAAGTACTCGGCCAAATCCTCGTGCGCAGCCGCCGTGCTCGCAAGCGCCCAAGTGCCGCCCACGCAGGCCAGCGCGCAGGCCAATAGCAGCGCCAGCCCGGCCACGAGAAAGCCGCGTGCACGCGCCCGGCCCCGGCCGCCCTCGCAAGCCGCCACGTTCGCGCCCGCCCCACTCTCCAGCTGCGCACTCATCCTAGGCCGCCGCCTTTCCGTTTTCGTCGAAGTGGAACTCGTCGGTGAGCGCAGCCATGGCCTCTGCCTGGTCTTCAAACCCGCTCGTCTGTATGGCCTGACCCCAGATGACGATGGAGTAGTTGCCCATGAGCAACACATCGTCGGTGCTGTAGTCGGCAGGGATGCATATGCGGTCGAACAGCGACGCCGACTCGCCCGATTTCAACACACCGTCGTGCTCGAAAACGTAGGCCTGCGCCTTCTCATTAAACGGCACAGCCGCCTCGGCAAACGCCGCGTGGTTGTAGACGGCATCCACACCTTCGGCCGCCGCAATCTCGGCGCGGGTGTAGGCGCTGCCCGGCTCCAGCTTGCCCTGGGGGTCAGACCATATGGCACCCAGTATCTTTTCCAGGCGCGCAGCATCCTTCTCCGGGTCGAGCACAGCACCCGTCTCGGTGTCGCGAATCTGCACGAAGACGCGCGCGTACGCATCGCCCTTGTTGTTTTTCAGCACGGGGTCTTTGACGATGGTGGAGCCGGCCGACAGGCCCAGCGCCGCGTTCTCGTCGAAGAGCTGCTCGGTCAGCGACACGTTCACGTCGCCGGATTCCTCGAAGACCAGCACGTGGCGGTCTTCGTCTACGGCCGAATACAGCGCAAGCGTCGAAGGCATGGCCCCGATGGAAAGAAAGAGGGCCAGCGCGCACACCGCGCACACAAGCGCCGTGTGGCGCGTGCGCGCCAGGCGTGTGACCTCTATGTTCAAATTACGCGCCATGTTGTCCTCGCGTCCTTCGTTTCGTAAGTCGTCGTGTCCGTCGTGCACAAGCCCGCAAAAGGCGAGACATCCTTGCATATGGGAGATGTCCCCCCGTCTGTGTGCTTTCGAAAAAACTTCGTGCTTGGCCCACGTTCGTGCGAGAGCCGCGCGCGAGGGGCAGGTCCGGCCTCCAAAGAGAACCGAACCTGCGCCCTGCGTGCGAGACCTGTGCGCGAGGGGCGAGACGACCCCGAAAAGCCGCCCGCGCCCGCGCGCACAGGGAAAACCTGATACCCCTAGGAAATCTTGGTCATGGACCAGGTCGGGGTGAACTGGCCGTCGCGCTTGCCCGTGCCCTTGTAGGTGGAAGCGTTGGCGTCGTCGCCGCTTGTCACCGGGGCAGTGACATCGTTTTGGACCGCGGTGTCGTTGTAGGTCGTGTTGACCGTGGCAGGCTTCAGCAGCGTCAGCCAGGAGGGAGCGCCGTTGGCGTTCTCGGCGACGGCGTAGCTAGCAGCCGTCACGCTCGCGTCGTCGAGAGCCTGGATGCCCGCGCCCTTGACGATGACGCGCCAGCCGGTCGTGGCGTTGAAGTCGGTCTCGTTCGGGAAGGCGCTCTTGGACTTGATGACCGTCTTGTTGAACCGGTCGATCTGGGCCTGCGTGGCGCCCTTCATGAAGTTCACGTAGCTGAACAGCGCAGAGGTCTTGGCGCCCGTGTCGATGCCGGTGATGGTATCGATATTGGTGTCGGTCGTAATCTTGCTGCTCTGCGCGGCAAGCGCGGTGCTGTAGTAGAAGAACATGCAGCCCTTCGTGGCAGAGTCGTCGTCCTTGCCGACGGTGAACGTCTTCTTCGCGCCAGTGGCATCGGCCACGCTCGCCGTGGCGGTCGCACCATAGTTGGAGTCGGTAATCTGCGTCCAGCCGGTGTTCGGGACCACGCCAGCGTTCGTGTCGTTTTCAGTCTTGGACAGGCTGTAGATGGCCAGGGTGTCGGCCACCTCCTGCGCGGACATGGCCACGTAGCCGGCTGTGGCGCTATCCCACTTCTGGAACTGCAGCATCATGCCGGCATACATCTTCGCACCGCCGTTGGAGGTGTTCACGATGACGGGGTCTTTAGCCACAGAAGAGCCGGGCAGCATGTTGGAGGCGTCCGCCGGGATGAAGTAGTTGCCGGAGGCGTCCTTGGTCTGCTTGTCGGTGTCCGTCACCGCAGAGGCGGTCTTGACGGCGGCATCCCAGTTCGGCTCGAGCAGGTCGGCCGTCAGCACCGGGTCGGTCGTGATGCGGTTGGCCGCCTGGTTGGTGGTGTAGGTGAGGTACGCGAAGGTGCCGCCGATGGCGAGCACAGCGACGAAGGCCAGCGCCAGCAGCCACACCAAGCCGCCGCGGCGACGCTTCTCGCCTTGTTGTTCGATAACAACAGTCGGAGTCTGATTCTCCATGTTGTTACCTCCTTTCGTTTGCAAAACTCTTGCCTGTCTTTCGGGGCGTCCGCGCGCATCGTGCGCGATTGCCCCCTTTACCATCTCGGTGCGCACCGCGCTCGCCTGCTTTTGCGGGCGAAAGCGACGTGCCCCGTCGATGCCTTCCCTAGCTGTGCAACCTCCCTTCGCCTCGGCGTGAAAGGTTGCCCGCGACGCTAGCTTCGTCGCGGCATCCGCTCCGAAAAGCGGGCGGCCCGATGCCGCTGGACGCATGTCCTGCCGCATCGTGAATACGGGCCTGCCCCCATCCGGGAGGGCCTGCCCGGCCGCTTCTATGAAGTACGCTTCGTGCCATTTCTCCTCGTGTCCTTCCCCCTCGCGCGCGGCGGCTGCCGTCTGCCTTTTTCGTTGGCGGGGCGCCTCGTGAGGGCTTCTGCCCCGGTGCCAGCGCCGCCGAACCGCGCGTGCAATCCTTTCTTCCGTGTGCCGCGCGCCCGCCCGCATGGTGCGCAAGGGCCGGCGTGCGTGCGTTTTTTCGCAGCCCCCGCCCGCTAGCTCGTCACCTTCGTGACCGTGCCATCGGCCGAAACCGTGCAGTTCCATGCGCCGGGCGCACCTTCCGTCGGGTCCGTCGCAGACGACGGGGTCGACTGGACAGCGTCGGCAAAGACATTGACCTTAATCGTGCCGTAGTCGGCCTTGTTTTGGCCGTCTGCCATGGTGATGCCAGTCATCAGCCCGACCGAATTACCGCTTTCGTCTTTCGTGATCGTGGTCTCGCCGGGATTCAGCACCTTCTTGTAGTAGAAGGCGCCGTCGGAATACGTCCAGTTGTCCTTCCAGCCGCGCGCGAGGTAGATGGTGACTATCTCGCCCTTCAATATCCAGTTGTTGTTCGAGTCCTGCTCGGGCTCGCTCCAAGTCTCGGACATGAACTGGTTGGCGCCGGTTTTCGTGGTGCCGTCGGCGGCCAGGGCCTCGACTTCGGGCACAAAGCTCAGGCGCACGACCACGGGAACGGCGTTGTCGCCCTCGGGGTTTTTGACCGATACCTGCTTGCCGTCGATGGCGCCGTCGGCGGTGTTGGTGCCGGAGTCGAATTCCTTCGTGTCGGTGGAAGTCGTCTCCACGACCTTGATGTCGACCGCGCCGGAGGTGGTGCGGTTCACCGCGGCGTTGGCCGTGTAGGTGAGGTAGGCCATGGTCGAGCCGGTGGATACGAGGCACAAGACCAGCAAGGCCACGGCGGCCACCGTGCGCGTGAGCGAAAACGACGAGCGGCGCTGCTTTTTCTGGCGCACGACCTCGACGCGCTCGCGGCGGCCGACGTGCAGACGCAGGCTGAGGAGGAAGCGGCCGCCGAAGGTGACGGGCGCAGACTCCTCGCCGCCGGATGCAGATGCGGCGGCGCCAGATGCGGCGGCGCCAGATGCGGCGGCACCGGATGCGGCGGCACTGGCCTTCGCGGCCTTGGCGCCTTTTGCGCGACCGGCATCCGAGGCGGCCGCGCAGGCGCCTTTTTCGGATTTCTCGCCTTTACGCGCCGCGCGTGCGGCCTCGCGCTCGTCTGCGGTCTCGAAACTGCTGGTGCGCGTGACGGCATCGGAGTGCGCATCGCGCGTGCTGCGCACGGAATGCGCGCCGCGGGGTTCTTCGACCTCTGCCGCCGCGTTTTCCGACACGGGCGTTTTGCGCGCCGCGTCGTCGTGCGCGTCGGCGGCGCGCCGCGTGTGCTTTGCCGTATGCGTCCCCTTCGGGAAAGAGCGCATGCTCAACCACTGCCTTTCGTGAAAAGTCTCGTAAATGACATCTTACACACACCCAAAACGCCCCGTCAACACCTTTTCCGCCGTTCACGCAGGTGAACCCCCCCCGCCTCCAAATTTCCTCCACAACCCCCTCATGCCCCCACCTCACCACACAGATAGGAGGCAAGAACCATGCCCCCATCGGCTTTTATCGGTTTCTACCGGCTTTTATCGGTTGCTATCGGTTGCTATCGGTTTTTCATCAACCCCATCACCCACCGCAAAAACGTCCCCCGAGACGCGGCGCCGCATCATCCTGAAAGCTTGTACGTGCGGCTTACACTCTCCCCAAAGGCGTCCACGAAACCCTTGTCGGCAAGCCGCCGCAGCACGTCGCCGAGCGTCCTGCGTTTTATGCCAAGCGCCTCAGATATCTGCGCGGCGCCAGATTCCCCATGTTCGCTAAGGTAGGCGCACACAGCCCTATCGTTTTCTCGCAGAGCATCCCAAAAAAGCCGATTACCATCGTCGGCTCCGGCTCCTTCCTGGCGGATTGCTGGCGGATTGCTGGCGGATTTTTCGCCAGTTTCGCCAGCTTTTATACGAGCGAACTCCTCATTTATGTAGGCGGTCACCATCGTGTAATCGTCTGTGTCGTTGTCGGGGGTGAAGACGAGGGCAGGTGATCCGTTCTTCTTCATGGCGCGCTTGGCACGACGGATCCCCGAACCGAACGACTCGATCAAATCGAGGGCGTAGAACATGTCCTTGAGTTCCGGGTTCAGGTACTCGCGATCGTCGAAGGCCTCTTTCTCGTTCAGATCCTGTATCGTCACCGGCGGCAGCGGCCGGTTGTGGTTCACGAACGTCATGCGGTTGGGATACACGTACACGCCGATGTAGCTATGCTTGTCGTACTCTTTGTGCAGAACGCAGTTCGTGACCATCTCGTCGAACATCTCGTGGGGCCAGTTGTAGACGATCCGGTGCTTGCGCGCTCCGGTCTCGCGAATGATGTAGGACGCCTGGATCTCTTGCTCGAAATAGCGTCTCGCCTGCTGCACCTGCACCCACACTGGCCCATCGAACGCCTTGGACTCCATCTTGTCGGTGCCGTCCGCCTCGCGGATTACCTCTATACGGGCGCCAGCGATGAAGTCTTGCGGGCGCTCCGCAAACATCAGCACGGCAAAATTTCTCGCGCGATAACCTCCATACTCCGAACTGTCGACCAACCCCATTGCCCGTGCCATATCGAGCTTCGAAAGCAAGCGGATGTCGGCATTCGCGCCCGTCTGCGCAAGATACTCGCGCATGTACTCGTAATTCAGGTCGTCGAGAGCCGCAGTCGCGTTCAGCTCCGAGCTGAAGCAGAAGCCGGAGAACTTCTTCAGAAGCTCGAATTCCTCGCGCTTGTTGGGAAGCCGCGTGTCGCGCCCGACGCGGATGTAGCGACCCGCCTTCAGGCCGATTGCCTTGTCCCGTTGCGCCTTCTCGCTCGTCTCGTAGGGACCTGCCGCACCGGGCTCCACGGCGACCACAATGAAACTTCGGTCGTCCACGTGACCTGTGCCAAGGTTGTATTCAATCTTCGGGTGAACCTCGGCGAGCAGACTCTTCAGCACGTTTTCGGTAGTCTCAATTTGCGCCTCGTCTATGCCGGTTATCGGCCTCTTCGGAACGGCCTTGCTACCGTCCTCCTCGTCAAGCTCTTTAATGCCGATGAGGATAAGCCCTATCTCGCGGTTCATGTAGTTGTTGGCAAAGGCGCAGGCCGTCTTCAGGATCTTGCCCTTGAACGTCGCGCTCTTTTTGTATTCCAGGTAGTCGCACTCCACAGCGCCTTGCTCGACGAGCGATTCGGCCAGGCGCACCGCGTCATCGACCCTCATAGCGCCTCCGCCCCATGACCATGATGTCAAAATGCAGCATTATCTTTGTGTTGAAGGCAAGCGGCATTCATCCTCCGTTTCTGTTGCAAGGTTTCATTCTACCAGCGTCGCGCATTCAGATTTAGACGGGGAAAGCCGCGCCGGGTTGCATGATATCTGCCTTCCCGACTTTTGCAGCTTGACTAGACAGATTCCAGCGCGCCTCACTCAGCGGGCGTGGCGGCGGCCAATGTTTTTGCGCGTGCCCATCGCCGAGCCGCGCCGCGCCGTGGACTTCAGCCGCGCGAGCGCGTCTTCCTCGTCGGTCTTGTCCACCTTCGCCCGCAAGGCCACAGCTTGGTCGCGCAGGCGGGCGGCCTGCTCGAAGTCGAGCCCCTCGGAGGCCTCGGCCATCTGCTCTTCGAGGGCGGCGAGCATGCGCAGCACTTCCTCGCGCCCCAGCGCGGCCACCTCGTCGGCCAGCGCGGCGGCCGTGCCCGCATCGCCGCCACCCTCTTCACCACCCGATATCTCGTCCATGATCGAGCTGATGGCCTTGCGCACGCTTTTCGGCTCGATGCCATGCTCGGCGTTGTAGCGCATCTGGATCTCGCGGCGGCGCGCCGTCTCGTCGATAGCCTGGCGCATGGAGTCGGTCACATGATCGGCGTACATCACCACGCGCCCCGAGACGTTGCGCGCGGCACGGCCGATGGTCTGGATGAGGCTGCGGTGGTTGCGCAGGAAGCCCTCTTGGTCGGCGTCGAGTATGCACACAAGCGCCACTTCGGGCAGGTCGAGCCCCTCGCGCAGCAGGTTTATCCCCACGAGCACGTCGAATTTGCCCTGGCGCAGCTCCTGCAGCAGCTCGACGCGCTCCACCGTGCCGATGTCGGAGTGCAGGTAGTTGGCCCGCACGCCCGCGTCGAGCAGATAGTCGGTCAACTCCTCGGCCATCTTTTTGGTGAGCGTCGTGACGAGCACGCGCTCGCCTGCGCCCGTGGCCTTTTGGATTTCGGCCAGCAAATCGTCGATCTGGCCTTTGGTGGGGCGCAGCTCCACTTCCGGGTCCAGCAGGCCGGTGGGGCGGATGATCTGCTCGACCACCTGCTCCGAGACGCGTTGCTCGTAGTCGCCCGGCGTGGCCGACACGTAGACGAACTGCGGGATGCGCGCCTCGAACTCGTCGTAGCGCAAGGGGCGGTTGTCGAGGGCCGAGGGCAGCCGAAAGCCGTTTTCCACGAGCGTGACCTTGCGGCTGCGGTCGCCTTCGTGCATGCCGCGGATTTGCGGGACCGTCACATGGCTCTCGTCGATGATGGTGAGAAAACCCTTGCCGCCGAAGTAGTCGAGCAGGGTGTAGGGCGCCTCGCCCGCACGCCGCCCGTCGAGGTGGCGCGAGTAGTTCTCGATGCCGGTGCAAAAGCCCATGGTCTCGAGCATCTCCAGGTCGTAGGAGGTGCGCTGCTCCAGGCGCTGGGCCTCGAGCAGCTTGCCCGCCTCTTTTAGCTCGGCGCATCTTTCGCGCAGCTCGTCGGATATGGTGACCAGCGCGTGCTCGACGCTCGGGCGGCTCGTGACGTAGTGGCTCGCCGGCCATATGGGCACACTGCGGTACTCCATCTGCTCCTCGCCCGTCAGGGGGTCGACCTCGCGGATGGCATCGATTTCGTCGCCGAAGAACTCGACGCGCACGAGCGCATCGGCGTACGGCGGGTAGATGTCGACCACGTCGCCGCGCACGCGGAAGGTGCCGCGCGCGGACTCGTAGTCGTTGCGGTCGTATTGGATGTCGATCAGGCGCGCGATCAGCTCGTCGCGATCCATCGGCACCTCGCGGTCGAGGAAGACCGACATATCGGCGTAGGTGTCGGGGCTGCCGATGCCGTAGATGCAGCTGACCGAGGCCACGATGATGACGTCGCGGCGGGTGAGCAGGGCCGCCGTGGCCGCGTGGCGCATCTTTTCCACGTCCTCGTTGATGGAGGAGTCCTTCTCGATGTAGGTGTCGGTCTGGGGCACGTAGGCCTCGGGCTGGTAGTAGTCGTAGTAGCTGACGAAGTAGTTCACGGCGTTGTCGGGGAAAAAGGCGCGCAGCTCGCTTGCCAGCTGGGCGGCAAGGGTTTTGTTGGGCGCCATGACCAGCGTAGGCATCTGGAGGCGTTCGATGACCTTTGCCATGGTGAAGGTTTTGCCCGAGCCCGTCACGCCGAGCAGCGTCTGGTAGCGCTTGCCCTCCTGCACGCCGCGCGCGACGGCCGCGACGGCGTCTGGCTGGTCGCCCGCCATCTCGTAGGGCGCCTCGACCCGAAACGGCCTGCCCGCCTCGCGCGCGCCCCCTATGAGCGCCGCCTGCGCCTGCTGCACTCCCATGCGCGGTTCCTCACTTTCGGGTTTCGTCTGGGGCGGGTGAAGCTTCACCCGCGAACTGGGCGGGTGAAGCGGGCGCTGCGCCGCCTGCGGGCGTTGCGGGTGAAACGCTGCTGGCGGGCGCGGCGGATGAAACGGGCGTTGCGGGCGCGTCAGAAGTGGGCGAAACGGGCGCGGCCCAATCACCTGCCGCCACGTGCGCGTCCCACCAGCTCTTCGCCCATGCAGCCAGCTCGGCGCGGGTGCCCGAATTGTCGCAGACCACGTCGGCGATGCGCGCGCGTTCTGCGTCGCTTGCCTGCGCGGCGATGCGCGCCATCGCGTCGGCGGCGTCCATGCCGCGCTCCACCGCGCGCGCAAGGCGCAAATCGGATGGGGCGGCCACGGCGATGCGCTCGTCGGCAAGCGCTGCGAAATCTGGCACGCGCTCGAGCAAGGCCACCTCGACCACCTGCACCGGGGCATCCGAGACGGGCACGCAGTGCACGTCCACGAGGTAGTCGGCGGCGCGGGCGAGTATGCGCGGCGACATGACGGCGTCGAGCTGCGCGGTGGCCTGCGGGCTAGCAAAGGCGCGCCGCGCGAGAAGGGCGCGGTCGATGCCGCCGCCTTCATCCACGATATCGTCGCCGAAGCACGCAGCCAGCTCGGCACGGGCGCCCTCGTCTTCTTCCAGCACGAGGTGCCCTATCTCGTCGAGGTCGATGCTCGTCGCGCCAAGCGCGCACAGCTCGCGCACCAGCTGGCTTTTACCCGAGCCGAGGCCACCCGTGACCATGACCGTGTACATGTGCGCGTCCATGCCGCCTATCTCCAGGGGTCCTCGCAGGGCTCTTCGTCGTCCATGCGCCCCCATGCGTCCATGTAGTCGGAATAGGGGTCGTAGCCGTCGTCGTCTTCGCCGGGCGCGCGCAGGTCGGCCGCAAGGACAGCAGCGGCGGATGTGGCGAAGGCGTCGCGGCGGGGTGTGGGAGAAGCCTCGCGACGAGCTGTGGGAGCGGCTTCGCGGCAGGTCGGGGAAGAGGTGTCGCGGGCGTCTCGAGAAGCGGAGTCGCGGCGGGCCGTGGGAGAGGCATCGTGGGCGTCTGGAGAAAAGGCGTCGTATCTGTCGTCTGCGTCCGGCATGAAACCTCTCCCCTTTCCCCAGCGGCGCCTCGCGGTGCCTTGTGGCGCCTCGCCGTGCCGCGTCGTGTCGCGCGGTTGCACGCGCCGTATCTCGCGGCGCCACGCGGTTGCACGCGCCGATAAAAAAACGACCCGCATGTGCAGGCCGTTTCAAATTCGTTGGTCGCGGGGGCTGGATTTGAACCAACGACCTCCGGGTTATGAGCCCGGCGAGCTACCAGACTGCTCCACCCCGCAATGTGCATGTGCCCGCATCTGGTGTGCCGTGGGCAACGGCGTTGTATATTACGCGCTTTGCGCCCGGTGCGCAAGGGGTGAATACGGGATTTTTTCATCCGCCCCCTGCGCTCGCTTCGCACGCTGCGCGCTCCCTGCGCAGGGGGCGCAGCTTTCGATTGCCGCGCCCCCCTTCGCGCCATCGTCGATGTGCAAGGTCGCCTCCATACGCGCTCGCACAACGCGCGAGCGGGGTGCGAAACATTCAGCCCAGCTTGCTGGCCGTCGCCACGCCCGCTCACGCGACGCTTTGTCGGGTGCCCCTACCACTGATGCGGCACTTTTGCCGGGTGCCTAGCGCTCCTCCCACCAGCGGATGAAATCGCTCGGCCCCAAAATGGAGACCCCGAGAAAGGGGAAGTCTTTCAGGTTGTTGGTCACGAGCACGCCGTTTGCATAGACCGCCGCTTCCAAAAACGGCTTGTCGTCGATGTCGGGGTACACGAGCGCGGGGATGTGCTTGGGCACGAGTTCCTCGCCGACGTCTGCCACCAACTTCAAGAGCGCGCGAGCGGGGTTTGCCAGCCCGCGCCCACAGACGACGGGCCGCGACAGGACGTCTCGGTACTCGTCCATCATCTGCGAGCTATAGCAGATGGTGAAGCTTTCCGGGTTGCCCAAGACGAGGCGCATGCAGCGGCGGTTCACGCCGCCGGGCTTCAAAAGCGACGCGAGCAAGACGTTCGTGTCGAAGACGACGTTTACCATGTGCTCACGGCATCCGGGCAATCGCCGCAGCGCGCTCTTGCTTCACCTGGTCGCAAAAGGCAACAATCTCGGCGATGTCGGGTTCGGAGAGGCCGGCCGCACAAGCCCGCGCGTCTGCCTCGGCAAAGATGGCGTCGGCCTGTTCGAGCGGGGTTTGCTCTTGCGAAAGCTCCTGCTGCACGAGCGTGCGCAGCTTCTCGGACACGCTCGTGCCCTGCAGGCGGCAGCGGTCCTCGAGCGCGTTTTTCAACGACGGCGTCACGCGCAGCTGTATGACTTCTGTTGCCGGCATCCTCACACTCCAAGCACTTGCGGCCTATATGCGCGACCCATTGTACTACGAAACCGTAGTACATCAAGCGCTGCATGCGCGCGGGCGAGCGCGTCTGGGAAGGGGTGCGTTTCTGCGCTCGCTTCGCACGCTGCGCACTTCCTGCACGGGGCGCAGCTTTCGATTGCCGCGCCCCCCTTCGCGCCATCGTCGATGTGCAAGGTCGCCTCCATACGCGCTCGCACAACGCGCGAGCGGGGTGCGAAACATTCAGCCCAGCTTGCTGGCCGCCAAGATTTTGTTGTACACGGTCTCGGAGACCGCGGCCTTGCCGCCGAAGACGTAGCAATTCTTCTGCAGAGCCTTCTTGTTCGGCTTCACCACGTTGTCGACGGTGTTGGAGTTGCCGTCGTCGGCCAAAATGAGGACGGAGTTCTTCTTGCCGCACAGCGCCGCTCCTGCCAGCGCGTCGTAGTAGGACCTGCCGGTGGCCACACCCATGTGGGCTGTGGTCATCTTGCCGTCCTTGATGCAGAAGTCGGCGATTTTGCGGCTGGTGCCGTAGGCCGTGTTGCCCCAGAGGCGCTTCCACGACTTCGTCACCTGGCCTTCCACGGAAGAAGCCACGGCCGCCGTGCCGCCCGCGATGATGGTACGCTCGAATTTGCCGTTCTTGATGGCCTTGGAGCTGGTATCGGCCAGCGTGCCAGGCTTGCCCTTCGCAAGGAAGATGGGGGCCTTCTTCGCATAAGCATACGGCGCGA
>CAVECB010000026.1:0-2757 GCA_963614215.1 Ruthenibacterium lactatiformans
TCGTCGATGTAGATGATGCCAATCTGCGCGCGGTCGATGTCGTTGTCGGCCGCGTTGATGATCTTCAAAAGGATGCTCTCGACGTCTTCACCCACATAGCCCGCCTCGGTGAGTGCTGTGGCGTCCGCGATGGCAAAGGGCACGTCGAGTATGCGTGCAAGCGTCTGAGCCAGCAAGGTCTTGCCGCAACCCGTAGGCCCTAGCAGCAAAATGTTGGATTTGGCCAGCTCGACCTCGTCGCCTTCCTCGTCGGAAAACGCGTCTGCGTCCCCGTCGGCGCCCGACAGCCCGAGCGCCACGCGCTTGTAGTGGTTGTAGACGGCCACAGACAGGGCTTTTTTCGCCTTGTCCTGCCCGATCACGTACTGGGACAGCTCGGCGTCTATCTCGCGCGGGGTGGGCAGGGTCTCTAGCGAGAGCAGCCCGTCCGTGCGGCCTTGCGCCTGGGGCAAATCGCCGCACAGGCCGCAGCCCTCGATCTCTATGCCCTCGTCGAGCATGATGTCCGTGCACGCGCCCACGCACTCGTCGCAGATGTAGACCCCGTCGCCCGAGATGAGCTTTTGGACCTCGTTTTGGGTTTTGCCGCAAAACGAGCAGCGCAAAAGCGGGGTGAAACCGCCCGCGCCGCCGCGTCTGCCGTACGAATCGTCGAAACCGTCGCTCATGGCCGCTAGTCCTTCTTCTCCGCGGCCCTATCGGCGGTCTCCGAGCGCGACAAGACGACGTCGTCCACCAGGCCGTAGTCCTTGGCCTCGCCAGGCGTCATGAAGTTGTCCTTTTCGGTGTCTTCTTGAATTTTCTCGATGGACTGGCCGGTGTGCTTGGCCAGGATGCCGTTGAGCTGCTCGCGCGTATCTTTCATGAAATCCGCCATGATCTGGATGTCGGTCTGCTTGCCTTGCGCGCCGCCAGAGGGCTGGTGAATCATGATGCGCGAGTTGGGCAGGGCAAAGCGCTTGCCGGGCGCACCCGCAGCCAAAAGCACTGCGCCCATCGACGCGGCCAGCCCCAAGCACACCGTCGAGACGTCGGGCTTAATGAACTGCATGGTGTCGTAGATGGCAAGGCCTGCCGTGACCGAGCCGCCGGGCGAGTTGATGTAAAACGAGATGTCCTTGTCCGGGTCGGCGCTTTCCAGGTGCAAAAGCTGCGCGACGATGGAGTTGGCCGAGGCGTCCGAGACCTCCTCGCCCAAAAAGACCACGCGGTCGTTGAGCAGCCGCGAGTAGATGTCGAAGCTGCGCTCGCCGCGCGGGGACTGCTCGATCACGTAGGGGATCAGCGGGTTTTGCACCGGTTGGTAGAGGTTCATGGTAGATGCGCCCTTTCTCGTAGTGCGAAGCATGTCGCCTGCGGATGATACACGCCCGTGCGGACGGCGTTTTCGCTACTCAGCCTTTGCCGCCGCGTCGTCGCCGGCGGGTTTTTCACCCGTTGACTTCGCGGCCGTCTTCTTCGCAGGTTTCTTCGCCGCCTTCTTGGCGGGTTTCTTGGCGGCTTTGTCCGTCTTGTCCTTAGACGCGCCGTCTTCGTCTTTTGCGACCTCGCCTTCGGGGTTCGGCTCCTCGTAGACCACCTCGGCGGTCTCGACCAGCCACTGTGCCGCCTTCTGGCGCGCGATGGCCTCGCGCAGCGTGGTCATCTGGCCGCGCTCCTCCCAGTCCGCGCGCGCGCTCTTGCCGTTGGGCAGCTTGGCAAACTCCGCGTCCAAATCGGCGTCGTCGACTGTAAAACCCTTTTCCTTGAACAAAGCGTCGAGGGCAAGCGCGCCGGCCGCCGTCTCTTGGGCCTGCTTGGCCACGTCGGCGTCGAACATCTCGCGCGTGGCGCCTTGCGCGGAAAGAAACGCGTCGAAGGTCTGCCCCGAGCGCTGGAGATTGGTGAAGAAGTCGCGCAGGATGTCGTCGCGCGTGTAGTTCAGGTAGGCCTGGGGGATCTCGCCGTGGATGCGCTCGGCCAGCGCGTCGATGCAGCGGGTCTCCTTCAGGTTCGCGGCATTGTCCGCGCGGCTCTTCTCCAGAGCCTTGCGCACCTGATCGCGCAGAGCGTCGATGCTTTCCACGCCGGCTTTTTCGCAAAACTCTTCGTCAGACAGCGCGGCGTCGCCGGAAGGGTCGTAGTAGCCGCGCAGCACGTCCACCTGCGCGTCCACGATGGAATCCGCGACCTCCTCGGGCGGCAGCGTGACCTTCACGGGCTCGTAGGTCAAAAGCTCGACCTCGGGCTTGACCTTGCCGTAGACCGTGTAGGTGAAGGGCTTGCCGTCTTCGAGCGCCTCGGCGTCGTCGGAGGACGGGTCGTTGATGAAGATGACGCCCACGCTGTCCACGGCCTTCGGGGCGGTCGCGTTCACCACGTCCGCGGCGATCTCGGCATACACCGCCGCATGGCCGCCGAAGTGCTGCTCCAGGATGCGGCGCGGCGCCTTGCCCGGCCGAAAACCCGGGATGCGCGTGCGGGCGAGCCGCTTGAAGTACGCGTCGACGTGCGGCTTGACCTCCTCGGGCTCCAAGGTGACGGCGACTTGCGTCTTGCCGTCGGATTCGCGTATCTCGGTCTTCACGTCCACGTTGACTGCTCCTCAATCTCGCTTGTCGCGCGACGTCGCGGCAAAGGGCGTCTTTTCGCCCGCCGCACGTCGCATCCGTCTTTTGCCTGCGCATATGGTGCGGGCGAAAGGATTTGAACCTTCACGGGACACAATGCCCACCGGGACCTAAACCCGGCGCGTCTGCCAGTTCCGCCACGCCCGCA
>CAVECB010000026.1:2907-10869 GCA_963614215.1 Ruthenibacterium lactatiformans
ACAACGGCTAAAGAGACGCAAAAGGGCAAGCCTTAGGAGTTCTTCATGATGACCATGAGCATGGTGTCGCCGGCATCTTCGGCGGAATCGCAGCAGTTCTCCAGCGCAGACAGCACGCCGCCCATGCCGAAGGCGTCGATCTTCGTGTTCGGGTCGTCGGATTCCTCGGCGCGCTTGTACAGCTCGTGCATGCTGCGGATATAGGCGCGATCTCCTGCGTCCTCGTAGTCGTTAACCTTCACAATCCACTCACGCAGCGCCCCCGGCTGCTTGTAGTCGGCGAAGCGCTCGCAGGCCGCATGCAGGGCGCGCGTGGCCTCCAGCACGATGTTGGCCATGTCCACGACCTCGTGCGAGACGTTTTTCACGTTGTACATGTACATGCGCTGCAAAACCTCGTCCACATGGTCGACGACGCTGTCGAGCTCGCTGGCCAGCGTGAGTATGTCCTCGCGCTCGATGGGGGTGACGAACTCGGTGACGAGATTGGACGCGATCTCGTGGGTGATCTCGTCGGAGGCCTCCTCGATGGCATGGAACTTCTCGTAGGCTTTAAGCGAGCCTTCCACCTTGCCCACCTTGCCGCTCGCGCCCTCCTCGTAGTTGTACTCGAGCCACTTGACCATTTCCTCGGCATAGGTCACGGCATGGGCGCTGATCTGCACGAACGCGTCGAAATAGTCGAACTTCTTCTTGCGGGCCATCAGCTTCTCCTCACCTGCGGCTTTCCTAGTAGTCCTCGACTTGGACGAGGCTGAAAAACTCCGCGTCCGTGACCTGCGCCATCTGCTCGCGCGCTTTAAAGGGCACAAGCTCCAGCAAAAACCCTAGGCCGGCCACTTTCGCGCCGCTTTGCTGCACGAGCTTCACGCAGGCCGCAGCCGTGCCGCCCGTGGCGATGAGGTCGTCTACCACCAAGGCCACATCGCCAGGCCCCATGGCATCGACGTGCATCTCCAGCGACGCAGAGCCGTATTCCAGCTCGTAGGACTGGGTGAAGGTGGCGCGGGGCAGCTTGCCTGGCTTGCGGGCGGGCACGAACCCGGCGCCCAGCTTGCAGGCCACGGGCGCCCCCACCAAAAAGCCGCGAGCCTCGGCACCCACCACCTTCGTCACGCCACAATCGGCGAAATGCCCGGCAATCGCGTCGACGACGGCAGCAAAGCCTTGCGCGTCGGCGATGAGCGGGGTGATGTCTTTGAAGGTGACGCCGGGTTCGGGATAGTCGGGAATTTCGGCGATGAGCGACTCGAAGTCGAAGGCGGGCATGGGCGCAGCGCTCCTCACGTGTGGACGACGGGCATATGCGGTGAAAAACAACGCGCACAAGGATAGCGCAAAACCGCCGCGGCGAAAGAAAGGAGAGCCGTTTTTCGGGTTCGGCGCGGGCGAGAAAGAGGCGCCCGCTTTTGGGGCGGCAAAAGAAGGCGTTCCGCTTTCGGGTCGGCAGAAAGAGGCGGCGGCCTTCGGTGCAGGGAGAACAAAAAAGGGGCGGCTCGTTTTTTTGAGCCGCCCCTTCGGGCTTTGCTGGTGTCGGAGATGGGAGTTGAACCCACACGCCCGTTAAATTGGGCACTAGCACCTCAAGCTAGCGCGTCTGCCATTCCGCCACTCCGACACACGAGAGAAAAGAGGCCACGGTAGCGCAACTCAAGAAGAGCTGCCGACCGTGCCCTGCGGGTATATTACCATCATCAAAAGAAGACACACGATGAAGAGCACGGCAAACACCACGGTGATGCGGTCGAGGTTTTTCTCGATGATGCTCGAGCCCGTGTCCGTGCCGTAGACGCTGCCCATGATGGCATCGGACACGCCCGTGCCCTGGCCGGAGTGCAGCAAGACGAAGACCACGAGACCCACTGCCGAGATGGCCCAGACGACCGTGACGGCGATGACCACCGGTGCCGACTGCATGAAGCTGATGACTGATTCCACGTGCAATGACTCCTTTTGACGCTTGCGCGATGCCTTTGCGCATCACGAGTTCGGTAGTGTAGCACAAGCTAGCCGCGCACGAGCAGAGATTTTCCCGTCCATTCGCGCGGGCATTCCAGACCGAGCAGGTCCACGAGCGTCGGCGCCACGTCGGCCAAACGCCCCTGCCCCGTGTCGGCCAGCGACAGCGCCGCGCCGTCCGTGCCGTCTACGCCGTCCGCGCCTTCACCGTCGCTGCCGTCGACGAACAAGATGAGTGGCACGCGGTTTGTCGTATGCGCCGTCCAAGGGCTTTGCCCGTCGTCGGCAAGCATTTTCTCGGCGTTGCCATGATCTGCCGTGACGAGCGCCGCGCCGCCCTTTTCCAGCACCGCGCCCACCACGCGCGCGACACCTGCATCCACAGCTTCGACGGCTTTCACCGCCGCGTCGATGACGCCGGTATGGCCCACCATGTCGCAGTTCGCGTAGTTCACGATGTAGACGTCGGCCGCGTCGTCGCGTATGGCAGCCTCCAGCTTCTCCGTCACCTGCGGCGCGCTCATCTCGGGCTTGAGGTCGTAGGTGGCCACCTTGGGCGAGTCCACGAGGCAGCGCTGCTCACCGTCCTTGGGCGCCTCCACGCCGCCGTTGAAGAAAAAGGTGACGTGCGCGTACTTCTCCGTCTCGGCCGTGTGGAACTGGCGCAGGCCGCACGCGGCCAGATAGTCAGCCAGCACGTTTTTGGGATGCGCCTTCGGGAAGGCTACGGGCGCGTCGAAGGTCTCGTCGTATTCGGTCATGCACACGAAGTTCACCTGCGGCACGTGCACGCGGTCGAACTCGTCGAAGGCGCCTTCCGGTGCGATGAAGGCGCGGGTGAGCTGGCGGGCGCGGTCGGGGCGGAAGTTGAAAAAGACGACCGTGTCGCCGTCGTTGACCCCGCGGTGGTCGAGGACCGTGGGGATGACGAACTCGTCAGAGATGTCGGCGGCGTAGCTCGCCTTCACCGCCCGCACCGCCGCCCCGCGCGCAAAGCCCTTGCCCTGCCCGAGGCAGATGGCATTCCAAGCCTGCTGCACGCGGTCCCAGCGGTTGTCGCGATCCATGGCGTAGTAGCGCCCCGATATCGTGGCCACAAGCGCCATCGCGCCGTCGTGTTCCTCGAATATGCGGTTGCCGAAATCGACGATGCGCTGCATGTAGCCCTCGCCGGAATGCGGGTCGACGTCGCGGCCGTCCATGAAGGCGTGGATGCGCATGTCGCGCGCGCCACGCTTGGCCGCCATCTCCAGCATGGCCTCTAGGTGCGCCATGTTGGAGTGCACGCCGCCGTCGGAGAGCAGGCCCATGAAGTGGATGGGGCGCCCGGCCTCGATGGCCTTGTCGAAGGCGGCCGCGAGTACCTCGTTGTCCTCGATAGAGCCGTCCTCGCAGGCGTCGTCGATGCGCGTGAGCTCTTGGGGCACCACGCGCCCGGCGCCCATGTTCAGGTGCCCGACCTCGGAGTTGCCCATCTGGCCGTCGGGCAGCCCTACATCGCGCCCCGAGGCGCCTAGGGTCGTGTGCGGGCGATTTTTCCACGCAGTGGCAAGGAAGGGCTTGTCGGCCAGCTCGACGGCATTGCCAGGCCCTGCGGGCGCCAGCCCGTAGCCGTCCATAATCGCCAAAAGCACAGGTTTCATCGCATGCGTCCTTTCACGTTTGCCGGCAAAGGAAAAAGCGGGCAGTGCGTCCAATCTGCGCTGCGCCACGCGTGTTGCCGCAGCGCCCTTTTCCCTTCACCGCTTTTTTGAGGGCACCCCAGCCTGTTGAAGGGGCTACCCCAGCTTGCGCGCGTCGTCTGCGCGCTTGGCGCACTCGACCAGCTCGGCGAACTTGCCGGCATCGAGCGCCGCGCCACCAATCAGGCCGCCGTCGCAGTCGGGCAGCTCCAAAAACCAGGCGGCGTTTTCCGGCTTCATCGACCCGCCGTAGAGCACGCGCAGCTTTGCAGCCGCGTCCACCCCGGCCATGTCGGCCACCACCGCGCGTATGTGCGCGCACATCTCCTGGGCCTGCTCGGGAGCTGCCGCCGCGCCCGTGCCGATGGCCCACACCGGCTCGTAGGCAACGATGCACTTTTCCACCTGCGCCGCGTCAATACCCGCAAGGCCGGCACGCACCTGCGCCTCGACAAAGGCCAAATGCCCGCCCGCGTCGCGCACGTCGGCGTCCTCGCCGCAGCACATGATGGGCGTGATGCCCTTTTTCACCAGCGCAGCCACCTTGCGGGCCACGTCCTCGTCGCTTTCATGGAAATACGCACGGCGCTCGCTGTGGCCCACGATGCAATACGCGCAGCGCAGCTCGGCCAGCTGCGCGGGGCTGACGGCGCCCGTGAAGGCGCCCTCGTCTTCCCAAAACACGTCCTGCGCGCCCAGCTCGATGGGGCTTTTGTCAAACACAAGCACGTTCCACACGCTTTTCAGGCAAGTAAACGGCGGGCACATGACCACGTCCACGCCGTCCCAACCGTTTTCCTTGAAGCTCACCTGCTGCGCAAGCGTCACGGCCTCGGCGACCGTCTTGTTCATCTTCCAGTTGCCAGCGATCACCGGCCGGCGCCTGGCGGCAGAGCCCGTTTGCGCGGTCATTTCCATACCTCAGCCCTCCTTGTCCTGCAGCGCCTCCACGCCGGGCAGCGGCTTGCCCTCCAGCAAGCGCATCGACGCGCCGCCGCCGGTGGAGATGAAGCTGACCTCGTCTTGCAGGCCGAACTTCTTGATGGCGGCCACGGAATCGCCGCCACCGATGATGCTCGTCGCCGACGTGTCGGCCACCGCCTGTGCGATGCCCTTCGTGCCGGCCTCGAAGCTGGGAAACTCGAACACGCCCATCGGCCCGTTCCAAAACACGGTCTTGGCTGCGGCGATTTCGGCGGCAAACAGCTCGACGGTGGCAGGACCTATGTCTAAGCCCATCATGTCGGCCGGCATCTCGTCCACGGCGCACACCTGCGTGCGCGCACCCTCGGCAAACATATCGGCGCACACCACGTCTATGGGGATGAGCAGCTTCACGCCTTTTTGCGCCGCCGCATCGAGCATCCCGCGCGCGGTCTCGACCATGTCGGCCTCCATCTTCGAGGTGCCGATCGCATGTCCTTGCGCGGCCAGGAAGGTAAAGCACATGGCGCCGCCTATGAGTATGGCGTCGGCCACGTTCATGAGATTTTCGATGATGCCTATCTTGTCCGAGACCTTCGAGCCACCCAAAATCGCGACGAAGGGGTGCTCCGGCGCGGCGAGCATGCTCGTCAGGGTCTCGACCTCGCGGGCCATGAGCAGCCCCGAGACGGCCGGCACAAACTCGGGCACGCCGGCGATGGAGGCGTGTGCGCGGTGCGCCGCCCCGAAGGCGTCGTTTACGCACATGTCGCACAGGCTGGCCAGACGGTGCACGAAGGCGAGGTCGTTTTTCTTCTCGCCATCGTCGAATCGCAGGTTCTCGAGCATCATCACCTGCCCGTCTTTGAGGGCAAGACTCGCGGCCAGCGCGTCTTCGCCTGCAATCGAGCCGCCGATGACGGTAACAGGCTTTCCCAGCAGCTGGATGAGGCGCATGGCCACGGGCATCATAGAGAACTGGCTCTCGAAGACGCCGCCGCCGCTCGGGCGGCCCAGGTGGCTTGCGATGATGACGCGCGCATCGTGCTCGACCAGGTACTCGATGGTGGGCAGCGCCTCGCGTATGCGCGTGTCGTCGGTGACCGTGCCCTCGTAAAGCGGCACGTTGAAATCGACGCGCAAAAGCACGCGTTTGTGGGCGACGTCGACGTCTTTTACCGTCTGCTTGTTGTACATGTTCGTGCCTCCTCGAAAAAAGCGGGTGGTGAACGGGTGCGGCGCGGATGAAACGGTGAAACGGGTCGAGCGGGGCAGGGCGGGGCGGGCGGGCGAACCAGGCGGGCCGAAGGCGGCGGGGCGTTTCACCGGAAGGAGGATGCGTGCCGCCGCAGATCCTTTCCGAGCCTTCGCCCCCAGCCGTGCCCTAGTTGCCAGACGAGTTGTTCGTGGAGCTTTCCTGCCCCGTCGTGCTCGTCGTGACGCTGCCGTCGTTTGCCGTCGTGGTGACGTTGCCGTCGCCGTCAATCGACATGGTTTCCGTGTCGCTGCCGTAGATGGTCGTGGTCGAGCCGTCCTCGCTCGTGGTCGTGGTGCCGTCGGTGGTGGTCGTGCCGCTGGAATCGGTGGTGGTCAGCGTCGAGCTGGAGTCGGTGTAGGTGGACGAAGACGGGTCGTAGCTCAAGTCGGAGGGCATGTCGTTGATGTGCAGGTTGGCGGCATCCACCAGCTCCTTCACGTGCGCGTCCCAGGCGTCTTGGTCGAACTCGCTGTCGCTTTCGTCCTTACCCGTGACCTCCTGCTGCAGCTTGCGCTCCTTCAGGGTTTCCTTTGCCTCCTCTTCAAAGGCGGCGAGGTTTTTGTAGCCCAAAAGCTGCAGGATGCTCTCGAAGGTGCCCGACATGCCCTGGCCGTAGTAGGCCTCGTAGGTGGTCCGCTGCTCGTCCACATAGGTGTCCAGCTCGTCGTCGGAGATGGTGTAGTTCTTCTGCTCGATCTCGTATTTCACCACGTCGGTCTTCAACAGGTCGTTGATGATGTACTCGCGCAGCTGAGCCACCGTGCCGTCGCCGGCCGCCTTCTCCTCGTCGGTGGCATCGGAGTTGTAGCTGCGGTTTTTGATGTAGTCCTCCCACGATTCGCTCGTCGTGGTGGTCGTGGTGGTGCTCGACGAGCTGGAGCTGCTCGACAGCGACGACTTCATCGAAGTGGCCTGCGAGGTGACGTCGGCTTCGAGGATCTGGCCGTGCGCCCAGGTGGCGGCCACCTGCTCGCCGCAGCCCGAAAGCGCACAGGCAAGCACGACGAGGGCGCCGGCGACGAAGAGGGGCGCGAGATAGCGTTTCGTGAAAGACATGGAACCTCCGCTGTGTGATGGTGTTGGGGCGAATACAACAGGCGCTAGTATAAACCCCCGCACGCGGCGGCATCCTTGTTTTTCATGCGGAAGGCAAATGCCACGCCGGCGTCTCATGCGGCAAAAAGTTCGGCGGGGTCGACGATGCGGGGCTTGTGGCCTACGGCATCCCAGGAAAAGGCGTCCACGAGTTCGGATGCCACGACGGGCTTGGGCACCTCGAGCAGCCCCGCCCAATACGCCAGCCACCCCACGAGCGCCTCGGCACCGCCTGGCAAATGGTCGCGCACGTAGCCCATCTCCAGGTCGCGGTCGCGCTTGGACAGGCGCCGCCTGTGGCCGTCCACGAGCAGCGGATGGTGAAAATACGCCGGCGTCGAATACCCCAGCAGGTGCTGGAGCCAGATTTGGCGCGGAGTCGAGGACACGAGGTCGTCGCCGCGCACGACCTGCGTGACGCCTGCCGCCGCGTCGTCTACCACGACAGCCAGCTGGTAGGCGAAAACCCCGTCGCTTCGGCGCACGACAAAATCCCCCGCCTCGCGCGCAAGGTCTTGGGTCACATCTCCCAGGTGCCCGTCGCGAAACCCCACGCGCTCGGCCGGCACCTCGATGCGCCAAGCCGGCCCGTGCCCCGTGCGCGCGCGCAATGCCTCATCGCGCTTTACACGCTCGGATTTGCCCAGATTGCGGCAGGTGCCGGGGTAGATGGGGGTGCCGTCGGCGGCATGGGGCGCCGAGGCCGCATGCAAATCGGCCCGCGAGCAATAGCAGGGATAGAGCAGGCCCGTCTCGCGCAGGCGCGCATACGCCTCTTCGAAGCGGGGCAGGTGCGCCGACTGGCGCTCCGGTTCACCGTCGAAATCAAGCCCCGTCCAACGCAGGTCGTCGATGATGAGACGTGCCGCCTCCTCCCTGCGGCACCTGCCGTCGAGGTCTTCGAGGCGCAGTTTGAACTCGATGCGGTCGTGGCGTGCCGACAGCCACGCGAGCAGGGCGCTTGTCATATTGCCCAGATGCATGCGCCCGCTGGGGCTGGGGGCGAAGCGGCCGGCCGGCATACGGCGCTACTCCCCCGCCGCA
>CAVECB010000026.1:10954-13234 GCA_963614215.1 Ruthenibacterium lactatiformans
CCGAAGCGACCCCCTCCGACGCGGCACCCTCCGACGCAGCCCCATCCGAGCCGGCCTCTTCAACACCGGCACCGCCTGCCTGCTCCAAGGGCACGTCCACGTCGTAGGACAGACCTTCCGGCATGTCCGAGACGACGACCGACGAGCGCGTGCGCACATCCGACAACCACGACTCGAAGGCGCTCTCGCGCTCGGCTTGCAGCGTGTCCTCGCGCAGCTGCGCGACGATGGGGGCAGGGATGCGGTCCAGTGAGACGAATTCCTCGTCGCGGCCAACCTCAAACACCTCGTCGCACAAGACTAGATACCAGACGCCCTTTTCCTCGAAGGGCTTGGACACCGCGTGCGCTGCCAGCCCCTTCAACGCCTTGGTGTAGGCGTTGCTCATCTTCGCGCGGTCGGCCGCAAGCGAGCTCCAACCAGCCTCCTTCACCGCCTGCGCATCGGCAGACAGCGCGGCGAATGCCTCGTAGGAGACCTCGCCGGCCGCACTACCCCCGAGCCGCTCCCACGCGCTTTGCGCCTCGGCCTGCCCAGGAAAGCTCAGGTAGTAGGAGTGCCTGCCGTTGTAGGTGCTGGCATTTTCGTTTGCCACAACCTGCACCGCGTCATCGCCTGGCTCGCCCACCTCGACCACGGCCTGCGAGAGCTTCTTTTCCAGCAGGCGGTCCTCCTCGTTGTCGCGCCACGAGCTCGCGTCGTAGCCGTAGCTGGCCAAGACGCTGTTCCACGAGTTCTTGCCGTAGCGTTTCTCGTAGTAGCTCTTCTCCGCGGCCACGAGCGACTCCAGATCCTTGTCGGTGACCACGATGTCGCGCGCGGCGCACTCCTGCTTCACCAGCGCCTCGGGGATGAACACGGTGTCGAGCACGTAGTGGCGCAGCCCCTCGGCGGTATACCCCGTGTCGGCGAGGAAGTTCGCCCAGCCCGTGTCGTTTTCGTAGTCGACGTTTTCCGAGCGGAAACCCTCGATGTAGGCCGTGACCGCATCCTCGGAGATCTCGGTGCCATTCACCGTGGCCGCCACGGCACTTTGCTGCGAGGACAGCGCACGCGGGGTGACGCCCGAAGCGGCCAGCGCGGCGACCCCTAGCACGCAGACGCAGGCTATGAAAAGGAAGCGGCGCACCTAGACGCTCTTTTTTCCGCCCGTGAAAGCGGCGAGGTTGGCCTCGACGGTCTTTGCGGGCACGCGAGCCTCGATGGTGGCGCGCCAGGCGTCTTCGGTAAACGGCAGCACGGTCGATGCCGCGCCCAAAAGCGCGATGTTCACCGATTTCGGGCTGCCGGCTTCTTTTGCTATGCGGGTGGCGGGGATGAGATGCGCGCCAATCTTTTCTAGGCGCCCGTCGATGTCGCGCGGCAGGCGCTCTTTGCCACACGCCACCGCCTGGGGTGCCAGCAGCTCGTCGTTGGTGAACATAACGCCGCCGTTGCGGACGAGGAAGCCTTGGGCGCGCAGGGCCTCCAGCTTGTCGAAGGAGACGACGAGGTCCGCACATCCGGGGTCGGCAATCATGCTGGCCACCTCGCGGCCGAAGCGCACCACAGTGCTGACCGAGCCGCCGCGCTGCGACATGCCGTGTATCTCGGAGAGCTTCACGTCGAATCCCGAGGCCAGGGCTGTGCGGGCCAAGACGTCGCCCGCGAGCACCGTGCCCTGGCCGCCCACGCCCACGAGCAGCACGGTCGTCGTCGCGTCCTCGGGCGCAGACGCCAGATGCGACGCCAGGCGCCCGGCCGTCTCTTCCATCTTCTCGCGGATGCTCATCGCATGCCCTCCTCTCCATCACCGATGCAGTCGAAGGGGCAGACCTGGGCGCATTGCCCGCAGCCGATGCAGCGGCCCGCATCGATGGCCGCATGTCCCTCCGCGTCCGTTTCTATCGCAGGGCAGCCAAGCTTCACGCACAGACCGCATGCGCGACACTCCTCCCCCACCTGCAAGGCGGGCTTGCGCGTCCTGTCCACGAGGCGGCAGGGACTGCGGAATATGCGCACAGAAAGCGTGTCGGCCGCCTGCGTCGCGCTTTTCAGCGCCGTTTTCACCGCAGAAAGGTCCTGTGCGTCCACCTCCTCGACATCATGCACCCCCAGCGCACGGCACAGCGCCGCCAAATCGAGCTGACGCTCTGGGGACACATCGAGCGGCGAGGCGCCGGGCTTGGCCGAATCTTTCAGCGTGAGGCCGTTTACAGGGTTTCCCTGGCAGCCCGTCATAGCCGTGGTGCGATTGTCGAGTATGCACAGCGTGCCTGCGCCGGCGTTGTAGACGGTGCC
>CAVECB010000026.1:13550-26365 GCA_963614215.1 Ruthenibacterium lactatiformans
TCGAAGGCCGCGGCGACGAGCTGCGGGGTTAGCTCGCCGCACTCGGGCAGAGCCGCCCCCGGCGGGTAAGAGATCTCGACGCCCATGGCGCGTATGGCCGGCTCGAAAAAGGCGCAGGCCTCCTCGACCACGTAGAGGCGCTCCACCGACGCGGCAAACTCCTTCACCTTTTTCGGCGGCAGCGGCCACGACAGCCCTAGCTTCAGGATGCTGGCCTCGGGCAGAGCCTCGCGCACGTGCTGATAGACCGCGCCGCTGCACACGATGCCCGTCTCGCGCCCGCGCATCTCGACGCGGTTGAGGTCGCTATGCTCGGCGTACTCGACAAGGCCACCCGTCCTCCTGTCGGCCTGCACGCGCCGCGAACGCGCATGCGCGGGAACCATCACCCATTTGGCCGGGTCGTCGGCATACTCGCCGGGTGCCACTTCCACGCGCCCGCCGCCTGTGTCCACGATCGTCTTGGTGTGCGCGATGCGCATAGTCTCGCGCACCATGACGGGCACGTCGAAGGTCTCGGAGATGTCGAAGGCACGCACCGTGAACTCGCGAGCCTCGGCCGAATCGGCCGGCTCGAGCATGGGCACCCGCGCAAAGGCCGCGTAGTTGCGCGAATCCTGCTCGTTTTGCGAGGAATAGCACGACGGGTCGTCGGCGGCCAAAAGCACCAGGCCGCCGCCCACGCCGGCGTTGCACACGGACATGAGCGGGTCGGCGGCCACGTTCACCCCCACGTGCTTCATGGTGACCAGCGCGCGCACGCCGCCCATGGAGGCTCCTATGCCCACCTCCAGCGCAACCTTCTCGTTGGGCGCCCACTCGCAGGCAGGACCGTCCCGCCGCGCGAGCGCCTCCAAGGTCTCGGTAGACGGTGTGCCGGGATATCCCACCCCCACAGCCACGCCTGCCTGCCACGCCCCCAAGGCCACGGCCTCGTTTCCAGACATCAGCTCCTTGTTCACCATTTCCGCCTTCCTTTTCGCGCCCTCGCCTCTTCCTTTAGGCGCGGTTTTCTCGCCATCCGCATGCCGCCTTTTCAAGGCGCGGCCTCTCCGTTTCGCACGCGCCCCTCTCTTCTAGGCGCGGTTTTCCCTGTCCACGAGCCGCTCGGCGTCGTAGGTGCGCCGCAGCAGCGGCTTTTCAATCTTTCCCGTCGCGTTGCGCGGCACGTCGGCGAATATCACCTTGCGCGGCCTCTTGTAGCGCGGCAGCCCCAGGCAAAACTCGTCGATAGCCGCCGCGTCCACGTCTTCGTGCCCCGGTTTCAGCTCGATGATGGCCGCCGCCACCTCGCCTAGGCGCGTGTCCGGCATGCCTATGACGGCCACATCCTTTACCGCCGGGTGCGCCGCGAGAAAATTTTCCACCTGCACGGGGTAGATGTTCTCGCCGCCGGAGATAATCACGTCCTTTTTGCGGTCTACAAGCCAGAAAAACCCCTCGTCGTCGCGGTAGGCCATGTCGCCTGTGAGCAGCCAACCATCGCGCAGGACCTCTGCGGTGGCCTCGGGGTCGTTGTAGTAGCAGCGCATGACGCCCGGGCCTTTCACCCGCAGCTCGCCCACCTCGCCGCACGCGCACTCGCGCCCGTCCTCGCCCACGACCTTGGCCTCCCAGCGATACCCCGGCACGCCAATCGCGCCGACGTGCTCGATGTTGTCCACGCCCAAATGCACGCAGCCAGGGCCTGTGGACTCGGACAGCCCGTAGTTCGTGTCGTATTGGTGCTGCGGGAAAAAGCCCCGCCAACGCTCGACCAGGCTCTTTGGCACGGGTTGGGCGCCGATGTGCATGAGGCGCCAGCGCGAGAGGTCGTAGGCGGACAGGTCGATACTGCCCGATTCCAGGCCGGCGAGTATGTCTTGGGCCCAGGGCACGAGCAGCCACACGATGCTACAGCGCTCCGAGGCAGCAGCCTGAAGGATAGTCTGCGGCTCGACACTGCGCAGCAAAACCGCCCGCGAGCCGGATATGAGGCTGCCCATCCAGTGCATCTTCGCGCCCGTGTGGTAGAGGGGCGGGATGCACAAGAAGACGTCGTCGGAGGTCTGGCCGTGGTGGGCCTGCTCCATCTCGGCGGCTTGGGAAAGCGAGCGGTGCGGGTGCAGTATCGCCTTGGGAAAGCCCGTCGTGCCCGACGAGTAGTAGATGGCCGCGTCGTCGTCTTCGGAAATGGGCACCTGCGGGTCGGCAGACGAGCAGTTCGCGGCCAGCTCGCGGTAGCTCTCGGCAAAGCTCGGGCAGTCCTCGCCCACGTAGAAGAGCAGGCGGTGGGGCTGGATGGAGGCGGCCACCTCCTCGACGCGCCCGGTGAACTCCGGACCGAAGACGAGCACGTCCACGTCGGCCTTGTGCACGCAGTAGTCGATCTCGGCGCCGGTGTAGCGGAAGTTCAGCGGCACCGCGCACGCCCCGCTTTTCAGCACGCCGAAGTAGATGGGCAGCCATTCGAGGCAGTTCATCAGAAGTATGGCCACCTTGTCGCCTTTGCCCACGCCGCGCGCGAGCAAGAGGTTGGCGAAGCGGTTGGCCTTTTCGTCGAAGACCTTCCAGGTGATTTCGCGGCGATAGGCGACGGTGTCGGTAGGCTGGATGAGGTCGTAGTCGCGCCAAGTGACGGCGCGGCGCTCGCGCAGCTTCGGGTTTATCTCGACGAGCGCCACCTCGTCGGGGCGGGCGGCCGCGTTGTGGCGCAGGAAATCGGTGACCGGCATGGACGGGCTTGTCCTTTCTCGAAAACGTCAAGCCCGCCCATACTAGCGCAGATGCGCGCGGCACATGGCCGCAGACAGCCGCGGCATCAGGAGCGGCGCGCTGCGGCGGGGTTCTTTTTCCTCCAAACCCTGTAGATGGCGTAGGCGAGCAGCGCGTTTATCAGAAGCGACGCGACGGCAACGCCGAGCGCGACGTAGGTGAAGATGCCGAGCGTGGCGACTTTCTGGTGCCCTTGGCCGCTTGTCGTGCCCACCACCTGCGTGGTCGAGTCGGTGTAGGTGACCACGAGGTCGCCGTCGTCGTTGATGGAGACCGCGCTGATGCCGCGGCCGTCTTTGCCGGCGGCGCCGTTCGTGTTCGTGCCCCAGGTGGGGCTAGACGCACCCGACGAGCCAGACGAAGAGCCGGAGCTAGAGCTGCCCGAGCTGCCCGAAGCATTGGAGCCGTTTGAGCCGCTCGCACCCGTTGCCCCTGTGGCACCCGTCGCACCCGTCGCGCCGTTTTGGCCGTTGGTGCCGTTGGTGCCATTGCTGCCGTTGGTGCCGTCGGTCCCGTTGCTGCCGTTGGTGCCGTTAGCCCCGTTCTGGCCGCTGTTCGAGTTTTGGCTGTTGTTCGAGTTCTGGTCGTTCGAGTTTTGGTTGCTCGAGTTCTGATTGCTGTTCGAGCCCATGTCGACCGTGGTGCTCTGCTTGTCGATGTCGGCGTAGGAATCGACGCTGCCGTCCGTGGACTTCAACGTGGTAAACCACTCGTCTTTTGTGCCGGAAAAGCCCTTGGACACGACGATGCTGTAGGCCGAAACCTTCGCGTTTTGGTCCCCGGCATTTGCCTGGGCATCCGCGCCCGTCTGACCGCTCGCACTATCGCCGCCGCCAAGACCGCCAAGCCACGCGTCTTGGGTCTGCAGGCTCTTGTTGTGGTCGACGTTTGCCGCCGTGTCCTGGTAGACGGCATACCCGCTCGCGCATCCCGTCGTAGTCTCGAACAGCTCGACCGCGCGGTACTTCACCTTGTCGAAGTCGATGTTGGTCCAGTTGAAGTGCGCGTCATGCGCATACACCGTGTTCATCACCGCGTTGATCAGGTCGATGTCTTTGTGCGCGTAGTCCTCCGTCGTCGTGCAGCCCTTCACCGCCGCGTTGTACTCCGCCTCGGTCAAGATCATGACCCTGCCGTAGACGCCTTGCATCTCGGCCGTGGTCATCTTCGCGCACGCCGCCTTCAAAAACTCGTTGGCCAGCGCGAAGTAGCCCGCGTACGCGCCGCCCGCATTGATGCAGGCTTTGAAGAAATCGTCGCGCGACATCGGGGTGATGGCCGCATCGCTTTCCTGCAGCGCCTTCACGTAGGCGTCGTAGACCCCGCTGTTACCCGAGCTTTGCGTGTCCTTGCAATACGAGAGGAACTTCTCCTTGGTGGCTAGCTTGCCCGCCACCGCGTTCTCGCGGTAGAGATCCCAGGCCGACTTGCCCTTTTGCTGCGCGTACCACTCGGACAAAGAGCCGGTGAAGCCGTTTTGCTTGGCCAGGGCATATCCTGCCTGCGCGCTGTCGCCGTAGACGTCGTCGAGCCACTCCTCCAGGCTCGCCTTGTAGCCCTTGTCGGCGTTTAAGCCGTACGGCGAGCGGGCATCGCTGCCATCGATGCCGCGCATGGCGTTCACCCAGTCCACCTCCGAGCCGGAAAAGCCATGGTCGCAGGCCAGCTGGTAGGCCGACTTGCCCTCGGTGCCCTTCAGGCTGGCCAGCCAGTCGGCCAGAGTGCCCTTGTAGCCGTTTTTCAAAGCCAGCTGGAAGGCGTTCAGGCCGTCTTTGCCGTCTTGGCCGCTCGCCCCCGTATCGCCCTTGTCGCCTTTCTCACCTTTCTCGCCGGTATCGCCTTTGTCGCCCTTGTCCCCGGTATCGCCTTTGTCTCCTTTGTCGCCCTTTTCACCGGTATCGCCTTTATCACCCTTTTCACCCTGGTCGCCTTTATCACCTTTCTCACCTTGGTCACCAGTGTCGCCCTTGTCTCCCTTTTCGCCCTTCTCGCCTTGGGTGTTTTGAGAGCTGTCGGTGCCGTTCGAGTCCGTGTTGTTCTTGTCCGTGCTGTTCGAGTCGGTGCCGGAATCGTCCTTGTTGCCGCTGTTGTCGGTGTTCGTCCCGTCCTTGTTGGCGTTGTCGTCGCCTGTCTTGTCGCCGCCGCTGTTGTCGCCGCCGCTGTTGCTGCCGTTGTTGTCGCCGGTGTTGCCGTTACTGCTATCGGTGTTGTTGGTGCCGTTGTTTGTGTTGCCGCTGTTGTCGGTCCCAGCACTCTTGGCATCCGAGCTGCCGTCCTGGTTCGTGCCATCGCCTTTCGTGACGGTCTCAGGCGTGTTCGTGTTCGTGTTTTTGGCCTGCGCCTGGTTTTGCCCCGTGAACAGCAGCATGATCGGCGTCGGATTGATGCTCTCGATGCCAGCGCGCTTGCCCGACTTCAACGAGCAGCGCACGGCGTAGTACATCATCGACCCCACCTGCGTGGTCGTCGAATCCGGCGTGAAGGTATATGACATCACCCCGTTGCCGTCTGGCGTGGCGCTGACGGCAGAACTTGTGACCGCGGTCCAATCCCCCTGCGTGCGCCCGTCGCGCTGGTACACCGAGTATTGCAGCTGGTCGGCGGTGAAGAACTGCCGTCCGCTCCCGTCGTCTGTGGGCAGCTTCCACTTCACCGTCACGCTGGTCGTGCCGTCGCTGTTCTTGTTGTACGACGCCTCCCGCATGCTCACGGCCGCAGGCGGCGCGGTAACGTTTTTCAATATGTAGTGCAACAGCGGCACGGACACCGCGTCTCCGTTGTTCTTCTTGGCCACCTGTATGTTGCCGCCCGCAAACGCCCAGCTAAACCCATAGGCCTCAAGCGTCCTTTCCGAGTTGGCGTTGTTGGCCATCAGCGCCACCTTGTCCATGTTGTTGACGGTGGCCGAATTGCCCGAGCTTTCTGTCTTCGTGTCGCCACCCGAATACCCATACGTTTGCTCTTGGCTGAAGTAGAAGCCTGCTTTCACGATCTTGAACCCGCCTTGCACGGACAAATCGCTCGAAAACCCGTTCATCGTCTTCCAGTGGTGTTCTGTGGCCGATGCGCGCGAAATCGAGATTGAGTCGGTGCCGGCCGATTTGCCGTACCTAAACCACGTGGCCTCCGAGCTCCAGTTGCCGGCATGCGCGTTGCCCGTCGTGTCCTTGTGCACCCAGCTGTCCTCGGTGATGTTCGTGCCGCCCAGCTTGGACGCGTAGCTCCAAGGGTTGCCCACGTTGTTTTGTAGCGAGGCCTCCTCAATCTTCATCAGCTCGTTGGTGTTGGAGAGGTCTTGGGTCTTCTTGCGCTCGGCCAGCGCCGCGTTGTACTGGTCCACGAACTTGTTGTAGTCGTCCACGGAATACTGCACGTAGTAGGGCGCGCCCGGCACCACGCACTTCATCTCGCTGTCGGTGCCCTCCTTGGCGTTGAGTATCTTGTACTTGTAGACGAAGGTCGGTATGCGTCGCATGACCACGTTGGTGATGCGCGTGGCTGAAAAACTTTGCGAGTAGGTGGTCTGCCGCGACTTTTTCCAGCCGCTCGACCAGTTGCCAATCCAGCCGTAGCGCCACGAGATCGAGCCGGTGGGCATGAGCGAGTTGAACATCATCGTGCCCTCCCCGGCCTCCAGGTTGAAAGTGCCCGCGAATCCGGCGCCCCACTTGTGGTTCCACTCCTGCGAGTCGGTGATGGCACTGTAGGACAGCGTCGTCGAGTAGGTGGTGGTGCCGTTTGTCTGGTTGGCGCCCTTGAAGGTGGGCGCGGCCTGCAGCACCGCCTGCACGTCCGGCTCTGTGTAGGCCAGGTCCACGTCGTCGTAGCTGATCTCGATGCCGTCCTTGCCGATGTCTATGCACACGATCTCGGAGCTGAAGCGGTCCTCGACGTTGGAGTTGCGCTTGTTGCAGGTGTAGGTGTCGTGGTTGTCCATGTCGTTGTAGTAAAAGCCCGTGGCGTCTTTGAACTCCTTGATCTTGCCGTCGTCGCCCTTGACGTCTTGGTCGTACTCGCCGCCGATGGACATGGCCGACACCGAGTCCTCGTGCATGCCCTCGCGCTTGTAGCCGAGCAAAATCATCAGCTGCTCGCGTCCGTTGATGTTCTTGTCGAAGTTGCCCGCGACCACCGAGCGCGTGTAGGTATTGGTCACAAGGCAGTCCGTCGTCGTCTGCTTGTCCGAGCTTTGGAAATACTTCGGCGTATAGATCCAGGTACGGTCGATCTGGCCAGAGTTGGCGCTCATGCGATAGACGTTGCCGTCCACGTAGAGGGCCTCGGGCTTGTGGTTGCCATTCACCTTGAAGTACTTCACGCCGCATCTGGCCTGTATCTTGTCGTTGTGCCAGGTGCCGGCCTCCTTCCAGGCGTTGGAGTCTAGGTTGTTGGCAAACTCGATGGTGGCCAGCTTGCCGTCTGTCGCGCGGTAGGTGCCCAGGCAGTAGGTGCCCAGGCGGTAGCCGTCCCAAGCGTTGCCGTCGGCGGTGGGCTTCGTGAAGTCCTTGGTGTCGGCCTCGGTCTTCACAAACCACTTGATGCCGGCCAGCGACACCTCGTCTACATCATCGCCGTCGGCATCCCCCACAGACAGCCCCGGATTGCGCATGGTGGCCCAGTAGTGGTGGCCGTCGCCACCGTCGTTGACGTAGGTGCCGGCCGTCTTGGTCAAGACGTCGCCTGCGTTGCCCCCGCGCGAGCCGTAGCACACAGACAGGTAGGGCATGAAACGGCAGGCCATCGAGCTGTCCATGTTCTTGGGCTCGCACACCGAGGTGACCACCGCCAGATCGTCTACGCCGTCGCCGTTTAAGTCGCCGGTGTCTAGCGAGCAGGTGAGCTTGTCGTAGATGATGGTGGAGCGCAGCCAGGAGTTGCCACCGAGCGCCGTCTTGTAGTCGGGGTGCATCGAGCTGTCGGAGACCTTGCTGACCTTCGGGTTGCCCATGTCCTCCCAGTCGATTTCATAGAGGCCCATGTCGTCGACCGTGTCGGCGCCGTGGCCCGGGAAGTAGACGACGGAGCTGTCGTAGCCTTTGCCGTAGTAGTTGCCGGCCGTGATGGCCATGAAGTTCAAAAACTCCGAAGAGTAGGTCTGGCTTTTGATGTTTTGCCAGTGTAGGGTGCCCAAGACCACGTTTTTCGAGCGCACCTTTTTCGTGTAGTCGTACATCCAGGTGATGAACTCCGCCTCGTCGTCGCCCGTCGGGTTCAAGCCAATGTAGGCCACGCAGTCCTTGCGCGAGTTTTCTTTGTGCGGGTTGAAGGCCACGGCGCGAATGTTGGAGTAGCCGACGTCGTTGTCGTACTCGCCGCCAGTGGCGAAGTTCGAGGAGTAGTTCGAGATTTTCTTGCCCTTGAAGGTCTCGCCGTCGCCGTCTTTGATGCTCGTGTCGGCAAAGGGCGCGTTGGTCAGGGTGTTGCCCTGGTATTTGCGCTGGTTGTTGTCGTAGGTGTCGAAAACGATGTTTTGCTTGGAGCCCTCGGCGCTTTGCACGAAGGCCAGCTCGTTCATGGGGTTTAAGATGGTCTTGGAGACGGTGCCGTCGGCGTTGACCTCGGAGACGGGGTTGGTCTTGCTCTGCTTCACCTCGTCGAGCTTTTCTTCAGCCGAGGTGTTGCCGCCCGTCATGTCCTCAAACTTCTCGTCGTAGCTGCCATTGGCGTTCACGTTGTCCGAATCGGACGCGCCGGAGTTCGCGTTCGAGTCGGTGTCGGCGGCGGAGCTTGAATTGGAATTGGAGTTCGAGTTCGCGTTGGAATTCGAGTTGGAGTTCGCATCGCCACTGTTCGATGAATTGGAGTTCGCATTCGCGTTCGTATCGCCGTTGTTTGACGAGCTGGAGTTGGAGCCCGCGTTCGCGTCGTTGCTGCTCGACGAATTTGAGTTGTCCGTGCTGGTGGAGTTGTTGGTTTGGGAATTGTTGGCTTGAGAGCTGTTGTCTGCCGAGGCGTCGTTTGACGAGGCAGAGCTGTCCGCGGACGTCGAGGCGCTCGCGCTCTTCTCCTCCGTGGCCTTGTTGTTGTCGTCTATTTTTTGACCCTCGGCGCTTTCCTGCAGGTTCTCGTCGACCTGCGACTTGGCGAAGTCTTCCACCGAGGAGACCTCGGCCAACGCGTCTGAGCTCGTGGTCGTGGCCTCGCTGTCTTGCGTGCTGTCGGGACGCGCCCAGGCGATCTGGCTTGCGGGAAACATCGATGCGGCCAGCGCGAGCGTCACCGTGATGCTCGCCGCCTTGCCGACGACCCGTTTCGTCTTCGCTTTTCTCGACATGTCGACTCCGTTTCCTCGAAAACAGGCAATACCCTCGATACTACCGTGAAAAACGGTGCCCGCAGCGGATGGAAGTTGCAAGAATATCCAAAAATTAACAGGAGAGCACAAAGAGGCGGCAAAGACGCCGAAGCTCCTTTTCGAGGCAAGCGCCTACCAGACGCGGCAGGCGCCGAAATAGTCGCCGCGGCTGGACAGGCTCGACACCTTCACCACATCGCCGGTCTGCGGCGCGTGCACATACAGCCCGTCGCCGATGTACATACCAACGTGGTGGATGTCGCTGCCGAAAAAGACCATGTCGCCCGGCTGCAGATTCGAGCGCGAGACGGGCGTGCCGTCGTAGTACTGGCTCGACGAGACGCGGCTGATGGAAATGCCCACTTGTCTGAAGCAATACTGCATGAGGCCTGAGCAGTCAAAACCGGAGGGGGTCGTGCCGCCCCACACGTAGGGCACCCCCAGATAGCTCAAGGCCACGTCCACCGCCGCCTGGCCTGCCCCCGAATCCGACCCGCCCGTATCCGAGCCCGCATCGCCTGCATCCGAATCGTCATAGGAAGGAGTGGGCGCGGGCGCGGGCGTGACGGGCTCGACGTAGGTGTCTTGCTCTTGGGCAGGCGCAGTCCAGCCGTCCCGTGCGTCCGTGCTCGTGTCTTGGGAGTCGCCACCGCCGTCTACAGCCGTATCCGCGCTTTCCTCCACGATATCGTTGCGCGCGTTCACCGCTTCTTTTTGCTCTTCGGTCAGACTATCGAAGATGGCCTGCTGCTGGGCGACGCTTTCCTCGGCGGCCGTCTTCTTCGACGCGGCCTCGACCTTCAGCTGCTGCTGCTCGTCGAGAGTGGCCGAAAGCTGCTGCTCGGCGCTTTCGAGCTCTTGGGCCAGCGTGGTGACGGTCTGGATGGTGTCGGCGCGTTTTGCCGCGATCTTGGAGAACATGTAAAAACGCGTGGAGAACTCCTCGAAGCTCGCGGAGTCGAGCAGCACCGAGAGGTAGGAAACGTTGCCGTTCTTGTAGGCCTCCTGCACCGTGGTGCCGAGGTTGACCTTTGCGCCCTGCAGTTCCTCGCGCTTGGTCGCGATCTCGGCCTGGGTGTCTTCGATTTCGGTTTTCGTGGACTCGATGCGGCTTTCGATGGAGGCCAGCGCGACGGCGGCCGACTCGGCTTGCGAGGACAGCTGGGCTAGTTTTTGCGCTGCGGCATCTATCGCGTCTTGGGTGCTGGCATCGGCGCTTGCCGCAGAATCGGCAGACGTGGCGTTGGGGTCGGCGAAAGCAGCGGCGGGCACGAGCGTGGCGGCTAGGCATGCGGCGCAGACAATCGCAGCCGCCTTTTTCACCAGCGTGCAGGCCTTGCGCACAGGCACAGGCGCGAAGGTAAGCTGCGCGGCGGACATGCCGGACCGGGTGTGCAGGCGCATCATGCGCGTTTCATGCGTCTCGTGCATCTCGTCGCCTCCGTGATACAAGCGCATTGCAGGGAAAACCGTTTTTCGCATGCCCCCTACCCTATGCCCAAACTGGGATTTTTGCAAGGGGCGCGAGAGACAAGGCGGCTAGAAGGGGCGGCACGCGCCTATGAGGTCGCTTCTGGCCGAGAGGTTCGAGATCTTCACCACATCGCCGGTCTGCGGCGCATGGATGAACTGGCCGTCGCCGATGTAGATGCCCACGTGGTGGATAGTCTCGACGCTGCTGCCGAAAAACACGAGGTCGCCCGGCATGAGGGCGCTGTAGGCGATGTGCTGGCCGCATTCGTATTGCGAGCGGGCGAAATGCGGCAGGTCGATGCCGAGCTGCGCGTAGACGTAGAGCACCAGCCCCGAGCAATCGAAGCCGCCCGAAGGCGAGGCGCCGGCCCACACGTAGGGCACGCCGAGGTATTGGCGCGCTATCTCGACAGCGGCCGGATGCGAGCCGTCCCTGCTGGTGGAGTCGCCCGCGTTGTTGTACCAGCTCTCGCTGGCCGACAAGGCATCGGAAATGGCGCCGCTGTGCGTGCCGACGGAGGCCGCGTAGTTGCCGCCCGTGACCCCGTCGAGCTCGCGGGCCTTTTCCAGCGTGGACGAGTCGAGGTTTTCCAGCAGCGTGGACTGGTCCGACATGGCCAGCGCGACGGCGACGCCCTTTTTCGTGGCCTCCAACTGCAGCGCGCTTTGCTTTTTCTGCGCCGTGGACAACAAGTTTTTCTGGTTGGTGTAGGTGCGCGACAGCTCGCCGGCCTCGTTGATGACGCTCTCCCAGCCGTTTGCCACCTTGTTCAGCAGATAGGCGTTCGAGACGAAGGCGTCGAAGTCCGTCGAGCCCAGCAGCACGGAGATGAAGCTGCTCTCGCCGCCCGTGCGATACATCTCCTTTGCCGTGGTGCCCAGTGCGGATTTCGCCTCGTCGAGGCGCTTCTTGGTCTCGTCGAGCTTTTGCTCTAGGGCCGAAATCTCGTTTTGGGTGTCGGCCAGGTCCTTGTTCACCTGGTTAAGGTCCTCGTAGGAGGTCTCCAGGCTGCTAGCCAGCTCGGAAAGGCGCGATGCGGCCTGGTCGGCCTTGCCTTTCAGGCTCTCGGCCTCTTCTTTGAGCTTGGCCTCGCGCTCCTCGGCGGGCATGTCGTCGGAGAGCTGCTCTTGCACGTTTTCTGGCGTCTGGGTCTGGTCTTGCGCGCCGTCCGTGCCGGCCGCCTCCTGGGACTGCTGCGCATCGTCTGCCGCGCCTGCCGTGTCTGCCGCATCTGTGCTATCTGCCGCGTCCGTTTTCTTCGAGGCAGACGCCGCAGAATCCGCGCCGTCCTTTTTCGCTGTGGAGTCCTTCGAGGAGTCTGCAGAACCGTCCTTTTGCGCCGAGGCCGGCGTCTGGGCAGACGAGCTGTCCTTTGCGGCGTGGGCGGCAACCGGCGGCAGGGAAAAGGCGCTGGCCAAGACAAGCGCGAGGACCACGCGCAGCGACGTGCCGAGGCGGGCACGCACGCCCTTTTCCTTTGCCGTGGTATGTGCGCGGGAAAGCCGCATCGGCGTTTTTCTCATGCCCCCTTTTGCACAGAAGGCGCGTGCACGTAGACCATGTCGAAAGTGCCTATCTGCACGTTCGTGCCGGGCACGAGCGGCGCGCGGTCGACCACTTTGCCGTCCACCCAGGTGCCGTTAAGCGAGCCTTCATCAGAGATGGTCGCACCGGAGGCGTCGATGTGGATGGTGGCGTGATGGCGCGAGACGGTCATGTTCGAGAGAAAGAGGTCGCAGCCCGGGTCGCGCCCGATGGTGAAGTCGCCGAGGCCCATGCGGAAGCTCTCGCCGGCATACGGGCCTTTCAGCACCTCGAGCGCCGGTACCACGTCGGCCTTGGGCTGCTGAGCGGCGGCATTTTCGCCATGCGCGTCCACCGGGGCGAAGGCCTGGGTCTTTCCTATGAGCTTGAATCCGCAGCGCGGGCACTCGCCCGCCTGGGGTTGCAGGGGCTCGCCGCATATGGGGCATGTGGCCGTGCTGTCGTCCATCTAGCGTTTCCCTTTCTCGTGGCCGTGCTCTGTCGTAGCCGTCAAGTTTAGCACGCGAGACGCGCTGGCGGGAAAAATCGGGCATCTCGCTTCTCCTCGTGCAGCACGAGAAGGATAGACAGGCCCCCGAGGCAGGCAGGCGTACCGCGTCTAGACGTCGCGTTGCTTGCGGCGGGCGAGGAGAAGCCAGGAGAGGGCGGCGGCGATGAGGGCGGCGCCCGTCGCGGTGAGCGCTATGGGGCCGGTGCCGCCGGCCAAGGGCATCGTCCACTTCTCGTAGTTGGCCACGGAGTAGGTCT
>CAVECB010000027.1:0-25351 GCA_963614215.1 Ruthenibacterium lactatiformans
CAAGCGCCGCCACCGCGATGGCTATGAAGCGCCCCCCCCCGCGGGGTTTCGAGTGCTGCGGTCGTTGCTGCATGTCGTGCATCCCCCTTCGGGAAAGCCGCGCGGGCGCGCTGCCCTGCGATGCGTGCGGGTGCCTGCAGTGGCACCTCGGCACGTGTGCGGCGCGTGCGGCGCGGCGGATTCGAGATTTCACGTATTCGCCATCATAGCAAAAACTTGCAGGTGTTTCCTGAAAAACCGCACGTCCGCCGCCGTAGCCCACGCACTCCACACAACGCAGGTGCGCGGCGCCTCAATCGGAGTTTTTCGCCATTTTCACCCGAGAGTAACAGAGGGGGTGTCGAGGGCGGCGGCGGGGTAGTCGACGCGCTCGAAGACAAGTCCTGCCGCCGGAGCCGTCTCGCCTGCGGCCGTGCGGTCGCGGGCGGCCAGCACCCGGGTCACATCGTGCGGCGCGCGCCTGCCCTCCCCCACCTCGACGAGGGTGCCCACCATGGTGCGAACCATGGAATGCAGAAAGGCGTTGCCCACCACCTCGACGACCAGGCAGCGCTCGCCGAGCACTTCCTCTTCGGATATCTCGACCGACTCGACGGTGCGCACGGTGTTTTTTCCCACGCCGGAAGCCGCACGGCAAAAGCTCTTGAAGTCGTGCTCGCCCACGAAGCAGGTGGCGGCATCGCGCATGGCGCCCACGTCGAGGGTCGTGCGGTGCCACCACGAGAAATCGCGCAAAAACAGCGGCGGGACGGGTCCGCAGACGATGCGGTAGCGATAGACGCGGCGGACGGCGTCGAAACGCGGGGAAAAGCCCGGGGGCGCAAGGCACAGGTCGGAGACGGAGATGTCGTCGCCGGTGAGGGCATTTAACGAGACGCGCATCTTGGAAAGCGGGCGGGCGGACACCTCGGCCAGCAAGACGGGGCAGCTGGCCACTTGCCCGCGCGCGTGCACGCCCGCATCCGTCCTGCCCGCGCATACCGTCGCGACCGGGCGGCGCAAGAGCGTGGATAGCGCCGCCTCCAGCTCGCCTTGGACCGTGCGCTGGGGCGGGTCTTCCTGGCGGGCGAACCCATGGAAGCCCGCGCCGTGGTAGGAAAGCCAGATGGCGAGTTGCGCGTCCGGTTCTTTTGCCATCGTGGCCCCCTCTTTTTCGTCGCCGCTTGCCGCATCGTTGCTGGAAGCGCCATTATACGCAGCGAGAAGTGCGGTGCGGACGTGCGGGCGCTGGCGAGCGCGGGCGCGCGGGCGCCGGCGGCAAACGCGGGCAGGCGAAAAAAGGAAAGCTGTTACGCGTGCTATGCAGCGCGTGCGCCGTCATGCGTGGATGCGGCGTGCGGGCACGTGCGGAAGCGCGGACAGTGAAGAGAGGCGGCGGCAAGGAGGGCGCGGATGCTGTTCTTTTTGACGGGCGAGATACAGACGGGCAAGACGAAGTGGCTGTCCGGGCTGGTAGAAGAGCTGGAAGCGGCGGGCGTGGGTGTTGCGGGCGTGCTGGCGCCCGGCGTGTGGCGCGCACGCAGCGATAAAGAGATTGCGGCACGGGAAGTGGAAAAGGCGCAGGCGGCGGCGAAGGCACAAGTGGCGGCGCGTGAAGCGCAGACGATGGCGCGGAGAACACGGACGACGCAGGCGGCGAGGCCTGCGGCGCGATCCGAGAGCGAATGCGCGGACGCGAGTCCGGGTGAAAACGCTCGAAGGCATCCCGACCCGGCTGGAGAGGGGCGCTTCGAAAAGCTGGGCATCGACAATGTGCTGCTGCCGCAGCACGAGCGCATCGCCTTCGCGCGGCGCGGCGACCTCGCGAAAGAAGAAGGAGCGCACCGCCCGGAGAGTCAAAGCGCACGGGCGGGGCTTGCCTGGGAGATAGACGATGGGGCCGTCGCGCGGGTGAACGCGCACTTCGCGTACCTTGCCGAAGAGGAAACGAGTGCAAGCGCGAAGCCGGGCGCGGGCACAACAGGGACGGAGGCAGGAAAATCGCTGCTCGTGATAGACGAGCTGGGGCGCCTAGAGCTTTTGCGCGGCGAGGGGCTGGTGGAGGCGATGCGCCTGCTGGAGGCAGGGCCGTCGCAACGTTTTCCCCATGCGCTCGTCGTCGTGCGCGAGAGCTTGCTTGAAGATGCGCATGCCATATTCGACGGCATATGGAAAGACGTGGCAGAAATCGCACCCGACAACGCAGCACGCAAAGCCGTGGCCGGATTATTTGAACAGTAGGGTCGGTAGCACGGAGACGACGGGTGAAGGACCGTTCGTGGATATCGTTCGCTTCAGTTGGCCCTGAGAAACGCAGCTATCTCTCCCAAAGCAGTTATCGCCTCGTCGTAGATGACATCTTCATACAGCAACGGCATCGTGACCCGCTCGTAGTCGGATTTGTACGATTCTTTTTCAACAATCTCCTCAAGGACGGTCGGCAGGTCAACCCCTTCGTCAGCCGATAGGTTTCCGTAGCCGCCGGCCCTCTGAACCCTCACCGTTTCCATAAGGGAGCGCATCCCGCCATCTAGCGAAACCATGCCAAGAAGTTTGCGCAAATCGTAGATGTGTCTGGACTGACGAGGCGGGATGTCGCCGGACATGTAGTAGTCGCAGATGGCGAAGACCTTATCGGCGAACGTACGCTCGAGCGAATTCGCCCTCACCTCAAATGTCAAAAGGCCGAGCTCTTTGGCCAAGCTCGCATCCCGCGCCTCCACGAACGCGCCGGCAAAGCTCTGCACCGGCCTGATGCTATAGGGCGAGGTAGGCGTCATCACGGCCGTCTCGAGAATCAGGGACCGGGCAACCCCTCCTAAAGCGATGTCGTAGCGGTTGTACTCCCTGCGGCTCCCGGTCTCCGACAGTAATCCTTGGCAACGAATTCTTCGCTCATCGAAAATTCCGCAGCCGTTCCAAGCAGCACCTCCTCGAAAAGGGCCGCGTCGTCATGCAAATACACCGAGCGCCTCGCTTTCTATCAGCCTTTTCGAGGTCTTTGCGGGATAGTAGGCGGCAAAGGCGAAGGCGCGATCACGGCCGGCCTTGTGCGCAAGGCCGGCCAAATTACAAAGCGCCGCCTTGCCCATTTTTTTCGGAGAGACAGCCGACACGGCATCGAGGAACCTGAGTACGTCGACGTTCTCCGCCGTCACCTCGCACCTGGGCTTTCTGATGACGACGTCTTTCCAACCGCCGGCAGGGCCAAGACTTCTCACTCCCTTTGACGAGGCGTTGGTCGTGATCTCTAAGACGGCGGGAACCTGCTCAGACAGACCAGCACGGTTCTCCAAGGTCAGCCCCGAGTAGTACCCGAACACTTCATCGCCGCATGCGATGAACTTGCGTTCGACGACGGACTCTGCAGACAGGGGAACCTTTCCGAAAAGCCCCTGCCGCGGGATGTAATAGACCCCGCGGTCATAGCGTTCTAGAGAACCTTTAGAAATCGCAGAATCGATGCGCTGATACACGGTGACACGCGAAACGTCGGGAAACAAAGACAGAATGTCGCCGACGAGGATAGGCTGCCCCTCGCCGAATTGCTCCATCAGTATGTCGCCAATTTCCTTCATAGATTCATCTTACGTCGCAGGGGAAAGCTTTACAAGTTTTCCGATTTTTTATGCATAACAATAAGGTAATCAATTATCCAGACAAACCCCTTCAAAAGAACAGGGTAGCCTCCTTGTGAGGCTGTCCTTTATCTTGCACACGCAGGTAATTCTCAATTGTCGCCTTGAACACAGGCTGCATTTCGCACTGCGCGGACCATGGTAGCGACGTCCGGGGCGCCGGCCGGGTTCTCGTTGGACGCGGCGGCCGCATCCCCGTCGGGCGTGCAAGCGGGCGCATCGAAGGCCCAGTTCACCACGCGCAGCGCCTCGCGTGCCGCGCACATGCCCGCAAGGTCGTCGGCACACGAGATGGTGGTGCGCATGGCGCGCCTGCCGGGCGCAAGCTCGCCTTTCCCCACATCCGCAAAGGTGGTGTAGCCAAAAAACGCACCGGATGCCGCCTGCGCGGGAAACGCCTGCCCCAACAGCTCGATTGCCACATGCTCGAAAAGGTGCGCGGACTCGGTGCCCTCGATGTCATCAGAAAAGCGCTCGCCTTTGCGGTTCACACACACGTGGCGTGCGAGGTTGGGCAAAAGCCCCAGCGCCCGCGCCGCCGCACCCGCGCCGACGTACAAGCGCTCCACATCGCAGGAAAGCTCGAAGTCCAGCTTGCCTGTGCGCACGGTGATGTGCACAATGAGCAAAGCGGGCGCATCGCGCATGCGACGGCGTCCGAAAAGTCCCGACCCCATCCGAGGAAACACGCTCCTAGAAGTGCGAGCGGTAGTCCTCGACAGCCCGCGCGTACTCCGGCATGCCGACGCCTAGAATCTGCGTCGCGAGTATGGCGGCATTTTTCGCACCGCCTATGGCCACGCACGCCACCGGCACGCCCGTGGGCATCTGCACGGTGGACAGCAGCGAGTCCATGCCGCCGAGGTCGCTCGTCTTCATGGGCACGCCAATGACGGGCAGGGGTGTGTGCCCTGCCACGACGCCTGCCAGATGCGCTGCCTTGCCCGCGCCCGCGATGACGACCTTGAGGCCGCGCTCTTGCGCGCTGCCCGCCCAAGCGGCCACCTTGTCGGGGCTGCGGTGTGCGCTGGCCACGACCGTCTCGTAGGGCACGCCGAGCGCATCGAGCATCTCCTCGGCGCCCTGCATGACGGGCGCATCGCTCGTAGAGCCCATGACAATCCCGACGAGCGGCGCAGCTCCCGCCCCGCCCTCTGCAGCCTGCGCCGCCTTCTGGCCTGCCTGCTCCTGTCCCATCACATGTCCCCCAATCTGTGCTGCAGCGCGTCCATGAGCAGCGCCGCGATCATCGTCTTCGAATCTTCTATGCGCGCATCGAGCACCGAGTCCACCAGCACAGATAGCGGCACCCACTCGGCCTCGACGAACTCGTCGGCATCCGGGTGCGCCTCGCCAGCCACAAGATCCGTGGCTAAAAACAGCGAAATCAACTCGTCGCTGTAGCCGGCGGCTGGCGCAAAGCGGCCGAGCGGTTCGCATTTGCCCGGCGTATACCCCGTCTCCTCGGACAGCTCGCGGGCCGCCGCGGCTGCCGGATCCTCGCCCGGGTCGAGTTTGCCCGCCGGTATCTCCAAGGTGACGCGTTCGAGCGCCGTGCGGTACTGGCGCACGAGCAAGATCTCGGCCCGGTCGTTGACGGCGATGATACCGACCGCGCCCGGGTGCCGCACGACCTGGTGGACGTGACGCGCGCCGTTTGGCAGCACCACCGACACGTCGTCTATGGAAAGGAAACTGCCCTCGTAGGCACGTCTCGAATCTTCTATGCGCTCGCACAGCTTCGCATCGTCGCGCTGCTGTACGAGGCCGTCGGCTATCTCCACACCCATGCCGTGCGCCTCCGTCCTCGGTTTCGGTCTCCCGATTCTACACGTGCAAAGCGCTTCGACGGGCGCGTACGGGGAAAAACGCATGTCGACGACATCGCCGATGCACGGCCAATACGGCACCGTCGAGGAGGTGCCGGGCGGCGGCGAGGGACGCTCCAGGGCAAGTGCGGCACCTGGGCAGCGCAGGCGGGCGCGGGCGGGCAGGCCACGGCGCGAGAGCAAAACGCGCCCACGAGCATCGAGGAAAGCGACGTCTATGGGATATGCCATCCCCCAAGTGTGGATGCTGTCGCAAGGCGCGATGGCCAGCACCCCGCGCACCCCAAGCCAGCAGGCGGGGCGCAAGAGCAGGCCGCGCAGACGCTGAAAGAACCCCAAAGCGAAGACGACGTGCATAAGCTGCCTCCTTTCACGCTAGAGCTGGCCTGGGACATAGGGGTCGACGGCAAAGCTGCACGAGTGGCGCAAAAAAAGCGGTATGCCCGTCCCCAAAACAGAAGACCCCGCAGCCCCGAGCGGCCAAGGCGCAAGCGAGAGCGTACAGGTGTAGACGATTGAGCCGTCCAGCATGCCGCCTTCCTGCGCATCCACTTCCACTTGCGCGTTGTAGCGGGAAAACTCGCTGCAAAGCGCGTCTTGCACCCCCTGCGCGTTTGCCTGCGAGGCCGCGCCGTGCGAGGGGCTGGTCGCGCAGGCGAGAACCTCTTGGGGCGCCAGATGGTCGAAGCGGGCGCACTCTCCCATATAGACGAGCACGTCGATGGCAATGACCATGCAGATGATGAGGACGGGCAACGAAACGGCCATCTCCACGCTCATCTGCCCACGCTCGCCTGCCCGTGCACGAAACAGGTTCCGTCGCAGACGCCGGCGCGGTAGGCGGGGCATCGCGCGTGTGCAGCCGGACAACAGACCCGAAACCCGCTGCGGAGCTTTGCACAGCTCAGCCCATATGTGCTCCCTCGGTTTTCGGCGGCGCCGTTTCCGGGCGGGGCGGCGCGGCGCACCTTTGCCGTACCTGCGCCCGAGAGACGAGCGCATCTGCCCCAGAGCTTGCTGATAGGCCTGTTGCAAATCGGCAGGCGCGGACAAGACGAGCTTCTCTGCAGCACCGCCCAGCCCCAAGACATCCAGCGGCATCTGCGCGATGGAAAAACCCTCTGTATCCAGGCACTCCCCCACATCCGGCATCTGCTCCAGCTCGTCGAGCAGCACGGAAAACCCTTTCGCCTGCACCTTGCCCGCCGTCTCGGCCGCCTGTTTCATCTTGGCCAAAGCGCCCGCAAGCCGGCCGTCTGCGCGGGCGAGCACATGCGAGCTGTTCACAAGCACGGGGCGATAGGTGGAAAGATCTGCAGGTTCAAGGCCTGCCGCCTTAATGGCATCGCGGAAGGTGTCGGCCGCCCACCCCGAAAGGCTGTCGCCCACAACCGGTATCCCGCCCAGCACCGTGTTGAAGGCCTCGACCATGCCATCGTTTCCCTTCGTGTAGACCTCCAAGAGCTTGCCCCATCCGCCCATGACGGTCCCCAAAAGGGCACCGCCTGCCGATTCTGCAGGCAGCATCCCTGCCGCCACGTCGGTGATGACGCTGTCCGCATCGGTTGCGGCATCGGGCGCGAGTGTGGCGGCGGATATCGCGATGCGCGTGCCCAGCGAATCGCCAGCGGCGGAAAACGAACCAAGGGCGGGAACGGAAGCCTCAGATGCCGTGACGATGCATATGCAGCCATAGCGCCCGGGCGGCTGCGGGTCGTAGCGCGCGCCTGCCACGCTCGAAAGCGCGCGCTCGATGCTGCCCTTCACCCCCTGCCCCAGCTCCTGCAGCTCGCCGCCGAGCTGGGCGTGCTGCTCCTGCGCGTTACGGTAGGCATCTGCCGCCTCCACGAGCTCCTTGTAGTAGTACTCGAAGCCGTTGCCGATGGACGTGGAGGGGCTGGGCACGCGCCCTAGGGTGAGCGGGCGCATCTTGCACTGCGGGCATATGGCAAGGCTCCCGTCGTCGATGCCGGAGACGGCGGCAAGGCCTCCTGGCTGACCCTTCGCGTATTCCGGACACCCCGTCCACGCGTGCAGCACGCGCTTTTCCCCCTCCACGCTGGTGGGATAGACCGCCTCGGTGTAGAGGACGGTCGCGCGAATTTGCTCGGTGTTGCGCGCAAGGCCCTTCAGATCCGGGTACTCGTTGCCCTGTGCGTCGGTTGGCACCGAGCCTTGCGAGACGGTCTCGAGCGCGTAGCGGTAGAAGCGCTTGCGCGCAACAGATTCGGCCACCTCCTCGGGGGTGCCTGAGGCCGCCTCGGCAGGTTCTTGGGACAGGCGCGCGGCATAATAGGCGCGGGCGCGCTCAAGCCCCATGGAAAACGACCAGCTCTCCGGCGAGGCCGCCGAAGGGTTTTGCGCGCCGGACAACCCCGCGAGCTTTCCCGCGCGCTCTTGCATGTCCGCGCCGTCGCCGCCGCAATCCGCCCGCCAGCCGCGCTCCTTGGCATCCGAGAGTTCCTTGCGCGCCTGCTCGTCTTCTTGCGTCTTGGAGGCTATCTCTTCGTCGGCCTGCTCTATCTCGCGCCCGGCCTCCTCCACCTCTCCCGCGTCGGCAAGAGAAACCTGCACGCCGTCTGCGGGCATGGTGATGGCAATGCCTTTGTAGTCCAGCCCGCTCGCACGCGCGTTGGCCTCGACGCATTGCGCCGCCTTCACCGCGCACAAGGCGGGCAGGGCCTTTTGCGCGGCGTCGAGCCCCTTCGATGCGGACTCGTGGAACTTCTGGCGCGCCTTCACGACCTGCGAACCCATACGCACAAGCTCTGCGGCCACCTCCTGGGCGCCCGGAATGAAGGCAGCAACCGCCGAGACCGCATAGACCGTGACGGAAAGCAGCGACATCGACAGCAAGATGGCATCGACCACCTGGCCTGCCGTCACGAACTGCGCCACGGCCTCGTCGGCGGCAAGCGCCCCGGCATCGGCCACGTACTGCACGTTGCCCGAGCGCGTGCCCGTCCAATACGCATGCAGACTGACGGACAGCAGCGAGAACACGAGAAGTAAGGCCACAGCGACCCCCACCGTGGTAAATCCCCCCTCCCGGCGCATGAACGGCCCGGACGTGAGCGCGACGGGCGCGGGCGCAGCGGGCGCGGGCGCGGACACGTGGACAGCGACGGCGGACGCGGGCGCAGCAGATACGGCGAATGCGGGCGCGTCCGCGGCATCTGCCCCCCCGCGCCTCATGCCCACTTCCCCACCCACTCGGCAGCCCCGCCTTCGGCTTGCGCCGCCCACGCGGGGACGACATGCGATTCCACGCGCGTCTCCTGAGCCACGCTGCCTCCTTCCATTTGCGCGGCCAACCCCGCAGTGACGCCGAACAAGGGTAGCGGGCGGGCACGATGCGAGATGGAGACGGCCACACCGCCGCCCTCGCCTGCGGAAAACGCAATGTCCCAGCCCGCGTCGCTGTCCTCGTGAAACACGTCTACATGGGGCACCGCGCGAAGCCGGCGCTGCACGTAGGCCACAAGAGCGCTCTCGTCTGCCGTAGCCGTGGCATACAGGCGGCAGCCTTCGGCCGCAGCCGCCTGCATGACGCATCGGTCGTAGAGCAACACCACGGGCTGCACGAAAATGCCGAGAAACAAGAAGAGCACCGGCAAGAGGAAGGCCGCCTCGACAGCCGCCTGGCCAGCCTCGCCCGGGCGCGTGCCGCGCGGACGGCCGGACGCCCTTGCAGGACACTCCCGAAAGCGCATCCCGAACCTGCGGTGCGCATGCCTAGAACAAAAAGACATCGAGCGCACCCCCCGTCGAGACCGCATGCGAGGCGCAGGCATCCACGAGATGCTCGAAGCGTCCATCGGCCGCAAAGCGCCACAGCGCCGCCAAGCCCGCGGCCACGACCATCAACACGGTGCCCACGAGCAGGTACTCGAGCGAGGCCTGGCCAACCTCTCCGAAATCTCGCACCCCGAAAGCCGCCCGCGCACGGCCATGTCCGCATAGCGACCGGCCCCGCAAAGGTCGCCAAAGCGGCGTAGGTATGCGGTACGCGCCGCGAATGTCTGCCAAAACCCGCACGCTCACAGCCCGTTCACGCCGTTTTGGATCGCATCCCACAGCTCGCCAATCTTTCCCTTGAAGGCGAGTATGGCCACCATAGCGATGACGGCGAGCACGCCGACGAGTATCGCGTATTCGACCGTGCCCTGCCCCTCCTCGCGCACGCCGGCGACGCGTCCGTGCAACCACGCGCACAGCTCCCGCATCTTCTCCACGCTCTTTTCCATGACGCTTCCTTTCTCCTTAAAACCCCGAACCGGCGAACTGGATGACGACCGGCCCCGTTACCAAGATGAGCATGGCCGGCAAAATGCACACGCCCGTAGGGACAAGCATCTTCACCGGCGCCTTCTCCACGCGCTGCTCCAGACGCGCATGCTGCTCGACGCGCAAGTCGGCCGAGAAGCGGACGAGCATGTCGGCAAGCGGCGATCCGTAGGCGATGGCCTGCAGAGCCGTGTCGTTGAAGCGGCGCAAGGCCGCAGACCCCGTGCGGGCGGCCATATCCGAGAGGGCGCGTTCGCGCGAGGCCATGCCGCCCTGCCACGAGACGAGGGCCTGGCGCATTTGGCCTGCCAGCACGCAGTCGAACTTGCGGCAGTACAGCCCAAGCGCCGCGTCGAAGGAAAGGCCGGCGCGCACCCCCATCCCGACAATGTCGCCCAAGACGGGCGCCTGCGCATCGCATGCTTCTCGAAGCTCGCGCGCGCGCCTTTTGGCCAGCATCGAGGGCAGACGACGCGAAAGGACAAACGCCGCGAGCAAGAGAACGGGCAGCAGCGAAAACGAGACAGCTGCGGCCAGCACGAACGCAAGCGCCGCAAAAAACGCGAACGAGAGCACCGGATCGCGGGCCACGTCGTCGGGCGAAAGCTTCCTCGTGCGCTCGCATGCGTCGAGCACACGCCCCGAGCACGTCCGACCAACCGAAAACCCGCACCCGGCCGCCGCCGCGCACGCCAGGGCAAGCTCGAAAAGCGCCAGCGCCCTCATGTTGCACCTGCCATGTCCACCCCGAGGTCGACGCGCAAGCCACGCCGCACCAAGACCACGCCCAAGACCTCCAGCACGCATGCGGAAAAGAAAAGGAGCAGCCCCAAAGGCGAGGTGAAAAACGCAGCCAGGTACCCTTGCGTGAGCAGGCTCAAGACAAGCAGGAGCGCCACGGGCATGCAGGCAACGACGCGGGCGGACAGCCTTGCCTGGGCAGTCTTGGTGTCCAGCTCTTGCTTTAGCTCTATGTCGTGTTGCAGCATCGACGAGACGGACTGAAGCACCTCCTTCAAGCTGCCCCCCGACTGATGTTGTATCTCCATGGCCACGGCGAGGTAGGAAAACTCCGTGCCGCCCGTGCGCGCGCGCAGGCGCCGCATTGCCTCGTCGAAGCCCTGGCCTGCCTGTAGGTCCCACACCACGCGGGAAAGCTCCGTCGCAAGTGGTTCGTCGCAGTTGCGCGCCGCGTATTCCAACGCGTTCACAAGCGAGCTGCCCGCATCAAGCGCGATGCACAAGAGCCTGACCGCCTCCGGCATGGCCTTTTTCAGCGCATGGGCATATTTCGCCTCCCGCGCCGCCGAAAATGCCTTCGAGGCAAAAGGCACGCGCCCCAAAACCAGGCGTGCCTGCTCCTCCAACGGGGGCGCCTGCTTTAGCGCACGTGTGCCCCGTCGCACATCAAACAGCGAGAGCGCCGTACGCGAAAACAGGAAGGCCGCCGCGCCCGCGAGCATGAGCGTGCAGGCTAGGATGCATGCAGGGACTGCTCCCATCGTGCCACCTCCTCTGCTTTCGCCACACCCGTCCAGGGCAGCGCCTCGACCCAGTCGGGAAAGGCCTTCCAGACGTAGCGCTGCTCGCGGCGACTCCATGCGACGACCGTTTTGAACATCTCCCCTTCCCGTTGCGCACCAAACGTCTGCGCGCCCCCATGCGCGGCGCCGCCGTGCCCCGAATCGTTTTCACGGCCGCCACCCGTGCCCGCACGCGCACCGGCCACATGCCGGGCGACTATCTGCGTGATGCGCCTCTTGCCGCCCTCCATGCGGTCTTGCTGCACGATCAAGTCGAGGGCCGAGGCAATCTGGGACTCGACGATCTCGCAGGGCAGATCCAGGCCGAAGCGCACCATCATCACAAGACGCGGCACGACCTCTGCCGGCGAGTTCGCATGCAGGGTAGTGAGCGAGCCGTCGTGGCCGGTGTTCATGGCCTGCAGCATGTCGGCGGCCTCGGCACCGCGGCACTCGCCCACCACGATGCGGTCGGGGCGCTGGCGCAAGGCGTTGATGACGAGATCCCTGATGGTCACCTCGCCGCGCCCCTCGGCGTTTGCCATGCGCGCCTCCATGCGCACCACGTCCGGATGTTCGTCGAAGCGCAGCTCGGCGGAGTCCTCGATGGTGACGATGCGCTCGTTTTTCGGTATCTCGCGCGAGAGCGCGTTGAGCAGCGTGGTCTTGCCGCCGCCCGTGCCACCGGAGACGGCGATGTTTTTGCGCGCGCGCACCGCCCAGGTCAAAAGCTGCGCCATCCCAGGCGAAAGCGTGCCCAGTCCCACGAGCTCGTCGAGAGTGAAAGCCCGCTTGCGGAACTTGCGTATGGTCAAGGCGGTGCCTTCCATGGAAATAGGCGGGATGACCACGTTCACGCGATGGCCTTCCGGTAGGCGCGCGTTCACAATGGGGCTTTGCTCGTCTACGCGCCTACCCAGAGGCGAGACAATGCGGTCGACCACGAGGCGCAGCTCTTCTTCGGAGGAAAACGTCCGCGCACAGGGATGAAGCCGGCCGTCGCGCTCGAAGAAGACGTGCTGCGGGCCGTTTGCCATCACCTCCGTAATGTCCGGGTCGGCCAAAAGTTCCTCGAGAGGGCCTAGCCCCAAGACCATGTCGAGCACGCCCTGCACGAGAAGCGGCCTGTGTGCCTCGGAATAGACCCCGGGCTGCGCGCGGTTCAATATCTGCTCGACCGCGCAGGAAAGCTCTGCACGCGCCCGCTCGTGCCCGAGGGCCGCGAGCTGGGCGATGCGCTCGCTGGGCATCTCGCGGTAGAGCGCCTCGCGAAGCGCCTGCGTCTCGCGCTCCAAAGACACGTCCTCCCGTTGCCCTGCGACGCGAGAAGATGCGCCCTCGCGCATGTAGTCGGACAGCCTCATGCGAAGCCTCCGCGCCTCTTGCGACGCGAACCGCGCTCGGGCGGGTTGTAGAGGTGCCCCACGCGGGGCAAGACATCCTCCAAAAGGCGCTCCACGCCCAGCACCGCAGGGTTTTCCGATTCCACGAGCGCGGCCATGTCGCCTTTGCCTAGCAGGTCCTCGACCGGCTGCTTTCCTTCTGGAATGCAGTAGATGTCGTCGGCGTCGAGGGCCTTGCGCGCTTCGTCGGCGCCTATGAGCGCGCGCGAGCTCCAGCGGTTGTAGACGGGCACCATGCGCAAGGCGGGCACCCCGATCCTCGTGCACAGCTCCGCAGCCTTCACCGCGTCCATGATTGAAGACGGCCTGCGGTCCACCACCATAAAAAACAGCGTTGAAGACAATAGCAGGCGCGCCGTCAAGCCGTTCCAAAACGCGCCGGTGTCGGCTATGACCACGTCGGCAGCTTGCGCAAGACGCGGCAAGGCGGCTGCCACCCCGTCGCTTACCTCCTCGGCGGCCTCGGGCAGAAGCGGCGCCTTGAACAGGCGCAGATTGTCCGCGAGTTCCACCGCCTCCACGTCGGCATCTCCAAGCGCCGAGGCGCGGTCGTCAAGACCGAGCCAAAAGGCGTAGTCCCCGAACTGCAGGTCGCCTTCTATGAGCACGGTGGCAAGCCCCGCACGGGCGCACAGATAGGCCGCAAGCAGGGCGATGGTGCTGCGCCCCGTGCCACCGCTTGCCGAGACCACACTGATGATGGGGACGCTCGACTCGGATTGGCGCACCTGCGCTGCGGGGTGCTCGGGCGCCGGCCTGGCCGACGCGGGCACAGCGCGCTCGTCTTCGAAGCGCATTGTCGTCGCCTCTCGCTTTGAGTCGTGCTGCGACACGGCGCCAGATTGCCTTGCAGCAAAGACTTGTGCGCGGTCTACTTGTGCGGCAGACGCAGCAGACGCGCCGGATGCGGGCACGGCATGCGCGGCAGGGGCGGCGGGCTTGCCAGACACGCCAGGCGTGGCCGCGGACACTTTCAGGTGCTTCGCGCACACGGTGCCCACGATATCCGGCACCACCGTGCGGCGCCGGGCCGCCACGGTGCATACGTTTCGGGCGGCAATGCGCGGAATGCGGCTCGTCTCGGCCAGACTCGCGCTGCCCACGACGCCTTTGTAGTAGCTTTCCGCCAGCTCGTAGTCGATCATTTTCCCTCCCCCTTCGCCGAAGTGCTCGGCAAGACGAAATGTATGGTCCCCTTCGCGGACGCGGATATCAGCTCGCCCACGCTCTCGCCCGTCACCGCCAAGGTGACCCACGACAACTCGACTCCCTCGGAGTTCTTCAGATTCGAGGTCTCCAGCACGAGGACCTTTTGGCCGAGCAAAACAATCTTGCCCTCGGAGGTTTCCACGTAGACGTCCACGAAAGACCCCGCGCAGATGGCCCCGCCCACGGCCAGCACGTCGTCGGTCGAGACGCTGACCGCCTCCAGACCATCAGGCACGCTGATGCGCGCGGACCCGCTGCCGACCCTGTCCATGAGGATGGGCTCGTTTTTCTTGATGTCTGTCTGGGCCACAAGGCCGTCCACCTGCTCGAGCGAGGTGGCCACCTCGCCGCCCGGGAGCAGGTCCACCACCCATTCGGCGCTTTTCGCGTTGTTGCTTCCGATGGTGCTGCCCACGGCTATGTCCTCGCTGGCCATAATCACCTGCGCGCGCTCGCCGCCATAGTGCTGCAGGGCGGCGGAGCGCTGCACCTGCGCCTCGGACTTGATGGTGGCCGTGTAGGCGAAAACCCCCACGACGGCCAGCACCGCGCATACAATCGCGGCGATGGTCTGTTTGCGCTGTCTGGTCATCTGCCCTCCCCTTCATCCGTCGCGCGCTTTGTGGCGCATGAAGGACTTTCGCGCAAAACCACCTGAACAAACCACCCCCCAAAACCTATGCGAGTTCCAAACGAAATCCAAACGAACCCCGAATTTCCTCCAAACGCTTTCTCAAACGCGCAGCGCCACACGGGCATGAAAAAGGCGCCCGCACATGGCAGGCGCCCCGTTTTTCGAAGGAAAAGTATTCGGTTGTCGCGCGCGGCGAAAAAATCAGCGCGCCGTCTTCACCATATCTTCACAAACCGCACGACCCAAAGCCGTGTACCCGCGCCCCCTGCGCGAGACGAACCCGCGCACCGACGCGCTAGTGGCTGAGCAGCATGGAAAGCGACGGCAGGCAAAACGAGAACGCCAGTGCCACGCACAGCAGCACCAAGACGATGGTCTTTGCCAGTCCCTTGCGCCGCTTGCTACGCTCGGCCGCATACGCCTCCAGCTCCGCGCGCTCGGCGGCCTCTTTGCTCGTCATCTGCTTCTTCTTGCCCTGCTGTGCCATCTCTTCACGCATCCCATCTGCTCTCGTGCGGCTGCGGCGTCCATCTCGGCCGCAAAAGCCGCTTCTCTTTTTTCGTCTGCCGCATCCTTGACGCACCTCGCCCAGGCCTTGCGGCATGCGCCGCGCATTCTACCTGTCGTAGCGGTCTTTTCTGTCCACGCTCGCGTCTTCCACAAGCTTGTCGTGCAGCTCGTCGTCGCCAGACCTCTCGCGCAGGCGCGCGCGCAGCTTGCGCACCGCCTCGATGTTCGCGTCGCGGTCGATGCCGGACACGTGCGAGAAACCGTCGTAGAGCACGCGGCCTCCCACCATCGTCATCTGCACGTTGTCTTGGTTGGCCGTGTAGACCACCGCAGACTCCGGATTCGTGGTGGGGTTTTGGTGCGAATTGTGCAAATCGACGGCGATGACGTCGGCCAGCTTGCCAGCCTCCAGCGAGCCTATCTCGCCGTCCAGACGCAGCGCCCGCGCGCTTTCTATAGTGGCCAGCTCCAGCGCCGTCTTTGCCGTCAGGGCCGTACGCCCCTCGGTGAAAAGCGAGCGCGTGAGCATGAGGCCGAAGCGCGTCTCTTCAATCATGTCCGTGGTGTCGGTCGCGCACGGCGAATCGGTGCCGAAGCCCACGCGCAGCCCCGCGCGGCGCATCTTTGCCACGGGCGCAGTGCCCATGCCCAGCTTCGCGTGGATGCGCGGGCAATAGGCCACGGCCACGTCGTTGTCGGCCAGAAGCTGTATGTCGTCGTCGTCGACGTGCACACAATGAATGGCCAGCACCTCGGGTGCGCTCAGCACCCCCCAATCATAGACGTAGCGCACGGGGCTGGTACCGGCCGGCAGCCACGGCTGGTAGCTGCTCTTTTGCTCGACGCGCTGCCTGTCGTGCGTGGCGTCGGTGGCATGCACGGAAAACGGTGAGGAGCCGTAGCGCACGAAATCGACCTCTTCGCGGCTGCCCGCCACATGCAGGGCAAGCGGCAGCCCGTGCTCGGCCGCGCACTCCGCCACCGCGCGCAAGACCTTCGGGTGGCACGCATAGACAGGACCTGGCGCGATGCCAAAGTCGATGCGGCTCGTGTCGGCCGCCTCGCGCATGCGCTCCACGCATGCAAGCCCGTCTGCCACCACCTGCTCGGCGCGGTCGGCGTGCGAGGTGAGAACCTCCTGGTAGATGCGCCCGCGCAGGCCGATTTCCTGCACCGCGTCAAAGGACTTTCCCCTCGAGGTGATGTCGGCGACGGTGGTGATGCCGCTGGCCACCGCTTCCATCGCCCCGACGCGCGCGGACGCGAGCCAGTCCTCTTCGGTGAAAAACGGTTCGGTGCGCAGCACAGCGCGCTTCCATTGGGCATATGGCAGGTCGTCGAACATGCCGCGCAGCGCCGAAAAGCCCAGGTGCGTGTGCAGGTCCACGAAGCCCGGCATGAGGGCCGCCTGGCCGAAGTCGCGCACCTCCTCGTCCGGATGCGCGCGCACGAGATCGGCCGCCGCACCCACCTCGGCGATGCGCTCGCCTTTCACGAGCACGGCGCCGTCTTCGATGTAGTCGGAGGTGACGGGGATGACGTATTTCGCACGTAGCAGCATGGGGCATCAGTCCTTTTTAGCAGCATCGGCCTTCTTCGTGTCGTGCGAGGGCTTGCTGTGGGCACCCGTCGTCTTCACCGCGCCCTTGCTGTGCGCCCCCGACGCAGGTTTCCTGCTGTGCGCGCCCCTCTTCTCGGGTTGCTCGTCCGCATCGGCATCGGTGCCCTTCTCCTCGGGGGCGTCCTTGCCGGCGGCACCTTTGTCTGGGGCTTCCTTGCCAGCGGCATCTTTATCTGCAGCGTCTTTATCAACGGCGCCTTTGTCGGCGGCGCGCTTCTCTTTGCCGCTCTTCGCACCAGCCTTCTCGGCCTTCTCGGCCTTCACGCCAGCGCCCTTCTCGCCCTTTTCGTCGTCATCCGTCTCGGCATCCTTCTCGACGTCTTTATCCGCGCGGCGGCGCTTCTTCTTGTTGCGCTTCTCCTCGCGCTCGGCCCGCTCGCGCTCCTCCTGCTCGGCGATGGCCGCGTCCAGCTTGCGACGCTGCGAGTTCGACATCTTGGCCGCCTTGGCCTCCTGTTCGCGGCGGAACTTGCGAATCTTTTTGAAGTCGATGACCAGCGCAGCGATGATCGCGGCATACCCTATGACCAGCCCGCCGATGGACACGGGCGTGGTGGCGGGCACGAGCACCTCGGGCAGGCGCCCCTCACGGCCCAGCCAGGAAAAGACCCACGAGGCCACAACGGCCACGATGGCCACAACGATAACGATCCACCAGATGCGGCGCCACTTCTTGTACTCGTCGAGCTGCTTGGTCTGCGCGCTCAGCACGGCCGCCCGCTTCTGCGCCGCGACGCGCTCCTCGCGCTGCTTGTCCTTGTCCTTTTGCTCCTGCTGCTTGCGCGTAGCCTTAGCCGAAGGCTGGTGCACGCTCGCAGCCGCCTTGGCCTTCGGCTTGGCGCTGGCCGACGACTTGCGCGACGAGCCAGTGTGCTTGTCGCTCGTGTTGCGTTGGTTCATCGGGTTTCGCTGCGTCATGTGCGTGCTCGCCTTTCGTTGTGCCGGGTGCAAAGTCTTCCCTACTATACCCGCGATTGGGCGGTGAAGGGGCGACCCGTCAGCATTTCGTATGCCTGTGCGTATTTTTCGGCGCTGGCCTGCTTCACATCTGCGGGCATGTGCGGCGGGCACCCCGTGCGGTCCCACGCGCCGGAAAGCCAGTCGCGCACGTACTGCTTGTCGAAGCTGGGCTGTACGTGCCCGGGCGCATACCCTGCAACCGGCCAGAAGCGCGAGGAGTCGGGGGTGAGCACCTCGTCGGCCAAGACGAGGCGTCCGTCCACCCGCCCGAACTCGAACTTCGTGTCCGCGACGATGATGCCGCGCTCTTTTGCATGCGCGGCTGCCGCGCGGTAGAGCTCTATGGACGTGTCGCACAACAGGCGCGCGTCCTCTTCGCCGACCAGCTCTTCGAGCTGCTCAAACGATATGTTCTCGTCGTGGTCGCCGATGGCTGCCTTCGTGGAAGGGGTAAAAATGGGCTCGGGCAGCTCGGAGGCCTCGACCAGGCCGTCCGGCAGCTCGATGCCGCACACCCGGCCGTCGCGTTCGTAGGAGGCAAGACCGCTGCCCGTGAGGTATCCGCGCACGATGCACTCGACGGGAAACATCTGCGCCTTTTTCACCAGCATGAAGCGCCCGGCCAAATAGTCGGCATACGGCGCAAAACGCTCGGGCAGGTCGGCCACGTCGGCGCTGATCAGGTGGTTGTCGATGCGGTCTGCGAAGAAATCGAGCCAAAACAGCGAGAGCTGCGTCAAGACCTCGCCTTTGTGGGGGATCTCGTCGGGCAGGATGTAGTCGAAGGCCGATATGCGGTCGCTGGCCACGAGCAAAAGCGTGTCGCCCAGGTCGTAGAGGTCGCGCACCTTGCCCTGGCTGTCCGGGCGCAGGGCGCCCGCCTCGTTAGCCGCCTGCGCTTGTCTCGTCTCGTCCATGTCATGCTCCTCGTCTCGTCTCGGAGGTCTCGTCTGTCGCACTACCTGCCGCATCCCGCGCCTTTCCAGCAGCGCCCGCGTCTTTCGTATCCACGCCGCCAGCCGCATCGCGCGCCCGATGTGCCGCGCCTTCCCTTGCCGGCGCCCCTGCATCGCGCTCGCGCTGTATCTGCGCCGAGCGCCGCAGCGCCAAAGAAAGCTTCGTGCCGAAAAAGCTCAGACTCTGCCTGTCGCGCTCCATTGCGCCCGCCGGCCCTCGCGGCGCCTGCCTGCCCTGCCCGCGCTGCTGGCGTTCCTCCTCGCGCCGCGCCCGTTCCTCCATGCGACGCGCCTTGCCCGCCGCCTTCTCGCTTTCGCGCTGCTCGCGCCGTGCGCGGTCGAGCTCTTTTTTCGCCGCGCTCCTCTTCGCGCGTGCCACTTTGCGCATGGCCACCTTGTCCGTGGACACGCGGCTGCCCGGGTCTTCGGGGGCCAGCGGGATGAGCACGGTGAAGGTGCTGCCGCGCCCCAGCTCGCTTTCCACTTGCACGCTGCCGTGGTGTTGGTCGACCACCTCGCGCACGAGGGCAAGGCCTATGCCCAGCCCCCCGCTCGTGCGCTGTCTGGCCTCGTCGGCACGCCAAAAGCGGCTGAACACCTTGTCGATGTCTTCTTCGGCGATGCCGATGCCGGTATCTCCCACCGCAATGCACGCGTTGCCGCCCGCGCGCGTAAGCGACAGACGCACGTTGCCGCCTTCGGGCGTGTAGCGCACGGCGTTGGACATGAGGTTCACCACGACCTGCGTCATCAGGTCGCGATCGCCCACGACCAGCACGGCCGGCTCCACCTCGGCCTCGAAACCCAGCCCCATACTCTCGACGAAGGCCTCCTGCGCCAAGACGAGGTCGGCCACCAGCCCGCTCAAGTCCAGCTGTTCTTGCCGCGCCTGCACGGTGCCGTTTTCCAGCCGGTTTAAGTGCAGCAGCGCCTCGACCAGCCGTCCAAGCCTGCCCGTCTCGGCCGCAAGCGTGCCCAGGTGCTCGTCGTCGGCAGGCAGCACGCCGTCTTGCATGCCTTCGATGGTGGCCTGCATCCCCATCAGCGGGGTGCGCAGCTCGTGGGCCACATCGCCTATGAGCTGGCGTTCCAGGTCGCGGTCGCGCTCGATGGAATCGGCCATCTCGTCGAATATCTGCCCCAGGCGCGACAGCTCGTCTTGGCCGGACAGCCCCGTGCGCGCCGACAAATCGCCTTCCTTGATGCTTTCGGCCGTGCGCGCTATCAGCTCCACGGGCCGCGCGATGCCGCCCGCAAACACCATGCCCACAACCACCGCCACAGCCAGCGAGACGATGGCGGCCACGAGAAAGCCCGCGTAGAGGTCGCTGTCGCTTACCAGGTTGTCGCGGTGCACGTTGTAGGCGACGATGATGCCGGCGACCGTGACGAGCGCGGTGAGGATGGCGGTCAGGACGAAGGCGCCCGCCAGATAGAGCAGGAAGGGACGGGTTCGCTTGGAGTCGTTGTCCTCCACGAAAGGCTACTCCCCCTTCGGCGCGTCGGCCTCTTTCGCCTCGTCTTTCTTGTCGGTCTTGGGCGCCTCGAAGCGATACCCCACGCCGTGGACCGTGTAGAGCCAGGTGGGGTTGCGCGGGTCGTCGCCGAGCTTGGCGCGCAGGTTCTTCACGTGGCTGTCGATGGTGCGCTCGTAGCCCTCGAAGTCGTAGCCCAGCACCTTTTCTACCAGCTCCATGCGCGAGTAGACGCGGCCCGGATAGCGCGCAAGCGTGGTGAGCAGCTTGAACTCGCTGGCCGTGAGGTCCACTTCCTCGCCGGCCACGGTGACCTTGTGACCCGTGAGGTCGATGACCAAATCGCCGTACTCGGACACCTCGCGCAGAGGCTCTTCGGAGATGTTGGCCCGGCGCAGCAAGGCGCGCACACGGGCGACCAGCTCGCGCGGGGAAAACGGCTTTATCAGATAGTCGTCGGCGCCCAGCTCTAGCCCGATGATGCGGTCTTCGACCTCGCCTTTGGCCGTGAGCATGATGATGGGCACGTCGGAGTTGTCGCGGATGACGCGGCAGACCTTGTCGCCGGGGACCTGCGGCAGCATGCGGTCGAGGATGACGAGGTCGTAGGGGTGCAGGGAAAACGCGTCGAGCGCCTCTTGGCCATCGCCTGCGGGCGTGACCCAGTAGTTCTCGCGCTCCAGATAGGCCTGCACGGCGTCGCGGATAGCCTTTTCGTCTTCGACCAAGAGTATGCGGCGTGTTTCGGAACCCATGTCCATGGGAAAACTCCTTCACGAGAAAAATCGCGCGTTGCAAATCGGCTTCATAGTGTAGCACCTGCGGCAAGCGGCCGCGCCGGCCACAACAGAGCCGCTGCCAATTCGACACGTGCCGCCCCGCGCCGCCACGCCCCTCTTTTAAGACGGCGGCGTCAGTTCGATGCGGCGCAGCTGCACGTGCTTGCCGGAGCTGCCCTTGGTGATGGAGGCGTAGTTGTAGATGGCGTCCACCTCGCCCACGCAGGCCGCGTAGTCACCGTAGTCAGCAGCCTCGCCCGGCGCGTTCACGGTGAAGTAGCGCCGGCGCTCCATGTCCACGAAGGCGGTGCGCGCGCCCGATTTGCTGAACAGCCACCCCTGGCACAGGCCCGGCGCGGTGACGGGCTGGCGGGTGAGGCGCAACCACTTGCCGTCGGGCATCGGATAGTAGGTGCCCACATTGGCAATCCCGCCGCCATAGTCGTAGGACGCCCCGATGGTGAAAGCAAAGGCGCCGCCCATGTAGACGGCCGCGCCCGGCTGATAGCCCCGCGGCAGCACCTGGGTGGCAAGCGTTTGGCCGGACGTCGCCGAGATGGCCGTCATCTGGTAGTAGACGCCCGAGGAGACCTGGGCACGCGGCATGACGGTCAGGGTGTCGCCGCTTGCGCAGATCTGACCGTTGAAGCGCCCTTTCGAGCTGCACAGCGCCGTCGCCGGCCCGCGCGATGCCGAGACCTTCAGCACCGAGTCTTCCTTTTCGCGCGCGCCATCTGTGGCAGGCTGCACAATCCAGTAGGCGCTTGCCCCGACGGCGCTCACCAGCGGCGCGTCGTAGCCGCCGTCGCCTTCGTCGAGTTTGGCTGCCTCGCCGATGGAGTACGCGTTGGAGACGCTCGTGTAGTAGTTGCCGTTGTCGTCGCGCAGCTCGCGACTGGTCTGGTCCAGGCGCATCTCGGCCGCATAGACCGCCCATTCGCCGGTGAGGTAGTTGCACTCCGTCCAGGCCAGCAGCCCGTCGCTTACACACGCGGCGTAAATTTCAAAGCCCGCGTCCGTGCCCTGCGCCTGCGAGAGCGCATCGAATGTGCGCCCCCGCCCTAGATCCACGAGCTGCACGGTGGACAGCGGCGAGGCCTTCTCGCCGGCGATGAACGCCGCGGCCACGCCCTTTCCCGTGGTGAAAAGCTGCGCGCCCGCGTCAAGCGAGGCCAAATCGACGACGTTGCAGATGCCGGAGGTGTCCGAGATCTCGGAAAAGCCGTCGAGGGTGACCACGTCGTCGGCGCCCACCTGCAGCACATCAGGTGTGCTCGAGCCAGAGCCGCGCGAGCAGCCGGACAGCACGCCCGCGCTCCCTGCAGCACCGCCTGCCAACACAAGCCCCGCGCCGGCGCCGAGCATGCGCCCCACGGCCTGCCTGCGGGTAATCGGCGCGCCCTTTTCCTTCACCATGCGCATGTCCTGTCCGCTTCGTGGCAAGAAACGCCCAGCTCTCACGCCCCGAGCGCCTCGGAAAGCGCAACTGCCAGCTGGTCGGGGCACGAGGTCTTCTTGAAGCCGCATTCGGTGCCCGCGAGGCGCTTTGCCACCTCGGCGGCCGGCATGCCCTCGACGAGCTTGCCGACGCCTTTAAGGTTGCCGTCGCATCCGCCCTCGAAGCGCACATCATGCACGCGCCCCTCGTCGTCGAGGGCAAAAGACACCGCCCGCGAGCAGGTCCCGCGGTTCATGTGGACGAAGGTTCCGTCTGCTCCCTGTTCAATCATCTCGTTCATCCCTTCCTCTTCACCATACATTGCATACATCCGCCTAAAAGCCCCGCGCACGAACAACGCGAGGACCCGGCGGTCTTTATTGCCAACGCCCTAAAAACGCCTTTAAAACTCGCAACCCTCCAGGCGCTCGAACACCACATCCTTGCGCGTGAGGAAGGCCTGCGGGTCGAATATCGCGTCGAGCTGCGCGTCCGTCAGGGCGCAGTCGGCATCCGCCTCCAGCAACGCGCGGAAATCCGCTCCCTCGCGCGCCTGCTGCAAATCGCCCCACACCTTCATGGCGTTGCGCTGCACCACCACGTAGGCGTCCTCGCGCGTCATACCCTCGTTCACCAGCGCGAGCAGCACCCGCGAGCTGTAGATCAGGCCGCGCGTGCGGTCGAGGTTGGCTCGCGAATTCTCGCGGTAGAGCACCAGCCCGTCCAGTATCGTCTCCATTTTCGCGCACATATAGTCGAATGCGGTGAACGAATCGGGCAACACCACGCGCTCGGCACCGGAATGCGAGATGTCGCGCTCGTGCCACAGGGCCACGTTGTCGAAGCCCACCTGCGCGTTCGCCTTCACCACACGCGCCAGCCCACACACGCGCTCGACGGTGATGGGGTTGCGCTTGTGCGGCATGGCGCTCGACCCTTTCTGGCCGCGCGCGAAGGGCTCTTCGGCCTCCAGGGTGTCGGTTTTTTGCAGCGAGCGCACTTCGGTGGCAATTTGCTCCAAGGTGGCCGCGCCCACGGCCAGCGCGGCCAGCACCTGCGCGTGGCGGTCGCGGGCGACGACCTGCGTGGACAGAGGGTCGGGCACAAGACCCAGCTTTTCGCAGACGTAGGCCTCGACGCGCGGGTCGATGTTGGAGTAGGTGCCCACGGCACCGGAGATAGCGCCCACGGCTATACCCTCGCGAGCCTGCAGCAGGCGCTGCTCGGCGCGCTTCAGCCCCCAGGCCCACATACCGAACTTCATGCCGATGGTCATGGGCTCGGCGTGGATGCCGTGCGTGCGCCCGACGCACAAGGTGTCGGCCTCCTCGAAGGCGCGACGTTTGGCGATGCGCCCGAGGCGCCGCACGTCGTCTATCACGATGTCGAGGGCTTGTGTGACAAGGTAGCACAGCGCCGTGTCGCCCAAATCCGAGCTGGTCATGCCGTAGTGGACCCAGCGGCTGGGCTTCGAGGCCCCATCCGGCACCTCGGCGTCGATGTAGCGCGCCATGACGGTGGTGAACGCGATCACGTCGTGGTTGGTCACGCGCTCCACTTCGTCAATTTCTTCTACGGTGAAACCGGCGTGCGTGCGAATCCAGGCGGCCTCCTCGGCCGTGATGCCGCACTGGCCTATCTGCGCCTGAGCCTCGCAGGCCAGCACCTCTATCTCCTTCCACACCTCGAACTTGTTCTCCAAGCTCCAGATGCGGCCCATCTCCTCGCGTGTGTAGCGCTCGATCATCGCGTCGCTCCTCTCAGGACAAAAACGCGTCCATCTTCTCGTCTGCCGTCTTGGCCGCCGCCTCCGCTTCCGCATAGCGCGATTCGGCATCCATCACAGACAGACCGCTGTCGCCCAGCGAATAGTAGACGTTTTTCACCAGCTCCTCGGCGTTTGCCGGCGCCGATTTCTCCAGGGCGCTTGCCTGGTCGGCGGCCGCCTGGTAGCTGTTCAGGTGCTGCGCCGCCCCGTCCGCATCCGAGCGCAGCAACGCCTCGTCGGATTGCATCAGCGCGTCGGCAGCATCCACCTGCTTGGACAGGTAGTTTTCCAGCGAGGTGACGCCCGAGCTTTTCGCCGAGAGCTTCGACGCGCAGCTCTCCATCGCCGCCTTCGCGCGTGCAAAGCCCTCCTTGGCGGTCTTGTCGTAGACGAGCGCCTGGGCAAGCGCAGCCTCGGAACTGCTGTTGGAGGTGGTCGTGGCAGAATCGGCCATCGCGGTGGCGGCCGCCTTCATCTCGTCGAAAACGGTTTTGGCGTCGGCGCGTATGCCCTGCGCCGCACTCGACGCGGCCAAGACCGCCTGCGCGCACTCGAGCATTTCCTGGCGCTTTGCGATGGCCGTCTCCACGGCGCCTGCCAGCTCGTCGCCTGCCTGAGCGGCCAGATAGCCCTTGTTTTCGGCAAAGATGGTGAAAGCCTCGGACAGAGAGCGCGAGGCGGACGCAAGCTCGGAGAGGCAGCTGGACGCAGACGGGGTTGCAGATGAGGTGGAGGAGGAGGTGGACGATGCGCCGGATGAGGTGGACGACGAAGACGATGCGCCAGACGACGACGCGGCTGCATCCACACCCTTTTCCACGAGCGTGCCCGCTGCGGACAGCGCCTCGTCTGCCTGGACGAGCTGTGCGTCCACCTGCCGCACGACGCCTGCCGCGTCGGTGGCACCATGTGCAGAAAGCGAGCGGAACTGCACGGCGACGACGAGAGCCACCGCGACGAGAAGGACGACCAGAACCGCCGTCATCGCAAGGAAAGCCGGGCGGCGGCGTGACGCGGCCGGCGTATGTACATGTGCGTCCTGCATGAGCCCTCTCGTGGCGCTCCCTCTCCCGCCGCAAAACGAACGCGACAGTACGGCGAGAAAAGGGAAAACGCCTCGTTTCCAAGTGAATGTGCCCTATGTTCGCACAAAGCGCACGGTGTGGGGGAGATATTCGCACAAAGCGCATGGAGCAAAGGCAAAGAAAAAGGGCGCCCCCATCTGGGAGCGCCCTTCTTGGCGTGCGTGCGAACGTGCGCGGCAGCCTTTGCGCCGCCGGCGCGCTTGCTACTTGGTCGCGTCGACAATCTTCTTTTCCACGGCAGCCGAGATGGCCTGCGT
>CAVECB010000028.1:0-22397 GCA_963614215.1 Ruthenibacterium lactatiformans
CCGCGGTCTCCGAGACCGTGTACAACAAGATCTTGAAGGCCAGCAAGTAGTCGCGGCTTTCAAGGCATCGCGCAGGCGGGCGCTTTCGGCATGCGCCGCATCGCCTGTTCGGGAGGGCTTCCTTCGGGAAGCCCTCCTTTTTCATATGCGCATAAGAGAAGGCTTGCGGGTAGCGGGAGCGCCTTTTCCCAGGCGACGCCTGTGTCGCACTGGTTAGAGTTTTGGACTCGTGAGCTCCTGCGCTGTAGGCGGCGCGCGGGCTTCATAGCGCGGGCTCGGTCAGGGCCTCTTGGAGGCGGGTGCGGCGGGTCGCGTCAATTCCCAGCTGATGTGTGATGAAGGACTCCATCCCGCCATAGCGCTCGTCCACTTCGTCGAGAAAAGCGCCTATGTTTTGCGGAGAGGCACGATGCGCGTCGCACAGCTCGCGCGCCCGCATCTCGTCGCCCTCGCACAGGCGCAAGAAGCGCTCGTAGGTGCCCTGGATGTGTGCGTCGCGCGAGGCGTTCGTGGCTAGGTAGTCGCAAAGCACTGCGTCCGGTTGCGCCTCCAACACTTCCAACGCGAGCGCCGCGAGTATGCCCGCTCGGTCTTTGCCGCCCGTGCAGTGCAGGTAGACGGGAATGCCGGACATTGCACGGGTGAAAAGCGCGTCGAGCGCGCGGGCCATTTGGGCAACGGTGGCCGGGTTGGCCGTGGAGCGGTAGAAGTCGACCTGGTCGCAGGCGAAGTCGTGGCCGATGCGTATGGTGCCCGGCACCTTCTTCGTGTATTCCAGCCCGACGATGTCTTTGTCGTAGAAGGGGATGTGGAGGTTTTCGACGCCGTCGACATACGGGTCGGGTTTTGCCGCGCGCTCCCAGCCGCAGCGCAGGTCGATGACGCATTTCACCCCATGTTCGCCGAAAAGCGCGTCGAGGTCTGCCGCGCTCGCGCCGGCCAGCGCCGCGCCTCGCAAGATTAATCCGCTTTTCACGCGCCGCGCGCCGTCGTGGGCAGATGTGGCACCGCTGGAAGGCGTGCCGTTCGGACCACGCGTGCCGTCCAGGCCGCATGCGCCGCCGACGGGCGTGCCGCCCAAATCGCGCACGTTGCGCAAGGCTTCTAAGTGGATGGTCGTAGACATCGCGCCCCTTCACCCTATCCCGAGCTCTTCGGCAAAGCCCACGCGGTAGCTGGAAAAAACGACGCTGCCCTCTTCTTGCGTCGCGTCGAGGTCCACGTCGCCTGCGATGCCGAAATCGTCGTCGCCGTCGGCATCGTGCACCATCTGGCGCACATGCCAGATGTGCTCGGTTTTCTCGCGCGACTCGTCGATGGTCAGGTAGCGCGCCGAGCGGGCGTCGCCGTCGAGCAGCACCTCGTCGTGGGCCTCGAAAAACTCGTCGAGCGCCGCCGTCCACGCCGCCTGCCCAAAGCGCATGTCCTCGTCCATGGCGGCCAGCGCCTTTGCGTCGCGACGGGCCATCTGCACCACCCGCGCAAACAGGGCGTTGCGCACGAGCAGCTGCACGGCGCGCCGGTCGCGCACGACGACGTCTGCCGCCTGCGGCGCGGCCAGCTCGGCACCCTCTCCCTCGCCTTCTTCACCGGAAAGCCCCGCCCACTCGTCGAGCAGGCTCGAGTCCGTGGTGCGCACAACCAGCCCCAGCCACTCGACTATCTCGTCTAGGCGCTCGTCGTAGGCGGCATCCGGCACGGTCTTGTCGAGCACGCGCCAAGCATCCGACAGATAGCGCAGCAACGTGCCCTCGGAGCGGGCGATGCCCAGGCGCGCGATGTAGCCCTTGAAGTCGCTTGCGCTTTCCACCATGTCGCGCACAATGGATTTGCAGCTCAAGGTGAAGTCGGCGGCCCAGGGCACCTTCTCGCAGTAGGTGGCAAACGCCGGCTCTAGCAGCTCGGCCAGCGGCTTGGGGTGCTCGATTTCCTGCAGGCGCTCGATGCGCTCGTCGTAGTCGAGGCCTTCTGCCTTCATTTTTGCCATCGCGCGGTCGCGTTCCTGGTGCTGCTGAGCCCGCAAAATCTGCCAGGGGTCTTCGAGTGTGGCCTCCACCATGGAAATGAGATCGAGCGCGTAGTTGTCGTCTTCGCGGTCGAGCAGCTCGATCGCGGCGAGCAAAAACGGCGACAGCGGCTGGTCGAGGGCAAGGTTATCCGGCATGTCGTAGGTCAGCTGGTAGTAGGTGCCCTCCTCGTCGCATCCCTCTTCGACGACGCCGGCGGCTATGAGCGTGGCAAATATCTCGGTGGCGCGCCGGTGCAGGCGCTCCTTTTCGCCCGGTTCCTGCGCGGAGTCGTCGATGAGCTTGTCCACGCGCGCACGGGCATCGCCGCCCTGGAGCACCTCGTTTAACACCATGGAGTGGCTCACGCGCATGTGGGGGCGCAGCGTCTCGGGCGCGGCGGCCACGAGCTGCTCGAAATGCTGCTTCGTCCAGCCCACGAAGCCCTTCGGCGGCGTCTTCACCTTAGCCTTGCGCGCCTTTTTCGCGTCGCCGCCCGCCTTCGTCAGCGCGCGCGCCCGTTCGATGTCGTATTCGGTGGCCTCGCACACGACGCGGCCCGTCGCGTCAAAGCCGCTGCGTCCGGCACGGCCTGCTATCTGGTGGAACTCACGCGCGTTCAGCCGGCGCATGCGACGCCCGTCGTATTTGGCCAGCGCCGTCAAGAGTACGGTGTGGATGGGCACGTTGATGCCTACGCCTAAGGTGTCGGTCCCGCATATCACGGGCAAAAGCCCTTGCTGCGCGAGCTTTTCGACGAGCAGGCGGTAGCGTGGCAGCATGCCGGCATGGTGGATGCCAACCCCGCACAAAAGTAAGCGGCGCAGCGCCTTGCCGAAGGCCGTGGTAAAGCGCACGCCCGCGATGGTCTCCTTCACCCGCTCGCGCTGCTCCTTGCTCGACACGCCGTAGCTCGCAAGCGCCTGGGCGCTCTTGTAGGCCGCGTCTTGGGCGAAGTGCACGACGTAGATGGGACTTGCACCGCTTCGCAGCTCCAGCTCGACTGTTGATTCGAGGGCGGTTTCGACGAACTCGTACTCGAGGGGGACGGGGCGCTCGGCCGCATCCACCGTCTCCACGTGCCGCCCCGTGCGTGTTTCAAGCGATGTGGCGATGGCGCTGGTGTCGCCCAAGGTGGCGCTCATCAGCAAAAACTGCGTGTGCGGCAAGGCCAGCAGCGGCACCTGCCATGCCCAGCCGCGTTGCGCGTCGCCGTAGTAGTGGAACTCGTCCATGACGACGCAGCCGATGTCGGCGTCGGCGCCTAGACGCAGCGCATCGTTTGCGAGTATCTCGGCCGTGCAGCAGATGACGGGCGCGTCCGTGTTCACCGCCACGTCGCCGGTTATCATCCCAACGTTGTCGCGGCCGAGCACGCGCACCATGTCGAAGAACTTTTCGGAGACGAGCGCCTTGATGGGAGCGGTGTAGTAGGCGCGGCGATTCGTGCATACGGCGGTAAAGCACAGGCCGAGTGCGACGAGCGACTTGCCCGAGCCGGTGGGCGTGCCGAGTATGACGTGGTCGCCGGCCGCGAGGGAAAGCAGTGCGTCTTCCTGGTGCGCCCACAACCTCGTGCCGCGCGCCTCGACCCAGCCCAAAAAGAGGTCGAGCGCCTCGTCGGTGGGGATGTCTGGCCATGCGTTTCGATCGGGCGGCCAGGGGATCAGCGCGCCTAGGCTGCCCGCGTCTGTTGCGGCTGCTTTTGCCTCGTCTGCGTTTTGGGCACTCGCGTCCGTGTCGATGCCCGTGTCTACGTCCGTGTGTGCACTCGCATCTCTCGCGTCTTTTTCCACGTTCGCGTTCGAAGCTGCCTCGTCATGTCGTGCCGTCCTGTGTTCCATGCGCGCGATTCTACCAGTCCGCGCCCGCACCGCGTGCGGCCATGTCGGCCATCTTGCCTTTCATGCGCGCTAAAATGAGCGGCGTTGGATGCACCGCTTCACCACGAGGAGGTGGGCGGCATCGGATGCGTCGCTTCACCACGAGGAGGGTTTTGCCATGGCACAAGAAAAACCGATTCTCTACTATTGGGGTCCGTGCCCCACCTGTGCGCTCGTCGTCGATTTTGCCGAGCAGCACGGCATCGAGTTGGACAAGCGCGATGTCGAGCAGCAAGGGCCGTTTGATGAGCTTGTCGCGTTGGGCGGCGACGCGAACCAGATTCCCTATCTTTTCGCAGACGGCCAGCTTGTCCAAGGCGTCGAGGCGGCAAACGCCTACCTTGGCGCGCACTTCGCCTGATTCGCCCGCGCTTTTCTGTTTCTCAGACGCGGGTTGGCGCGAAATTGAAATCGGCAGCCTCGCTTTCTCTTTCTACTAGCTCGTCGAGGCAAAACGTCATGTACAGGGGAAGGTAGCTCACCTTATCCTCGCGCGAGACGTTGGCGTGGGACAAGACGATACCCTCCGAGACGTTTGCCCCCGACGCCTCGAGCAGTTTGTCGAGGGCGGCATGCGCGCGCACTTTTTTGCCGGATTTCACCTCAATCGCGATGACGCGTCCGCCTCTGCCCTCGATGAGGAAGTCGACTTCTCCTACATCCGGCGCGTAGTAGTAGCTTGCGGCGATCCTCAAGCTTGCCAGTTCCTGGGCGATTGCGTTTTCGAAAATGCCGCCCAGGTTTTGCGATCGCCTTCCCAGGAAAATCGCCCGTGAGGTGCTTTGGGGATACCTCGAGACGAGCATCCCCGTATCCGATTCATATAGCTTGAAATAGCTGGGGCTTTGTGTGCGCAGCAGCGGTGCTCTGGCCTCCGTGGAGCGGGCCACAACTAGAGCCACGCCCGCGTTTTTCAACCATAGAAAATCTTGCACGCACTGTTCGATCCGCGCGTTCGGTTTCAGCGCCGACAGAGTGAATCGGTGATTTTCCCCTTCGAGCTCCGTCGGCATGCGCTCGAATATTTCCCGGACGGCAAACGCCTGTTTCCCCGCATATTTCGAGATATCGACTTTGTACTGTTCCACAAGGTCGTGCTGAATCTCCCGCGTGCGGATGAGGGAGTATTTCGAATCGATGTAGTCTTGGACGACCTCCGGCATGCCTCCTGCGACGAGGTAGGCCTGGAAATTGCGCATCATCGCATCGTGAACATGCTGCTCGACAGGGGTACGCGTCGTCATGTGCGTGCGGATGTCGGCAAGCGTGCCCTCCGAGACGCCGACGCCCCAGCAAAACTCCTCAAAATCAAGTGGCCGCATGACGATCCGCTTGACGTATCCGACGGGAAAGGAGGAGATGCCCTTGAATTCGGTTCCCAGCATCGAGCCCGAAAGGGCATAGGCGAAGCGGCCGTCTTCGACTAAGGCCTTCACCAGGGTCACAATCTGCGGGAATTCCTGGACCTCGTCGATGAAGATGAGCGTCTTGCCCTCGACGAGCGTCTGCTTGCTCAGCATCGAGACGCGCGAGATGAAGTCGGCGGCGTTGCGCGCCTGCGGCAAAGACTCTCGCGCATCCGCATCAAGCAGCAGGTTCGCCTCGAAATACACTTCGAAGTTGGCTTTTCCGAACTCGCGGATGGCGAAGCTCTTTCCTATCTGCCTGGCACCTGTGATGAGAAGCGCTTTGTCTGAACTTCTCTTCCAGCGCGCCAGCTCGTCGGTGACTTTTCTTTTCAACATGAAACCGCCGCCGTTCGCACAAATTGGCAAATTCAATACGGCAAAAATATACACGAATTCGGAAATAGCAGGCACGAAAAATGACACGAATTCAAGAATTGATGCCGTTTTTGTAGTGGGGGGGGCGTTTGGATGGGGTCCGGCGCAACTTTTCACCAATTCGCCACTGTACAAAGGCGCGGCGCGTGGTATCATCCCTTTTCGTGTGTTTGAAGGATGCGGCACGCCGCGAGGCGTGCCGTGCAGGAAAGGTAAACGATAGAGATGGCAGTACCCAAGCGCAAGACCGGCCGAATCCGCACGCATCAGCGTCGCTCGGAAAACGACAAGGTGGCCACGCCCTCGCGTTCCGTGTGCCCGCAATGCGGCGAGGTCAAACTCCCGCACCGCGTGTGCCCCTCGTGCGGCTACTACAAGGGCAAGGAGGTCGTCGAGATCGGCTAGGCGCAAATGTGCCTGCCGTTTTCGCGGCTGAAAAGGAAAGCCGGCTTTTCCCCTGCGAAAGGCCGGCTTTCTTGCATGAGAAGGGGCTTGAGAAGATGCCGAACCTGAGAATCGCCGTCGATGCGTTCGGCGGAGACGACGCGCCTGATGTGGTGTTGGCGGGCGTGGACGAGGCTCTTGCCACGCGCGAGGGCTTCGAGGTCGTCTTGTGCGGTCTGCCCGAGGTAGTCGAGCCCTTCGCCGCCTCGCGCCCGCGCGTCATTGCCCGGCCTTGCTCGCAGATTGTCGAGATGGGCGAGCATGGGGCGCGGGCCGTGCGCAAGAAGCGCGATTCGTCAATCGTTGTTGGCTGCAAGCTGGTGAAAGAAGGAGAGGCTCAGGGCTTTTTCTCGGCCGGCTCGACCGGCGCGTGCATGGCGGCGGCTACCTTGTTCATGGGACGCTTGCCGCATGTGAAGCGCCCGGCCATCGCCACGGTCATCCCCTCGCCTGCGGGCAAGTGCGTCATGTGCGACGTGGGCGCGAACGCCGATTGCAAACCGGAGTACCTCGTGCAGTTTGCCTTGATGGGCGCCGCGTACGCGCACACGGTCCTCGGCGTGTCCTCTCCGCGCATAGGGCTGCTCAACATCGGCGCGGAAGAAGAGAAGGGCTCGGAGTTCGCGCAAACCTGCCACAAGTTGCTCAAAGAGCAGGTCGCGGGCTTTGTGGGCAACGCGGAGGGGCGCGACGTGGCGCTCGGCCGCTTCGATGTGATTGTCACCGACGGCTTCACGGGAAACGTCGCGCTGAAGGCTTTCGAGGGCGTGGGCAAGGCGCTGTTCTCCGCCTTCAAGGACGTGATGACCGATACGGTGAAGCACAAAATCGGCGCGCTGCTCGTGCGTGACGGCCTGATGGACCTGAAGACCTCTGTGTCGCCAGACGAGTACGGCGGGGCCCAGCTGCTCGGGGTGAAAGGGGTGTGTCTGATAGGGCACGGCTCGGCAAACGCGCACGCCATCGCAAGCGGCGTGCTGGCCACCGCAGACGCCGCGGCCTCTGACATGCCGAAGCGCATCTCTCAAGAAATCGCCGCGCACGCCGCCGCCTTGGCCGCAGCCGAGGATAGCGACGGAAACGGCGGCGACGACGGTGCATCTGCGGCGGCCGACATCGCCGCGCCCGCCGCAGATGGTGAAGGGGAGTAGTGCCATGACGGCCGCAACCGCCGCAAGCGCCGCGCGCACGCGCACGCACTGCCCTAAGGCACGTACCTCGCATACAGACGTGGTACGCCGCGCCGAAGAGATGCTGGGCTACACCTTCGCCGACAAGGGTCTGCTGGAAACGGCGCTCACGCATCCGTCCGCGGCCATGCACACGGCCACCACCTTCAACTACGAGCGCCTGGAGTTTTTGGGCGATTCGGTGCTGGGCTTCATCGTGGCCGACGAGGTTTTCGGGCGCTTCGAGGACCTGGAGGAAGGCGGGCTGACCCGCGTGAAGGTCTCGCTGGTCTCTGGCAAGTCGCTTTCGCGCGTGGCAGAGGCCATCGGCATCGGCGAGCTGATTATATTCGGCGAAAGCGAGGCGGGCACGCACGGTCGCGGCCTGCACTCGGCGCTCGAAAACGTCTACGAGGCCCTCGTGGCCGCCCTCTACCTGGACGGCGGGCTGGAAACCGCGCGCGCATGGGTGCTCGACACTTTGGGTCCGCACATCGACCGCGACGCCGCCGCCGAGCCCGAAAGCCCCAAGTCCACCTTGCAGGAGCACCTGCAGGCCAACGGCCAGGCGCCCGCCTACCGCATCGTGGGCGAAAGCGGCCCTCCGCACGCGCGCACCTTCCGCGCGGCCGTCTCCGTGGACGGCGAGGAGCTGGCCTGCGGCGAGGGGCGCTCCAAGAAGGCCGCCGAGGCCGCCGCCGCCGCTGCCGCCATCGCCCGGCTCGGCTTCATGTCCTGACGTGCGGTTCGTGGTACCATTTCGGGGTTTGTGTAACGACGTGTCCAAGGGGCTTTCGTGTACCTTAAATCTCTCGTCTTGAAGGGTTTCAAATCGTTTGCGGACCGCTCGGTTCTGCGCCTAGAGCCGGGCCTCACGGTGGTCGTGGGTCCCAATGGCTCGGGCAAGTCCAACATCTCGGATGCGGTCTTGTGGGTTTTGGGCGAGCAGAGCGCCAAGCACCTGCGCGGCTCGTCGATGGAAGATGTCATATTCGCGGGCAGCTCGGCTAGGCAGGCTGTCGGCTTGGCCGAGGTAGACCTCGTGCTCGACAACTCCGACGGCACTCTGCCGCTCGATTTTTCCGAGGTCGTCGTCACGCGGCGCATGTATCGCAACGGCGAAAGCGAGTACTTGATCAACGGCAGCCCCTCGCGACGCATGGACGTCATCGACATCTTGAACGACTCGGGCCTCGGGCGCGACGCGCACTCCATCATCAGCCAAGGCTCGCTGCAAAACGTGCTGCAGGGGCGCCCGGAGGACCGCCGCGTGCTCGTGGAGGAGGCCGCGGGCATCCTAAAGCACAAGATGCGCAAAGACCGCGCCGCCCGCAAGCTGAAGAACATGGACGCCGAGCTTGCGCGCGTGCACGACATTGCTGCCGAGATAGAGCGGCAGCTAAAACCGCTGGAGCGCCAGGCCTCGCGCGCCCAGCAATACGAGCACCTTTCCGGCGACTTAAAGGAAGTGGAGCTGACGCTTGCGGTTGACGATTTGCGCCAACTGCAAAGCCAGTGGAAGGAGATAGGCCGCAAGGAAAAGGAAGCGGACTCGCTTGTGGAAATGGCGAAGTTCCGTCTCGACGAAAAGAAGCGCGAGCTGGAGAAATACCAGCGCCTGCTGGAGGAAAAGGGTCTGTTCGTGGGCGATTTGGCCGAGCAGCGCCGCCGCAGCCAACTGGTCTTGGAGCGCCTGGACTCCGGGATGCTGTTGCTGGAGGAGAAGGGGCGCAACATGGTTTCGCGCCTCTCCGAGCTGCGCCAGTCCATACACCGCTCCGACACGCGCCTGTCCGAGGCGTCCTCGCAGCTCGAATCCGGCGAAGACGAGCGCCGCGATGCCATCGCCCGCCGCGACGAGCTGCACGCCCAGCTCTCCGAGCTGCAAAAGGAGTCCGAGGGCATACGCCGCGAGCGCAAGGAGGCCGACGAGCAGGTGGCGCGCCTGGCCTCGTCGGTGCGTGCCAAGGAAAAGGCGATTGATGCGGCCAACCTGCGCGGGATGAAGGCCAACGAGACCTTGGGCACCGCCGATGTGGAAGACGGGCTGCTCGTTTCGCGCGGCGAGCAGATAGAAGAGTCTCTTGCCGCCACACGCACGACCCTAGCCGCGCGGCGCTCGCGTGCAGAGCAACTCGAAGCCGAGCTGGCAAAGCTCTCGCGCGAGTCCAAGCTGGCCAAATCCGACATAGAAAAGCGCCTGCGCTTGCTCGAAGACGCCCGCTCCCGCACGTCTGCCGCCCGCGACGCGTTGGCAGGCCTGCGCGCCGAGCTGAAGGGGCTAGAGGAAGTGGACCGCGCCTTCGACGAGGCCAGCCCGCTGCTCACCTGGACGCTGGACCACCGCGACGAGCTGACGGGCATCGTCACCCCGCTCTCCGAAATATTCACCGCCCCCGAGCATCTAGAAAAGCTCGTCGAGCACCTTTTGGGCGCGGATCTTTTCGGACTCATGACCCAAGACGTGCACGCGGCGGCGGTCGTGGCCGAGCACATACTGACCTCTGGTGTGACGGGTGGCGAGATATCGCTTGTGCCGGCAGACGGGCGCCAAAACGCGAAGAGGCGCCGCGCGCACGCCGGCACGCATCTGCTCGACCAGCTGGACTACGATACGGCCTACGCGCAGGTGGCCGACGACCTTTTGGGCGACGTCTACGTGGTGTCCTCGGTGAAAGACGCGGTCGAGGCGCAGGCCAAAGACGACACGGGCGCGCGTTTCGTCACCGACGAGGGCGTCGTCGTGTGGCCGGACGGCAAGATCACCATCGGCGCGCAGCTGGCCGACACCGAAGGCGTGCTGGGGCGCAAGCGCCGCATGAACGCGCTGCGCGAGGAAGAGCCTGCCCGCGAGGCGCAACTGGGCGAGGCGGAGCTGGCCGTTTCGACCGCAGAAGACGCACTGCAGGCGGCCCAAGCCGACGAGTTCGAGCTGGCCCAGCAGACGGCCCAGGCATCCGGCGAGCTAGAGTCGCTGCACGAGGAGACGGGGCGCCTGGAACACAACATCACCGCGCTCATGGCAGAAGCCGAGCAGGTGAAGCGTCGCCGCGAGAAAATAGTGGAAGACACCGCCGCCTCGCGCGAGCTGGTGGCATCGCTGGAAGAGGAAAAGGCCGCCTACGAGGCCGAAAAAACCGAATTGGAGACAGAGCTTGCCGCCGTGCGCGAGAGGCGCGAGTCGCTTTTCGAGCAGGAAAGTGCCTGCACGTCGCGGGTCTCGGCGGCAAACGTGGAGCTGGCCACCGTGCGCGAGCGCGCACTGCATCTGGCCAACCAGATAGACTCGCTGAAAAGTGAGGTGCGCAACTTGCGCGGGTCGCTGGCCGTCTCGCGCGACACCGAGCGCAGCCTGGAGATTTTGCGCCTGCGCGTCGAGCCTTTGCACGGCGTTTTCACCGAACTGCACGACGGCGTGGCCGCCCAGGCCCAGATCTTGCGCGACCAGGCCCAGCTGGAGCAGGCAGGCCAGGGCGATTTGCGCACTACCATCGAGAAGTCGCGCAAGGCCGTCGAGACCGCGCAGGCAGAGGTGGACGGCTCCACCGAGACGCTTTCGCAGGTGCGCGTGGACCGCGGCAAGCTGGAGGTGCAGGTCGAGGCCGCCGTCTCGTCTATCACCGAAGAGCACGGCGTCTTGCTCGACATTGCCTTGCAGATGCCCGCCCCCGACGACCGTCGTGCGCTGGAGCGCAAGGGCGACAAGCTGCGCAACCGCATCGCGCACCTAGGCGCGGTCAACCCTGTGGCCGTCGAGGAGTACCGCAGCTTGAAGGAGCGGCGCGACTTCATCGCCACCCAGACCGACGATCTGGACGGAGCGCGCAAGTCGCTGGAGCGCATCGTGGCCGCCATCGACCGCAAGATGCGCAACCGCTTCGTGGAGACCTTCAACGCGGTCAACGACAACTTCGCCGAGATATTCGCGACGCTGTTTCCCGGCGGGCGCGGGCACCTCACGCTCGTGGATCCGGACAACCCCGAGGAAAGCGGCATCGAGGTGCACGCCCAGCCCAAGGGCAAAGCCGTGCGCAAACAGTCGCTGCTGTCCGGCGGTGAGCAGTCCCTCGTGGCTATGGCGCTGCTGTTTGCCACCTACCGCGTGCGCTCGACGCCGTTTTACATCCTCGACGAGGTGGAGGCCGCGCTCGACGACACGAACCTGCGCCGGCTGTTGGGCTATCTCGACGGCATACGCGAGACCACCCAGTTCATCATGATCTCGCACCAGCGCCGCACCATGGAGATGGCCGATTTGCTCTACGGCGTCTCGATGCGCAACGACGGTGTGTCCAAGCTGGTCAGCCAGCGCCTCGACCAGGCATTGCGCCAGGCTCACGAGGCGCCGGCCACGCCCGAGGTGGACTCGTTTTCTGGCGCGAAGTGAAAAAGCAGGAAGGGAGCGGACATGGGATTTCGCGATAGGATCCAACGCAGCCGCGAGCGCTTCTCGGAGCGCATGAACATCATCTTGCGGCGCGGGCCCAAACTCGACGAGGAGTTTTGGGATGACCTGGAAGAGACGCTCATCGCAAGCGATATGGGCGCGCAGGCGGCAGATGCGGCGGTCGAGGAACTGCGCGACCTTGCGCGGCGGCGCGCGCTGCCGGATGCCTGGGCGGTGCTTGATTTGCTGGCCGAGCAGGTGGCCGGCCTTTTCGCGCCTTGCGAAAAAGACCCCTTCACCACAAACCCCTCCTGCGTGCTTTTCGTGGGGATAAACGGCGCGGGCAAGACGACTACGGTGGGCAAGCTGGCAAAACAGGCCCACGACGGCGGGCGGCGCGTGCTCATAGGCAGCGCCGACACCTTCCGCGCGGCAGCCATCGAGCAACTCGACGAGTGGGGGCGGCGCAGTGGCGTGGAGGTGGTGAAGCGCGAGCGCGGCGCGGATCCGGCCAGCGTGTGCTACGACGTGATCGAGCGCGGCGAAGCCTGCGGCGCCGACTGCCTGCTTGTGGACACAAGCGGGCGTTTGCACACTTCCGACGAGCTGATGCGCGAGCTGCAGAAGGTGGTGTCGGTCACGCGCAAGCGTGCGCAGATGCCGGTTTATTGTGTGCTGGTCATCGACGCGACCTGCGGTCAAAACGGCCTCGTGCAGGCGCGTGAGTTCGACCGCGTGCTCGACTTGGACGGCATCGTCATGACCAAGCTCGACGGCACGGCAAAAGGCGGCATCGCCGTGGCCGCAAGCCACGAGTTGGGACTGCCCATCTTGCGCGTGGGAGTGGGCGAGGGCATCGACGATTTGCGCCCGTTCGATGCGCTGGAATACGCCGAGGCGCTGTTTGGCGAGATGCGCGAGGGCAGCGAGGGCGCAAGCGACGGCGGCGGCCACGACGCGGCTGGCTGGTAGGAGCGTCGCACCGCGCACGGCAAGTGCTGCGTCGGCACGCGGCGCACGGTAAGGCGCGCGGCACGAGAAGCGGCGTACGGTGAAACGCGCGGCGCGGCACGCGAGACGACACGATCGAGACGAAGAAGAGGGCGCACATGTTCGACAGCCTGTCAGAGAAACTGCAAAACGTCTTTTCCGGCCTGAAGGGCAAGGGTCGCCTGACCGAAGAAGACATCGACGCGGGTATACGCGAGATTCGTCTGGCCTTGCTCGAGGCCGACGTCAACTTCAAGGTCGTGAAGGGCTTTTGCGCGCGGGTGAAAGAAAAGTGCCTGACCGCCGAGGTCATGGACTCGCTCACCCCTGGGCAAAACGTGGTGAAAATCGTCCTCGACGAGATGGGCGAGCTTTTGGGCGGCCAGACTGAGGAGCTGCATCTGGGCGAGCGCATCCCTGCCGTCATCATGCTCGTCGGCCTGCAGGGCGCGGGCAAGACGACCGCCGCGGCCAAGCTCGCGTGGCGCCTGAAGGCCGCCGGCCACATGCCCGAGCTGGTGGCCTGCGACGTCTACCGCCCCGCTGCCGCCGACCAGCTGCAGGCTCTAGGCGACGAGCAGGGCGTGCGGGTCTATCGCGGCGACGGCGCCGATGCCGTGCAGATTGCGCGCGAGGGCGTGCAAGACGCCATCGACAACCTGCGCGACGTGGTCATCATCGACACGGCCGGCCGCCTGCACGTGGACGAGGCCATGATGGAGGAGGCCGCGGCCATACGCGACGCGACCTCGCCCGACGAGATACTGATGGTTGTGGACGCCATGACCGGCCAAGACGTCGTCAACGTCGTGCAGGCGTTTGCCGAGCAGGTGGACTTCGACGGCGTGATCATGTCCAAGATGGACGGCGACGCGCGCGGCGGCGGCGCCTTGTCCATACGCGAGGTCACGGGCAAGCCCATCAAGTTCGTCTCGGCAGGCGAGAAGCCCGACTCGCTGGAGGTCTTCCACCCCGACCGCATGGCCAAGCGCATCTTGGGGATGGGCGACGTGGTGAGCGTCATCGAGCGTGCCATCGAGGTCCAAGACGAGCAGATAGAGGCCGAGCAGGCCGAGCGCATTGCCCGTGCGGAGTTCACCTTCGACGACTTTTTGCAGATCATCGGCCAGACGCGCAAGATGGGCGGGCTGGGAAAACTCGTTTCGGCGCTGCCGGGCGGGTCTAAGGCTCTCGCGCAGGGTCAGGTCGACGAAGGTGAGCTGGACCGCACCGAAGCCATCATCAACTCCATGACGCGCGCCGAGCGCCAAAAGCCCTCCATCATCAACGGGCCTAGGCGCGCGCGCATCGCGGCGGGTTCGGGCACGAGCGTGCAGCAGGTGAACCAGCTGCTCAAGCGCTTCAACGAGACGCGCAAGATGGTGAAGAAGATGATGAGCCAGTTCAACGAGATGGGCATGGGCAAGAAGAACAAGAAGGGCAAGCGCAAAAAGATACGCGTGCCCGGCATGGGCGGCATCGATTTGTCGCGCTTCATGGACATGGAGTAGGCGCGGGCGGTTTACAGGCGGCGATGAGGGCGACGCGGAGATGGCGCGGCGTGCGCGTGCGAGCGAGACGGCGCGCGCAGGCGATGCGCTACGACACGACGAGAGGGATGTGAGATAAGCGATGGCGACAGATGGCACGGTGACGATGGCTCACGGCAGCGGCGGGACGATGATGCGCGACATCATCGAGGAGATGTTTTTTTCCGCCTACGCCGGCGAGCAGCTCTCGGCAGGCGACGACGCGGCGAGCCTGCCCGTGCCGGCCGGCCGCATCGCCTTTTCCACCGACACCTTCGTGGTCACGCCGCATTTCTTCCCGGGCGGCGACATCGGGCATCTGGCCGTGTGCGGCACGGTAAACGACGTGGCCACCGCTGGCGCCGACCCGAAATGGCTGTCCGTGGCCTTCGTCTTGGAGGAGGGCTATCCGCTGGCCGACCTGGAGCGCATCTGCGCCTCGATCGCATCGACGGCGACCGAGGCGGGCGTGGAGGTGGTCACGGGCGACACCAAGGTGGTGAACCGCGGCCACGGCGACGGCGTCTACATCAACACGGCGGGCGTGGGCGTGCTGCGCGAGGGGGTGGAGCTGTCGGGGCGCCTCGTGCGCCCGGGCGACAAGGTGCTTGTCTCTGGCAGCATCGGCGATCACGGCATCGCCATCGTCTCAACCCGCGAAGAGCTGGCGTTTTCCACGACGGTCGCCTCGGATGCCGCCCCCTTGAACCATCTGATTGCAGGCGTGCTCGATGCGTGCCCTGAAGGCAGCGTGCGGGCGTTTCGCGACCCGACGCGCGGCGGGTTGGCCTCGACCTTAAACGAGTTTGCGCAGATGGCGGGCGTGGACATACGCATCGAGGAAGAGGCCGTGCCTGTGCATGAGCAGGTGCGTGGCGCGTGCGAGATGCTGGGATATGACGTGTTTCAGGTGGCAAACGAGGGCAAGATGGTCTGCGTCGTCGCGCCCGAGGCGGCAGACGCTGCGCTTGCGGCCATGCGCGCGGACAAATACGGCGCCGAGGCCGCCATCGTGGGCGAGGTTGTGGAAGGCGAGGGGCGCGTTTTTCTGCGCACGGCCTTCGGCTCGGCGCGCATACTCGACATGCTCGTAGGCGAGCAGCTGCCGCGCATTTGCTAGCCGTAGCGCACCCCGTGCGTGCCTATTCCTTGTTTTCGGACTTGGCGGAAACAGAAATTTCCTTCGGCTTTCCCTTCCGACGCTTCTATACTCTTCACGCGAAGCGCCCTGGATGCAAAAGTCCGAGGGCGTATGTCGAGGCAAGGAGGAAGACGATGGACCGCGCAGAATTCATGGCTCTCGAATCAGCGAAAAAGGCCGAGGTGCTCAACAGCTATATCGACGAGGGAAAAACCCAAAAGGAGGCTATGGCCGCCGTGGGTGCCACCATCAAGGATTTGATGTCGACCCAAGTATTCTTCTCCAAAACTGAAGGTCGTTTCAACGCCAACGCCGTGGGCGGCTACTCTAATTTCCACGACGACTCCACCGGCAAGGCCCACGACTAGGGTTCGCATCCTCGCCCTTCGCGTTGCATCGCTTTTATCGGCGTTTTTTGGATACCCCAATTCGAGCGCGGCTGCAGCTGTAGTTAGTGCATTCTCTTGCCGATGCTTTCTAGATTTTCTACGAACCCCGCGATAAGCTCGACGGATTGTGGACAGATGAAGATGCGTTCCCTGTTGTCGATGGGCACTTCCTCGATGATGTTGGCCTTCACGAGCTGGTGCATGGCCTCATTTGTGGCTCCGTAGCTCTTGCCGATGCGGCTTGCGGCATGCTTGATGGACAGTTGGGGTATGGCCAAAAAGAGGTCGAGCAGCTTCTCGGTCGCGGAATTCGCAGATATCTTCAGACCCCGGTTTCTCCAGCTCGTGCGCATCTTCTCGACGCGCTGCAAGAACATTTCGGCAATCATTACGGCCATGGACGTGTTGCGCGCGTTGTAGCTGGCCCATTTTTCCCGGCAGACGATGTAGTCGTCGCTGTCCTCTTCTTCGCGACTCGCGTTTTTGAGGGTCTTTCTGTACTCGCGCTCGAGCGAGGCGCCCCAGCATATGGGGACGATGAGCTTGCTCGAGAACAGCTTGCGTCTGAACATGGGGATGAAGGCGAAGAGCAGCCCTGTCTTGTCCACCATATCGTCAAACGGCGCGATGCGCTCGATGGCGTGGTGGATGACGGAAGCTTGGCCGAGAGGCGAGAAATAGTCGCCATTGCAAAACATGCACAGCTGCTTGACTGTGGCGGATATCTCATCCGGGTCAAAGCCTTTTCTGTCCGGCAGGTAGGCACTGCGAAACTCGTGCCCCGGCACATCTTGACCCACGTTGCCGACGAGCATTTTGTTTAATTGCACTAGGGTCGCGGGCGTGGATATGAACCCTGCTACAGCCGTCTGCGAGATCCATTGCAACGTCTGCATGTAGCGCCCCGCCTCTACGGCCATTTTGCCAAGTTTGTCGGGCAACTGAAACATCGAGCCGATTGCGTTTACGCAACAACCCATGTCGTTGTTATATTTCCAACCCGCGACGTCGTAGGCAACAATGAGCGGCACGGGCGGCAGTGAGGCGTCATGTGTCATGCGGACGGCGAACACGGCGTCGATGGCGAGCAAGGTATTGCGCAGGTGTCCGGCATACGGCAGGCTTTCGGCTTTTTCGGCAAAGCGAATCATCTCCGCTTCCGCCTTGAAAAACGCCGCCTGTGTTTTGGCGGAAAACGACTTGAAATAATCCACGGATCCCCCTCAAGACCGTTTCTTTCTCGTTGCCAACTATACCGCATGGGCGTGCGACTCCGTAAAAGTTTGGCGTTGCCCAGATTGAACATGTCTGGAATTTTGCATTCCCGATATGAAATACGCCCGAAACATTTCCGCTTTCGCGTTAAACAAAAACACGCTTTACGCCAAATGTGTGCAGTTCTCAAAATTTGAAGCGAGGGGCGCGCCGCAATTCGGTGCGCAAAACGCTGTCGAGAGAGTTGGTTAGGAGGAAGAGCTATGTCAAGGGATTCGATAATTGACAAGTTCAGCAAGCGTCACGAGGATGTCGAATATTTCTACACGACATGCCACAACAACGGTTGCTGGGACGCCACATGCTTGATCAAGTGCGGCGTCAAGGACGGCAAAATCGTTTTCATCGAGCCTGATGATTCCGTCAACCGCGGAATCGCGCGCGAAGACGACGATGAAAACGCCGTGCAGACCGGCATGCTGCAGGCCCGCGCCTGCCCCATGGGGCACGCGTGGCGCCAGGAGCTCTATTCGGACAAACGCCTGCTCTATCCCATGAAACGCGTGGGAGAAAAGGGGAGCGGCAGAGGGCATTTCGAACGCATATCCTGGGACGAGGCGCTCGACACCATCGCCGACAAGATGCGCACGATGGCCAAGGAAAATCCCGACCATCCTTGGTTGTACTACTGCTACTACGTCGCATTTGAAAGCTCCGACTTTCCGTTTGCGTCCTACATGCCGGGCACTATCACCGGCTGGGGCGACCACTCGACTTCTGGCGGGGCAGCAGCCGAGGACTTCCACCTGGGTGTGCGTTTGACGGACTGCCTGATTAAGGGCACTTCCGATGCGTTTCCGGGCTTCGAGGCACCGGACCTGCTCAATTCCAAGCTCGTGGTCTTGTGGGGCTTCGACCCGATGGTCGCGTGGTTCGGGCACGTCCCCTACTACATGAAGCTTGCTCAGGAGCGCGGGTGCAAGTTCATCCTCATCGATCCCGTCTACAACGTCTCGGCAGAGGTCTTGGGCGCGCAATGGATCCCCATACGCCCGGGCACCGACACAGCGTTCGGGCTGGCGGTGGCTCATGTCCTCTACACCGAGGACCTCTACGACCATGAGTACGTGGAGCAGTGGGTCGAGCCCGACGGCTTCGAGCAGTGGCGCAGCTACATCGTCGGCGAGGTCGACGGTGTCGAGCACACGCCCGAGTGGGCAGAGCCCATATGCGGCATCCCGGCCGAGACGATTCGCGAATTCGCGCGCTACTACGCGTCTATGAAACCCGTCCATCTTCAGCAAATGTACGGCGTTTCCAAGCGCAATCTGGGTGACTACGCGGCAGCTGTTGCTATGCTGCTCCAGGCGATGACGGGCAACTTGTCCATCCCCGGCGGCTGCGAGGGCGGCGGCGCGTGTCTGGTCACCCAACCGCGTCTGTTTGCCCCGGTTCCCGATACCGGGCAGGTCAAAGGCGATGTGGTCAACCCCATTACGAACAACAATAACAAGGTCACCGAGCTCATGCACTGCCAGAAGCTCTATGCCGCCGGCGAGATCAGCGAAGAGGAATTCCGCCAGCGCATAGGGTGCCCGCCTGAAAGCCCGCTGCCGTGCCTGAAAATGGCCATCATCCCCAACAATTACATCAACAACCAGCACAACGTGTCCAAGCGCATGAAGGGCTTCGCCAACATGGAGTTCTCTTGGGGCTGGCAGTACTTCGACGATCAGCCCTCCATGCAGTTCCTCGACATCGTCTTGCCCTCGCCTGTCATCCAGTTCGAGTCGACGGACATGCACTTCTTCGGGATCAATCGCTTCTGGGGCTCGCCCTCGGGCATGATGAACTACTTCCTCTTCGCGGGTAAAGGCGTCAACCCGCCCGGCGAGATCCGCCCCAAGGACTGGGTCTGGATGGAGCTGGCACGCCGTTTGGGATTTGCTGACAAATACAACCCCAAGATGCTCGACGTGACGGATTGGCGCGACTGGGATGAGCAGATCGTCGAGCGCATATACAAGCCCGCCTACGAGGAATGGGCCAAAGACGAAACGGGCGCTTTGAGCTATTACGAGATTGACCCGCCGTCGTGGGAGGATTTCCAGAAGCTGCCCATTGTGCGCGTGCCGGGCGAGCCGGGCGAGTGGTTCTATCCCTTCAAGAACACCGTCGAGTGGGGGCGTTCGCCGTTCAAGACGCCTTCGGGCAAGATTGAGTTCGAGAGCAGCTACGTCAAGGAGACCGACCTGACCAAGACGCGCTACGGCGGACACTACGACCCCTATCCGCGTTGGCAGCCTACCTACCAAGACGAGCCTGCCAACGACAGCTACTACCATTCGTGGACGCAGGCCTATCCGCTGTCGATGGTCACCCCGGTGTCCACGTATCGCCAGCATTCCGCCAACGACCACAACCCCTGGCTGAAAGGCGATTGCTACGAGCATATGGTGCGCATGTCGCCGGCAGATGCGGCAGATCGCGGGATCAAGACCGGCGACCGTGTCTTGGTTTACAACCAGTACGGCGAGGTTGAAATCACAGCCTACGTCTCTTCGAAGCTGCTACCAGGCACTGTTTCGATAGCGCACGGCGAGTGGTCCGAGTTCGACAACGTCCGCAAGTCCAAGCTCATGCCCTACGGCATAGACGTCGCGGGCAATTGCAACTTGCTCATCGGCGACACCCATCTCCCGCATATCGTCGGCGCGCTGCTCACAGCCGGCTTGGTTGAAATCAGAAAGGTAGGTAGATAGCCATGACCCAGTACGGATTTTTCTTCGACCAGAGTCGCTGCTATGGCTGCAAGGCATGTTCGGTTGCCTGCAAGGACTGGTACGACATAGCGCCCGGCCCTGAGAAGTGGATGAGCGTCTATATGTGGGAGAAGGGGAGGTTTCCCAACCCCTCCATTGGCATCTTGGCCTTCAATTGCGGCCATTGTGACAACCCCGTCTGCATCCCCGCATGCGAGCATGCCGCCATCTTCAAAGAAGACGAATACGGAGCCGTTCTCGTGGACTCGGAGAAGTGCCAAGGCGACCGCAATTGTTTTGCGGCCTGCCCGTACGGGGCGCCCAAGTTCGCGAGCGACGAACCCGGCACCAAGATGAGCAAGTGCACCATGTGCATCGACCGTCTGGAAAAAGGCGACTTGCCTATTTGTGTTGCGTCGTGTCCCATGCGCGCGCTGGACTTTGGCCCCATAGACGAGCTGAGGGAAAAGTACGGCAACGTTGCCCAGATCGAGACCATGCCCGACCCGGATCAGACGCACCCCAACTGGGTCGCCAAGGCAAATCCGCCCAAGGAGCAGCTCATACCTTATGACGCAGACAAGGCGCTGCAGCTGACTAAACCGCGTACCAAGTCAAGCGACGTGTATGAGGGGGATGTGGAAAGCGTCGTTGAGTTCGACGCCGACGTGGCCTGCATCAGTGAGCTGAGGATGAAAAACGCTACGGTAGCCGAGGTCATGGCTGCCACGTCCAGCGATCAGGGATAGGCGTTTTGCGTAGCGGGGCTGGACTGCGCAACCGGTCTGGCCCCTCCACATGCCTTTCACTTGTGCGATCCCTGTTTAAGGGTTGTCTGCCTTTTGCGAGTGGTGAAAGAGGGAGGAAAAGATGAAACTGGAACTGCAACATGTGGGCATCTACTGCCGCGACATCGACGAATCCATCGAGTTCTACCACGACGTCCTCGGCTGCGAGTTGCTGTTTCGCTCGGATGCCATGGAAGGAGATAAGCCGCTGAAGATGGCGTGGATGAAGGGGGTGGGTACAGCTTTCGAGCTGCTCGAATGCGCCGATAAGGGGGCGTGCGACGCAGCGACGGCCAGCCTGAACCACATCGCCTTGCGCGTCGCCGATATGGACGCGTTCATCGCGTATTTGAAAGACAAAGGCGTTCAGGTGGAAGCCGGACCATTCGACCCGCCTCTGGAGTTTGACCGGCCGCTCGGCGCGGCGGGCGAGGGGCTGTTTGCCGTGAGTGGTGACGGTGGCACCCAGCTGCGCATCATGTTTTTCAGAGGGCCTGGCGGCGAGAGGTTCGAGGTTCTTCAAGACAACATCGAAGCACTGGAGGCGCGAGGGGAGGAGACGTCATGAACGAGGAAAAACAATACAGGAGCTGGCCGCTCATCGCAGTGAGTATGCTTCTTTTTGGTACGGCAATCGCAACAACGCAGTACAAGGTTCCCGTCATTATGGGCGACCTGATGGCACAGTTCGATATGAACGTCGACAGCGCGTCGTGGCTGATGTCCATATTCACCTTTGTCGGAATTGTCTTGGCCATACCCACCGGTATCCTTGCTAAGAAGTTTGGTCCTAGAAACGTTCTCATGGCGGCGGCGGCACTTTCGCTTGTCGGCGCCATCGTCGGTTCGCTTGCTACAAACGCGGGCATGCTTATCTTCTCGCGCGGTATCGAGGGGGTTGCTTTCATATTCGTCACCATCTGCGGCCCGCTGTGCGTGCAGCGCTACGTTGCCCCGGACAAGATAGGATCGGCGACGGGCATCTGGGCGCTGTGGGTGTGTCTTGGCTCGGTCATAGGCGGCGTTGCCACTTCGAGCGTGTTCGGAACCTTGGGCTTTGCGGGCACCTGGATTTTGTATGGTGCACTTCCCGTCCTTTTTGCGTTTCTGGTCTTTGTTGCTGTGCGCTTCAGGAGCAATCCGCCTGCCCCCGCGCAGGGCGCAGAAGAGGAAAAGGTCAGCTATGCGGAATTGTTCAAGCCCAACACCCTGCTCTTCTTCTTCGGATTTCTCTGCTACAACATGACGCTGTTGGCCGTACTCTCCTTTTCGCCGACGCTCATGCAATCCCAGGGCATCGACCCGACCTTGTCCGGCTTTATCTCCACTTTGCCCATGCTTCTGGCGGTTATATCCTCGACTTTGTTCGGGGTTCTTTCAGACAAGATGGGGCGTTGCAAGCCGCTTTACATCCTTGCGAGCCTAGCGATGGGGCCGTGTGCGCTTTTGCTGCTTGCTGGTAGCGGGCCTGCTCTGTGGGCTGGTGCCATCCTCATGGGCGTCATAGGCCTAGGCGGTCCGGTTATGTGCCTGACCAGCTACATCGACGTGCTTGGCAAGCCGCAGCTTATGAGCATAGGCATGGGCGTTTTGATGCTCGTGCAGTCGCTCGGGCAGTTCCTCGGCAGCTTCGTGCCGCCGCTTTTGCTCGGTCCTGCCGGAGACGCGTGGATGACGCTCGGCATCGCAATGTGTGTGATTGGCCTTGTTGGAACCGCTGCCATCGCTTTGTGTAAGTTCAAGTAGGTGCCCTGCGGCGTCGGCACTGCCCGGTTTTGCAGTTTGTTTGCTTGTGTCTGACCCGCCGTCTCGTCTTGCTTCGAGTCGGCGGGTCTGTTTTGTGTCTGCTAGTTTCCGGCAGTTTCCGTGCTCGATGCCGCGTTCGTGCCCGCGTCTTGCGACGTGCCCTG
>CAVECB010000028.1:22451-25089 GCA_963614215.1 Ruthenibacterium lactatiformans
CGTCGTGTCCTGCGCGGCTTTTGCCTTGTCGGCTTTGTCCTTGTCGCGCAGCCAGCGGGCGTACAGGGTCATGTCGCAGTCCACTTCCAGCGGAAACGTTACCTGCGTCTGATAGGTGGTGTCCGTGTACCAGCCGGCGAAATAGCGCCCCGATATGGTCGGCTCGCGCGGCGCTGTGATGAGGGTGCCCGTCTTCACCTCCTGCGACTCCACGCGCGACCCGCCGTTGGTCTCGTAGGTGACGGTGTAGCGCACGTTGGACTCGGCCACGAGGCGCGTGTTGTGCGCCCACACCGCGGCGATGCCGGCCAGCGCGGCCACGAGAAGGACCACGACCAACGCGATGAGCACCTTGCTGCTCGTGCGCATGCGTGCGCGCGGCTCGTCTGGGCCAGGGCCTGCGTAGGCGAGTTGCGCGGGATCCATATAGGCAAGCGGCTCGAAGTCCTGCTGCTCTTGGGCAGAAAAGCCGGCGCTTGCGGCGAAGGCGGGCGCGGGCTGCGGCGCGAAGGGGTCGCCGCAAGCGTCTGCTTCTCCCGTCTCATCGAAGCCGGCATCCTCGCCTTTGCCCTCGTCGGACGCTTCATCGGCAGCTGCGAGGCCACCTGCATCAACCGTCGCGTCCACGCTCTCGGGAAAGCCCGCCGAGATTTGCGGCAGGTCGTCTGCGGAAAGGGGGTTCATGCCCGTCGCGACGACCCCCTCGCTAAAAGCGCCGCCCGCGCCACCGCCGTCGGCCGGCTCGCCGCACACGGGGCAGCCCAGGGCGCCCGGCGCGAGCGCGGCCCCGCAACGCTTGCAGTTCATCTACCCCTCGCTCTCAGCGCTGCTTCGCGCGGTTGTAGTTGATCAGGCAGCCCGCCATGACAATTTCGCGTTCCTCAGCCGTCATGGGCGCGATAGAAAGCTCGATGCGCACGGGCGCTGCTGCCGCGCCGCCGCCTATGACCCAGGCTTCGATTTCTCCCAGCGCGTCGTCTTCGAGGACTTGGCGCGCGTTTGGCACAAAGACCCAGCCGCCCACTTTAAGCAGGTCGAGGTCGCCGGCGTAGTGCAGGGGCAGCATGCCCCAGTTCATGCAGTTCGAGCGATAGCGCTTCGTGGCAAACTCCGAGACAATGTTGGCAAGGCCGCCCAGCACGCGCTGGCAGCTGGCCGCCTGCTCGCGTGCCGAGCCGTCGCCCGGCTTTCTCGCGTAGATGGTGCTGCCTACCTCGACCTCGTCGGCCTCGACACTCGCGTATCCCTCGATGTCGCGCACCGCCGTCAGCACTTCTCGCAGCTCATCGGGCAGCTGGCCTGCACGGCGCGCCTCCTCCAATTCGCGCACTTCTTTTGCCCGCGCGACATAGCCCGGGTCGCGGCGCGAGAGGGTGAACTCGGCCAACCCCAGCGGATTGGAGCGGTAGCTCGACGTCTCGCCGGAAGGAATCAGCTCGTCGGTCGTCGTGACCGCATCTTCAATCTTTGAGCATAGCTTCAGTAGCACGTGTGCGCCCAGCGGCTCTTGCTCGGGCCAGTCCTTGATGTTGGGGCCGTAGCGCAGCTCGTGGGTGGGACGCGCGTCCCCAAATCCGCGATAGACCCGCGCGCGGTAGGAGCTGTCGTCGAAGCTGTAGTCATCCGGCAGCCCCTCGAAGGCGCCCTCCATCTCCTCAGCGCTCGTCAACTTGCCGCCCGCTGCCGCCGTGGCCGCAATCGAGCGCGCGTCCATGAGCGCGACGGCTGCCATCTGTCCGTCGCCGGGCTTGGAGCCTTCGCGGTTGGGGAAGTTGCGCGTGGCATGGCGCACGGACAAGGCGTTGTTGGCCGGGGTGTCGCCCGCACCGAAGCACGGCCCGCAAAACGCCGTGCGCACGATGGCGCCCGCGTCCATGAGGTCGGCCAGGCACCCCCGGCGGTCCAGCTCGGTGAAGACGGGCTGGCTGGCGGGGTAGACCGACAGGTAGAACTCGCCGGCGCCGCAGCTTTTATTCTTCAGGGCGCTCGCGGCAGCAATGACGTTTGACCAGGTGCCGCCCGCGCAGCCCGCGATCACGCCCTGCTGCACCTGCAGGCGTCCGTCCTCTCCCACCTTGTCGCGCAAAGTGAAGGCAGCGCGGCCTTCCGCCACCTCGGCGGCACGAGTTTCAGTCTCGTGCAAGATGTCGTCGAGGTTGTTGTAGAGCGCGTCGATCTCGTAGGCGTTGGAGGGGTGGAAAGGCATTGCGATCATGGGCTTCACCGTGGAGAGATCCACCTCGACGCAGCCGTCGTAGTAGGCCACGTCCCCCGGGTCGAGCTGCTCGAACTCGTCGACCCGCCCGTGCGTCTCCAGCCAGCGCCTCGTTTCTCCATCGGTGCGCCACACCGACGACAGGCAGGTCGTCTCCGTGGTCATGACGTCGATGCCGTTGCGGTAGTCGCAAGAAAGCGCTGCCACACCCGGCCCTACGAACTCCATGACCTTGTTCTTCACATACCCGCACTCGTAGACCGCCTTGATGATGGCAAGCGCCACGTCCATAGGACCTACCCAGCTTGCCGGCGTACCTTTCAGATAGACAGCCACGACCTCGGGGTTTTCTACGTCCCAGGTGTCGCCCAACAGCTGCTTGTCCAGCTCGCCGCCGCCCTCGCCCACGGCCATGGTGCCCAG
>CAVECB010000029.1:0-23656 GCA_963614215.1 Ruthenibacterium lactatiformans
CATTTCACGTGCGAAAAGGCACTTTGGGCGACACCGAAAGTCCCTTTTTGCGCTTTAGCGCCTCTATGAGGCACGTTTCACACCCCCGTGAGGAAAACGTCCTTCGGAAAGGCGGGCGGAAAAGATGAGCGAAAAAGGGCGGCGCTCCCCTGCGGGGAGCGCCGCCTGAAGTTTGAACCCTATGAGCCACACGCAGGCCGCAGTGTCGCGACAGATAGCTGACACTGCAGCGGCCACAGTACGGCAAACCGCCTGCGCCGAAGCATCACAACACCTGCGGCGCAAGGGACGAATGCGGGTCGCGGCGTCTGCGCCAAAGCGGGTCGCGGCGCTTGTGCGCCGCGACCCGCAGCCCGATGGCCTTGCGGCCTACTTGTGCGCCGCGACGCGCGGCCTGTTGCAGCCTACTTGCGGCGCAGCGGGTGGACGCCGTCGCGCGTCGCACGCGTTGCCCGCGTCGTCCGCGCTGCACGCCCCGCGCCCGCCATGCCGGCCGCGTGGTCGCGGCGCACCTTCACCACGCCAAACGCCATAAGCAGCACCGCCATGAGCGCGAGCAGCCCCGCAATCAGCGCCGCCTGACCGGTCTTGGCGCTGCTGCCAGACGCCGATCCGCTGTTCACGCTGCCGTCGCCCGACGACCCGTCACCCGAGCCGTCGCCTGCCGCATCGGCCGCCGCCTCTTCCACGGGCGTCTTCAACTTCACGCGGTTCGACGTGTTCTCGGGGTCGGCCTTGCCGTCCCAATCTTCCTCGTAGAGCGCGGAGTTGGAGATCTCGAGCACGTGCAGCTCGTCGTCCACCTTCACCTTGAAGGTGAACTGCGTCTGCCCGCCGGCCTCCACGTCCACGTCTTTCCACTCGACGGCGCGGCGCGAGTCGTTGTAGACGCCGCCGCACAGATCCGCCGAGCCCTCCACGTACGTGGCACCCTCGGGGATGTAGTCGCGGATGCCGACGCCCTCGGCCGTGATGTCGCCGCTGTTCGTCAGCGTCATGGTGTAGGTGACCACATCGCCCGGTGCCACGTCGCCGCCATCGGCCGGGTCGCTTGCCATCTTCAGCAGCAGGTCCGTAGCCGCCGGCTCCACAGCCAGCTCGACCATGTTCGATTTGTTCTGCGGGTTCGTGCCGCCCGTAAACCCGTCGGCAAACATCCCCTGGTTTTGCAGGGTGTCCACCGTCTCGGTGTCCACCGTCACCGCGAAGCTAACCGACTTCGACGAGCGCGCCGGCACAGTCAAACTCGACCAGTCGATGCAGCCCTTCGTGCCGTCGTAGTTGCCGCCGTCGGTGGCCGACCCCTTCACGTAGGTCGTGCCCTCGGGCAGGTAGTCGCGCACGCCGGCCGCGTCGGTGTCGGTGCCGCCGTTGTTGCGCAACGTCAGCGAGTAAGTGACAGTGTCGCCCGCTTTCACGGAGCTGCCCGGATCGGGATCCGAGCCCGCATCCATGTCGAGCAACGTCGGCACGGGCTGCGTCTCGTCGGTCGTGTGCTTGAGCGGGTTGGCCTTGCGGGTCGGGTGCGTGCCCGTCGCGCCGGCGTTGCCCGGGTCCTCGTCGGACTGCTCGTAGAGCGCGCAATCGTCCACGTAGGTGTCCGCGCCCTCGTCAACCTCGACCGTGTAGTAGACCGTCTGCGAGGTGTTGGGCGCCAGGTCGCTCACGACCCACTCGACCCAGTTCTCCTCGACGTTGAAGTAGCCGTCGTCGCCCACAGACAAGAAGCTCGTGCCGGAGGGCACGTAGTCGCGGATGCGCACGAACGCTACATCGCTCACGCCGGTGTTTTTGGCCTCGAAGCTGTAGGTGATGGTCTCGCCCTTCTCGACGTAGCTGCCCGAGGCCGGCTCGGCGCTCGCCTTCACCGTGGCCTTATAGCCCGTCACCGGATCCGGCCCTTTGCCCAGCGGATGCTCGACCACGTTCGAGAAGCTGCCGGGGTTGGCGCCGCCCTTCCAGTCGTTGGCAAACAGCGCCTGGTTGGACACGACATCGGTCGCATCGGCGCGCACCTTCACCCTGAAGGTGACCGTCTTGGTGGACTGCGCGGGCACGGTCAGGTTCGTCCACTCGACGCAGTCGCGCGTCTTGTCGTAGACGCCGTCGTCGCTTGCAGACCCCTTCACGTACTTCGTGTTCGAGGGCACGACGTCGCGCAGGCCGGCCGTGGTCGTCTCGACGCCGCCGTCGTTGCGCAGCGTGAGGCTGTACTCAATCTCGTTGCCGGCCGCGACCTGGCTGCCGGGCGCGCTCGTGCTCGACTTCTCCACATCGAGGATGGCGGGCACAGCATGCGCCTCGTCGCAGGACAGTTCGATGCGGTTGGTCTCCTTAGCCGGATCGGCGCCCGTCGCGCCCGCCGTGCCAGGATTGTCCGAAAAGACGTCGTAGAAGGCCGTGTTCTCGATGAAGGTTTGGCTTTCGGCGTCCACCGCGACGGTGTAGGACACCGTCTTCGAGCTGTTGGGCGCAATATCGGGGATGACCCACTCGACGAACTTCTTGTCCACGTTGTAGTAGCCGCCGTCGGCCGCGTCTTTGTAGCTCGTGCCGGTGGGCACGTAGTCGCGGATGCGGGTGAAGGCCACAGCGTCGCGCCCGGTGTTTTTCGCCGTGTAGGTGTAGGTGATGGTGCCGCCGCGCTCCACGAAGCCGCCCGACGCCGGGTCAGAAGACGCGTAGACCGTCAGCGCGTAGCCCGTCTTGTTTTGCGGCGCGTCCTTCACCGGATGCACGACCGTGTTCGTCACATTGTCGGAATCGGGATCGCCCTGGTCCCAGCCGTTCTCGAAAATCATGTCGTTGCGCACGTCGCCCACGGTGTCGTCGTTCACCCGCACTTTAAAGCTCACGCGCGCGGTGCCGCCCAGCGCGTCCAGGTGCACGTCGTGCCACTCGACACAGTTCAAGACGGCGTTGTAGCGTCCGTTGTCGGCCTCGCAGCTGCTCTCGACGTAGGTGGTGCCGGCCGGGATGTAGTCCGTGCCGCCACCGATGTCGGTCGCGGTGCCGCCGTTGTTCACGAACTCGATGGTATAGGTGATCTCGTCGCCTTTGGCCACTTCCACGCCGGGCAGCGCGTCGGAGGTTTTCGTCGCGTTGATGTTCACGGGCGTCGCATAGTCCTCGCTCGTGGTATGGCGCGTCGTATTCGTGCTGAACTTGGGATCGACATCGAGGGTGCCGGGCACGCCGGGGTCGCCGGCCTGCGTCTCGTAGAGGGCCTTGGCCGGCAGGAAGGTGTTGTCGGGTGTGTCCTCGGACACCGTGACAGTCCACGACACGCTCTGCGCCTTGTCCGCGCCCACCTGCAGGTCCTCGACGACCCACTCGGCATAGCCACGGTCGGGCAGCCATGCGCCGGTGCCCTTGGCCGCTTCCAGACTCTTGTAGAGCATGTGGTCGGGCAGGTACTGGCGGATGCGCACGTACTTGGCGGTCTCGGCGCCGGTATTCACCGCCGTCAGGGTATAGGTGATGTCGGTGCCGGCCTTCGCGCAGCTACCGTCTTTGGGATCAGTCGTCAGGCGCACCGTCACCTCGCCGCCTTGCACAGGACCAGGGTCGGGCTCGATGGGGTTGACCACGATATTGGTCGAGGAAGCCGGCGTGGCGCCCTCGGCGGGGTCGTTTTCGTAGAGCGCGGTGTTGCGCGCCTTGCCCGTGGCGCCAGACGCCACCTTCACGGTGAAGGACAGCGTGCACTCGGAATGCGCGCCCACAGAGACGCCCGACCACGTGATGCGGCCCGTTGCCTCGTCGTAGCTGCCGCCGTCGCCCACCCAGACGAACTCGGTCTGGTCGGGCACGTCGTCTGTCACGACGACCTTGGACGTGTCCGTGCCGCCGGTGTTTTCCACCTTCAGGGTGTAGGCGATTTCCTGGCCTTTCAGCACCGTCGAGCCGGGCACCGGCGACGAGCTCTTGGTCGTGTAGATGTTCGCCGGCGTCTTGTAGCCTTCCGTCGTGGTGTGGCGCGTGGTGTTCGTGCCGGTCTTCGGGTCGGCCGCGATGGTGCCGGGCGTGCCCGGGTCGGTTGCGGATGTCTCGTAGCGCGCGGTGTTCACGATGAACGAATTGGCCGGCGCGTCGGCGTCCACCTTCACCGTCCACGACACGCTCTGCGCGTTCTTCTCGCCCACCTTCAGACCCGTCAAAATCCACTCGACGTAGCCCTGGTCTTCGACCCACTTGCCGTCGTCGGCCACGCTCTGGTAGCTGGTCCGCGTGGGCACGTAGTCGCGTATGCGCAGGTAGGACACTGCCGCATCGCCGGTATTCACCGCCGTCAGGGTGTAGGTGATGGACGTGCCGGGCGCGGCGCATCCGCCGTCTGCCGGGTCGGCCGTCATGCGCACCGTCACCTCGCCGCCTTGCACGGGCTCTGGCGCCGGATCCACAGGAAAGACCACGACGTTGGACGCAGACACCGGGTCGTGCGCGCGCTCGACGGTCCAGCCGTCTTCGTAGAGCGCGGCGTTGCGCACCTTGCCCGTGGCCTTGTCGTTGACTGTGACCATGAAGCTGACGGTCTTGGTCGAAAACGCGTCGACGCTCATGCCCGTCCAGGACACGCGGCCGGTCTCCTCGTCGAGGGTGCCGTTGTTGTCGGCCCAGACAAAGGTGGTGCCGTCCGGCACGTAGTCGGCGATGGCAGCCGCGGAAGTAGCCGTGCCGCCCACGTTGGACAGGGTGAGGATGAAGGTCAGATCCTGGCCTTTCAGTACCGTCGAGCCCGCGCACGGGTCGGCGGTCTTTGCCACGTAGAGGTTCGCGGGCGTCTTGTAGCCTTCCGTCGTGGTGTGGCGCGTGGTGTTCGTGTCGTACTTCGGGTCGCCTGCCAGCGTGCCGGGCGCGCCGGGATCGTCGGTCGACTTCTCGTAGCGCGCAGTGTTCACGATGTAGGAGTTGGTCGGCGCGTCGGCGTCCACCTTCACCGTCCACGACACCGACTGCGTCTTGCCCACTTCGAGGTTCTTCAAAATCCACTCGGCATAGCCGCGATCTTCAATCCACTCCCCGCCGTCGGCCACGCTCTTGTAGCTGGTGCGCGCAGGCAGGTAGTTGCGGATGCGGACGAACTTGGCCGTGTAGTCGCCGGAGTTCGTGGCCGTCAGGGTGTAGGTGATGTCGGTGCCGGGCGCCGCAGTCGTGCCGTCGGCCGGGTCGGCCGTGATGCGCACCGTCACGTCGTCGCTGGGCAAAGGTGATGCGGCGTCGTCGATGGAGTAGACGACCACATTGCTGGAGTTGAGCGGGTCGGCGTCGCGCTCGACAGTCCAGTTGTCCTCGAACAGCACCGCGTTGCGCACCTCGCCGGTCGACTTGGCGCCCACCTTCACCACGAGGCTGAACGTCTTGCTGGCATAGGCGTCGAGCTCGATGCCCGTCCAGGACACGCGCCCGGTCTCCTCGTCGTAGACGCCGTCGCCGTCCGCCGACACGAACTCGGTGCCGGCCGGCACGTAGTCGGCCATGGCCGCCGCGTTGGTGGCCGTGCCGCCCACGTTGGAGATGGTGAGGACGTAAGTGACGGTCCGCCCCTTCAGCACCGTCGAGCCCGCGCACGGGTCGGCGGTCTTCTTCACGTAGAGGTTGGCCGGCGTTTTGTAGTCGTCGGTAGTGGTGTGGCGCGTGGTGTTGGTGCCGTTGGCGGGGTCGGCCGCCAACGTGCCGGGCGAGCCGGGGTCGTCGGTCGACTTCTCGTAGGTGGCCCTATTCGGGATGAACGAGTTGGTCGGCGCGTCGGCGTCCACCGTGACCGTCCACGACACGCTTTGATCCTTGCCCACCTCGAGGTCTTTTACGATCCACTCGGCGTAGCCCTTGTCCTCGATCCACTGCCCGCCGTCGGCCACGCTCTTGTAGGTGGTGCGCGTAGGCACGTAGTCGCGGATGCGCACAAAAGGCGCGGTCGTCAGGCCGGAGTTCGTGGCCGTCAGGGTGTAGGTGATGTCGGTACCGGGCGCGGCGGTCGAGCCGTCCTTGGGGTCGGCCGTGATGCGCACGGTCACGTCGCCGCCGTTTATCGGCTCGGTCGCCGGGTCCACAGGAAAGACCACGACGTTGGATGCGGACACCGGGTCTTGCTCGCGGTCCGTCGTCCAGTCGTTTTCATAGAGCGCGGCGTTGCGCAGCTCGCCGGTCGCCTTCGCGTTCACCTTCACCACGAGGCTCATGGTCTTGCTCGAAAACGCGTCGAGCGAAACCCCCGTCCACGTGACGCGGTTGGTCTCTTCGTCGTAGACGCCGCCGCCGTCTGCCGACACAAAGGTCGTGCCTTCGGGCACGTAGTCGGCCATGCCGGCCGTGGAGGTGGCGGTGCCGCCCACATTGGACAGGGTGAGGACGTAGGTCAGCTCCTGGCCCTTCAGCACCGTCGAGCCCGCGCACGGGTCGGAGGTCTTTTGCACGTAGAGGTTGGCCGGCGTCTTGTAGTCGTCGGTAGTGGTGTGGCGCGTCGTGTTCGTGCCGTACTTCGGGTCGCCTGCGACGGCACCGGGCGCGCCGGGGTCGTCGGTCGATTTCTCGTAGCTCGCGCTGTTCACGATGAAGGAGTTGGTCGGCGCGTCGGCGTCCACCGTGACCGTCCACGACACGCTCTGCGTTTTGCCCACCTCGAGGTTCTTCACGATCCACTCGGCATAGCCGCGGTCTTCGATCCACTGGCCGTCGTCGGCCACGCTCTTGAGCGTAGTGCGCTCGGGCAGGTAGTCGCGGATGCGCACGAAGGACGCGGTCGAGGAACCGGAGTTCGTCGCCGTCAGGGTGTAGGTGATGTCGGAGCCGGGCGCTGCGGTCGAGCCGTCCTTGGGGTCGGCCGTGATGCGCACCGTCACGTCGTCGCTGGGCAGAGGCGACGCGGCATCGTCGATGGGGAAGACGACCACGTTGCTGGAGCTGACCGGGTCGTGCGCGCGATCAAGGTCCCAGCCGTCCTCGAAGAGGCCCGCGTTGCGCAGTTCGCCGGTGGCCTTCGCGTCCACCTTCACCACGAGGCTCAAGACCGTGCTCGAAAACGCGTCGAGCTCGATGCCCGTCCACGTGACGCGCTTCGTCTCCTCGTCGTAGACGCCGCCGCCATCCGCCGACACGAAGCTCGTACCCGCCGGCACGTAGTCGGCCACGGCTGCCACGTCGGTGGCCGTCGCGCCTGTGTTGGAGACGGTCAGGACGTAGGTCAGCTCCTGGCCTTTCAGCACCGTCGAGCCCGCGCACGGGTCGGAGGTCTTTTGCACGTAGAGGTTCGCGGGCGTCTTGTAGCTTTCCGTCGTCGTGTGGCGCACGGTGTTCGTGCCGTTTGCCGGGTCGGCCGCCAGCGTGCCAGGCGAGCCGGGGTCGCCGTCGCTTTTCTCGTAGACGGCCCTATTCGGGATGAAGGAGTTCTCGGGCGCGTCGGCGTCCACCGTGACGGTCCACGACACGCTTTGGTCCTTGCCCACCTCGAGGTCTTTGATCACCCACTCGGCGTACCCGCGGTCTTCGACCCACTTGCCGCCGTCGGCTACGCTTTTATACGTGGTACGCACCGGCGCGTAGTCGCGGATGCGCACGAACTTGGCCGTCGTCGAGCCGGAGTTCGTCGCCGTCAGGGTGTAGGTGATGTCAGAGCCGGGCGCCGCAGTCGAGCCGTCCTTGGGGTCGGCCGTCACGCGCACCGTCACGTCGCCGCCGTTTACCGGCTCGGTCGCCGGGTCGATGGGCAAGACGACGATGTTGCTGACAGACGCCGGGTCGGCGCCGCTGCCCTCGTCCCAGCCATCTTCGTAGAGCGCGGAGTTGCGCACCTTGCCGGTGGCCGTCGCCTCCACCTGCACGGTAAAGGACAGCGTCCGGCTCGCGTAGGCCGCAAGCGACAGCCCCGTCCACGCGATGCGGTGCGTGTCGCCATCGTAGCTGCCGCCGCCCGCCGAAACCAGCTCGGTGCCGGCCGGCACGTAGTCGGCCACGCAGGCGTCGTCGGTGGCGGTGCCGCCGGCGTTGGTCAAGGTGATGGTGTAGACGATCTCTTGGCCTTTTAGCACGGTGGAGCCGGGCGTGGGCGCGGAGGTCTTGCTCGCGTAAAGGTTCGCGGGCGTCTTGTAGCTTTCCGTCGTGGTGTGGCGCGTGGTGTTCGTGCCGCTCGCGGGGTCGGCCGCGACGGTGCCCGCCGCGCCCGGATCAGTCGTGGAGGTCTCGTAGCTGCCGGAGTTCACGATGAAGGTGCGCTCGGGCGCATCGGAGGCCACCGTGACGGTCCACGACACACTCTGGTCTTTGCCCACCTCGAGGTCTTTGAGCACCCACTCGACGTAGCCCTTGTCCTCGACCCACTTGCCGCCGTCGTTCACGCCCTTGTAGGAGGTGGTCTGCGGCACGTAGTCGCGGATGCGCACGAACTTCGCGGTCTGGTCGCCGGTGTTGGTGGCCGTCAGGGTGTAGGTGATGTCGCTGCCGGGCGCCGCGTAGCTGCCGTCGGTGGGGTTCGCGGTGATGTGCACCGTCACCTCACCGTCGCTGACCGGGGCGGGCGCCGGGTCGATGGGCAACACGACGATGTTGGTGGCGCTTGCCGGATCGGCACCAGACGCGGCGGTCCAGCCGTCCTCGAACAGCGCAGCGTTGCGCACCTTGCCAGATGCTGTCTCGCTCACCCGCACGGTGAAGCTGACGGTCTTGGTCGCGTTCGCGCCCACGGACTGCCCTGTCCACACGACGCGCTTGGTGGCGGCGTCGTAGGAGCCGCCGTCGGCCACCGACACATACTCGGCGCCGTCCGGCACGTAGTCAACCACAGCGGCCGAAGACGTGGCCGTGCCGCCGGCGTTGGTCAGCGTGATGGAATACGTGACCTCCTGCTTTTTCAGCACGGTCGAGCCGGGCGTGGGCGTCGCGGTCTTGGTCGCGTAGAGGTTCGCGGGCGTCTTGTAGCTTTCCGTCGTGGTGTGGCGCACGGTGTTGGTCCCGTTTGCCGGGTCGTCGGCCAGGGTGCCGGGCGTGCCCGGGTCGGTGGTGAGGGCCTCGTAGGTGCCCCTGTTCGAAACGAAGGCGTTGGCGGGCACGTCGGAATCCACCGTGACGGTCCACGACACGCTCTGCGCCTTGCCCACCTCCAGGTCTTTGAGCACCCACTCGACGTAGCCCTTGTCCTCGACCCACTTGCCGCCGTCGTTGACCGCTTTATAGGAGGTGCGCGCGGGCACGTAGTCGCGGATGCGCACGTAGGGCATGGTGCCGTCGCCAGTGTTTTCCGCCTTCAGTGTGTAGGTGATGGTGGAGCCGGGTGCCGCGTAGCTGCCGTCGGCCGGGTTGGCCGTCATGCGCACCGTCACCTCGCCGCCGTGCACGGGCTCGGTGGCCGCCTCGATGGGCAGCACGACCACGTTGGTGGCGCTTGCCGGGTCGGCACCAGACGCCGCGGTCCAGCCGTCCTCGAACAGCGCGGAGTTGCGCAGCTCGCCGCTTGCCGTCTCGCCCACCCGCACCTTGAAGCTGAGCGTCTTGGTCGCGCCCGCGCCCACGGACTGGCCCGTCCACGTGACGCGCCGGGTGCCGCCGTCGTAGCTGCCGTTGTTGTCCGCCGACACGAACTCGGCGCCTTCCGGCACGTAGTCGGCCACGGCGGCCGAAGACGTGGCCGTCCCGCCGGCGTTGGTCAGCGTGATGGAGTAGGTGAACTCCTGACCCTTCAGCACCGTCGCGCCGGGCGTGGGCGTCGAGCTCTTGGACGCGTAGAGGTTCACGGGCGTCGGATAGCTTTGCGTCGTGGTGTGGCGCGCGGTGTTCGTGCCGTTTGCCGGGTCTGCCGCCAGGGTGCCAGGCGCGCCCGGGTCGCCGTCCGTCTTCTCGTAGTAGGCGATGTTGGAGATGAACGAGTTGGCGGGCACGTCGGAATCTACCACGACGCTCCACGACACGCTCTGCGGCTTGCCCACCTCGAGGTCTTTGATCACCCACTCGGCATAGCCTTTCGCGTCGACCCACTTGCCGTCGTCGGCCACGCTCTTGTAGCTGGTCCGCGCGGGCAGGTAGTCGCGGATGCGCACGAAAGACGCCGTGGACGCGCCGGTGTTTTCCGCCGTCAGGGTATAGGTGATGGTGGAGCCAGGCGCCGCATAGCCGCCGTCACCCGGGTCGGCCGTCATGTGCACCGTCACCTCGTCGCCGTGCACCGGCGCCGCGGCCTCCTCGATGGGCAGCACGACCACGTTGGTGGCGCTTGCCGGGTCGACCGTGGAAGCTTGGTTGCGCCCGTCGTCGTAGAGGGCCTGGTTGCGCAGCTCGCCGCTCGCCGCCGTCACCTTCACCTTGAACGTGACAGACTTTGTCGCGTGCGCCGCTACGGAAAGCCCGGACCACTCGATGCGCCCGGTCGCCTTGTCGCACTTGCCGCTGTCGCTTGCGGACCCGTCGACATATTCGGCGCCCGCCGGCACGTAGTCCACGAGGCCGCCTTCCTTCGTTGCCGTGCCGCCGTCGTTGGACAGCGTCAGAGTGTATTGGATCTCCTGGTCTTGCAGCACGGTGGAGCCAGGCGTCGGGTCGGAAGTCTTGCTCGCGCTGAGAATCGCCCGCACGGGGTTTTCCGCGCGCGTCGTGTGCTCCAGCATGTTCGTCTTGTTGCGCGGGTCTTGGCCGCCGCCGGCTTGGCCGGGGTCGGAATCGGTGGACTCGTAGAGCGCGTAGCTGTCTATCCAGGTCTGCGCGTCGTCGTTCACCGTCACCTTGTAGCTGCGCTCCTGCGCAGCCGCGCTGCCCACCTCGAGGTCCTTCACAATCCACTCGACGTAGTTGCCGTCTTGGTCGTAGTAGCCGTCGTCGCTCACAGACCCCTTCACGTAGGTGGTGCCCTCGGGGATGTAGTCGCGTATGCGCGTGTAGGGCGTGGTGGCATCACCGGTGTTTTCCGCCTTCACCTTGTAGGTGATGGTCGAGCCCTTGGCCACCGCCGAGCCGGACGCGGGGTCGGCGCTCTTTTTCACCGTGGTGGTAAAGCCGCTGACCGACGGGATCTCGACCGGCACGTCGTGGGCCACCACGTTGGTCGTGGAGATGGGGTCGAGCGTCGCGCCGGAGACCCAGCCATTCTCGAATTTGGCCTGGTTGGACACGAGGGTCTTGGCGTCGTCGTCTACCGTGACGGTAAACGACACACTGACCGTGCCGCCTGCCTCGGCCGCCAAGAGGTTCGTCCACTCGACGCGATCCTTGCCGCTGTTGTAGGTACCGTTGTTGCCGGGGCTACCGGATATGGAGGTGCCGGCCGGCAAATAGTCGCATATGCCGATGTTGGTCGTGTTCTTGCCGCCGTCGTTGCGCACGGTGATGGTGTAGGTGATCTTGTCGCCCTTGTTCACCGCAGAGCCGGCCTCCGGGTCCGAGGTCTTGGTCGCCGTCAAGATGACGGGCACGGTTGTGCGCGAGTCCGTCGAATGCTGCACCAGGTTCGTGGTGTTCTTCGGGTCGGCGGCCACGCTGCCGGGCTCGCCGGGATAGCTGTCGCAGGCCTCGTAGTAGCCCACCCGGCCGACCAGGGTCGGGGCGTCGCCGCGCACCGTGACCGTCCAGGAGACGGTGCGGGTCTCGCTGGCCTTCAGGTCCTTCAGCAGCCACTCGACGTAGCCGCCGCTGCTGCTCCACATGCCGCCTTCGCTCACCGACTTGTCCACGTAGTTCGTGCCTTCAGGCACGTAGTCGCGCACGCGCACGTACGGCGCGGTTCGGGTGCCGGTGTTGGACACCGTGAGCGTATAGGTGATGTCTGTCGTGCCCTTCGTCACACGCGTGCCGGACTTCGGGTTGGAGGTCTTGTCGACGCTCACCTCGTACTTGGGCACGGGCGTCTCGTTGTTCACGGTATGCTGGACGACGTTGGTCACGTTCACCGGATCGCCCTGGCTCGCCGTCCAATCGTTGGCAAACAAGGCCTGCGCGGACACTGTCGAGACGCCTTCGGTCTCGGGCAGGACCGTCACGCTGTACGTCACGCTGGTCGAGCCGCCCGCAGGGACGGTCAAATTCTCCCAGGTGATGGACTTGCTGGCCGAGTCGTAGCTGCCGCCTTGGCTGGGCGTGACGTCGTAGTCGTATTCCGCGCCGTCAGGAATGTAGACGCGCACGCCAGCCGGATACTTCGAAGGGTTCTCCGAGTCAGAATCAGAGCCTGGCTTTTGCGTATCCGTGTCGCCTTTGTTCTCAATCGTGACGGTGTAGTCGATACGGTCGCCGGATTGCACCTGCGAGCCGGGCGCCGCGTTGCTCGTCAACTTCGCGGACAGCAGCGTGGGTGTGGCGTAGGTGCCCAAGGAGTGGATGGTCTCGTCGGTCTTGTTGGCAGGGGGGTTCGTGGGCTCTCCCGCCACCACCTTGGTATCAGTGGTCTCGTAATACCCCGAGCATTGGATGTAGTCAGTCGGGGCGTCGGCTCTCACCGCCACGGTGTAGCTCACCGATGTCTCGCTGTTGGGGGCAACGTCTTTCACCACCCACTCGACGTATTCCTTGATGTTGCCCGAGGCGGCCTTGTGAACGCCGCCATTAGCAATGGACTTGCAGGTCGTGCCCTCGGGGATGTAGTCGCGTATACGCGTGTACGGCGCGGTCGCGGTGCCGGTGTTTTTCACGGTGAAGGTATAGGTGATGGTGCTCGTACCCCTCGTCACCTTCGAGCCGGAGGCCGGGCTGGCCGTGCGGTACACCGTCGTCGCCACGCCCGAGAGGGCCTCGGGGTTGACGACGGGATGATAGACGTAGCTCTTTACAAACTCCGACGGATCTTTCGACGCCGTCTTGAAGTTCCATCCGTTTTGGTAGCGGGTCCTGAGAGAGATGTTGTCTGTGGCGCCGGTGACTGTGAGGCTGAAGGTCAAGGTGGCCTCCCCGCCTGCCGGCACTCTGACATTTTCCCAGCGGACGCAATTATCCCCGCTCGTGCCGGCACCGTACACGCCGGTCCCCGACCCGCTGCTGCTGCTCCATTTCACGCTCTTCGAATCGCCGGTTGTACCTTCGGGAAGGTAGACACATGCAGCTGCTTTTGACGTCGCCGTGCCACCGATGTTCTTCAATTTGATCGTGTAGGAGACCTTGTCACCCTCTTTCACGGGCGTGCCTGCCCCGGGGACGGCGGTCTGGCCGCCGTTCTCGTCGATAGTCAAGGTGACGCCGGTCGCCGCCCCCGCGTCATGGGAGCCGCCCATGGCCTGCACGGCCAGCGGCACGCCGAACGCGCACATGCCCAGCAAGACCACGGCGGCCAAAGCCAGAAGCTTCTTGTTTGCAAACGTCTTTCCCATAACTCCTCCTCGAGGGCGGCCCATATGCCTTCCTCCAGCTTTCCTCTAGCGCCTCGTCGGACGTCTCGTCGGCCGGTTCGGTGTCGTCGCCTGTCTCGTTGGCCGGCCGGGCGCCATCGTCGCACCCGCCGCACGACCCGCACCGGCGCCCATCGCGCCCATCGCACGGCTCGCACCTGCACCAACGCCCGCCATCTGCATCGCGCGGTCGCGGCGCACCTTCGCCACGCCGAACATCATCAGCAGCACGGCCATCAGCGCAACCAGCGCCGCTATCAGCGCCATCTCGCCGGTCGAGACGCTGTCGCCGTAGGTCGGCGACTTGGGGTCGGCCGCGGCGTTGTCCGCAATCGGGCTTGCCGTGCCGTCGCCCAGATCGGTGATGTTGCGCACCGTGTTCGACGTATCCGTCGGGTCGGCCTTGCCGTCCCAGTCGTCGCTGAACAGGCCGACGTTTTTAATCTCTTCTTCGGCGATGTCGTCGTTGACGCGCACCGCAAACGACAGCACGGTCTGGCCCTCGGCCTCCACGTGCACATTCGTCCAATCCACGCAGCGACGGCTCTCGTCGTAAACGCCGCCGGTCTCGTCGGCCGAGCCATCCACGTAGGTCGTGCCGGCAGGCACATAGTCGCGCACACCCGCCGTGTCGGTGGAGGTGCTACCCGCGTTCTTCAACGTGAGCGTGTACGTGATCACGTCGCCGGCGTGCACCTCGGTCTCCGAGCCCACATTGCTTTCCTTGACCAGCGAAAGCGATGCATCGTAGGGATTCACCGGATTCACCGTGATATTGGACGTGCCGTCCGGGTCGTCGCCGCCCGAGAAACCGTCGGCAAACAGCGCCTGGTTTTCAATGTCGGTCTTCGCGTCTTTGCTCACGCGCACCTGGAAGGTGACGGTCTTGCTCGACTGCTTGGGCACCACGATATCGGTCCAGTCCACGCAGTTGCGCGTCGCGTCGTAGGTGCCGCCGTCGCTGGCCGAATCCTCCACGTAGGCGGTGCCGGCCGGGATGTAGTCGCGCGCCCCGGCGTGCTTGGCGTCCGTGCCGCCGTTGTTCCTAAACGTCAGCGAGTAGGTGATCACGCCGCCCGCGTCCACGGCCGTGCCAGGCGCCGGGTCTGCGCTCTTCTCCAGCTCGAGTATGGCGGGCACGGGCACATCCGGATCCGTGCTGTGGATGACGGTGTTGCTGTCGCGCTTCGGGTCCTCGCCCGTCTCGCCCGGCTTGCCCGGATCCTTGTCGTGGACGTCGTAGAGCGCGACGTTTTCGACGAAGGTGGGCGCATCGTCGTTGATCTCGACCGTGTAGGACACCTTCTTGGACTCGTTAGGCGCAATGTCGGTCAGGACCCACTCCACGTAGGCGCGCCCGTCGGCCGTCTCCTTGTAGACGCCGCCGTCGGCCACCGACACATAGGTGGTGCCCGTCGGGATGTAGTCGCGCACGCGCACGTAGTGCATGGTGTAGGCGTCGGTGTTCTTGGCCTCCAGCGAATAGGTGACCTTGCTGCCCTTGGCCGCGTAGCTGCCCGACTTCGGGTTGGCCGTCTTGTAGACCGTCATCTTGCCGGGGTCGGGCGTGTCGCCCTTGCCGCCCTGCGGATGTTCGACAATGTTCGAGCTGTTGCCCGGATCCGTGCCGCCCTTCCAGCCGTTGGCAAACAGCGCCTGGTTGGCCACGACGCCGCCGTCGCCCAGGATGTTCCAGACGTCCGAGACGACCTTCACGGTAAACGACACCGTGGTCGTCCCCTGCGCAGGCACGCTCACGCCCGTCCACTCGACGCAGTTGGTAGCCGCGTTGTAGACGCCACCGCCCGTCGCAGAGCCCTCCACGTAGGCGGTGCCCTTCGGGATGTAGTCGCGCGCGCCGGCCTCCTTGGTCTCTAGCCCGCCGTTGTTCTTGAACACGAGCGTGTAGACAATCTCAGAGCCCGCGCCGACCGCGGTCCCGGCAGGCGGGTTGCTCTGCTTTTCCATGTCGATGAGGGCGGGCACCGGCTTGGTGTCGTCGGTGGTCTGCTCCGTCTTGTTGGTCTCCTTCTTCGGGTCCTCTCCAGTCTTGCCGGGCTCTCCCGGGTCCTCTTTCGGCGTGTCGTAAAGCGCCGTGTCCTCGATGTAGGTCTGGGCGTCCTGGTTCACCGTCACGGTGTAGCTCACGGACTTCTCGCTGTTGGCCGCGATGTCTTTCAACACCCACTCGACGTAGCCGCCCGCCGAGACGAAGACTCCGCCGTCCGCGATGCTCGCAAACGTGGTGCCCGTCGGCACGTAGTCGCGTATGCGCGTGTAGGGCACCTTCTCCGAGCCGGTGTTTTTCGCGGTGAAGGTGTAGGTGATGGTGCCGCCCTTCTTCACATAGCTGCCCGACGCCGGATCCGAGCTCTTGTAGACCGTCAGCTGGTATCCCGTCTTGTCGTCGGGCGTGTCGCGCACCGGGTGCACCACGATGTTCGTGGAGTCGCTCGGGTCGGGGTCGTTTTGATCCCAGCCGCCCGTCTTGTTGAACAAGGCGTTGTTTTTCACTTTGCCCGTCGCGTTGTCGTTCACGCGCACCTTGAACTTCACGGTCGTGGTGCCGCCGTTGGCGTCGAGGTGGATGCTGTGCCATTCGACACGACCCTTCTCGGCGTTGTAGCGGCCGCCGTCTGCCTCGCAGCTGCCCTCGACGTAGGTGGTGCCGGCCGGGATGTAGTCCACGGCGCCCGCGTTGTCGGTGGCCTCATCTCCCGTGTTGGTGAAGACGAGCGAGTACTCGATCTCCTGACCGGGCGACACTTCCTTGCCCGCAGCCGGATTCGCCTTCTTCTCGACGGAAAGCAACGCGCCCACCGGGTCGTCTTTGTCGGTCGTGTGCTTGGTGGGCACAGTCGGCGTCTTCGGGTCGTCCGGGTTGTCGCCGGGGTCGCCCGGGTCGTCGTCGGTCACGTCGTAGAGCGCGATGTTTTTGATCTTGGCCTTCTTGGGCGGCTTGGCGTCCACCGTCACGGTGAACTTCACGGTCTTCGCGTTCTCCTCGCCCACGGCCAGGTCCTTCACGACCCACTCGACGTAGTTGCCGTCTTCCACATAGGTGCCCACGCCGTCGCCGTCCACCATGCTCTTGAACGTGGTGTAGGCCGGCACGTAGTCGCGTATGCGCACGTAGGGCGCTGTCGTGTCGCCGGAGTTCACCGCCGTCAGGGTGTAGGTGATGTCGGTGCCGGGCTCGACGTAGCCGCCAGCCGGGTCGGCCGTCTTGCGCACCGTCACCTCGGTGGCCGGGATGATGGGATCGGGCGGCTCGATCGGGTGCTCGACCTTGTCGGTCGTGCCTTCGGGGTCTTTGCCCGTGCTCGAATCCCAGTCAATCTGGAACTTGGCCTGGTTTTCCACGGTGCCGGTGGCATCGTCGTTGACCGTCACGGTGAACGTGAGCGTCTTGGACTCGCCCGCCGCCAGCGAAATGCCCGTCCATTCAAGGCGGCCGGCCTTCTCGTTGTAGGTGAACGTGCCCTCCGTAGACGCGCTGCCCGCCTTGTAGGTGGTGCCGGCCGGGACCGCGTCGGTCACGCACGCGTTGTCCGTGGCCTTCTCGCCGACGTTGGTCACCTTCAGCGAGTAGGCGATTTCAGAGCCGCGCTGCACCAGCAGGCCGGGTTCGGGGTCGGCGCCCTTCGCCACTTCGAGCCTGGCGTCCGTGGGCGTGTCCTTATCGGTCTTGTGTATGGTCGACCCGCCCGTATCTTTCGGGTCTTTCGGGTTGTCGCCCGGCTTGCCGGGGTCGTCCTTGCTCGACTCAGACAGCACAGTGTTCGTGATGTTGATGCCCTTCACGACGTCTTTGTCCACCGTCACGGTAAACGAGACGGTCTGGGCGTTGTCTTCGCCGACGCCGAGATTCTTCACGATCCACTCGACGTAGCCGCCAGACGAGATGTAGGCCCCGTTGCCGGAATCCACGCTCTTGAACGTCGTGTGCGCGGGCACGTAGTCGCGGATGCGCACGAACGGCGCGGTGCTGGCCCCGGTGTTCACCGCCTTCAGGGTGTAGGTGATGTCCTGGCCGCCCTCGACCACGCTATTGTTGGCGGGCTCGGCCGTCTTGTAGGTCGTCACCGTGTCGCCCGTGGGAAGAGGCGGCGGCGGGGTCTGCAGCAGGTGCGAGACCGCGTTGGAGTAGTTCACAGGTTCGCTGCCGGAGGCCGGATCCCACCCAATCTGGTAGCGCGCCTGGTTGGTCACGGTGCCGGTGGTGTCGTCGTCGACCGTCACAGTGAAGCTTAAGGTCGTGGACTTCTCGGAATCCAGCGAGATGCCCGTCCACTCCAGGCGCCTCTCCTTCTCGTTGTAGGTGAAGCTGCCGGCGCCGGAGGCGCTGTTTGCCTTGTAGGTGGTGCCAGCCGGGACGACGTCGGTCACGCAGGCGTTAGCCGTGGCGCTGCCGCCAGTGTTGGTCACCTTCAGCGAGTAGACGATCTCCGAGCCGTTGTTCACAAACGAGCCGGGCGCAGGACTGGAGTCCTTTTGCACCAGCAAGGAGGCCGGCGTCGGATCTTCGCCGGTGGTGTGCGTGGTCGTGCCACCGTCTTGGCCCGGGTCGCCCGGAGTGTCGCCCGGGTCGCCCGGGTCGTCTTTGGTGCTCTCGAACAGGGCGACGTTTTTGATGAGGGTGCCGTTTGCCACATCCTCGTCGTCGTCTACCGTCACGGTAAACGACACGGTCTGGGCCTTGTCTGCGCCCACGGCCAGGTCTTTCACGATCCACTCGACGTAGTTGCCGTCCTCGATGAAGGCTCCGTTGCCGGAGTCGACGCTCTCGAAGGTGGTGTGCGCCGGCACGTAGTCGCGGATACGCACGAACGCAGCCGCAGCCTCGCCGGTGTTCACCGCCTTCAGGGTGTAGGTGATCTTGTCGCCTGCCGCGACCTTGCTGTTCCTTGCGGGCTCGGCCGTCTTCTCGACCATCACACCGTCGGTCTTGGGGTTGATGATGGTTTCGGTGCGATGCACGACCTCGTTGGTAGGCGCAGAGGGGTCCTTGCCCGACGACGGATTCCAGCCGTCCTCGTATTTCGCCAGGTTCACAATCTCTTTCTGCGTCTTCGACGTGTTCTCGTTCACCTTCACCTTGAAGGTCAGCTCGACGCTGGAATGCGCCGCCACGGAGAGGTTCGTCCACTGCACGCAGGGCTTGCCCGAGGCATCCGTAGACAGAACGCCGCCATTGCTCGCGCTGCCGTCCACGTAGGTGGTGCCCGTGGGGATGGTGTCGCGCACGCCGGCCTTGTTCGTGTCGGCGGTGCCGAGGTTTTTGAGGACAACCTTGTAGGTGATGACGGTGCCGTCCGTGACGGGCGCGGCGGTCGTCGGGGTGACGGCCTCCTTGCTTGCGCGCAGGTCGACGTAGGGCGTCGGAATAATATCGACGTAGTGAACAACCGAATCGGTCGGGCCGGTCGGGTCGCCGTCTATCTGGCCGGGCGTACCCGGGTCGGTGTCGGTCTTCTCCCACAGGCCGTTGTTCACGATCGTCGTGGCGGACTCGGCCGTCACCTTCACCTTGAAGGTCACTTTTTGCTTGGTGCCGGGCGCCAAATCTTTCAGCACCCACTCGGCGTACCCACGGCCGTCCGCGGCCGTCGCCGTCACGCCGCCGTTATCGGCGCTATTGGCCACGATTACCGTGCCCGTGGGCGCGTAGTCGCGTATGCGCAAGAACTTCACCGTGTCGGGGCTTTGGTTGGAAGCCTCCAGCTCGTAGGTGATGGTGTCGCCCTTGACCACCTTCGTGCCGGGCGCATGATCGCTTGCCGAGGTCTTGGTCACGTCCACAGAGCCGGGCTCGGTCACGTGGTGGATGATCTCGTCGGTCTCTGTTTGCGGGCCGTCGCCGTCGCGATAGACGGCGGTGTTTCTGATCGTCGTGCCGCCCGCGACGTTGTCGTCCACCTTCACCGAGAAGGTCAGCATCATGCTCGACCCGGCTGCCAGCGAGAGGTTCTTCCACTCGATGCGCTTGGTGTTCTTGTCGTATCTGCCGTAGTTGTCGACGCTGCCGTCCACGTAGGTGGTGTAGGAGGGGATGGAATCCGCCACGTACGCCGCGCTCGTGGCCGCGTTGCCCTCGTTTTTCACGTCGATGGCGTAGGTGATGGTGCTACCGGGGTAGACACGTCCGTTGGCAGCCGGGCTGATCGCGCGCTTGGTCGCCACAATCTTCGCTGCTTTATCGGGCTGCTCCACCGGATGGCTGACCGTGTTGCTCGGCGTGGTGGGCTCGGTGCCCGACGACGAGTTCCAGTCGATCTGGCAGCGCGCCTGGTTTTGCACTTTGCCCGCGGCCTCGGCCTCGTCGGTCACCGTCGCGGTGAAGGAAAGTGTCGTGGACTTACCAGGATCCAGCGAGATACCCGTCCATTCCAGACGCTTCTTCGCGTCGTTGTAGGTGAAGCTGCCGACGTTCGAGGCGCTGCCTTCCTTGTATTTGAGGCCCGTCTGGATCGTGTCGGTCACGCAGGCGTTGTTTGTCGCCTTGCCACCAGTGTTGGTCACCGTCAGGGTGTAGGCGATCTCCTGGCCTGTCTTGACCAAAGTGCCGGGCGCGGGGTTGGAGTATTTCTCCACCTCGACCTTGGCATCCGGAATCCTATCGACTCCATGTACAGTCGAGCCGCCCGGGTTCTTCGGGTCGTCGGCAATCTTGCCCGGCTCGCCCGGGTCGCTGTCGTGCGGCTCGAAGAGCACGGTGTTCTTGATGAGGGAACCCGTCGCCGCGTTCTCGTCCACCGTCACGGTAAACGACACGCTTTGGGCGTTGTCCTTGCCCACGGCCAAGTTCTCGAGCACCCACTCGACGTAGTTGCCGTTCTTCACGTAGACACCATTGTTTGCCACGCTCTTGAACACGGCGTTGGCGGGGATATAGTCGCGCACATGCACGTACGCCGCCGTCGCCGTGCCGGTGTTCACCGCTTTCAGGGTGTAGGTGATGCTCTGGCCGGTCCCCACGATCGAGCCACTTGCAGGGTCGGCCGTCTTGTAGACCGCCACCTCGCTGTACACGGGGTCGGTCTCGGTGAGGTGTCGCACCTTATTGGTCTCTTTGGCAGGATCGTTGCCCGATGACGGGTTCCAGCCGTCCTCGAAGAGCGCCTGGTTCAAAACGCTGGCCTGCTTGGCGGCCGTGCCGTCGTTCACCTTCACCTTGAAGCGCAGCTCGATGCTGGAATGCGCCGCCACGGAGAGGTTCGTCCACTGCACGTAGGTCTTGCCGGCGTCCGTCGTGCCGCCGTTACTTGCGCTGCCGTCCACGTAGGTGGTGCCCGTCGGGATGTAGTCGCGCACGCCCGCCTTATTAGTGGCGGCGTCACCCTCGTTGCGCAGCACGATTTTGTACTCGATCGTGGCGCCGTCCTTCACCTTCGTGTCGGTCGTGGGGCTCACGGCCTCCTTGTCTGCGCGCAAAACAGCCTCGGGCTCCGGGTCGGGATCTGGGTCCGGACCGGGGTCCGGGACGTAGTGCCTGATGGGATTGGTCTTCACCGCAGGCACGTTGTCTATCTTGCCGGGCGTGCCCGGGTCGGTGTCGGACTTCTCCCACAGGGCGTTGTTCACAATCTCTGCCGGGCCGTCAGCCGTCACCTTCACCTTGAAGCTGAGCTTTTGGCTTGCCTTGGGCGCGAGGTCTTTCACCACCCACTCGGCATACCCGCCGGTGCCGGACACGGTGGCGCCGCCGTTGTCGGCGCTGCCTGCCACGATCTCGGTGCCTGTCGGCGCGTAGTCGCGCACATGGATGTACTTGGCCGTTTCCTCGCCCTGGTTGAAGACCGTGACCTCGTAGGTGATCACGTCGCCCTTTTGCACCTTCGTGTTGTTCGGATGGTCGCTTGCAACCGACTTGGTCACGTGAACCACGTCCGGCACGCTCACGTAGTGGACGATCTCGTTGGTCTCCGTCTGCGGGCCGTCGCCGTCGCGGTAGACGGCAGTGTTCTTGATCTCCTTGCCGTTGGCGGCATCTTGGTCCACCGTCACCGAGAAGGTGAGCGTCACGCTCGACTGCGCGGCCAGCGAGATGTTCGCCCATTCGATGCGCTTGGTGTTCTCGTCGTATTTACCGTTGTTGTCGGCGCTGCCCTTCACGTAGGTGGTGCCAGACGGAATGGAGTCTGCCACGTATGCCGTGCTCGTGGCCGTATCGCCGGTGTTTTTCACGTCGATGGCGTAGGTGATGGTGTTGCCACGGTAGACCAGCTCGCGGTCGGCCGGGTTCACTGCACGCTTCACAGCGCTCACCTGCGCACCCGTCTTGTCCAAGGGGTGCTCGACCGTGTTGGACTCGCCGCTCGGTTCCGTGTTCGAGCTCGGATCCCAGCCAATCTGGTGCTTGGCCTGGTTGGCCACCTTGATGCTGGCCTTGTCGGTGACCGTCGCACTAAAGCTCAGGGTCTTCGACTCGCCCGCAGCCAGCGAAATGCCGGTCCACTCCAAGCGGTTCTTCGACGTGTTGTAGGTGAAGCTGCCGACGTTCGAGGCATCCCCGTTGTATTTAAGCCCCGTCTGGACCGTGTCGGTCACGCAGGCGTTGTCCGTGGCGGTGCCGCCGGTGTTGGTCACCGTCAGGGTGTATTGAATTGTGTCGCCGACCTTGACCGACGTGTTGGGCACGGGGTTGGAGGTCTTGACCACCTCAAGGATGGGAGAAGTGGGAATCACATCCTTGTCGGTCGTATGCTCGGTCGTGCCGCCCGGATTGTCCGGCTCGTCGTCGATCGTGCCCGGCTCGCCCGGATTGTCGTCGTGCGACTCAAACAGCCCGGTGTTCCTGATCAAAGTCCCCGCTTTCACGGCGTCGTCGTTGTCCACCGTCACGGTGAAGTGAACGTCCCTGGACTCGTTCACGCCCAGGTTCGCCACGACCCATTCGACGTAATTGCCGCTTTGGACATATGCACCGCCATTGTCGGCGCTCTTGTCCACGTAGGTAGTGTGCGCGGGGATGTAGTCGCGCACGTGCACATAGCGCGCGACGTCCGTGCCAGTGTTTTTCACCGTCAGGGTGTAGACGATCTGCTGGCCGGCCTTCACCTCGTCGCCAGACTTCGGGTTGGCCGTCTTATAGAGCGCCACCACGTCGTCTTTCGGTTCAGGCACCTTCAGCCTGTGGACGACCTTGTTGGTCTCCTTGGCGGGATCTTTGCCCGTCGACGAGTTCCAGTTGTTCTCGTAGAGGGCCTTGTTCTCGACGAGGGCCTGTGCGTCGCCGTTCACCTTCACCTTGAAGGTGAACTCGGTGCTGGCATGCGCCGCCAGCGAAATGTTCGTCCACTGCACGTAGGTCTTGCCGTCCTTCGTGCCCGTGGTGCCGCCGTTTGCAGCGCTCACGAAGGTCGTGCCGTCCGGGATGTAGTCGCGCACGGCGGCCTTGCTGGCTGCGCCGTCTCCGTTGTTCGTGAGGACAATCTTGTACGTGATCTCGGTGTTCTCCTCGACGTACGTGTCGGTCGTCGGGGTCACGGCCTCCTTGGTCGCGTTCAGGTTGGCTTCCTGGTAGGGAGGCTCGTCGACATAGTGCTTGATGGGATTGGTCTCCAACTTGGGCACGTTGTCGATCTGGCCCGGGGTGCCCGGGTCGTCGGTGGCCTTCTCCCACAGGGCGTTGTTCACGATCTCTGCCGGGCCGCCGGTCGTCACCTTCACCTTGAAGCTGAGCGTCCGGCTCTCGTTGGGCGCGAGGTCCTTTAGCACCCACTCGGCATAGCCGCCGGTACCAGACACGGTGGCGCCGCCGTTGTCGGCGCTGCCCGCCACAATCTCGGTGCCTTGCGGCGCGTAGTCGCGCACGTGGATGTACTTGGCCGTGCTACCGCCCTGGTTGAAGGCCGTGATCGTATAGGTGATGACGTCGCCCGTATACACCTCCGTGCCGGGCTTGTGGTCGTCTGCCGAAGACTTGGTCACATGGACATCCGAGGGCACACTCACGTAGTGGACGATGTCGTTGGTTCCCGTCTGCGGGCCATCGCCGTCGCGGTAGAAAGCGGTGTTCTTGATCTCCGCGCCGTTTTCAGCGTCTTGGTTCACCGTCACCGAGAAGGTGAGCGTCATACTCGAGTGCGCGGCCAACGTGAGGTTCGTCCACTCGACGGCATCGGTGTTTTTGTTGTACTTGCCGTTGTTGTCGGCGCTCTTGTCCACGTAGGTGGTGCCCTCGGGAATGGCGTCCGTCACGCACAGCGTGCTTGTAGCCGTGTCGCCGTCGTTGGTCACGTCGATGGCGTAGGTGATGGTGTTGCCGCGGTAGACCAGCTCGTGGTCGGCCGGGTTCACTGCGCGCTTCACCGCCGTGATCTGCGGGCCATCGGGGTTTTCCACCTCGTGGGTGACCG
>CAVECB010000030.1:0-21920 GCA_963614215.1 Ruthenibacterium lactatiformans
TGTCGCCCGCCGCATCGGCAGGCACATCGGCAGGCAAACCCGCGACCGCAACGCCAGTCTCCTCGTCTTGCCCGCCGTCTTGCGCAAACGCGCATGGCGCGAAGGCCAGCACAAGCGCACAGGCCAAACAGGCCAGACAGGCAAGCAGGACGGCACGTGTTTTCCCAGATTGAAAGGCGTGGTGCGAAGTCATGCGGCATTCCCCTTCTCGAAGCAAAACAACTCGCCACATAGTAGCAGTCTCGCGCATGTCCCCGTACGAGAAATAGCGCCCGGGACGGGTCGTCGCGGTGAAAAACCCGCCGAACAAAAGTGGGCGCCGTACCCCCCCCCTGAACCTCCCCGCGCTCCCTCGCACCGCAAATTCAGACACATTCATCTATGAGAAGATGCGAAATCTTGTAAAACCAATCCCACTAAGTATAATCTACGTCGAATCGTGTGCGTGAAAAGGGCGCGTGCACACCCGACACAAGGGGGTTTTCATGGACAAGAGGAAGTTTGGCAAGGTGCTCGTAAGCGGCGTTGTTGCCTGCGGGCTGGTTGCCGCAATAGGCTTGGCTGGCTGCTCCGGCTCGAACAGCTCCAGCTCTTCGGACAAGTCCTCCAGCAGCTCCAGCTCTAGCTCCAGCTCGTCGAGCACCACCAGCGCAGCGGCCGTCGAGCTGCAGGTCTACGCGGCCAACTCGCTGCAAAAGGCCCTGCCCGAGGTGCAGGACCTCTACACCAAGGCAAACAGCAACGTCACCTTCAAAGACACGCAGTTCGAGGCCTCCGGCACGCTCGTGAAGAAGATCCAAGAGGGCGCCGACGTGGACGTCCTTATCACCGCCTCGAAAGGCTCGATGGACGACGCGGCCGACTACATCACCACCGACACGCGCAAAAACATGTTCACCAACGACCTGATCATCGTGAAGAAGGCCGGCGCCGACGTGAACATCAGCTCCATTGCCGACGTGGCCCACGCCAACGGCAAGATCGCCATCGGCGAGGCCTCCTCGGTGCCCGCCGGCAAGTACGCCAACCAGGCGCTCGCCTCGGTCGGCCTCTACACGGGCGGCACGGACGGCGTGGACGGCACCTACGACGCGTCCATCGCCGACAGGATCGACCTGTGCGACAAGGTGGGCACCGTCGCGCAGCACGTGGCCTCCGGCGACGCGGTCGTGGGCTTCATCTACACCTCCGACCTGTACCGCTACGAGGGCGTCGAGACGGCCTACACCTGCCCGGCCGACTCGCACAAGACCATCCAGTACCCCGGCGCCGTGCTGAAGAACTCGACCAAGTCCGAAGAGGCCAAGAAGTTCCTCGAGTTCTGCATGACCGATCCGAGTGCGCAGGAGGTCTTCTCCAGGTACGGCTTCCAGCTGGCCGAATAGGCACCGGCACACCGCAGGTTCGAAACAGCGAGGCTGCAAGCCGCATGAAGGGTAAAAAGGGGCGTCGCGCACCGGCATGGACGCGGCGCCCTTCCCTTTTCCCCGCAGCTTTTCCGCCTTTCTCTTTTCGTTTTTCTACCCCGCGCCTCCGCGCGCGAGGGCGCTTCACCGCATGCGGCACCGTAAGCGTCCCCGCCCGCAGATGCGCACCTCGTCCGACCACACACACCGTCCGGCGCGCACCGCAAGCCCTCTTGCCCCGCCGCCACGTAGAAAGGCACGAGCATGAAACACGCAAGCACAGACCCCGCCGCACGGCGCCCGCGCATCATCGCGGCCATCGCCGCCCTCTGCTGCCTTGCCGCGCTCGTCGGCGCATGGGCGCTGCCAAACAACGCGAGCGCCAACAGCTCCTCGGCGGCCAGCCAGCAAATCCCTGCCCAGTCGGTGAAGATGGACGGCGTGGACTTCGGCATACAGGACTTCGAGCGCGTGCAGACGGGCTTCAAGAAGAAATACGAGGGTAACGACCTGGGATTTGTCTTTCCCATGGGGCAAGACCAGTCGGGGTGCCTCACGCTTGCCTCGACGGGCAAGAGCATCCTTGTCTACGTGCCGCCCGAAGCCGCAAAGGCCGCAGGGTTTGACGCCTCAGATGAAAACGACTGCATGAACCTGGAAAAGATGCTCCAGACGGCAGATGACGTGCTCTTCAACGGGGGCACGAAACTTTCGTCGCTGTCGACGCCGTGGGTGTTCACGAGCGAACAAAGCTACGAGCAAGACGGCATCGTCTACCGCTTCGACACCGAGATCGAAAGCGGGTACTACTATCTTGTGTGCGCAGGCGAGGGCGCCACCAACAGCAAGACCTGCGCCGAGTTCGTCTTGCGCGGCCAGCTCCTGCCCGCCTCCCAGGTAATCGTCGCGGAAAGCGGCGGGTGGTTTGCCGACCTCATGAGCTTCCTCGACCCGGCCAACCTCGACTACCGGCCGCTGTGGGTCTCGCTTAAAACCTCGTTCGTGGCGATGGTTTTCATCTTCGTCTTCGGCCTGCTCGTCGCGTGGCGCGCCATGCATGTGAAGAGCCGCTGGAAGGGCGTGTTCGACTCCATCTTCACCATCCCGATGGTCTTGCCGCCGACGGTGTGCGGCTTCATCTTGCTCGTGCTCTTGGGGCAGTCGAGCTGGACGGGCCAGTGGCTCATCGAGCACGGCATCTCGCTTGTCTTCACCTGGCCTGCCGCCGTGATCGCGGCCGTGGTTGTGGGGTTTCCGCTGATGTATCGCACGGCACTCGGCGCGTTCGAATCGCTCGACGAAAACATGCTCGACGCGGCGCGCACCTTAGGGTGGTCGGAGCGGCGCATCTTCGGGCGCCTCATGCTGCCGCTGGCCTGGCCGTCGATTGCCTCGGGACTTGTGTTGGCCTTCGCGCGTGCCATGGGCGAGTTCGGCGCAACGCTGTTCGTGGCCGGCAACTTCGCGGGCAGCACGCAGACCATGCCCATCGCCATCTACTTCGCATGGATGGGCAACAACACCGCCGTGGCAGTGTTTTGGGTCGTCGTGGTCATCATCATCAGCTTCGTGATCATTCTCATCATCAACATCTACTCCGCGCACGTGGCGCGCTACCGCAGCGCAGGCGGCAAGCTCGCGAGCAAGGCTAAGGGCACCGACATGGAGCTGGGCAACGCAGCGGCCGACACTGCGGGGCTGTTGCTGGACCGCGAGATGGCGGCCGAGCTTTTGGGCGTGGCGCCGGACGCAAAAAAGCGCGCGCCGAACAGGGGCGCAGCACGCGAAAAAACAGCAGGTGAAGCCGCTGTTTGCGACGTTGTGCGAGACGTCGACGACGGAAAGGAGGCGTGAGGGCCATGGGGCTGCAGGTAGACATCAAAAAAGAGCTCGCAAACTTCACCCTCGACGTGCATTTCGAAGCCGGCGCCGAGACCTTGGGCTTTCTGGGGGCATCGGGCTGCGGCAAAAGCTACACGTTGCGCTGCATCGCCGGCGTGGAAACCCCAGACGAGGGGCGCATAGTGGTAAACGACCGCGTCTTCTTCGACAGCGCGAAGGGCATCAACTTAAAACCGCAGCAACGCAAGACCGCCCTGCTGTTTCAAAACTACCAGCTCTTCCCCAACATGACCGTCGAACAAAACGTCGCGGCTGGCATGGACGCCGGACTGGAGCGCGGCGCGCGCGAGGAGGCCGTGGGCAAGTACCTCGCCTTGTTCAACCTACAGGGATTCGAGAAGCGCTATCCATTGCACCTTTCGGGCGGTCAGCAGCAGCGCGTGGCGCTCGCGCGCATGCTCGCAGCACAGCCCCAAATCCTCATGCTCGACGAGCCGTTTTCCGCGCTCGACGCGCACCTGAAAAGCGCGCTGGAGCAAAACCTGCTCGACCTGTTCGATGTGTACCCGTCCACCATCCTCTACGTCAGCCACGACATCGACGAGGCTTTTCGCTTTTGCGACCGCATCGCCGTGGTGAACGAGGGCAAGATAGTGGACATGGGGCCGACCTCGCAAATCGTCGACCATCCGGCCTGCCGCGCGACCATACGCCTGTCGGGCTGCAAGAACATCTCGGCGGCTCGCAAGGTGGACGACCACCATGTCGAGGCGCTTGACTGGGGCGTCACGCTGCACGTGCAAAAAGGCTCTGTCGTGCCCGACGACGTGCGCTACCTAGGGGTGCGCGCCTTCTACCTGCGCCGAATTGAACCCGGGCGCGGGCGCGAGAACGCCTACGACATGCGCGTGCATCGCGTCTCGGACAGCCGCTTCGAGCGCACGGTGATGCTCACGCCGCCATCCGGCAACGAGGCTGCACGCATACAGTGGAAGGTAGACAAGCTGGCCACGCCCGCCGACGAACTGCCCGAGCCGGGCGACGTGCTGCGCATGCACTTCGACGCCAACAAGCTCTATCTCGTCTCCAGCTGAAAGGCGCCCCTCGCCGGCAAAGAAAAGGTGAGGGGGCGGCGCGCATAGAAGCGGGCGGCGCGCGAGCAAGCAGATGCCGCCGTCTGGGCAAAGCACGCCCCCGCATCCGCATGACGCGGGGGCGCAAAGCTGCAGCTACTTGCTGGCCGTCTTGATTTTGCTCTCAACACTTGTCGAAACCGCCGAGGTGCCGCCGAAGATGTAGCAGCTCTTCTCCAGCTTGTCCTTGTACACCTTCACCACGTTGTTCACGTTGTTGTTGTTGCCATCGTCGGCCAATATTAGGATCGAGTTCTTGGATCCACACAGCGCCGCGCCCGCAAGCGCGTCGTAATAGGCTCTGCCAGTGGCCACGCCCATATGGGCGACCTCCATGCCCTCCTTAATGCAGAAGTCGGCGATCTTGCGGCTGGTGCCGTAGGCCGTGTTGCCCCAGAGGCGCTCCTTCTTGGTCGTCACCTGGCTCTCCACGGAAGAGGCCACGGCCGCCGTGCCGCCCGCGATGATGGTACGCTCGAATTTGCCGTTCTTGATGGCCTTGGAGCTGGTATCGGCCAGCGTGCCAGGCTTGCCCTTCGCAAGGAAGATGGGCGCCTTCTTCGCGTAGGCGTACGGCGCGATGGACAGGGCATCTTGATAGCCGGATGCCGTGGCCACTATGGCGTCTGTACCCCAGCCGCTGCCCACCTTCTTGCCGCGCTCGTAAATTTTGTTCGCGGTGCCGATAGCGGTGTTGCCCGCCACGCGCTCGACGCTCGAAACCCCGCTGAGCTTCTTTATCTGGTTGAACGTGTTGGCCGAGACCGCCGAGGTGCCGCCCACGACGATGACGTTTTTCACCTTCTTTGCCGTGATGAGTTTGGCTGTCGTGTCGGTGAGCTTGTCCGGTGCGGTCATGAGGATCGGGCAGCCCAAAAGGCCGGCCAGGCCAGACGCGGACAGCGCATCGTAGTAGCCGGCTGTCGTGGCCACGATGGCGTAGTCGCTCTTGTCCCACCCCTCGTTCACGATCTGCTTCATCGTGCCGATGGCCGTGTTGCCCGCGAGGCGCTTCCACGCGTCCGCGCCGGCGCCCTTGATGGTGAAGGTAACCTTCTGCGTGCCGGTGTAGTTGCCCTTGCCCGTGATGGTCACGGTCGCGGTGCCGGGCCGAACGTTGTTCGCATACGACAGCGTGTAGTCGCTGCTCGCGACCAGCGTGCACCCATCCATCGTAACGGCCGGTTTCGGCGTGACAGCCTTGCCGGTGTAGGCCTGCGCGGCAATCTGGGCCACCTTTACGTTCGCGACGTCGGCGCACACCACCGGCACGGGCACGTTCATGGTGATGGTGCGCGTGCCCGCGTCCCAGCCGGAATACGAGCTGTAGTCTTCCGTGCCCGCCGCAGGCCCGTACACCGCCTTGTAGCCGGTGTTCACCACCGTGGGCGTCTTCGCCGCATCCGCGCTATCCCATGCCCATCCGGCAGGCAGCTTGATGTCGCCCACCTTGGCACTCGGGCTGTAGGTCCGCTCGGCAATGTCGGGCTCTTCCACCGTGCCGAGCTTCTTCGTCGTCACCGACTCGTTGGCACCCGGCAAATAGGTCGCGCCCTCGTGGTTGGCGTCGTCTGCGACGCGTGCGAAGATGTAGTACTCGGTCTCGGGGGAAAGGCCGGAAAAACTCGTCGAGAACTGCCAGCCGGACTCCGGCACAGAGGAGCTCGAGGTGCTGACGGCATACTCCAGCCTGTCGGCATCCACACCCGTCACGGCAGGCGGCGTGACGATAAAGCCCGTGGCCGCCAGGTTCCCGGCAGTCACAGCAGGCGCACCTTCAATCGCCACCTGCACCTTGGCCACCTCGATTTGCACCGTGTTGGACGTCGCCTCGTTCGTGTCGGCACCCGAGCCTGTCTTCACCTTGCAATAGAAGGAGTAGCTGCCTGCGTCGCGGCCTTCCGGCAGCACATACGTGGCATCCGTCGCCCCATCGATGGCCGCTCCTTCCGTGCCGCCATCCGCGATTTCGTACCACTGGTAGCTCGCATCAGACACCGTAGGCGTCGTCGCAACACTTGCCGCAAGCGAGCCTGCCGCGTACCCGTAGACGCCGGACGCGCCTGTCGCCTCGGCAGACAGCGGGACGGCGGTCCACTTCGCGTAGACGGTCTGGTTGGCATCGAGCGTCTTCGTGAAGTTGAACTCGTTGCCTTCCGTGCAGCCCTCGTCGGCGTACCAGCCGTCGAAGACATACCCCGCCTTGTGGGGCGCGGCCGGCTGCGTGGGCGTCGTGCCCGCCTCGACGGTCTGCGCGGCCACCTCCGAGCCGCCCTTGGAGTTGAAGCTAAGCGTGGTCGTGGGCACGATGATGCGCACCGTGTCCGCGCCGGATGCCGAACGGTTGCCCGCATAGGCGGCGCTGTTGTCCTTGTTGTAGTCGCCGGATATGCCAAGGAAGGTGCGCAGACAACCGGATGTCACATAGACGTGGTCGGTCTCGCCGCAACTCTCGGCCACCTCAACAGCCGTCGTCTCGCCCGAGTAGACGTCTCCCGCATAACTTAAGGCAAGCGAGGGCGTCACGTCGATGGGGTTCGTCGTGATGAACTGGTTGGCCTTGTCGTTGGGGTAGAACTTGCCGGCCTTCATATCGCCCCAGCTGATGGAGAGGTTCGGGAAGAAGCCGCCATTTTGGCCAACCGTCACGCTATAGCTGTCGGCGGCTTCAAAACCGCTGCCGGCAGCCGCGATAATATCGGCGATCGCCACACTTTGTTTCGTGACGAAAGACCGGGCCTCACCTTCCGCGTAGAACTGCATGTAGAGCGGGTTCGTATTCACAATGTTGCGCATCTGCGCATCGGTCACGGTCGTCTCGCGGAACACCGTCGAGCCGGCCGCATCGGAGACGACCTGCACTTTCACACTGTAGTCGTTGGCGTACTTTGCATAGAGGGTGGTATCGGAGGAGACCTGCGTCTTGTCCAGCGCAAACGCCGCGCTATCGCTGCATTGCGGATCCGTGTACCAGCCTACGAAATCCGCGCCGTTTACCTGCGAGACGTTCGGCGCCGCAGAGGCGGGTACCGTCGCCCCCTTGGACACGGAGATGGTGGTCGTAGCGCTCAAATCCATCTTGTCGAAGGTCACGCTCACCTGCTGCAAGGTCACAGCCGCGCCGGCCGAGCTCGCGCCCTTGTAGGTGGCGCTTTCCTCCACCTTTGCAAACACATAGTAGGTCTTGTCCGTCGTGGAAAGGCCGGTGAAAACAGGCGTGTCGGTCCAAGCCGCCACGGAGTCGATGTCGTTTGAAGTCGCGATGCCGTATTGCAGCTTGTCGGCCCCATGCGCGGCCGTCGCCGCGTCAAAGCGGGCGCTGTCGGCCGTCACGGACGTGGGCAGCCCCAGCGCCACCTCATTAGAGGCCTTCGTCACCTTCAGCGCCGCGTACGGCGAGGTGTAGACCTGCGTCGTGCCATCGGCCAGGGTGAAGGTGACTTCGCAGCACACATAGGTGGTGGAGGGTACGCGCCCGATGGGCAGCGCGTAGCTGTCCTTGGTCGCCCCGTAAATGGCAGAGGTCTTGGTGCCGTCTTGCTTGCAGGTGTACCACTGATAGGCGCTCGGCGTGGCCTGCGGCACTTCCTCGATGTCGAGCGTTGAGCGAATCTGGTCCGAGCCGTACTCGCCCGAGGCACCAAACGCGCGCTTCACAGGGTTGATCAGGCTATCGCGGTAGCTGACCTTTGCCCGCAAGGTGGTTGCGCCGGACGGGACGGTGTAGGCCGATTTGGCAGGCCACACCTTCGAGCCGTCGCTCCAGCCGTCGAGAGTGTAGTAGGGGCTCAGCTCTAGGTCGGGCAAGACCACCGTGCTGCCGATGGCCTTGTTTTCAAGCGCTGCGGGAATCTCGCCCGTCACAACTCCGTCGTCGACGAGCTTTTGGTCTGCGGTAAAGCTTACCGTGGCTGCGCGCGCAATCTTTGCCGTCAGAGTGACGGACGTTTTGCCGGAAGGCACTGTCCACTGCGCCGACGGCCACGTGGTGGAGCCGTCGCTCCAGCCTTGGAAGACATAGCCCTCCTTCACCGCCAACTCGGGCAGCTCGACTGTGGAGCCGGATTCCTTGTGGGCAAGGCTTGCCGGCACATCGCCAGAAAGCGCGGCTTTATCGGCGTTTGCCACCGCAAAGGATATGGTCACGTCGTCGGCAAACACCGCCGTGAGCGTGCAGCTCTCGCAGGGTATGGTGAAGATCTCGCCCGCCGGCCAGACCTTGCCGTCCGCGTCCTTCCAGCCGCAGAACAGATACCCACTCTTGGGCGCCAGACTCGGCAAGATCACCTGTGTGCCGGCCGCCTTGCCCTTTTGGGCAGCCGGCGCCGACGACGAGGTCTTGGCCTTGTCCGCAGAAGCGATGGCATAGCTCAAATCCACCGTCGCGTTCAAAGTGTGCAATGTCCAATACGAGCCGCCGATCCACTTGTCCTTGTACGAGTCGGTCGGCTGCCCCGTCGACGAGTTCGCCTTGCGCTCCTTGCTGCACGACTCGAGCGCTTCCTTCAGACTCGTGGCCGTACTGTAGTAGTAGACGTCCGGGCCGAACTTCTTTGCACACAACCCGACGTAGAGGAAGGCGTTGTTCACTATGTTGCTCGCCGACGCGATGCCCTTGTAGCCCTCCACATAGCTCTCGCCAGCATCGGCCTTCTTGAAGGCGAGCGCGTCGGGGTCTTTGGTCAAAAACACAATCTTCTTCAAACCGGCAAGCTGTGTACCCTTGTCGTATTCGCTAGAAGAGCGCTCCTCGAAGGCCTTCAAGCCAATGTATTCCACCGAGGCGGGCACGGTGAACGCCGAGAGCCTGTTTTGACCGTAGAAGGCCTCGCGGTCGATGACCCTGCACTTCGAGGCGTACGGGTCGGCAAAGGAAACGGATTCGAGCGCCGTCTCTCCCGTCGCGTTTAGCGCCGAGACCTTGTTGGCGAAGGCCTGCGCACCGATTGTCTCGACACAATCCGGGATGACGATGCTTTTCACCCGCGCCATCACAGACGGCGCGGTGCCGGTCAAGACGCTGCTGTCGCGCCCGTAAACGGTGTAGCCGTTTTCGTCGGTGAAGGTGACGAGATTGTTGTCCGATATGCCGCAAAACGCCTTCGCACCCACCGCCGTGGTCGTATAGGTCGTGCCGTCGTGCTCGACGCTTGCCGGAATTTCGAGATCCAGCTCGCCATCTCCTGTGGCCTCGACGCCCGTAACGGTGACGGTGCGGGCATCGGCATCGGCGTGCGCCCAATCCCAGTGCCACGTGACGGTGTCGTTGCCGCCCACAAGTTCAAAAGTCACAGCCTGCTCGCCGTCGAAGATGCCGTTGGAGCCGGGCTTGATCGTGACGACGGCGGTACCCAACCTGTCGTTTTGGGTGTATTGCACCGTGTAGTCCGTGCCCGCATCGAGCTTGGATCCCAGATAGTCCACCGTCACGGCCGGCTTGTAGACCTGCCCGGGGGTGAAGGAGTGCTCGGTGTACTCGAGCGTCACGTTCACGTCGGCCAAACTCGGCGTCAGGGTCGGGTCGATGTAGAAGAGCATCGCGTCGTTGCTCTCGAAGTTCGCCGGCGAGGTCTCGTTCGTCGCATACGGCTCGATGTAGATGCCGCCGATTTTCTTCTCGGTCGCGCTGCCTATGTTGTCGAGGTTGCCGTCGGCGTCCTTGGAGTACTGGCTCTCGTAGGGGTCGGTCGCCCCGCCGCCTCCGAGGCTGCTGGCCAACACGCGCTTGCTCACGGTGATGAGGTTCGCGCGCTCAGCCTGGGAAAGCTGCGCGCCCGCGGACTTCTCGCCCACCTCGACCTCGCCTTTCGCGCTGTTGGTCGAGGAATAGGCGTAGGGCAGCACGTGGTCGCGGTAAACGAACTCGACCGTCGGGCGTATGGCATGACCCGTGTAGGGAAACACCGCCGTGATGGCGCGGTCGCCTTCCGTCTGCTGGCGCGAACTCTGGTAGTCCTGCTCGTAGTCGGTGCCCATGGCCACGCGCGTGCCGTGGGGCGATTTCGCGAACTTTTCCGGATCGGTGTCGGCATCGGTGCTGTCGTATTTCAGGTCCGCGCGGCCGATGCGGTAGGTGCCGTAGACCTGCCCCACCAGCTCGGCGCCATCGGCAGGCGTCACAAGTATGGGGTAGTCGGTCTCGAACATGGAGGCGTAGGTGGGCTTGCCGTCTTCGTCGAAGGCCGCAAGTTCCTTTTCCTCGTCGCTCATCTTGTCGGTATCGAGCTTCCAAGTGTAGTTCTCGGACGCGACGACGTTGCCAGCGGGGTCTTTCACCACGATGTCGGAGTCCTCGGGCAGATGCCCCGTCCAGTCGAATTCGTCGTCGCAGGTAAACGAGACCGTGCAATCGGAAAGGTCCATGTCGCCTATGCTGTATTTCACCGTCGCCGTGCCCGAGTAGTCGCCGATGCCGACGACCGTGGCCGTGTAGGGCTTCTCCGGGTCGGTCTTCTCGATGGCACCTTTCTGCGCAACCAGATAGAAGTCCACGCCCTGGACAAGCGTCGTGTTGTCCAGCGTGCCCTCGACAGACGGCAGCGCTCCTTCCACGCCCAGATACGAGGCGCATTTCATCTGGGTGAAGGTGGCCTTCGCCAGGCTTGTAGTCTGCGCCTCCAGATAGATGTTCAAACCGGGCAGGCCGGACACGGTCGTCGCGTTGGATTGCTGCCAGTAGTACCCATAGTCGTTTTCAGCCGCATGCGCGTTCACCACGGCAAGCAGCGAGCGGTTGTCGCTCGAGCTTTCGTCCACGTCGCTCACCTTCGTGGAGTTGTTGGTGAGCTGCTTTTTCGTCGCGACGACGTTCACGCCGCTCATCGTCCCGTCTTGGGCATAGGCCATCGGCTGGGTCGTGCGGTTTTTGCACATGCCGTCAAGTCCCAGATTGTCGTAGACCGAGATGGTCATCTTGTCTTCGGTGTTGCCGCAGATCTGGAACTCTTTGTAGCCGTCGCCGGACTCGTTTTTCTGCGCGATCACGTAACCCATGTTGATGTTCGAATAGATATGCGGGCTGTTTTCCGCACGCCCCGCATCGTCTTTTAAGATGCGCGCGCCGCCCGTGATGCCCGCGACGTAGTAGCCGGCTTGCAGGGTTAGCTGGGAGGTAGAGGCGATGTCGGTCGCCGCATCGGCGTTGTTCAAGACGGCCGTCGCAGAGGTGCCGTAGTTGGCGCAAAATGCGATTGAGCCGTAGGTCTGGCCCGCGATGCCGCCGGCGAAGGGCTTGTTGCCGCGCGCAACGACGATGTAGGTGGCGGTATCGGAAAGCGGTTTGTCGGGGGTACCGTTCATGCAGGCCAGCGTGGACACGCCGCAACCCGTGGAACCGGCGATGCCGCCCGCGCCCACATAGCAGTAGACGTCGCCTGCGTTCGTGCACTCCTTGATGGCGATGTCGGGCTGGTCTTTGCCGTCGTTGCTTTGGATCATGCCGCCCGAGCCGCTCTTGTCCACAAGGCCCAGACGTGCGCTGCCCACGATGCCGCCGCAGCGCTGGCCGTGCTCATTTTTGATGAAGCCGCTGTTCGTGCAGTTCGCGATGTCGCTTTTGCTGTAGCCGGCGATGCCGCCCACGAAGTGGATGCCCGCCCAGTTCGTGGAGTAGGTGCCCTGCCCCATCTCCGCGGTCGTATAGACGAAGACATTGCCCTTGTTCGTGCAGCCCGAGACCGTGCCGTGCGTATAGCCCTTGGCCTTTTTCGCCTGGCCGGACACCGAAGTGTCCATGTCGCCGGCGCATCCCACGACGCCGCCGATGCCGGTGCCTACTACCAGCTCCTCGTCGTTGAAGCTTTTACCAGATTCCTTCACGGTCACGCTCGCGCTGTTCGTGCAGTTCGTGATGTCGCCTTTCACGATGCCGGCAATGCCGCCCACGTTCAAAATGGGGTAGCGGACGTCGTCGGTGGCGCTGGCCGCGTCTTCTATGGAGAGCTTGCAAGACGAATCGGTCGAGATACCCGAGATGGAACCTGCGCTATACCCCACGGCAAGGCCGATATTTTCAAACTGGCGTGTCGTCACGTTTTTGCCCGTATTGAAAAGGGCAAGTGTCAAGTTCGAGACAGAGAAATTCTGCACGGTCGAGGACGCCGTACAAAAACCGAAGATGCCGATGTTGGAGGTTGCACCACCCGTTTTCAAGGACAACCCGACTATCTTCTTGCCGTCGCCGTCGAAGGTGCCGGCAAAGGAGGTGCCGTTTTGACCGCCCACAGGCGCGGCGCCTTCCGTGCCGGAAAAGTCGAGATTCTTGGCGAGCTTGACCGTCTTGCCCTCGAAATCCACCGCGGCCAGGTCGGCCTTGCCGTCGCCGTTCATGTCGGCCGTGCCGTTCACCAGGTTGGAAAAGGCAACGAATTGCTCAGGGGTGCTGATGGTGAAAGTGTCGGCGTCGGGGTTTTGTGTGTAGAACTCGTACCTAGGGGAAAGCGCTGCCGCAAACGCGCTCACGCACATGAGCGCCGAAAGCAGTGCCACGCACGCGAGCGCCGAGACGATGCGCACCCTCCTTCCCCGCTTGCGGGCACCGCCCGCGCCGTGCGTTTTTCGCGCCGTCGCCTTCATCTGCCGTGCGCTGTGCCTGCCCATCTGCATCCTCCTCGAAAACATCTTCGAAGGCCCGCTTGCTGCAAAGCCCCCCCCGTTCCAGCGTTCCTTTCCTTTTGCAGGTACCCTGCCCTCTTGCCTTCGCTCCTACCCCGACGATGTCTGCGCGCCTGCACGTGGGGCAAACGACACCTTCGTCTCACGCTGCTGGCGCACGTACCACCACACGGCCTGCAACGCGCCGATGAAGAAGACAACGAGCGCCGCGGGCAGCACGTAGGGCGCCAGCGGATTGTCGTAGTCGAGGTCTTCGGCGTTTTCGACCTCGTTGTTGTTCATACCTTGATAAACGTAGTACTTCTTGGAAGCGGCAGCCGTGGGCGTGGTCTCGGCCTTGCTTTGGTTCACTTCGGATTGCGCGTTGGCGATGGCGCGCGGCGTGCGCGAGGCGCCGGATTTCGCGCCGGCTTGCGCACCGCCGTTCGTGCCATCGTCGGCGCTCGTGCCCGAGCCGCCGTCGGAGTCGTTCAGGCCGGCCGCCGTGCCGTCGTTGTCCTTGCCGCCGCGCTCGTCGTCGCCGTTGTTGCCCGAACCGTCCCCATCGCCATTGCCGTTGTCTTTATTGCCCTGGTTGTTGGCCTCGTTCTTTTTTTGCTCATTCTCTTTTTTCTTGTCTTTGTCTTTGTCGCCGTCGTCTTTCTTGTCCTTGTCCTCGTCGTCGCCGTCCTTGTCGCCCGCGGGCGCCTTGCCGGAAAGCTTGATGTAGATGGTCTTGATGTTGCGCGCCCACTTGTTCGAGTTGCCGCCCTCTTTGGTGCCGCCCATGAGCAAGCAAAACGAGCGGCCGTTGTTCATGTCGTAGTCGGGTTGGCAGTTGCCGTCGTTTCTGTGCAGCTGCGAGGTCTCCCAAGCCACGATGGGCCACACCTGCACCGCGTCGGCGTAGCGCTCCTTGCCGCCGTCTTTCGCGCGCGGATACCAATAGCGCTGCGTGTTGTAGAGGAAATCGTAGCTCACGCCTTCCGCATAAACCCCGCCGCCGCTGTCGGCCGTCTGGAACCAAAAGCCGGCGATGCCGTCGATCTTCACGCCGGCCTCGTCGATGAGCTTGGAGAGGTAGGCACCGGTGCCCGTGATGGTCATGTAGGAGCCGGTGGTGGAGTCTACCGAGCTGTAGGTGGCCGTCGTCGAATCGATCCCCTTGACCTGCGACAGCGACAGCGTTTTGTCCACCACGAACTGGCCCGCGTCATCTGCAGGCGGCTTGTCGAACTTCTCGCCCGTCGTGGACACCTCGTAGTAGGCTTTGATGCGCAGGGTGGTCTGCGGCGAGAAGCCGTCCTGGTTTTCGGAGGGGTTGGCATCGCGATAGGTGATCGTGGCCTGCGTGCGCTTCATATAGTCCGTACCCTCGCCCCAGGTCGCATAGACCGCCACCGCGCCGAAATTGTTCTGCCGGTAGCTGCCGTTCACCGCATCGATGTCGGCATAGTCGGAGTTTTCCACGCTCCACACGATGTCGGCTAGGCCTGGCACTTGCTTGGAGATGAGGCCATCTTTAGTCGAGTAGGTCTTCGTCTCATCCGTTTTCGGGTCGAGCACATCGACCACCGCATAGAGGGCAAGCACCTCGGTGGCAAGCTGCGATTCCTCGACGGTCTTGATGATGGGGTTGCCCGTGTTGTCTACAACCTCGCCGTCGCACCATATCGAGATTGCGGAAACGCGCATGGCATCGCTTTGCCCGGAAACGTTCAGATGGACCGTCGCCTTGAGGTCGACTCCATCGGTGATGCCCTGGTCGGCGGCGATCGAGCACTCGATGTCGCAGGAGCCATCCCCTGCCGCCGTGACAAGACCTTCCGGCGAAACGGTTGCCACATCTGCGTCCGTGCTTTGCCAACTCACGCGCCCGGCGCCGCTTTCGTCTTCGTCTCCCGTGCCGTTTCTCCAGGTAAGAAGTGAGACAAGCTGCAAAGTGCCAGCACTTTCCCCTATGTCGACGGTTCCCGAATAGCCGATTACGGCGTTTGCAAGAATCTCGTCTTTCAGTATGCCGTTAACTTGCTGATACACACAGATGTTGCCCACGAAAGGAGTGGACGCGCCGCTTTGCGCCCATGCGAAGGCCAGCGCATTCAAAAGCCCGCCGCCTGCGACGAGCGAGAAGGCGAGAGTAAAAGCAAGGAAGACCTGCGGCAGGCGCCGTCTTGAGGCGCGACGCGATGCGGGCGCACCCGCGCGCATCGACACCGTTTGCCTGCTCCCCTTCACCGACATGGCACCATCCTCGTCTGTCGCGACGCCGCATGTGCGCACAGGCCAAGGCCTTCGTGCGACAACCCGCCTTCCCCCGCCTGTGTGCAAGCAGGAAAAGACGGGAAATCCGCGTCGTTTTTATTTGGTGTTCAATATAGATGAATGCGAAAATACTTCAAGGGGAAAATCTTTTAAGAAAAGCATCAAGGCGCACGCGGTGTCGTGCGCCGCCCAAACGGGCCGCTGCATCTAGGGCACCACGCCCCACCTACTATTTTCATGTTTTAAGTGTGGCTGACCACGACGGTGCCCACCTTCACCAGCCCGTAGAGCGCGGCCGCCTTGTCGGTAGGCAGGTTGATGCAGCCGTGGCTGCCCGACTCCTTGTAGATGGTGCCGCCGAAGCTACTGCGCCACGACGCGTCGTGGAAGGCCACCGAATCGCCCACGAAGGGCATCCAATAGCTCACGGGTGTCTCGTAGTCGGGTTTGCCGTCGCCGTTTTCGTCGGCGCCAATAAGCGTGCGGTCGCGCCCCATGTTCGAGTTGATGGTGTAGACGCCGGTGGGGCTGGTGCGGTTGTCTTTTTCGGCACCGGAGACGATGTCACTTTCCCAGATGATGTTGCCGGACTCGTCGTAGAAGCGCGCGTGCTGCTCGCCTAGGTCGATGTCGATGTAGCTCGTCCAGTCTGCGCCGCCGGGCTGCCATTTCGCCGCCGAGGCGTTCATGGGGATGTCGATGGCCTCGCTCGAGCCCGCCTCGATGGCCTGTGTAAGCTGGCCTGCCAAAGTCGCGCCGTCGATGCTCCAACCGTAAGTGCCGCCCGAAACCGTGCACTGCTTGCCGTCGGCGCGGGTGTAGCTGCGGGTCGCGCCGATGGTATCGCACTGGCGCGAAAGCTCGCCTTGGGTCCACTTCGCCACCGTGTCCACATCCACCACGGCTTGAGCCTCGCCGTCAAGGACGACCCAGCCACCTATGAGTGAGGCGTCCACGGTGCGCACCTGCGTGCCCGAGGCCGTGAGGTCGATTTTGCACTTCGCGAAGGTGTTGGCCTTTTGCACGGCGGCAGGCAGGCGCGCATCATCGGACAAGAGCGCTGGCTGCTCGCGCACATCGTCGCCAAGCACTATGTCGCCTTTGAGCGCACGGACCGCATCTGCGACGAGATTTAGGGCGGCGTCTTTGTCGATGTAGGTGCCCGCCTCTTCCTTCACGATGGAAAAGGCCTGCTTGGAGCTGTCGTAGGCGATGGTCGCGGCCTGCGGGTGGGACGCCTCTTCATTGAAGGCATCGATTGGACCTCCCACAATCTGGGAGAGCTTGTCGGCATCGAAGCTCAGCGGCTCTTCGATATGCAGGTCGCGGCTGGTGAAAACGGCGATGGGCCAGGCCCACTCGTTCATCGCGTTGGCCACGGCGGCCCCAAAGGCATCGCCATCAAAGCCCAAGTCGATGTCGGCGCCGGAAAAGTCCGCCGAGACACCATCGCCGCGCACGGTGGCCGCATAGTCGGTGACCTGCGCGGTGCGCGAAGAGGCCAGCTCGGAGATGGAGGCAAGCGAGGCGTCCTCGCCGTTTATCTTGGTGGAGGGAAAAACGTGCGAGGAAAAGTAGAGTGCGCCGCCGAGGTAGACAGCGGCCAGCACCGCGACGATGATGCCTGCGATGGCAAGTGTGCGGCGCGAGATGGGGCGGGTGTCTCGGGCAGCCTGGGCGACCTCTCCCCCTGCAGGCACTGCGACGTTCGCGTTGAAGGTTTCGACGTCCGAACCGGGCGTTTCATCGTTTTCAACGAGCACTTCATCATTTTCGGCGCTCGCCCCGCCGCCTGCATCCTGCGCGGACGCATCCGAAGCATCGGCGTCCTCGAACTCGAAGTCTTCGACGTCGTCGACTTCTAGTTCGCCTGCGGCCGACTCGGCAAGCCCTTGCACGTATTTGCCCGCCTTCACCTGCGCGTTTTTCGGGGCTTTCCTCATGTGGCGCGCAACCTTTCCCTGTTGTGAAATCAAAGACACAGCCGCACGGCAAGACGCGCGCCGAGAAGGCGACGTGGCCGCACGGACGCGCCCATGATAGCCCCGCCGTGCGTTTTCGCACTCGACAATCGAACAAGTATGCGATAATGCCCCGCATGAAAAACACAAGCGCATTCAGCCGCGTGCTCATCGTCACGCTCATCGTCCTCGTCATCGCAATCGTCGTCGAGCAGGTCGTCATGTCGAATGCCGACGCGCGCCTGCAGTCCGCCCAAGGCGAGCTGTCGCAGGCCCAGGCGCAAGTGCAGCAGACCCAGCAGAAAAACGACGAGCTGAGCGCGAAGCAATCCGACCAGCTCTTGGAGTGGCGCAACGCGCAGGGGCGCCTGTCGTTTATGGGCGACGGCTCGGGCAAGGTGTGCTATTTGACCTTCGATGATGGGCCAGACGACGAACTAACGACGAAAAACCTCCAGATCCTGAAGGAGAAAGGCGCCGTTGCCACCTGGTTTTGCCTGGGCAACAACGAGGAGTACACCTACTTGAACCTCGATTTGTGCAAGGAAATTGAGGCGCAGGGCAGCGCCGTCGGCATCCACGACTGGGACCAAAACGACAGCTACAGCTACTACAAAAACGGTGTGGACAACTACTTCACCAGCGATTTCGATAAAACGAAGGAAAAGCTCGAGGCGGCGGTGGGCCACGAGATAAAGATTTGTCGCTTCGCCGGCGGCTCGACTACCATCGGCTACTACAACAAAAGCGTCTCCACCGCGCTGCCCCAAGAGATTATCAAGCGCGGCTACCAGTACTTCGACTGGAACGTGCTCGCGGGCGACTCCGAGTCTTCGCAGATGGTGAATGGCAAGGTGCCGACGGCCACCATCTTGAACAACGTGATGAAAGACGCCGAGAAGTTCGCGAAGACGAACTCGCCTATTTGCGTGCTCATGCACGACAACCCCGGCAAGGAGACCACGACCGAGGCCCTGCCGGAGATGATCGACCGCCTGAAGGAGCTGGGATACACCTTCAAGACGCTCGACTACAACACGCCGGGCTTCTACCAGATGAAGATCGTGGACTAAAAAAAGCGCGGAGGGGACGGAAAAGATGCGCAAGCGGCGCTACACAGACGAGACGGGCGCGGGCGGCAGACGCTATGGGGCAGGTGCCGAAGGGCGCTATGGCGTAGGTGGCGAAGGGCGCCGCGCGCAGGCCGACGGATACGCGCAGACACAGCAGCACGTGCGCCGCAACGCCTCGCTTGATCTAGACGAGGGCTTCGTGGACCCCATCGGCAGCGCGCGCAGCTACCGCAACGCGCAGGCAAGCGGCAGTGCGCGGCGCGTGCAGGCTCCCTCGTATCGCGGGGCGGCTCAGATGCGCGATGCCACGTACGCCCCCTCGCGCAACGCAGCACCCGGCAGCGCCCAGGCCGAATACGAAGACTATCGCGCGCGCCAGATGCAGATGCACTCGCGCGATGCGGCCAGATACCACGCGCGACCTTCCGGCCTCGAGGCGTCGTCAGAAAAGGTTTCGCGCAAGCCGGCGCTGGTCATAGGGCTTGCCGTGGTATGCGTGGTGTTGCTGCTCGTGTTCGTAGTGCGCGTGCCGATGCTCATGGGCACGCTGTCAAAGGCTGGCGAGGCAGGTGCCGCACTGTCCGAGCAGCAAGCTCAGCTCGACGAGCTGAAAGGTGCCAACGAGCAGCTGCAGCAATCTGTCGACTCGATGCAAAGCACCATCGACGCCTACAACGCGAAGAAGTAGCGCGGCGCGTTAAGCGGCGCGACGCGCAAATGTCGCGTCCCGCTTCACCCGGCGCCCCGCGAGGCGTCCCGCAAGGCGCTTTGCGTCGCAAAAACCCGCGCGAAGCCTCTACCCCTCATAGCCGTTCGGGTTGGCCTCCTGCCAACGCCAAGAGTCGGCACACATGTCCTCGATGGTATAGCGCGCCTTCCAGCCCAGCTCCGCAGCCGCCTTGTCGCAGCCCGCATAGCACGAGGCGATGTCGCCTGCGCGGCGCGGTTTGATTTTGTAGGGCACCTTCACCCCGGTGGTCTTCTCGAAGGCACCCACCAGCTCCAGCACGCTCGTGCCACGCCCCGTACCAAGGTTGTAGATGCTGCAGCCGCCCTCGAGTTTCAGCGCCGCGAGCGCCGCCACGTGCCCTGCGGCCAGATCCATGACGTGGATGTAGTCGCGCACGCCCGTGCCGTCCGGCGTGTCGTAGTCGTCGCCAAAAACGCCCAGCTCGGGCAGTTTGCCGACGGCCACCTGCGTGATGTAAGGCATGAGGTTGTTGGGGATGCCGGTCGGGTCTTCGCCCATGGTGCCCGACGGGTGCGCCCCGATGGGGTTGAAGTAGCGCAAAAGCACGACGTTCATGTCCGGCGCGGCCTGCTGCGTATCGGTCAGGATGCGCTCGATCATGGCCTTGGTCGTGCCGTAGGGGTTGGTCGTCTCGCCGCGCGGCATGTCCTCGGTCAGCGGCAACGTCTCGGGCGTGCCATAGACGGTGGCGCTGCTGGAGAAGATGATGTTTTTGCAGCCGCCCGCGCGCATGGCCAAGAGGAGCTTTGCCGTGCCGCCGACGTTGTTGTCGTAGTACTCGACGGGCTTTTCCACGCTCTCGCCCACCGCTTTGAGGCCGGCGAAGTGGATGACGCAGTCGTAGGCGCCCTCGGCAAAAACGCGCGTCATCTTCTCCACGTCGCGGATGTCGCCTTCGATGAAGGCGGGGCGCGTACCCGTGATGGCCTCGATGCGCTCGAAGACCACGGGATTGGCGTTCGAGAGGTTGTCGTAGGCTACGGCCTCATGCCCTGCCTGCTGCAACTCGACGATGGTGTGGCTGCCGATGAACCCGGCGCCGCCGGTGACGAGGATCTTCATCCCTCTCGCGTCCTTTCCCTTGTGGTTGCGGCGCTGTGCGCGGCCGTGCCGTCGCGCGGGGCGTGCATGCGCTGCATGTGCTGCGCATCGCACGCTTGCCCCTTTTGGCGCCTTCATGTCGTGTCGGGGCTGATTCTAGCGCGAAGGGCACGAGCGTTGCGGGCAAAAGCCGCAGATACAGCGAAAGGCCGCACCCCCGTGGTGGAGATGCGGCCTTTCGCGAATTCATAAGTGGCGGGATGTAAGGGACTCGAACCCTCGACCTCCGGCGTGACAGGCCGGCGCTCTAACCAGCTGAGCTAACACCCCGACTGCGAAACGCAGCGTCAAAGGATACTACCTGAAACTTCGCGGCTCGTAAAGCAGAAATTTCAAAAAATATCGCGACGCGCGTGGATGCACGCAGACGCAACGCATACGCGCACGGGCTACATCATGCCGCCGCCCTGGGCCATCGCGGCGGCAGCCTGCGCGGCGGCCTCCTTCTCGGCGTCTTCGGGCACCTCGGAGACAGTCGCGGCCGTGATCAGCAGCATCGTGGCCACCGAGGCGGCGTTTTGCAGCGCGGAGCGCACGACTTTCACCGGGTCGATGACGCCCATCTCGAGCATGTCGCCGTACTCGCCGGTCGCAGCGTTCAGGCCAAAGCCAGTCTTGGAGTTCTTGATCTTGTCCACGACGACCGAACCTTCAAAGCCGGAGTTCTCGGCGATGGCACGCATCGGGGCCTCGCAGGCGCGGCGCACGATTTCGACGCCAACCTTCTCGTCGTCAGAGACGGTCTTCACCTTGTCAAGCGCGCCCACCGCGTCGATGAGGGCCGCGCCGCCACCGGCGATGATGCCCTCCTCGACGGCCGCATGCGTGGCCTGCAAGGCGTCGTCGATGCGGCTCTTGGTCTCTTTCAGCTCGGCCTCGGTGGCCGCGCCAACCTTGATGACGGCCACGCCGCCGGACAGCTTCGCTTTGCGCTCGTTGAGCTTGTCGCGATCAAAGTCGCTTGTGGTCTCTTCGATCTGGGCCTCGATCTGCTTGATGCGCTCCTCGATGTCGGCCTTCTTGCCGGCGCCATCCACGATGGTGGTCGCGTCTTTGGTGACCTTGATGGACTTGGCCGTGCCGAGCATCTCGACGCTGGCATCGGCCAGCGACACGCCGAGCTCTTCCATGATGGGCTGCGCGCCCGTCAAAACGGCGATGTCTTCAAGCATGCGCTTGCGGCGATCGCCAAAGCCCGGCGCCTTCACCGCAACGACGTTCAAGATACCGCGGATGCGGTTCAGCACCAGGGTGGCCAGCGCCTCACCCTCGACGTCTTCGGCGATGATCAGCAGCGACTTGGAGTTCTGCATGATGCTTTCGAGCAGCGGCAGGATGTCTTGAATCGACGAAATCTTCTGGTCGGTGATCAGCACGTAGGGGTTTTGCAGCTCGGCCACGGTGCGGTCTTCGTTGGTGGCCATGTAGGGGCTGAGATAGCCCTTGTCGAACTCCATGCCCTCGACCACGTCGATGTCGATGCCGAAGGTGTTGGAGTCCTCGACGGTGATGACGCCGTCTTTGCCGACCTTTTCCATGGCATCGGCGATCTTCTCGCCAATTTGCGGGTCGCCCGCCGAGATGGTGCCGACGTTTTTCACCTGGTCAAAACCCTTGACCTCGGTCGCGTCCTTTTTCACTTTCTCCACCAGCGCGTCCACGGCCTTGTTGATGCCGGCGCGGATGGCCAGCGGGTTGGCGCCGGCGGTGACGTTTTTCAGGCCTTCCTTGACCATAACGTCGGCCAGAAGCGTCGCGGTCGTCGTGCCGTCGCCTGCCACGTCGTTGGTCTTGAC
>CAVECB010000031.1:0-21768 GCA_963614215.1 Ruthenibacterium lactatiformans
GTCTTCGAGCACGTAGGCCGTGCCATCTTCGTCGCAGGTGGCGCTGTAGAGCAGGGTCTTGCACGCCGCATCCGAGTACACCCCGTAGACCGCCCCCGCGCGGCTTCTGGTGTAGGTGGAGTCCGACGAGGCCTTTTTCACGACGAGGCGGTACTGGACAAAATTGCCGGGGCCGAGCACATTCGTCCAGCATCCGCTCCCCTCCCACATGAAAGAAAAACCTGATGCGCTGGCTTTCACCGCGACCGCGTTAGCAGGGTCGTTGTCGGGTATGTCACCCATCCTGCCCGCCACATACTTCGAGTGGCTATCCGATATGGTCAGGTAGTTCTCCTTCTGTACGCTGATGGACTGCACTCCGGACGTGAACTGCACGCCCTCGTTGTAGCAGGTACCGTCGCCGATGGACGACCAATCTGTGTAGGCCTCCTTGTACTTGGTGTCATCCCCCGCCATCCATGCCCTCGTAGGGCCATCGAGGTCGTCGAACCTGTAATACGCGCACCGGTTCTCCGGGTTGTACAAGGTGCCGTCCTGTTTGAAGAACCGCACTTGCGTCGCGACGCGGGCAGACGTCATCGCCTCGTTGTCCCCGAGGTAAACGGACTCGGAAAGTTCCCTGAACAGCTTGGGGTAGAACCATATGGCGGTCACCTTGCCCGTGTCCGTGTCATAAGCAAAATGCATGATTTCCAAAACATCGTTTTTCGTCCAGACACTCGCGGCAGTGACGTAGACCTCCGGGGAGAGGATTAACTCCATGTCGAGAACTTGACCGTCAACCGTCTTCACCGAGTCCTTGCAGCGTATGGTAAATGCACTGGGCGACTTATTGCCCGTCGAGGTCACCTTCGTCTTCCAGCAAAAGATTCTCGCGGGGCTTCCGTCATGGCCTTTGTTATCCACGGTCTCCCAATCGCCTGCCCCCGACGTGATGGAGACGTTGTCGATGGTCAGATTGTTGTAGGCGTAGGTAAACGATGCGATGCCGTCGGTGGGGCGATAGCCGGTGGTGGAGAGGTCGTCCCACGTAGTCGGCGCACTGTAGGCCTGCGCCCCCTGCGTTCCCGCCCATGCGCACGACACCGCGAGCACGCCGGCCAGCGCGACCGCCACGCCCTTCAGCAACACGCCCCGCCGCCGCCCCTTGCCGCCGCCAAAACAAAACGAATGCCTGCGACTTTCACCTGTTTGCGAATTCGGGCGAAGCGAAGCCTTGCGGCAGAACCTCTGCCCAGCGCGAGCCACCTGCTCTCGGCAGGAGAAGCTCGGACTATTCTCTTTTTCGCGATTTTGCGAGGTAGAGCAAAGTGCGGGACTTTCGTCGGAGACGCGCTTTGCGCGGGATCGGCGCTTTAAGCGGAAGCCGTTTTCACCAGGCTGTGAAGGACCCCCCCCCAGGCAGTTTATCCGTGAACGACATGTCCTCCACCTCGTCTCCCGCTTTCATCTGCGAGCGTTCGTTGCAACGCCTGACTTGTCCCAAGCACATCTCGGTGCCCGAGTTCAGTTGCGTGCCCGTGTGCCGCGCATCCATTGCGTGCAGCCAGCTCTTTCAGCATTCGCAAAACCGTCTCTCGAATGCGCCCATGCTAGCAGATTGCCGTCCTCACTCTTTTCGGCTTGTTGAATAATGCGTTTTTGTGATACATTAACGCAATATAAAGAGGAGAGGCGCCGATGAAGGTAATCGTTCTCGATTGCATCGAAGAGAGACACCCGGAGCTGTCCCGGGCAGACGCGGCGGCAGCATGGGCGTCCGTCGTGGCCTTCATGCCCGACCTCGAAAAAGGCGATCCCCGCCGCTACATCGGCGTCGGATTCGACAACAAAGGCAGGGAAGTCGAGGTGGTCGCCGTTAGGAAAGACTTGGACACGTGGGTAATCATCCATGCCCAAACGCCCGCGAAGACGGATATAAAGCGCAAGCTCGGATTGATTGGAGGCAGGAAATGACGAAGAGGGACGAGGCGATTTTGGCCTCCATGAATATGAGCGCAGACGAAGTGGACGCCATCGCCGAAGCCTGCGAGGCAGGCGATTACGGCATGTGGGACAGCTCCGAGATCTCCCGTGCCAACCCGCTCGTCGACGAGATGATAACCATCAGTCTCAGATTGCCGAAATCGAGGGTCGAGGCCTTGCGGCGCGCGTCCGAGCGAAACGGGATGACGCGCTCAGAGCTTGTCCGTCATGCTATCGACCACGAGCTGATGGCCACCGCATAGACTCTTACGCGGCGGCGGCAGTGCCGGCGGCGATGCCGCTGGTCCACGCCCAATGCAGGTTCCAGCCGCCGCACGGGCCGTCTACGTCAAGGACCTCGCCGCAAGCAAAAAGGCCGGGATGCAAGCGCGAAGCCATCGTGTGCGGGTCGAACCCGTCGGTGCGCGCGCCCCCACGCGTGACCTGCGCGCGCTTTGCGTCGCCCGAGCCTTTCACCGAAAGGCGGAAATCCTTGGCGGCGTGCGCGAGCTGCGCCCACGGATCGCCCGAGCGCACCGTGGCCGCAAGCGCCGCGTCGGGTGAAAAACCCGCCATGCGGATCACCGCGTCGTTCACGCGTGCGGCAAATATCCCACGCATAAGGTCGGAGAGGCTCGCTTTTTCACCGTCCGCACCAAAGCGCTGCGCGCGACGGGCAAGCAGGTCGGCCAGCTCCTTGTCCCCCATCTCGGGCAGCAGGTCCAAAGACAGCTCGTCGCTTGGCCCTACAAGGCGCGACATGTTGAAGACGACGATGCCGGAAACGCCGTAGCTGCGAAAGAGCACTTCACCTGCCTCGCGGGCAAAGGGCGCAGGCTCGCCCGGGTGAAAGGCGCTTGCCACACAGCGCACGCGCACGCCGTCCAAACCCTTCAGGGGGCGCGTCTCGCAGGCAAGCGAGCACAACACGGGGCTTGCGGGCACGAGCGCATGGCCGCACCCTTCGAGCAGGTGCGCACCCGCGCCACCGCCTACGGCCACTACGACGGCATCGAAGCCGTCCACGACCTCGCCGACGCCAAGATCCAGGGAAAACCCCGAGCGCGGCACAGCACAGCGCACGCCGGCAGACCCCTCGCCATCCGGGCAGCGCAAAGCCACCACCTCGGCATCCACATGCTCGCGCACGCCGGCCGCCGCACATGCCGCACGCAGCACGTCCACGACCGTCGCCGCCGCATTCGAGCGCGGGTAGACGCGCCCCTCGCGCTCCTCGCAAGTGAGCAGCCCCAGCTCGACAAACCACGCGCGCACAGCAGCCGCGTCCCACGTCTCCAACAAGGGCGCGACGAAATCCGGGTCGTTGTAGTCGCACGGAGCCACGTGCACGTTCGTCAAGTTACAGCGGCCATTGCCCGTCTTCAACACGGGTTTTCCCACGCGCGCATCGCGCTCGAAAAGCTCCACCTCGGCGCCCGCGCGCGCAGCCGAAATCGCGGCCGCCAGCCCCGAGGCCCCGCCACCCACGACCGCCACATGTTTCATGCACCTACCGCCTTTTCGCATCACCGGCACCGAAACGCGGACGCTCCCGCACCCGAATCGTTGCCCATTTTTCCTTATCGCCGCATGCTAGCGCAGCTCGGGCAATTGCGACACGACGCGCAAATGCCTGAAATTTCAGACGTGCTGCAAACACCCTCTACCAAGGCCAATCAAGTAAAACACTACGTTATGCAAAGATTTTTTGGCCAGATTTCCTACGTTATGCAAAGATTTTTCTGGCCAAAATCCTACGTTATGCAAAAATTTTTGGCGGTGCCGCACTCGACCCTCATCACTGCGCGCTTTGCGCCGGCTCGGCCGTCTGCTCCTCATCGGCCGAGGCGCGAGCCTTTTCCTGGTTGGCAAACGCCACCGCGATCATCAGCTTGATGCGGTTGAGCTGGTTGACCTCGGAGGCGCCCGGGTCGTAGTCCACCGCCACGATGTTGCTTTCGGGGTAGCGCCGGCGCATCTCCTTGATCACGGCCTTGCCCACGACGTGGTTGGGCAGGCAGGCGAAGGGCTGCGTGCACACGATGTTGGGCGCGCCCTCCTCGATGAGCTCGACCATCTCGCCAGTGAGCAGCCAGCCCTCGCCCATCATGTTGCACAGGTCGAGAATCTGCGCCGCCCCGCGGGCCACGTCGCCGATGCGCCCAAAGGGCTCGAAGCGTTTCGAGTCGGCCAGCGCGCGCCGCACTGGGTCGCGCAGCTTCTCCAGCGCGGCCACGGCGCCTTTCGCGCCCGCAAACTTCTTCAGGCTGGGCGTGAGCCTTTGCGCGCGAAACGCCGGGTTCAGGATGCCGAACAGGAAAAAGTCCACCAGCCCGGGCACGACGGCCTCGCAGCCCTCGCGCTCGATGGTCTCGACAATCTGGTTGTTGGCCGTGGGATGAAACTTCACCAAAATCTCGCCTACCACGCCCACGCGCGGCTTGCTGCCAAAATCCACGCAGGCCAGACGGTCGAAATCGGAGACAATTTGGCGGTAGACACGCGGCATGTCGCGCAAAAGCGACAACTCGCACTCGTTGTCCTTCATCCAGTCCATCCATTTGCGGAACAGCTCGTTTGCGCTGCCCGGCACCTTCTCGTAGGGCCGCACGCGGTACAGGCACATCATCAGCAGATCGCCCACGAGCAGCGCCGGCAGCGCGGTTTTGAGCATCTTGGGCGTGACCTCGAAGCCCGAGTTGCGCTCGCCGGTGTCGTTGAAGGCCAGGCTGATGACGGGCACGTGCCCCAGCCCCGCCTCGTGCAGCCCCTTGCGGATGAGGCTGATGTAGTTGGTCGCGCGGCAGCCGCCGCCGGTCTGCGTGATGATGAAGGCCGTGCGATCCATGTCGTAGCGCCCGCTCGTGGCCGCCTCCATGATCTGCCCGGTGACGAGTATAGACGGGTAGCAGATGTCGTTGTTCACGTACTTCAGGCCCGCGTCCACGGCCGTCGGGTCGACGCTGGGCAGCAGCTCCAAGTTGTAGCCGTAGTGGTGAAAAACAGGCACGAGCAGCTCGAAGTGGATGGGGCTCATCTGCGGCGCGAGTATCGTGTACTCGCCGCTGTCTTGCATCTCTTTGGTGTACTCGACACGCGGGAACTCCGTGGACGCCGCCACGCGCCCGCAGGCTTCTTTTTGGTCGAGGGCGGCCAGCAGGCTGCGCAGGCGTATGCGCGCGGCGCCCAGGTTGGACACCTCGTCGATCTTCAGCAGCGTGTAGACTTTGCCGGACGCCTCGAGGATCTCCTGCACCTCGTCGGTGGTGAGCGCGTCCAGGCCGCAGCCGAAGCTGTTCAGCTGCACGAGGTCCAAATCGTCGCGTTCGGTGACGACCTTGGCCGCGTTGTAGAGCCGCGTATGAAACATCCACTGGTCGTAGACGCGCAGGTTGCGCTCCAGCTTGCCCAGGTGCGCGACGGAATCCTCAGTAAGCACCGCCAGCCCAAAGCTCGTGACCAGCTCGGGGATGGCGTGGTTGATCTCGGGGTCGATGTGGTAGGGCCGGCCGGCCAACACGATGCCGTGGCGAGCCGGGTCGGCCTCCAGCCAGCGCAACGTCTCCTCGCCCTTTGCGCGCATCTGGCTCTTGAAGTCTAGGTCGGCCGCCCAGGCGCGGTCCACGGCGGCGTCGATCTCCTTTTTCGTCGGATAGGCCGCCTTCGGGTGCTTGGCGCGGCGGTCCTTCACCAGATGCTCGTAGAGGCGCTTCTTCAGAGCCTCTTTGTCGTCATAGGGGATAAAGGGGTTGAGGAAATCGGTGCGACTGCTGGCCAGCTCGTCGATGTTTAAGCGCAAGGCCTCGGAATAGCTCATGACGATGGGGCAGTTGTAGTGGTTGTTCGCGCCGCCGTCTTCCTGGCGCTCCCAGCGTATGCAGGGCATCCAGATGAAGTCCACGTCGCGCTCCAGCAGGTCCATGATGTGGCCGTGCGAGAGCTTGGCCGGGTAGCAAGCGTTTTCCGAGGGCATGGACTCGACGCCTGCCTCGTAGGTCTTCTTGCTGCTGGGCGCCGACAGCTCAATCGCGTAGCCCAGCGTGGTGAAGAAGCTGTGCCAAAAGGGGTAGTTCTCGAACATGTTCAGCGCGCGCGGGATGCCCACCGTGCCGTAGCGTGCCTGCTCGCGCGAGAGCACGGGGCGCTCGAAGAGCAGGCGGTCCTTGTACTCGAAGAGGTTGGGCACGTCGGCGTTGTCGTTTTTCACGCCCGCGCCCTTCTCGCAGCGGTTGCCCGTGATGAAGCGGCGGCGGTGCCCGGTAGCCGGGTCGCTGCCGAAATCGTTGATGGTGAGCAGGCAGCGGTTCTCGCACAGGCCGCAGCGGGCGGTGCTGCGCTTGACCTCGATGGCGTCAATCTCGGCGCAGGTCAAAAGGGTCGAGCCCTCCTCGGTCGCGCGGTCGCGAGCCAGCAGCGCCGCACCCCACGCCCCCATGTTGCCCGCGATGTCGGGGCGTATGGCGTCGTGGCCGGACAGAAGCTCGAAGGCACGCAAGACCGCATCGTTTAAGAAGGTGCCGCCCTGGACGACGGCATGCTCGCCCAGCTCGGAGGCATCGCGCAGCTTGATCACCTTGAACAAGGCGTTTTTGATAACCGAATACGACAAGCCGGCCGAAATGTCGGCGGGCGTCGCGCCCTCCTTTTGCGCCTGCTTCACCCGCGAGTTCATGAACACGGTGCAGCGGCTGCCCAGATCCACCGGCGCGTCTGCGCTGATGGCTGCAGCGGCAAAATCGGAGATAGACATCTTCAGGCTCCCGGCGAAGGCCTCGAGGAAGGAACCGCAGCCTGCCGAGCAGGCCTCGTTTAACATGATGTGCTCGATTACGCCGTCCTTCACCCGCATGCACTTCATGTCCTGGCCGCCGATGTCGAGGATGAAGTCCACGTCTGGGCACAGCTCGCGCGCGCCGCGCAGGTGGGCGACCGTCTCTATCTCGCCGCTGTCCGCGCCGATGGCCTCCAGCAACAGCGCCTCGCCGTAGCCGGTGGTCGTCACGTGACCTATCTCGACAAGCGGCGTGCCGTCCGCATCGCGCGGAACCTGCGCGTCCAACTCGCCTAGCATGGTGCGCGCGCAACCGAGCACGTCGCCTTTGTTGTTGGCATAGAACATGAAGAGGATCTGGCCGTCTTCGCCTACGAGCACGCTTTTGAGCGTCGTAGAGCCGGCGTCGATGCCCAAATAGGCCCGCCCACGGTAGTCGGCCAGGTTCGCCCGCTCGACCGTTGCCTGCGCGTGCCGCGTGCGGAAAGCCTCGTAGTCGGCTTCGTCGGAAAAGAGCGGGCTCAAGCGCGCGACCTCGCTGCCCTGCACGTCGCCCAAATGCTCCATGCGCTCCTTTAGCTGCGCGAGCGTGACCGTCTCGTCATTTTTCGCGCTGGCAATGGCCGCGCCGCGAGCCACGAACAGGTGGCTTTCCGCCGGCACGATGACCTCTTGCGGGGAAAGCTCCAAAGTCTCGATGAAGCGCTGGCGCAGCTGGGGCAGATAGTGCAGAGGTCCTCCCAGAAACGCGACGTTGCCGCGTATGGGGCGCCCGCAGGCAAGTCCGGAGATGGTCTGCATGACCACGGCCTGAAAAATGGAAGCGGCGATGTCGTCGCGGCTCGCGCCTTCGTTGAGTAGCGGCTGCACGTCGGTCTTGGCGAAAACGCCGCAGCGCGACGCAATGGGATAGATGGTCGTGTGGCGGGCGGCCATCTCGTCGAGGCCGGACGCGTCGGTGTCGAGCAAGGTGGCCATCTGGTCGATGAAGGCGCCGGTGCCACCCGCGCAGGTGCCGTTCATGCGCTGCTCGATGCCGTGGTCGAAGTAGACGATCTTCGCGTCCTCGCCGCCCAGCTCGATGGCCACGTCGGTGGCCGGTATCAGGGTCTCGACCGCCGTCTTGTTGGCGATGACCTCCTGGACGAAGGGCACGGACAGCCATTGCGAAAGCAGCAGCCCGCCCGAGCCGGTGATGGTGACGGTGGCGGGACGCCCGCCTGCCGCGTTTGCCGCCTCGTCCAAGATTTCGGCGATGGTGGCGCGTATGTCGCTGTGGTGGCGGCGGTAGACGCTGAAAAGAACGGTGCCGCCGGGCTCTGCCGCAGCCCCAGCACCGCCAGGCTCGGCCGCGCCGTCCTGCCCCGCACCCGCGCCCGCCTGCTCGTCGAGCACGACCAGCTTGACGGTCGTGGACCCCACATCCACGCCTATGCGCAGCGGCGCTTCTTCCTTTTTCATCTGCCCTTCATCGACAGCCGGCATGTCGTCTCTCCCCTTTTTTCGGCAGCCCCGCGCTCGGTCGCAGAGCCGTTCAAGCAAAGGCCTGCCCACACGTGTGCGCGCCGACCCTCTTGCATGTCGTCTTTTGCTGCAGTATCAACCCTGCGAGTGGAGAATATATCCCGTTTACGCGAGTTGTGAACATGTTGATTCGATGCGGTTATTTATCCCACGCGATGAAGCACCAGCTGACCACGTGCTCGTGGTCGAAATTCCATGCGCCGGGCGCGCGCTGTACGAGGTGCGCGGCGGCGTATTCCTCCAGGCGCACGCGTTCCTCGGGCGTGACGCCCAGTATGGTGGCGCTTGTCTCGACGGCGTCTTCGCGGCTCGCGAAGTCCTTCACACGTTGGCTGCGTATGTAGGAAACTTCCGGCTCGATGCCGCGCGCCCACAGCATGTTGCAGGCGAACTGGCAGTCGGGCATGGCGGCCGGCTTGCGACCTATGGCCTCGAGCAGCACCTCGTCGTGGCGCGGCGAGGCACCGGTGGCTAGGGTGATGCACACGCGGCGGCGCGCATGGGCGTCGAGCTTTGCCAGCGCCGCGTCGAGGTCTTTGGTGGCAATCGAGCGCGAGGCAAATGCCACATCGGCCACGGGCACCTGCGCTGCGTCCCAGTCGTCGTCCCAGGCAAGCAGCTGCTCGTGGATGCGTGCGCGCGTGCCGTCCAGTTCGGCGCGCTGCAGCATCAACTCGATCATGCGCGTGGAGAAATCGCGGGCGTAGACCTCATGGCCGGCGGCGGCAAGGGGCAGCGCGAGGGTGCCAGAGCCGCAGCCCATGTCGAGGACCGTCTCGCCGTCGCGCACGCCGGCGCGTTTGAGGAAGTCGCGGGCGTACGGCGAAACTCCCGCCGTCTTCGCGAAGCTCGGGGCGCGCTTGTTCCAGTACTCGGCGCCGCCGTCGCGCTGGCGGCTCTCTTGCACCGTCTTCCAGGCCTGCGCCCAGTCGATGTCTGGATACATCTCAGCTCTCCTTGTCGGGTGCGGGCGCATCGGGTGCGGGCGCCTCGGGTGCAGCTGCCTCAGGTGCGTCGGGCGCAATCACCTCAGACGCGGGCATCTCAGCTGCAGCGGATGCGTCGGACACAGGCGCGGGCTCTGCCTGTTGCACGGCCTCGGCCTGCGCGGGTGCATCGGGCACAACCGCCTGCGCCCCTTCACCTGCCGTCGTCGGCTCGCCTTCATCTGCGGGCTGCGGCTCGACCTGCGGGTCGATGGGCTTTGCCTGCTCGACAGCCTGCATATACTCGTTTTCAAACGGCATCTCGTCTTTGGGCGTGCCCCATTTCGCCGGCTCGAACTGAGCGAGCCAGTACCCATAGGAGCGTATCGCGATGGCCATCAGCACGGTGATGGCAAAGACACCGATGCAGTAGGCGACAAAGGCGATTATGGTCGAGACCAGCCCTATGCCCAAAAGCAGGCTCAGGCTCTGAACCGTGCTGGTCGCGCCTGCCGCAAGCATCGCCCCCACGGGCGCGTAGACGAGGTCGAACAGCGCATTGATGAGCAATCCCAAAATCCACGCGACAGCCGAAATGGCAAACGCCCACGCAAGGTGCGCCGTGTCGTGGCCGGCCATCTTGAAGATACGCACGAACTGCAGGCCAGGACCTATGCGCTCGTAGACAAGGCCGCGCAGCACCGCCACCAGCGCAAGCGCGAAAAACACCAGCTCGGCCACGAGGCACACGAAATGTAGCAGCATACCCATGCCGGGCACCATGGATAGCAGCGCGTCGGCGACGAGTATGGGCAAAAGCCACGCCGCAAAAATGACGAGCGCGATGAGGCCGTAGCGCAGGCGCCGTCCCACACTGCCCACGCGGCGCGGCAAGCCGCGATCCATGCCCCACGAAGCCTCCTTGCCCCAGTCGAGCAGGTAGCCCGTCACGATGACAGGGCCTATGAGGGGCACGCATGCCGCCAGCCCGAGCAGGATGAGGGACTTGTACCAGCCCTTCTCGCGGGTGAGGTCGGCCCATGCGCGGGTCAGGTAGTTCGTCTGCGGCATCAAGCAGGTCCTTTCCTTTTCGTCGTCGGTTTTCGCGCGCCTATTCTGCGGCCGCCGGCGCGGCGCCTTGCGCGTCCGCGTTTTCCGCAGCCCCACCTTCACCTTCGGCCGCGCGGCGGGCAGCGGCAATCTCGGAAGCTGCCTGCACCAGCTCGTCTTCCTCTTCACCGTCCGCACCCTGCGCGTGCGCCACAGCCTCGGCGTCGAAGAAGGTGGGCGCGTAGTCTATGAAAGCCGGCTGATCCTTGAAGCTGCGCGCACCGCCGTCGTCTTGCGTGTAGAGCAGGCCGATGACGTAGGCCTGCTCCATGTCGCAGTCGGCGGCCTCGACGATAATCGCGTCGAGCGCGCCTTGGTTGGTCTCCAGAAAGCCGTCGTAGCAAAACGCGTAATGCGAGGCGAAGGTGGAGGCCGTCTTCACGTTGGCCTCGGCGTTCGCGCGGCACATCTCGACACCCTCGTCCGGGTAGTTTTCCACAAACATCTGATCGCCGCTGACCACAACGGTGAAGGGGGCGCACTCGCCGTCCGATTCAAGCTTGCCTTTTGCCTCGTCGAGGCAGTAGAAGACGATTTTCTCGAGAACCTCGTCCATTTCAAGGGATTCCTGTTGTGCCACGTGCGCTCCTTGCCGAAATCGTGCGGCCTGTCCGTGCGGCCGCCTGCCTTGTTTGGCAAAGATGGTACCACCTCCGCACGAGAGGGCTTCCACGCTGAAAGAGAACGGACGAGTTTTTCAGATTCGGGCGCCCGAGGCACCCGGGCCACCCGAGGCACCCGGGGCGCTCAGGACTCCTCCTCTTTCTCGCGCGCGGGCGGCTGCGAGTCCGCGCCCGCGCCGGCGCCGGCCTCCTGCAGCCGCCCCCTGCACGCCTTGGCATGACTCAACCCCGCGCCGGCCGCGGCCGCGACGCCCACCACGCCAGCGAGCGCTGCCAGGTTGTACACGTCGTCGCCCGTGGAGGCGGTGGATGCGGGCTTGGCGGACACAACGTCTGCCATGGGCTCCTCCTCCGAAGGCCCGCTGCCGTCGTCGGCCGCGGGCTGCGCATCTGCCTTTTCCTTGAAGTGCGCGACCACCTCAACGCTTTCGCCATAATCGCGCGACACGTACAACGGGAGCACCGTGACGGCATGCGTCGTGCCGTCCGCGTCGGTCTCCTCCTCGACCCTGCCCTGCTCCGCGCTTTTCTCGCCGTTGACGGCCCAGTAGTCGAATTCGTATCCGTCGTTGGGCAGAGCGGCCAGTAGAGAAGAGCTGCCGTAGACGTTGTAGCCGCCGCCGAAGACGGCGCCGGCCTGGTTGGCGGCCTCCCCGACCGGGACCACGTCGCCCGTCTCCTCGGAAAACGAACCCAGCACGACGTTGCAATGCGTGTTCACGTTGCCGTCGCTATTGTCCACCTCGAAGGCGTAGTTGTAGGCGTCCGCCTCGCTTTCCGTCGCGGACACCCAGATGCTGCCCTTGCCGTTCGTATCCTTCTTGACGCCCGCATACACCGTCTCCAACCCGTCGCCGATAGCGTCGTAGGAAACAATCCTCGCGGGCAGCTCACTGTCGCCGGTGTAGCGCACAGCCGTGATGCTGAACTCGTCGTCTTGGCTCGATTCGAGCTTGAACACGAGGTTCACGTCTACGGGGAGTATGACGGCCATCTGGAAGTCCTCGTTCAGGCCGTACGAATAGGGGAAATCCGCGTCCGCGACGGGCTGACCCCCCTCGAAGAGCTTGACGTAGTCGCTCTCGCCGTTTGCCCACACGGTGACGTCGCCATCGAAAAGAACCTTCTTGTAGAAGGAATCGGCGGAGATGGCGTCTTGTCCGCCCGCCTCGTCTTGCGCCACCGTCCCGTCGCCGCCGCCCTCGACTCCCAAGCCGTCGCCTGCCGCCGCCAGGGTAGGGGTCACAGCGGCGCAAGCCGCAGAAACCGCGCCGGAGGAGGCGGTGTAGTTCGAATCGTAGGATTGCATCCACGCCAGGCACAGGGTGCCGCTATGCACCTCGAAAGTGTGGGCGTCTTTCACGAAGGTCAGCACCATGGCGACGAAGAGCTTGAGATTGTGCAGCGCGAACTTCTGAACCATGGGGCATATCGATCGCAGTTCCCCGTAGAGCTTGTTTTCCGTATCACCCATCTCCCAGCCGCATATCTTCAGCTTCTCGACGAGGTTGTCGAGGATCGAGGTGAGCAGCGATCCCGTAAGAAGCCGGATGCCGAGCTTCACGATGAGCGCGGCGAACTTGACGGGGCTTAGCGCGTCGCTGATCACCTCGGCGATGACCTCGGTCCACACCCACGCCTTGAACCCGCCGCTCGAGGCCACTTTCTCGAGCTTGGCGATCTTGCCCGTCTGCAGGTAGTCCATCGCGTCGACGAAGACCGTCTGGTAGTCGCGCACGTACGTGGCCTGGCTGCCCGTGAGGTCGTGCACGAGGTGGTCAATCATCGTGTCGAAAAACGCGTCCATGGTCAGGCCCATGTGGTCAAACGAGTCGACCGGGTAGCGCGCGCGGAAGGCGGCGTCTATCGCGTCGACGCGGGCAAACATCGCGTCGCGGGCCGTCTTGTAGTCCGATTCGCTCGGGCGCGGCAGGTAGCGGTCGACGCCGAAGCGGCCGAACTTCCACTCCCTGGGCGCGACCATCGGCACCATGTCGCAGGGGTTCACGATGCTGTAGATGTTGCCGAAGGGGTTGTTCACCTCGCGGGTGGACGACCACCATTCTGCCAGGACCTCGGCGTCGGCGCTGTGACTGTTGCAGGCGCCGGCGGGCACCTCGTAGCCGTACACGTACAGGTCCTTTTGATAGAGCTCGTGGTTGGGGAAGGCGAATTTCGAGTTGTCCTCGGAACTGCCCTTGCCGCCGAAATAATACCCCCTGTTCTCGCCGCTGCCATCGTCGCCTTTCAGCTGCTTCGGCGTGCCGGCCTTGTGAGCCTGGCGCACAAGGAGGCCGCCGAGCATGTTCGCTGTGGCCGAGGCGCGCGAGAAGCCGGCGACGACAAGCTTCAGTGGCCGCTCGGTCGGAACCTTCTCGTTCACGTAGCTCTTGAGGAAGTCGAGGGCCTTGCCGGCGGCGATGGTGAAGCCCTCGTGGTCGCCGCTTTTGCCGACGTCGAGGTTGCCGCACCACTCGTAGAAGTAGTTCGCGCCGCGTATGCCCAGCATCACCAGCTCGTGCTCTTTGCCGTCCGCCTCGATGGTGCGGTGCGCGCAGGCAAGACCGATGGAGTCATGCTCGGTCGGTTTGGTGAAGAAATCGTTGCAGGCGATGTCGCTGCATTTCAGCTGGGTGAAAAAGTCCTTCACATTGTCGGGAGCCTTCTCGTAGTCGGCCTGGTTGTCGTTGGCCCCAAACGACGCGAGGGCCAGACACAGCGCGAACGTGGCGACCCGGCTGTTGTAGGAAAACGACGAACCGTCGAAAAACGACTGCTTGAACACGAAGTCCGCCTTGTCCGAGCCGCCGTATTTGAAGCTGCCGCGTATGTCGGCAGAAGCGGCGGACACGTCGGCGGCCTGCGCAGCAAGCACGGTGCCGTCTGCCGGGTCGGCCTCGTCTGCAAAGGCCGTGAATGGGTTGGCCAGCACGACCGACCCGATGCCAAGGCTCGCCCAGCGCACAAAGGAGCGGCGCGTGAGCACAGGCAGCGCGGAGTGCACAGGGTGCGTGGGCTGCACAGAGTGCGCGGGCGGGCACCCTTGCGGGGCTGCGGCAAAATCGACTTCGTTGCTCATCGCGAAGTCCTCTCTTGGACGGTATCGCCGCCTGAACCGGGCAAATCCGGCGTGGGCAGCCTCGGCGAGCTTCATCTGAAAACCCCCGCATCTTAGCACCGCGCAGGTTTCCCATACGTTTCGCGCACGCCCTCCCACGTTGCGCAGCTCCGCTTTACGCTACTCTGTGGAATATGAAGTTTGCGCCCTATATAGACAGCTGGAGCGAGTCGGCGCGCGTGCCCATGGGCAGCGCCTTTCACTGCGTGCCGCAGGTGCATGCACTCTACTTCGGGCCGGCCGAGTGCGGGCGGCACCTCTTCGCGAGCTTTGGCGACGACGCGCACGCCTCGTTTCTGGTCGTCTCCGACGCGCAAATGGCGGCGGGTAAAAGCGAGGACCTGGTGCTGGATGCCGTGGGCGAGCTGCGAAAACGCGACCCCGAGACCCGCGCCTTCATCTTGTGCACGGGCTGCCAGACGGCCTTTATCGCCATCGACGGCGACGAGCTTGCGCAGCGCGTGCGCCAGCACCACGGCGTCGGCTGCGTCTATCTGTCCGTAAACCGCATGGCCGCCGAGAACACACCGGGGCGCGGAAGGGTGAACGTGCCGGGAGGCGACCGTTTCCAGACGCGGCGCACCCTCATGCGCCTAGCCACGCAGGAAACAGGCGGTGAAGGCGGCGGTGTGGACGGCGTGGGCGATGGCGAGTTCGGCGATGCGGGCGCGGGCAAAGGCACGGGCGCGGGCGCGACAAATGTGGGCGGCTTGCTTTTCTTGTCTGAGGATGCCCTCGGCGCCGAAAACGAGGCGCGAGCCTTGCAGGGCAGGGCTACCGCATGGGTGAAGACGAGCTCCGAATGGGAGACCTTCGACGATTTCCTCGCAGCGCGCTCGGCAGCCGTCGTCGTCAGCACTGCGCCCGTGTGGGACGAGAGCGCACGCGCACTCTCCGAGGAGCTGGGCATGCCCGCGCTCTCGCTGCCCGTCTCCTACATGCCCGACGAGGTGGATGCCGCCTATCGCGCGCTTTCCGACGCACTCGGATGCGACGTGACGCCGCTTGTCGCCGACGCGCGGGAACAGGCGCTTTGCGCGTTTGAAGGCGCAGTTGCAGACGTGCGCGGCCTGCCGGTCGAGCTGGACATGCGCGGTGCGGCGCGCCCCTTCACCCTGGCCGCCGCCTTGATGGACGCAGGGGTCGAGATTGCGCGCCTGACCCTGGACGGTCATGCCCTGCGCTACCGCGAAGACAACGACCGCGCGGCCTACGAGCATGTGCGCCAAGCGCTGCCAGACCTTGTGGAGGACTGCGAGCGGCGAGCGCGGGAACACGACCGCTCCCACAGTGCGAGCCTGCTCGTGGCGCAGGGACGCTGGGAGAAGGCTGTGCGCGCGCAGGCGGCGCCAAAAAGGCGCGAGGGGGCGTATTGGGGCTGGGGCGCCCTTGCGCACGTCGCCGCGCTGTTGTCGGAGGCGGCAAAGGGGGCACGCGCATGAAGGGGCTGTTCACCGAGGGGCTGCCGCCTGCCACCGACACAAACGGCGTGTGCATGGCGCTTGCGGGCCTCGACGTGCTGGTCGTGGCCTGCGACGCGCCGGGCAGCATGGCCACGCTGCGCCACCTCATGGATCCGGCCGACGCGCGGGCGCGTTTCGCCACCATGCCCTGCGTGGACAACGAGTACGTCGCGGGCGACCCAAAGTTTTTCGTCGAGGCGGCCACGGCGCTCGTGCGCGAGAACCCCTGCGAGGCAGCGGTGCTAGTGAACGGCCCTGTCGGCATGCTCATCGGTATCGACTTGCGCGAGGTGGCCCGCCAAGTGGAGGAGCGCTGCGGAATGCCGGTGCGCTATGTCGAGACGACGGGCAACAGCTCCTACGACGAGGGCTTCGCGAAAGGGCGCGCGATAGCAGCCGAGCTGGCCGGGCTTTCCAGCGGTCCTGCGGCAGACGGCGGCGTCGGAGATGCCGCGCAGCCAGCTCCCTTCACCATGCGAAGCGCCTCCCCTATCGGAAAGTCCGCCGTCATCGGACAGCCCGCTGCGGGCTTGCGCCAAATTGCCTTCTACGGGAAAGGAGGCATCGGTAAATCCACCGTCGCGCAAAACGTCGCAGCGGCACTGGCCGCGCGGTGCGGGCGCAAGCTCATGCTCGTGGGCTGCGACCCGAAAGCCGACTCGACGCGCCTGCTCACCCACGACGCGCCGCGCGAGACCGTGCTCGACCTGCTGCAGGCGGCCGACGCGCGCCCGCCCAAGGACAGGCTCGTGCGCGAGGGGTTTTCGGGCATCGCCTGCGTGGAAGCCGGCGGCCCGGAGCCCGGGGTGGGATGCGCCGGGCGCGGCATCATCGCGGCCTTTGACGCCCTCGATGCAGCCGGCGCCTATGCAGACGACCTGGATTACGTGCTCTACGACGTGCTGGGCGACGTGGTGTGCGGCGGTTTTGCCATGCCCATACGCTCGGGACGTGCCCGCGAGGTCTATCTCGTGGCCAGCGGCGAGCTGATGTCGCTGTATGCTGCGAACAACATCTGCAAGGGGCTCGTGCGCTACGCGGCTGGCGGGGCGCGGTTGGCGGGCGTCATCTGCAACAGCCGCAACGTCACCGGCGAACGCGAGTTGGTCGAGGCTTTCGCGCACTCCGTGGGCAGCGAGCTTGTGGCCGTGGTGCCGCGCAGCGCCGAGGTGCAGCACGCCGAGATATGCCGGCAAACCGTCGTCGAGTTTGCGCCCGAAAGCGCGCAGGCAAAGGTCTACGCGCGCCTGGCAGAAAAAATCGAGGGAAACGAATCGCGCTGCGTGCCCTCGCCGCTTGCCGCCGAAGAGCTGGAGGCCCTCATGCGCAGGTACGGGCTCTAGGCACCCTCTTCGCCATCGCGTGCAGTATGCGCCCCGGATTGCGGACTCGCCGCATCCCGTGCGCTCGCGCCGACACTCGCTTCACCATGTCCCGCACCTTGTTCACCATGCGCCGCGCCCGCTTCACCATGTCCCGCGCCCGCAACGCGTCCCCCGTGCTCGCGGCTGTGGATATGCGGCATCTTGGCCTGCGTGGGCGTGCGGAACAGCGCCCCGTCCGGCGTGCCCAGCTTTTTACCGGTGCGCGCCTCGTAAAACGCGACGAATATCCCCTGCAGCGCCGCCGCAATGGGGATGGACAGCAGCATGCCCACTGCCCCGCCGAGCGCGCCGCCCACAAGTATGGCGACCAGCGTGATAGTCGGGTGCACGTTCACCGAGCTTTGCATGAGGCGCGGGCTGATGATGTTGCCCACCACAAAGCCGATCACGCCGTTTGCCACGATGCTCAAAACGCAGGGGAGCAACCCTGCGATCAGCGCGACCACGGCCGTGATAACGCCGGCGACAAACGGGCCGATGTAGGGCACGAGGTAGAGGACGGCGCAAATCAGGCCGAGCAGCGCCGAATAGGGGATGCCGAGCGCCCAAAACGCCAGCGCGCTCAGCACGCCGGTGATGATCGCGCATATGATCGTGGACTTCATCCAGCCGTATATGGCCGTGCCGAACGCCGACGAGACGATGCCGAGCTTGCGACGCGCGTCCTCGCCAAACAGGGGGCGCAGCTCGCGGGACAGCGTCGGCAAATCGATGAGAATCCACGCGGCGCAGATGAAGGCGATGAAGACCACGAGCAGGCCGTTGCCCACGCCCATGGCCGCGCCCACCAGCCCGCCCGCAACGCCCTGGAGCAGCTGCGGCGCCTGCTCGCCCATCATGGAGGCGAGCTTGGAGGTCCATGCCGAGAAGCGCTCCGCAAGCGTCGATTCCACGTCCATGGCCGACGCGTCGGAGGCACCGAGAAGGTCGGAGAACTGCGGCAGGTAGACGGCGATGAAATCCTGGGCGCGGCGCATGTACTCCGGCAGGCTGCCCGTGAAGGTGCGCGCCTGCTCGGCGATTGCAGGGACAAGCGAGACGAGCACGCCGCATAGCACGAGCAAGATGACGATGTAGGCGATCAGGACGCCGCCGGCGCGCGGGATACCGCGTTTTTGCAGGCGGGCGACGAAGTGGTGGAGCAAAAAGACGATGAAGGCGGTGAGGATGACGGTCGCGACGGCCTGCCACAGCACACCGCACACGTACAAGACGATGCCGGCCACCGCGCACATACCGACGACGGCCCAGGCTTTGTAGGCACGGAGCTGCCATTTGGCGATTGCGGCGTCGCGGGGTGCTTTCATCGGCGGGGTGCTTTCACGTGCGGGCGGCCTTCTTTGGAGACGAGGGGATGAAACTGGCGGAGGAGGGGGGATTTGAACCCCCGAACCCGCGAAAACGGGTTAACGGTTTTCGAGACCGCCGCATTCAGCCGCTCTGCCACCCCTCCGCGCACTTGGGCGCCGCGATGCGGCGCAAGGCACGAGTATAGCGCAGTTGCGCGTCCGCGCCGGTGCGCTTTTCCCTCTTTTTTCAACACATCCGAACGCACCCGAACGCATCCGAGCAGCATCCGAACGGCCGGAGCTTTTAGCGGCGGCGCTCGACTTTGATGGCGCCGCAATCCAAGTGCATGGACAGCTCGCCATCGAGCAGGGCCTGCAGGTCGCGGCCGACAATTTCGGCGCGCCAGCCCTTCAGCACGGGGTTGTCGTCGCGGTGTCCGCGCGCGAGGCGCAGCAGGTCGTCGTGGGTGGCAAGCACCGCGGCAGCCACCCCGCTCTCGGCGGCCCGCACGTCTACAAGCGCCGCCATCAGGTCCACCGCGCCGGCAAAAGCCTTGTCACCGCGTTCGTGGCGCTCGCAGCGCGGCAGCTGGGAATCGGGCGTCTGCCCGCCCAAGCGCACCGCCTCCAGCACCTGGTCGATGTCGCGTGCGGACAACTTTTCTGCCAGCCCGCGCACTTCCAGCAACCGCCGTTTCGTGCGTGGCGCCTTGCGAGCCACCTCGACTAAAGCTTCGTCTGCCATCACCCACTTGCGCGGTATGTCGCGCACGCGCGCTTGCTGCTCGCGCCACGACGCCAGCTCGCGTACTATGGCCAGCTGTCGGCGCGACAGCGACGAGGTGCGCTTGACCTTGCGCCACATCTCGCGCGGGTCGGCCTCGTAGCGGCTCGGGTCGCTCATGTCCTCGAACTCGTCGTCAAGCCACGACAGGCGTCCCTTCGCCTTCAGCTCGCCCACCATCAGTTCGTATATCTCGGGCAGGTAGCGCACGTCGTCGAGGGCGTAGCGCAGCTGGTGCTTGGTCAGGGGCCGGCGTGTCCAGTCGGTGAAGCTGTCGGCCTTCTCCAGCTGCACCTGGCACATGCTGCGCACGAGCGAGGCCAGACCCACCTGCAGCGGATAGCCCAAAAGCGCGGCCGCGGTCTGCGTGTCGAAAACGGGGCGCGGTGCCACGCCCGTCTCGTGCAAAAGTATGGCGATGTCTTGGGAGCCGGCGTGAAAGACCTTCACGATGGACGGGTCGGCCAAAAGCGCGCCGAAGGGGCGCAAGTCGAGGGAAAGCGGGTCGATGATGGCGTCCACCTCGCCGTTGTTCACCTGCACGAGGCACAGTTTCGCGTAGTAGGTCTTCTCGCGTAAAAACTCGGTGTCGATGCATAAGACCTTCGAGCCGGTCAAAAGGGCGACGAGCGCCTCCAGGTCGTCTTGGGTCTCGACGTACTCGCTCACCGCAGGCGCCCTACTTCCCCTCGTCGCCTGCGGGGGCAGCGTGGGCAGCGTGTGCAGCCGTCGCCTCGGTGCCTACCGCTTCACCGCGCCCTGCTTCACCACGCGTCGTCCCGTTTTCGGCGACTTGGTTTTCACCATTTGCCGCCTCGCCGGACGCCACCCCGCCGCCTGCCGCCGCCAGCGCACGGTCGCGCACGTGGCGCTGCAGCATGATCAGCAGCGCCGTAGCAAAACCGAAGAGCATCATGGCGTAGAGCAGCGCCGAGATAGGGGCGCCGAAGAGGTGCTCGATGTGGAAGGCCTCCAAAAGCAGCTCGACGCCCACAAGCATGATGAAGGTGAGCGCGACGATCTTGATCTCGTAGTTGCGGTTGATGAAGTTGCTGATGGGGTCGGCGAAGATGATCATAAGCGAGACCGCGCCGATGACCGCAATGATCATGACGAGGATATGGCCAGACAAGCCGGCTGCCGTGATGACGGAATCGAGCGAAAAAACGATATCCATGACCATGATTACGGCCACGGCATGCGCGACGCCGATGCGTTTGCGCGGGTCGGGCGCGCTGCCGTCTGCCGCCCCGGGGACCGCTGCGGCCGCCTCGAAGCTTTCGCGCAGCTCAGCGACACCCTTGTAGACGAGGTAGGCGCCACCCGCGAGGAAAACCAGGTCGCGCACGTTCATGGCCGTCTGCCCGCCCTCGACACCGAAGGGCAGAGTGAAGACGACGACGTTGATGGACATGATGGCCACGACGCAGCACAGCAGGACGCAGCGCATGATCATGGCGGCGGCCAGGCCAAGACGACGGCCGATGTGCTGCTTGTCGGGCGGGAGGCGGTCAGAGGTGATGGAGATGAAAACGAGGTTGTCGATGCCGAGCGCCAGCTCCAGAAACATGAGGATGGCAATCTCTCCCCAGCCGGCCGGCGTGGAAAGCGGCGCGAGAAACGATGCGAGAAACTCCAAGTTGCCTCCTTGCGGGCGAGACGGGCGCCCGTTCATACATGCATGCAAACATCAAAAAAGCCCCCGTGCGAAAAGCCGAGGGGCTTTAGGGTGCTCAATGGTGGAGATGATGGGATTCACGCGCCTGCTCGCGGCTTCGCCGCTGCGCATCGCGTGAGACCTCGCGCTTGCGCGCTCGGCCCGCGATAGCCCACTGGGCTATCGCGCTCTCCCGGGTTCGAATCCCTTGATAATACGAACCGGTAAAGCCCGCCAATTCCGCCATGTTGTCAAGGACTCGATGGTGGAGATGATGGGATTCGAACCCACGACCCCCACGTTGCGAACGTGATGCTCTCCCAGCTGAGCTACATCCCCACTGAGTCGTTGTGCGCCCGGACATGCCGAAGCGCGAGAAGTGATTATAGCGCATCAGCCGGTGTGTGCCGCGAACTTTTTTCAGCATGCGCGGCGCTACAATGGACGCGACGGCACTGAGCCTGCTTGCGCGCGTGTTCGATGCGGCGGGCAGGCAACGACGGAAGGGGATGTGCAAGATGAAGATAGTCGTTTTGAACGGAAGCCCGCGCAAGGGCGGCAACACGGCCATCATGGTGGACGCCTTCGCGCAAGGCGCGCAAGAGGCCGGGCACGAGGTCGAGGCGCTGCAGGTCGGCCTCATGGACATCGCGGGCTGCAAGGGCTGCAACTACTGCTTCTCGCATGACGGCGATTGCGTCACCGACGACGACATGACGGGCGTGCGCGAGACGCTGAAGGGCGCCGACATGGTGGTCTTCGCCTCGCCGGTCTACTGGTTCGACGTCACGGCGCAGATGAAGTGTGCGATCGACCGGCTCTTTGCCTTCGGCGGCCCGGGCTTTCCCTTCTCGAAGGTGGCTCTGCTGCTCGACTCGCAGTCGCCAGACGTCTACACGGGCGCCATCGCGGCCTATAAGGACACGATTGCCTACCTGAAGTGGGAGGACATGGGCATCGTTTGCATCGACGGCATGGAGAGCAAAGGCGACATGGCCAACTCGCCCAAGCTGGCAGAGGCCCGCGCGTTCGGCGCGAGCCTGCACTAGACAAAACGGCAACCCCGACAAGGCGCCCGCCGCATCTTCTCGCAGCATCTCCCGAAGCGAGGCTGCACCGGGCGGGCGCCTGCTCATTTGGCAGCGCCGCCGTG
>CAVECB010000032.1:0-8902 GCA_963614215.1 Ruthenibacterium lactatiformans
AAGCGTTGTCCACGCGGTTGCGCAGACGCACGAGGTTGTTGTACATGCCGATGAGTAGCGCGGCTATTACCACGACAACTACGACGACGATGATGGCGGTGATCATGACAAAAAGCCTCCTTGCTCGCAGGTATGAAGGGAAACGCGCGCACGCAAACGCGCGAAGCTTTAGGCGGTGCGGTCGCCCTTGCCCCTCTTGCGCGCGGCAGCGGCAAACACAAGCGCCGCAGCCACGAGGGCGGCAAGCGCGACAGCGGCAAGCGCAGCCTCGCCCGTGGTCGGAGACCCTGCAGCGGCCGTCTTCTTGGCCACAGACGCGGCAGACGTGTCGGCGGCGGCCTCTACAGGCGCGTCGGCGGCGGGCTCTTCGATAGCGTCGCCTTCCACGAGGGCAAGCGTTGCCGACAGGGAAACGCTTTGACCCTGCACGGAGTTGGGGGCGTCCAGCCCCAAGGAAAGCTCGACGGAAAGCGCCGTCTCGCCGGCACCCAGAGTGCAGACTCCGTCTTGCGCAAAGCCGTCCACAGAACCCTCGGCCAAGGCCTCGCCATCGGCAGAGAAAATCTTCACCTGCAGGTAGGAGGCAAGCTCGCCTGCGTCGGGGGAGACGGAAAGGCCGAGCTTTTGGTAGTAGCCGCTGTCGTTTTGCACGACGAGGGCACGCGTGACGGACTCGCCCGGCTGCGCGTTTTCTATGGAGAGTAGGCCGTCGAGGCCGCCCTCCACCGTGCCGTCGGCGCCCACCGTGACAAGGAAGGACTCGGGCGCCTCCTCGGCAGACGCGGCCTGCGGGGCGACAAAAGCCACCGCAAGCGCGAGCGCCGCAACCAGCAGCGCCGAGGCGGCCAGCGCCGCCCGTCCCGTATGCAGTACGGCGCGGCTCACGACGCAGCCCCCTCCGACACGTAGGCACCCCAAGGCGAGGCGGCCTCGAAGTCGGGCTCGACGCCATAGTTCTGCAAAACCTCGACGTGCGCGGCGGCCTCCAGCTCGCCGTCTGCCGCCCCGGAGAAGACGTCCGAAACGGCCTCGTCGAAGACGACCTTCTCGCCGGCGGCCAGAAGCGTGGTCTTGTAGGCGTAGCCGTCGGCGGCCAGCACCCACCCCTCGGGCAGGGCATAGCCTGCAGCCGTGGCCTCGTCGGCCAGACCCTGCGCACTGTAGATGGTGCGGATGCGGCACCAGCAGTCGTCGCCGATGTTTTCAATCGTGACAGCGCGGCTCACCGAGCCGTCGTCCCAGATGACCTGGGAACCCTCGGAGCGCTCGGTGGTGACGGAGACGCCGAAGGTGTCCGCGCTGGCCGTGCTCTCGGAGCCAACCGTGCGCTGGACGCTGGCGCCCATGAGGCCGACGGAGAACAGCAGCAGCAGGGCCGCCGCGCCCGCAGCGACCCCCAGCTTCACGTATGACAGCCTCGATGCCATCTGCGCTTCCCGTCTGAGCCGAAAATCCCTTAAAGGACGCTGTTCTGGGCGTTCACGACGGCCCAAGCGGCGTCGACGCTAGCGAAGGCATCGGCTTGGATGACGTACTGGTAGACGTCGATGCTGCCCTTGTAGCCGTTGGTGGCCGTGGTGTTGTCGACCACGTTGGCATACTTCACCTTGGTGAACAGCGAGGCGGTGGAGTTGTTCTGCGCCAGCGCCGTGTTGTACTTGTAGACGTAGCGCTTGGCGGTGACGACGTTGCTGTTGTTCGTGATGTCCTTGCTGCCCACGAGGGTGAAGGCGGAGGTGTTCACACCCGCGGTGGTGCCGTTGTAGAGCGCGAAGAGCTCCTGGGACTTGGCGGCCGCGTCGCCCTCGCACTTCACCGTGTCGACAGGGACGTCGACGGCGATGAAGACGTAGAGGTCGGTGTCGGAGGTGGAGGTGTTCTTCACCAGCGGGTTCTTGGCCAGCTCGACGCCCGGCTTCAGGTCCTTGGCGGCTTCCGGGTCCCACTGGGGCTCTTGCAGCTCGGCGCTGACCGTGTCGCTTTTCGTGAGGGTGTACTTGTTGTTCGCCACCGAGGAGGCCTGGAAGTAGGCGTAGGACCCCGCCATAGCGAAAACCAGTACGCCGGCGATTGCAACGCCGAGTACCGCTTTCACCTTCCCACTCTTAAGAAGCTTCTGATTCATCTGAATCCCCCTTTTCCATCCTTGCCTTCAAAACGTATTCCAATATCCAAAGCAGAAGATTGAAGCCAACCAAGGCTCCGGTGAGCGGGTACTTGTTCTCGGCAATCCAAACGAACCAATCTCCCAAGTGGGGGACACTATACCTGCAAATTCCGATGATGTCATCATATTTTATGGGAGAAATATCGGGATTGGGGTTCGCGTCGCCTTGGGTGGTGACCTCGCGCTTTTCTTCGTCGATGGCAATCGCGCGATGCGAAACCACGGATTCGCCCGCGTGAAAGGAGACGACCTCGCCCACCTCGGGAAGCGTGTCGTTGGTGTCCACGTAGACGAGGCTGCCCTTCGGGATGGTCGGCTCCATGGACCCGCTCTTGATTGAGAAGGTCTCGTAGCCCACGAGCTTGCCGCCGAAGTTCAAGAGAAGCAAGACGGCGATGAGGAGTACCTCGAAAATCTGAAACACGTTGATGGCGACAATCGCCTTTACGGCACCTGAGGAGACGGGCGCGGCGGCAGGCGTCATGCTCTCCGCAAGGGGCGCGGCGGCGGGCGCTTGCGCCTCGTTTCCAGCTGTTTTTACCCGCATATCCATAGCCGCGCATCTTAGCAAAATTCCCCGCGTGCGCTGCGTTAGACTTCACGGCACGAAAAACTCCGCACGCGACGAAAGGAAGCGTTTTTCGATGATGAACGAAAAGATGCGCGCGCTGGGCGCCGCGCCGAACAAGATACGCGAGACGTTTGCCTTCGGGCTGGCGCGCAAGGCGCAGGTGGGCGCTGACAAGGTGTTTGACCTGTCCATCGGCAACCCGTCAGTGCCCGCGCCGCGTGAGGTGGCCGAGACCATCACGCGCCTTGTGGGCGGCGGCGACAGCATCGCGGTGCACGGCTACACCCCCTCCCCCGGTCTCGAGAGCACGCGCGCGGCCATCGCGGACAACCTGAACAGGCGCTTTGCGTGCGAGTACTCCGCCGCCGACCTCTACCTCACCTCCGGCGCCTCGTCGTCTATCGCCATCGTGCTCAAGGCACTCGCGCTGCCGGGCGAGAAAGTCGTCACGATTGCGCCGTACTTCACCGAATACAAGACCTGGGCCGAAAACGCCGGTGCCACGCTCGTGGAGGTGCCCGCGCGCGCCAACGATTTCCAGATGGACCTGGGTGCGCTGGATGCCGCCATCGACGAGAGCACGGCCGTCGTGATTGTGAACACGCCGAACAACCCCGTGGGCGTCGTCTATCCGCAAGCCGACCTGGCCGCGCTAGGCGAGATGCTGCGCCGCAAGAGCGCCGAGTTCGGGCACCCCGTCTATCTGCTCTCCGACGAGCCCTACCGCGAGCTGTACTACGAGGCGGCCGACAAACCGTGCTGGGTGCCGGCGCTTTACGAGAACACGCTCGTGGCCTACAGCTGGTCGAAGAGCCTGAGCCTGCCGGGCGAGCGCATCGCCTATTTGCTGGTGCCGCCCGCTGTTGAGGATGCGCGACAGGTCTACGACGCCATCGTGGGCGCGGGGCGCGCGCTGGGCTACATCTGCGCCGGAGCGCTGTTTCAGCACGTGGTCGAGGAATGCGTGGACGTGATGCCCGACACCGCGCCCTATGCGAAAAACCGCGCGCTGTTCATGGAGGGGCTTGATGCCATCGGCTACGAGTACGTGCGGCCGCAGGGGGCCTTCTACCTGTGGATACGTGCGCTCGGCGGCGACGCGGGGGCGTTTTACGAGCGAGCCAAGGCGCACGATTTGCTGCTCGTGCCGGGCGACGAGTTCGGCACGGCAGGCTGGGTGCGTGCAGGGTATTGCTGCGAGGCGGCCACGGTAAAAGGCGCGTTGGGCGCGTTTCAGGAGCTGTGGGACGAGTACCACGCGTAAGGGTCGTGCGTGACCTGCGGCGCGGTTGCAGGCGACGCCGCGGCATGCGGCGACACTGTGAGAGCATGGTGAAGCGGGGTACCGCTTGAAGCAAGCGAGCCGCAGGACTTTCCTTACGGCTGCGAAGGCAGCGCAGCATGTTCCAAAGCAAGCAGGCGTGCAAAACGCGGGTTTGAGGCGGCCAGCTCGTCTGGCTTGCCATCAATGGCGATGCGCCCCTCCTCCAAAAACAACACGCGGTCGAAGCGCTCGACATGTGCCAGATGGTGGGTGACGAGCACGAGGGTCTTGCCCGCGCAGGCCGACAGCACGGTGTCGAGCAGCGCGGCTTCTAGGTCGGCGTCGAGTGCGGTGAAAGGCTCGTCGGCAAGCAGCATGGGCGCGTTGGCGACGAGCGCGCGGGCGAGCATGAGGCGCTGTCTCTGGCCGCCGGACAGGCGCATGCCGCCCTCCCCCGGATATGCGTCGAGGCCGCCGGGCAGAGCGCGGACCGCGTCGGTAAGACGCGCATGCTCCAACGCATGCCACAACGCCGCGTCGTCTGCTGCAGGCTCGGCCAGCTGCAGGTTCTCGCGTATGCTGCGGGCGAACACGTAGGAGCCCTGCTCCAGCACGGCGCACGCGCGGGCGGGCAGCTTCTCGCGCATGGGCGTGGCGGTGCCGGCCGCATCGACCAGCTCGACGCTTCCGGCACCCGGCAGCGCCGCGCCGCGCAGCAACGAGAGCAAAGTAGACTTCCCCGAGCCGGAGCGCCCCAGCACGGCCACGTGCTGGCCTGCGGGAATGTCAAAGTCGAGGGCATCGAAGACGCGCGGGGCGGATGCGTCGTAGGCAAACGAGAGGCCGCGCACGCGCAAGGAAGGCGGTGCGGGCGGTGCGTCAGGTGCAAAGGGGGCGGCAGGCACGGCAGCCTTTTCCCCGCCCCTGCCACAGCACACGGCACCGGCGTCATTGTCGGCAGGATTACCATCATTGCCGGCGACGGCGGTGCCATCAACACCACCGGCATCGAGGGCGTTCAGGCGCTCGGCGCGACGGCGGTGCTGTGCGCCCGCGAGCACGGCGTCTGAGACGGGGGCGCAGGCCTCGGCCACGGGAAAGAGCGCAAGCGAAAGGGCCGCCATCCACTCAGCGCCAACGACAGGCGCCCCCGACAGCGCCCCGCTTGCCCACCACAGCACAGCGGCAATGCAGGTTGCCTGCAAAAACGCGCAGGCCACGCCGCGAAGGCGCGCATGGGCATCGAGGCGCTCTTGCAGGGCGCGCGCCGCTTTTCCATCCCCTTCACCATCCACGTAGGAAGCGACACGACTGGCCGCACGCCCCGATATCGCCCAGTCGGCGGCCCCGCGCACATCGTCGGCAAGCTGCGCGCACAACCTCTCCCGCGCCTTTTCGCCGCGCGCATCGCGTCCCGCATCCACGACCAGGGCAAGCAAGGACAAAAAGCACCCCTCGAGCACAAAGAAGAGGGCGGCCAGGGCGGCGAGCTGCCAGGAGAGCATGCCCAGCACAAGGCACGCGACGAGGGCAGCCACGGCGGCAGCAGATGCCGGCAGCACGCAGCGCAGGTAGAAATCCTGCACATGCCCTATGTCGTCGATGAGCGAGGCGACGAGAGAGCCGAAACGCTTCGAGTGCCGCCAAGCCGCGTCTTTGGCCGCGACGGTCGCAAAAAGCCGCACGCGCAGATCCGAGGCCATGCGAAAGACCAGGTCGTGGGAAACGAGGCGGCTGATATAGCGGGAAAGCGGCTTTGCAAGCGCGAGTAGCTGGATGCAGGCAACGGGGATCATCACCTGAAAGAGCGTGGTGGCCGGGTCGGCGGATTGCGCGACGAGGCGCCCCGCACAAAACATGAGGAGCATCGCGCAGACGGCTGAGGCCGCGCCAAGTGCGGCGCAGGCGGCAAGGCGACCGGCAAAGCGCTTCAGGTAGGGGCGCACCCACCTGTCCTTCTCATGCGCGGACATGTGCATCACCGCCCCTCTCGTGCACGCCGAAGACGAGGGAGTGCAGCGGATGGGCAGGATCGCGCAGCTCATCGCATGTGCAGACACCCGCCACGCGGCCCGCGTCGAGCACGATGGCGCGGTCCATGTCGGCCAGCCAATGCAGCCTGTGGGTGGAAAAAACCACGAGGCGCCCCTCCATGAGGGGCTTCATGCGCTCCTTTAACTCCAACTCGGTCTCGATGTCGAGGTGCGCCGTCGGCTCGTCGAGCACGAGGATGCGGCGGCGCTCGTCGAGAAACGCGCGCGCGAGGGCGATGCGTTGCGCCTGCCCGCCAGAAAGGCCGCGCCCGCCGTCGCCTATGCGCGTGTCGAGGCCTTGGGGCAGGCCGGCGACGAACTCGGCTAGACCTGCGCGCTCCACTGCCTGCTCCACAGCCTGCCTTGGGGCATCGGGCGTATAGAACGCGACGTTGTCGCGGACGCTTGCGGAAAAGACGTGCGGATTTTGGGGGATGTAGAGCACGTTCGAGCGCCACGAGGCGCCTTGCAACGTGGGCAGGGAGCGTCCGTCCAGCGTGAAAGCGCCCACATCCGGACGCGCGATGCCGGCAAGCAGCGAGGCCAGCGTGGACTTGCCCGCGCCCGATGCGCCGAGAAGCGCGATGCGCTCGAAGCCGTGCAGGGTGAAGGAAACGTCGGTTAGGGCCGGCGCGATGCAGGGGGCATCTGCCGTTCCCCCGCCGCTGTCGGCAGGCGGATAGGCAAAGCGCAGCCCTTCCACGCGCAGGGTCGAATCCGCACCCCACGCGCCATCGCCGCCGTCGCCGGCATCTTCACCCTCTCTATCGCCCGCACGCGCGCCTGTCGCGGACCCTTCACCGGCCACGCCCCCTTCACCGGCCGCACCTTCTTCACCCGCCGCCACCACGCCCTCGACAGCCGCCAGCGCGGTTTGTCCGTCAAGCGTCGCATGGAAATCGGCGGCCAGCGCGCGCACGGGGGCGAGCACTTGCGGCGCGAGCAACAGTACGAGAAGCGCCGTCTCGAGGCTCATAGTGCCGTCGAGCAGGCGCGTCGCCAGCAGCATCGCGACACCTGCCACCGCAAACGTCGCCACCGCGTCGAGCACCGCGTGCGACAAGGTAGCCGTCTTCAGGGTGTCCACCGTGGCATGGCGCAGGTTCTCGCTGGTGGAAAAAAGGCGGGTCTCCTCGCGTTTTTGTGCATCGAAGACGACGAGGGTCTCCACGCCGAACAGCGCGTCCACACAGGAATTGCCCATGCGCTCGAAAGCCCCCCGCGACCTGCCCGCCTTCTCGGCTGCCTCGCGCCCGAGCATGACCATGAACAAGACGATGGTGGGAAGTGCCACGACCAGCACGACGCCGGAGATAGCGTCGCAGGCAAACACCGCCACGAGCAGCGGCAAGCCTGTGCCGAAAAGCGCCGCGAGCCTCGGCAGGCACGCTCGCAGGTAGCCTTCCGCTGCATCCAGTCCCTCCGTGGCCGCCTCGACGAGCGTGCCCGTCTGCCAGCGCGCAGACAGACGCCCCGCGCCGGAAAAGACCGCGCTCAAAAGCGCGCGGCGCAGCTCACCTGCGCGACGGCGCGCATAGCGGGCGGCGCAGGCTTCTTGCGCACACACAAGTACTTGCGCCAGGGTGAAGCAGACGACGAAGGCCGCAAGCTGTGCTGCCACCTCGACGGCGGCCGCGCCTGCGACAAGGCATGCCACACACGAGGCCAGCGTCCATGCCCAGCAAACGATGCAGGCCGCGCGGGCAAACGCCAACCCTATCTGAAACGCAAACGCCGACCGCGCCCCCGGCTGCCCCAACACCCCGGCGCCCGGGATGCGCGACGCGGCCGTGCCCACCATGCCCGGCTGCGCATCGCCCGGCGCATCCGATGCCGCCTGTCTTCGCCTGCGCATCACCTGCTCCCGCAACCTGCTACCGCACGCCCGCCGCACCGCGCACGCCTGCTACCGCAAGCGCCCGTTACTGCAGCGCGCTCACCTCGCGCACACCGTTTTTCTCGGTGTAGGTGGCATTGACCGTATCTCCCGCCTTCACAAACGGCAGGTTGCTGCTCGCGGAGATGGCCGCCACGTAGATGGACGCGTCGCCTTGCAGTTTGAAGTACCAGCGCGTGTTGCCGTCCGTGACGACGGGCTGGATCGACTCGACCACGCCCTCGGCCTTCGGGATCTGCTCGTTTGCCGACAGCGCCGCCACGTCTAGGTTCACCTCGTCGTTGTTCGCGAGCGCCGCCACGTAGTTTTTCTGCGCGTCGTTGATGGTCGAGCCCGTACCGACAATCTGGTATTGCTGCACGTCGATGAAGGCGTACATCTTCACCAGCCCGGCCGAATCTTTCAGCGACAGGAAATATGTCGGGCGGTTCGCGATGTTGAGCAGCAGGGGGCTTGTGGCCTTGTAGCTCATCTGCTGGACCTGGCCTTCGGCCGAGCGCATGGCAGAGGTCTCCGTCGCGCCGGCACACTCGTAGCGCTTGGTCTCTTTGGTGCGCAGGTTCGTCAAGACGAAGGCGACCAGGGACTCGTCGCTGTTTGCCGAGGTCATGCCCGTGTACATATAGACGTCGTCGTTGATGGCGAGGTAGTTGTAGCCGCTCGTAGACGAGCTGGACGTGTTTTGCGACTCCGAATCGCTCGAGGAAAACAGGCTCGGCGCGCTCGAGCCCGTGGGGATGGTGACGCCGGACTGGCCGATAAGCGAGTTCCAAAAACCGCTCTGGTAGCAGCCGTAGTAGCCGAGCTGCTCGTAGACCAAATCGGCGGAAAACACCTTGTCGCACCAGCTGGGGACCTCGTCGATGGTGTAGCGCTGCATCTCGCCGGTGCACGCGTTCACCAAAATCGCGCCCGAGTAGTCCTTGCCGCCGAACAGCCCGATGCGCATCTGCACCGTGGGCACGATCCA
>CAVECB010000032.1:9272-19778 GCA_963614215.1 Ruthenibacterium lactatiformans
TCCTTGTCCACGACGGGCACGTTCGACATGCCCACCTCGCCGATGTCGGCGGAAAAGTCGCCGGTCTCGGTCTGGAGCAGGCCGGCGTAGGCGCGCGCGTTGAAAAACGGCGAGGAGGCGATGTTGCCCACGAAGATGCCGAGGAAGAGAAAGACCACGACGATGACGAGCCAGAAAAAGACGCCGTGGCGCTTGCCCTTTTTACCCTTCTTGCCCTTCTTGGCGCCCGTGCCGTCCGTGCCGTGTGCGCCCTTGGCCTCTTTGCGCTTTTCGCGGTGCTGCTTGAAGACCTCGCCGGCACCTTGCGTGCGCAAATCCTCGATGAACTCCGTCGATATCTCCACGCCCTGCGCTATGGCGTAGGCAACGGCAAAAATGATGATGCACCAGATGCAAAACCACCAAAAGCCGACGTTTTGGATGTTGATCGCGGGGATAGTGACGTAGTAGAGCACCGCGATGATCGCAAGCGAGACGATGCCGGGCAAGACGTATTTCTTGAATGTGCTCATGTTCAGCTTGGCTCCTTGTCGCAAGTCGTGGGCACGCGTATGTCCGCACAAGTATAGCGGGGGCGCGGGCGCGGGCGCGGGCGGCGCGAGCGCACCGTCACCAAAGCGGGTAAAAGGAGCGGGCTTGCGAGGCAGCGTAGGCACGGTGGACGGGGCGCGCCGAGGCGGGCAACGCGGCAGGACGGGGCGGGGCGCGCCAAGAAGCGACGGTGCTTCAAAAGCGTGCTACCCTTCACCGTCGAGATACACGCGGGCCGCCGTGAAAAGAGAGCGGACGGAAAAGGACGAAAGGCGCACATGAAAAAGCTCTTCGGGGGATTTACGATAGGGTGGCCGGCCGTCATAGTGTTTGCCCTCGTGGCAGGGCTGTGGGCGGGCGCCATGAACTCCATTCCCGCCACGGAAAACACCTCGCTGCGCGACATCGCCATCTCCTACGAATGGTGGGTCATCTTCGCCTTCATCGTCGCAACAAACAACGACAAGGCGTGGAAGGCCGCGCTGAAGGTCTTTGTCTTCTTTGCAATCAGCCAGCCAGTGGTCTTTGCCCTCGAGGTCGCGCTACACACGGTCGAGCCGCACATGGCGTGGTACTACTACAGCACCATCTGGGGGCCGGCGACGCTGCTTACCTTGCCGGGCGGTTTCATCGCCTACTTCGCGAAAAAGCAAAACGTGCTCGGCTGCATCGTTTTGGGACTGGCCTGCACCATACAGCTTGCCCTCGGCGTCCACTACACGCTCGCGGCCGTCGCCTCCCCGCCCTACCACGCGCTAAGCGCCGTCGTGTGCTACGTCTCGGCGCTGGTGATGGCGTTGCAGCTGCAGGAAAGCACAGGCCGCAAGCTGCTTGCCTTGCTCATCGCCGTGGCCGTGACGGCAGCGCTTGTCGCCTACGTGGTCGCGAGCGGGCGCACGCTCTAGCACGAGCGGGGCACAGGCCTCGAGCATGGCCGGGCGCGCGCTCTAGCACGAGCGCGCCACGCGCGCCGCTCAGAGCTTCTCGCGTAGCAGCTCCTTGAACTCCTCTTCGCTTGCAATGCCGCGCCGCGAGAGCAACGCGATGCCCTCGGCGGCGGCGTCTAGCTTGGCGGAAAGCTCCGCGTCCTCCTCACCCACGGCCCGCGACTCCCTCCTCAAGCTGAGCACGATGCGACGCACCCCCGAGCGGCTGAGGCACAGCACCTCGTCGTGCGCCGAGAGTATCCCGCCGTCTTCGACACGCTCCGCGCGCGGCGCAGATCCCCTCTCCTTTTTCGCGACGCGATGCTCCTCGCGCTGCTCAGGGATGCCGAGGGCGGCATAGCGCTTCTCGAGCCATACATGCGGGAAAAATCCCTTCTTGTTTGCCAAGAGGACGGAGAGGTTCACCAAGACGAAGACGCCGGTCGCATCGATGGCGCGATCGAAGAGGATGCCGACAAACGAGGCGAGGTAGTAGTTCAGCCCGCATTCGGCGAGGAAATCGCGGTAGGCGTTTTGGTAGATGGTCGTGAAGTTGCCGCCCGAGAGCCAAAAGGCAAGTACCGTCGATATGGCCGCCTGAACCACCACGATGAGGGCCAGCAGCTTCAGCGTGTTTTTCAAAGGCACGCGGCCGTCTTTCGCGCGCTTGAAGATGAAGCCGTAGGCAAGGGCCACGAGCGCGCTTTCCGAGAAGTAGAGGATGTTTTGCGGGCTGTCTTGGTAGACCGCGATCAGCAAATTGTCGACGAAGCTCACGATGACGGCGGCCGCCGGGTCGAGCAAACACGCGACGATGGCAGTGCCCGCCGTATCAAGCCATATCGGCTGGTAGAACACCTCGGAGAAAAACAGGCAGAGGAAAAAGTTGAGCGCGATACCTATGAGGATGAAGCGCGTGTACAAAACGAGCTTGGGGTGCGTCCGGAAATGCTCTTTCATGCGCGAGGGCCTAAGGAAGGAGAGGTTTGCCCGAGTCATGGAAAAGAAGCTCTCGTCGTAGTAGCTCTCGCCTTCCTCTTCCTTTTGGCGCAGCTGTTGCAAGAAGCCGCCCGTCATGATGCCTGCAGGCAGCGCGAAGATGAAGACGCCAAAGATGGAAGAGATACTCGTGAGGATATGGCCCAAATCGGAGTTGGGGCAGATGTCGCCAAAGCCGACGGTCGTTAAGGTGATGGTGGACCAGTAGACCGCGTCCATAAAGTCGCTGAAGGTGGACGGCTCGAAGGTGAACATGACAAGCGCGGTGGCCAGGATGTAGGCCACGGCGAGCATAAACACCGACCCCAAGGTCTTTCGCTCCTGAACAAAGACATTCACGATGACGGCGAGCTGCCTGGAATAGCGAAACAGCCTGACGATGCGCAGCGCGCGCAAGAACAGAAAGCCGCTCGGCAGGATGTTCATCGTGGGCAGGATGGAAAGCAGATCGACGATGGCGGAGAAGGTGAAGGGGTATTTCAAGAACTGCCGGACCTGCCCGCGCTTGCCCGCTTCTATGTCGTAGGTCATCCAGCGCAGAAGATAGTCAAACGACAGGATGTAGGCCGTGGTGATGTCTACCGTCGAGAGCAGGCGCGTCGCGTCGCTGCCCAGGGTGTTTGCGTGGAAGAGCGCGGGCGCGATGCTGCACAGCGCCACGACGACGATGAAAAAATCGTAGAGGCGGCTGGCAAAATCGCCAGGTCCAGGGCGGCCGACTATCTCGTGGAGGCGTGTTCTCATGGCGTCCTCGTGGCGTTGCGGTGCCGGCCTAGTTGCCCGACTCGAGCAGGCGGCGGCTTGCGGCCTCTATCTCGCGCGAGGACAGGTTGCTCGAGCCCTCGATGCAGATGGAGGCGTCCTGGCCGGTGCCCAGCTCCTTGGCCGTGACGTGCACGATGCCGTCGGTGTCTATCTGGAAGGTGACCTCGATTTGGGGCTTGGAAGCGCTGCGTTTCAAGCCGCCCAGCCGAAAGCGCCCCATCGACACGTTCTCGCTTGCACGCTCGCTTTCGCCTTGGAGCACGTTTATCTCCACTTCGGTCTGGAAGGCCGCCGCCGTGGTGTAGACCTCGGAGTGCATGGCGGGCAAAGTCGAGTTGCGCGGGATGAGCACGCTTGTGGCGTCGCCGATAATTTCGATGCCGAGCGAGTGCGGGGTGACGTCGAGCAAGAGCAGCTCGCCACCGCGGCCCGGCACGCCCGCGAGCACGCCGCCTTGCTCGGCCGCGCCCAAGGCCACGCTCTCGTCGGGGTTGATGTTGTGACTGGGCTCGATGTTCGTGAGCTTTCGCACCGCCGCGCGCACCGCCGGGATGCGGCTCGATCCGCCCACCATGAGCACGCGACCCAAATCGCGCGCCGTCATGTGCGCGTCGGCCATCGCCTGCTTCACCGGGCCTACCGTGCGCTCAACGAGCGGCGCGGTAAGCTTGTCGAAGTCCGCGCGGGTGACGACCGTCTCGAAATGTAGCGGGTTGCCATCGGCGCCGGATGCCAGAAACGGCAGGTTCACCTGCGCCTGCTCGACTTCCGACAGCTCCTTTTTGGCCGTCTCGGCGGCCTCGCGCACACGGGCAAGCGCCTGCTTGTCGGAGGCGATGTCCACGCCGGTCTCGCCCTTGAAGCGTTCGTAGAGGCTGTTGGCCAGCATCGCGTCGAAGTCGTCGCCGCCTAGATGGTTGTCGCCTGCCGTCGCGATGACCTCGACCACGCCATCTTTGATGGACAGTATGGACACGTCGAAGGTGCCGCCGCCCAAATCGAAGACCATGACGGCCTTGTCTTCCTCCTTGTCCACGCCATAGGACAGCGCGGCGGCGGTGGGCTCGTTGATGATGCGGTCCACCTGCAGCCCGGCGATGGTGCCGGCGTCTTTGGTGGCCTGGCGCTGGGCGTCGGTGAAGTAGGCGGGCACGGTGATGACCGCGTTCGTGACGTCGCAGCCCAGGTAGGCCTCGGCGTCTTTTTTCAGCTTCGCCAAAATCATGGCCGATATCTCTTGGGGCGAGTATTTGCGGCCGTCTATCTTGATGCGTTTCTTCGAGCCCATGAGGCGCTTGATCGAGGTGATGGTGCGCCCCGGGTTCATGGCCTGCTGGCGACGGGCGGCCTGGCCGACCATCGACGCTCCCTTCTTGCCAAAGGCAACGACCGAGGGGGTGGTGCGCTCGCCTTCCGCGTTTTCAATGACCTTTGCCTTGCCGCCTTCCACGACGGCCATGCACGAGTTCGTCGTGCCGAGGTCTATGCCTATGCTCGCTCCCATTTACTCGAACTCCTTCACATAATGCGCGATGAGCGCGGCGGACGTGGGGGTGCACAGCTCGCCTTCGAGGCGCAGCGTCTGCACGGGGATGGAGAAACGCTCGATGATGGCTGCGGTGGCCGGCGCGGGGACGGGCAGGGTGCCGTGCTCGCATTCCACGGTGCCAGACCCCACCTGCACAGGCGTGGCCGAGACGGCCGCGGGCGCTGCGAGAAGGAAGCCCTGAGCGATGGCGGCAATTTCCTTCACCGTCTGCAGCTCGCCCACCTCGTGAAAATGCGTGTTCTCGGGAGCGCAGCCGTGCACCTGGCCTTCTGCGGCGGCCAATATCTCGTAGACGGCAAGCGCCTCGGCACGCGCCGCGTCGTCTGCGGGCAGGCAGGACACAAATTCGCGCACGTCGTCTAGACTATGGCAGCGCCCTGCCGCGAAATACGGCTGGGCGTCGACGATGGCGGCCACCTTCTTGCGCTGGGCGGCATCGAGCATGCCCACCAGCGGCCCGAAGACGTCTTTGCGCGTGGCCGATTCGGTGAAATCGTAGGCGAGCGTTCCCGCCGTCTGTCCTGCCATGTCCGTCCTTTCCTCTTGTGCAAAGCGCCGCGCTATACCCAAGGCTTTAGGGTGCGCGACATTGCGCGTTCGTTTCGCTTTGCGCACGCGCGCGGCCCCTCAGCGCACGTAGATGGGTATGCCTGTCTCGACGATATTGTAAAGCTCGACGATATTGTCGTTGGACAGGCGTATGCAGCCGTGGCTTGCGCGGGTGCCGAGCTGGCTTTTGTTCGTCGTGCCGTGGATGAAGATGCCGCCGCCGCACGACAAAGCCAGCGCGCGCAGACCCAACGGATTGCTCGCGCCCGGGGCGATGGTCTCGGGCATACTGGCCGACCAGGAGCTGTGGGGGTTGTACCAGGTGGGCGCCGCATCCTTATAGGACAGCGTCCAGTCGCCGTGCGGGGTGGTGTAGCCGCTCTTTCCTGGCGTGCAGTCGTAGGTGCGCGTCTCGACGCCGTTTTCGTAGAAGTGCAAGACGCAGGCAGAGGTGTCCACGTAGATGGCCTGGCCGACCGTCGTGTTCTGCGCCTTCTCGGTGGTGACGACGCCGTCCACCTCGCCTGTCTCGGCGGTGTTGGTGATGTCTTTTTGCACGGCTGCGACCGTGGCCTCCACGTCGATATGACGCCCGTCTTGGGCGGGCACGACGACGGGCTTGTTTTCCTCGTCGGAAAACTCCCATGCCGCGTCACGCACGTCGCAGTCGTAGTCTGCCGCGATGGCCTCGACGGCCAGGCGCACCTTTTCCGCAACGGGCTTGACCGTCGTGGCCACACTGCGCGCCGGCTGCTCGTCGCCAAATATCTCGCCCACGTGGTCGATCATGCGATCCACGATGGGCACGGCATAGGGGGAAAACGCCGCGTCGACCATGGCGTCGACGTCGACCTCGCCCACGTCTTGCAGCTCAATCTCGCGTATGTCGCCGTCAAAGTCGATGCTCACGCGCTTGCTCTGCCCGTCGCTGAAGCGCCCCTCGATAGTCTGGCGCAGCTCGTCGCTGGTAAGTCCGGATATGTCCACGTCGCCGTCTATGCTCGTGTTGACGGGCACATGCGCGACACGGTCGATGTCTGAAACGGCCAAGGCAACGACACAGGCGGTGAAGGCGACGACGAGCACGCCGACAACGATGGCAAGTGCGCGCAGGATATAGTGACGGTGCTTGCCGGGGATTGGCGCTGCGGCCGCAGCGAGCTGGTCGGCATCTGGCATGAACGCAGGCTCGGGGGCAAGCGGAGCAGGTTGCACGGCATCGGGCTGCGCTGCCGCATCGGACGCGACGGCTGCACCGGGCGCGGCACCTGCACCGGGCGCGGCGCCTGCCGCATCGTCGAAGGGTGCCGGGGTCTGCGTGAGAAGCGCGTCGGCTGCCTGTATGAGGACCTCGTCGTGGGCGGCCACGCCTGCTGCAACGGGGTCGGCCGACGTATCGGAAGCGGATTCGGCTGGCGTATTGGAGACAACTCCGTCTGCGGTATTGGAGGCGGCTTCGTCTGCTGCGTTGGAAGCGGTCACGACTGCGGCTCCGGCCGCGGTGCCGGCCGCCTGCCACCCGACGGCGGCGGGCTGGGCTACGGGTTGAGGGATGGGCTGGGCGGCGGATTGCAAAGCGGCGGCCTGCTCGCCCGTCTCGGGCGCCTCGCCTGTCTGGAGCCTGTCGTCGAATGCCATGCAGATTCCTCTTGCCGCTGCCTGCGCTAGACATTGGCGTCGCCTTCGCGCAAAAAGCGCTCGAAAGCCGCCGTTCATCTCGTGCAACTTTACCATATGCACACATCCCATGAACGCGCGTCTCCACTATCATCGTGCGCATGAACCGGACAACCGCACATCAGGCGTTCAAAGCGGCCCTCCCCATCGTGGGAGGGTACGTCGTGTTGGGGCTGCCCTGCGGCCTGTTGTGCCAGCAAGCCGGGCTCGACTGGGTGCAGGTGCTGCTGATGAGCGTGCTGTTTTACTCGGGCGCCGGCCAGTACATGATCCCCAACATGTGGCTTGCGGGAAACCCAGTGCTGTCCATCATCTTGTCCGTCTCGCTCGTGAACACGCGCCAAACCCTCTACAGCGCCGCGCTCGCGCGCTACTGCCGCGACGCCTCGCATCGGCTCGCCTTCCTGTTTTCCGCGACGGTCACCGACGAAAGTTTCGGGGTCAACGTCGCGAAATTTAACGAGGGGGACTGGACATGCGCGCACGCAACCTTGGTGAACCTGTTCAGCCAAAGCACGTGGACCGTCTCGTGCGTGGCCGGCTGCATCGTCGGCGGGCTGGTAAGCGTGCCCGCGGCCCTCGCGTCGTTTGCCATGACCTCCATTTTCATCTGCCTTTTGTGCATGCAAAAGACAAGCGCGCCGGCCGTCGTGGCGATGCTTGCCGCGGCCGCGGGCGTCGTCGTATGCAAATACGTCGGAGCCACAGGCCCTGCCATCTTGGTCGGAGCGCTGTTCGGCCTGTGCTGCGGCATCGCCGTGCAGCGCGCACAAGAAAGGCGCGGCGAAGACGACGAGCGCTGCGAAGGATGTGGCGGACATGGTGAACAAGACGCGCGCGATGCCGGCGTAAATGGTGCGGATAAGGACGGGGGCCTGCGATGAGCTGGGGCGATTTCCTCGTCATATTCCTCGCGTGCGCCGCAACCATGCTCGTCTGCCGCGTCGCGCCGCTGTTTGCGCTAAAAGGGCGCGAGCTGTCACCGCGTGCCGAGTCGGCCTTGAACCTGATCGCGCCGGCGGCGTTTGCCGCGCTCGTGGCAAACGACCTGCTGGGTCCTTCCATGTTCGACGGTGGGCTGTGGCCGGGACTGCGCCCGCTTGTGGCCGCATGCCTGGTGTTTGTCGTGGGAAAGAAGACGAAATCGCTCGTGTGGTGCATCGTGGCCGGCGTGGGAAGCTACGCCGTGATGATGCTCGTCTGACGTCAAGCGAAAGGAGCGACCGATGGCAGTGGACGCCAAAACGAAAGCGCCCGGCGCGGGCGGCGGCGCCGGGTGGCCTCCCGTCGAATTTCACGAATCCATCGACTCGACGAACACGCACTGCAAGGAGCTTGCCCGCCAAGGGGCGCCGCATGCAAGCACCGTGGCCGCGGCCCGGCAAACAGGCGGGCGCGGGCGGCAGGGACGCCTGTTTTCCTCGCCGGCCGGCAGCGGCGTCTACTTCAGCGTGCTTTTGCGCGCGTCTGCCCCCCTCGACGCGGGGCTTTTGAGCGCGCAGGCCGCGCTGGCCGTTTGCGACGCGTGCGAGGAGCTTGCAGCAGGCGCGGGAGCGCAGGCCGAATGTCAGGTGAAATGGCCCAACGACGTTTACTGCCGGGGCAAGAAGGTGGCAGGCATACTCATCGAGGGAGGATGCGGCGGCGAGACGAGCGCCGGTCGGGCAAACGGTGAAGCGGGCGCCAACGGCGAGGTGGAAAAGGCCGTGGGCGCGGGCAGCTGGTGGTATGTGGTCGGCATCGGGATAAACGTCTACGAGCCGCGCGGAGGCTGGCCGGCCGAGCTTTCGCGGGCGGGCGCCGTGCTGGAGCGCGGGCAAGAGCCGCCCGCGGCGAAGGGTTTGAAGGCAGACGACGATGCGACGACCGGTGCAGGAGATACGACGGGCTGCAGCGGCGAGGGTGCCGACATCGTCGCCGCACGGGACTTCCTCGTCGGCCGCATACGCAAAAGGCTCGCAAACGCCCCTTTCACCACCCCGGACACGGAAGGGCTGCTTGAGGCATATCGCACGCGCTCGATGCTGGCGGGCAGGCGCGTCGGTGTCGAGTGTGGCAACGAGCGCTTCGAGGCCGTGGCAGAAGGTGTGGACGGCGACTTTTCCCTGCTCGTGCGCACGGAAGAAGGCTTACGGCGTTTGCGCTGTGGGGAGGTCCACCTGCATCTCGATAGCGCGGACGAAACAACTTCACGCTAGCGCAAGACGCCGCCCCTTCCCCTTCACCGGCCACGCACGCGCGCTTCAAGCGCTACAATGCTCGGGTAAAACAAATCTCGCACGAAGAGAAAGGCGCCACGCCATGCCCGAGATGGTCTCCCTCGAGAAAGCCCGCGAAATCGTCCTCGACCACACGCAAATCTTGCCCTCTTGCAAGGTGGACTTGCTCGACGCCTGCGGGCGCGTGGCCGCCGCCGACCTGGCCGCCGACATCGACAACGCACCCTTCGCGCACGTGGCCATGGACGGATACGCCCTGCGCGCGGCCCAGATTGCAGGCGCAAGCGAAGAAGCGCCTGTCGAGCTAGACGTGGTGGCCGAAATCGCGGCAGGCGACGACTTCACCGACAGCTTTGGCGAGGGGCAATGCGTGCGCATCATGACAGGCGCGAAACTGCCCGCATGCGCGGATACCTGCGTGAAATACGAGATTGTCGGCGTGGTGTCCGGCGAGGGCAAGGCAGGCGGACGCGTCAGTTTCACCGCACCTGCAAAGGCTGGGCAAAACGTGCGCGCGGCCGGCGAGGAAGCGCGCGGCGGCGAGGTGGTCGTGCACGCCGGCGAGGTCGTGAACAGCGCAGGTGTCGGCTTTCTCGCGGGCTGCGGCATCGTCGAGGTGCCCGTCTTCACCCGCCCCCGCGTGGCCATCATGGCAACAGGCTCGGAGCTCGTGCCGCACGACCAGGTGCCGCACGGCGCGAAGATCCGCAACTCGAACGCCCCGGCCATCGCTGCATGCGTGCGCGAGGCCGGCGGCATCCCCGAGATACTGCCCATCGTGCGCGACACCTACGAAGAACTGCGCGACGCGGTGAAAGGCGCGGTGGCCGACCACGACATGGTCATCACCACGGGCGGCGCGGCAAACGGCGACTACGACTTCATCAAGCAGGTCGTCTCGGATTTAGGGCAGGCACACCTCACGCTCGTGAACATGCGCCCCGGCAAAGCCGAAACCTACGGCACAGTGGACGGCACCCCCGTCGTCGGGCTACCCGGCAACCCGGCGGCCGCCTACATCGGGTTTCAGATGCTCGTGCGCCCGGCGCTGCGCAAGATGCAGGGCTACAGCCACTTCGAGCGCATGCGCGTGAAGGCGCGGCTAGCCTGCGACATACACGCGAAAAAGGACGCGCGGATGACGCTCATGCGCGCCGTGATGACGCGCGCCGACGGCGGCTACGAGGTCGCGCCGCTCGACAAGCAGTCCTCGGGACTGTTCGGGCCTCTGCAGAAGAGCAACGCGCTCATCGTCGTGGAGCGCGGCGATATTGGGCACGCGGCAGGCGAG
>CAVECB010000033.1:0-18678 GCA_963614215.1 Ruthenibacterium lactatiformans
CCGCCGAATACGCCGCACCAGACATCGCGTCGGTCCACGTGGCGGCCGGGCTGGTGCTTTGCGTAAGCTTCGAAGGACCCGAATACGTAAGCGTCACCGTCCCATCTGTCGTGGGTACGTCGGTAAAGCTCCACCCGGACGTGGACAGCTCCTCGCCGTTGTTTACCAGCGTCATCTCGTAGGTGAGCGTGGACGTGCCGTCGGAGTTCAGCGTCTGCGACACCAGCTCCTTGTCCGACTCGACGGCCGGCGTGTCGGCGGGCATGAAGTAGATGCGGGTGTAGTAGACGGGGCTGCCGGCGTCCACGCCTGCCTGCAGCAGCGTCCCGAAGTCGAGCGTGGAGGAGAAATCCGGCGAGCCTGTCGAGGAGTCCTTCAGGAAGTAGGGGGCATCCGCGCTGTCGCCGAACTGCACGCGCCCCTTCCATGCCTTGGCCACCCCGTCGTTAGTCTGGCCCGGCCCGTTCGTCTTAAAACTCGTCTCATTCATCTCCGAAACCGCATCAGGGAAAGCGTCCTTGCCCGAGTACCATGCGCTGTCCACCTCGGCAGAAGACGGGGTAGTCACGACGGTGCCCGAACCTATCGCCCCCGACCAAGCCATCGACTGCTGGGCCCAACCCACACCGACGCCCGGCACCCTGATCCCCGATTCGGCGCCCCACTCCCCTGACATCGTTTTATACCTATTGCCATACATCTTCGACGTACCATCGTCTCCCTCCGCGACGACGACCGTCTCGCCGCCTGTGATGGAGAGATTCTTCAAAATCGCCTCGTCCGGGACCGCCGCGCCGATATCAGAGCCCCCCGATCCGATGCCAGGCGAGCACACGCCCCCCTTCGCATAGACCTGGGCACCCCCGGTGATTTTGATGTTATCCACCGAGGGGGCGCTATAAGCCCCATAGTAGGCGACGTCGCCAAGACCGATGCCTGCGCACAGCTCGCCGCCGACAGCCTTCACCCACGCACCGTCGATGGTAATGTTTTCGCAGACCTTGCCGAGGCATCCCGATCCAATGCCCGCCGTATGGTTGCCCGACGAGGCGACCACGGTTCCAGAAGAGATAGTAAGGTTCGCGAACGACTTCGGGTCGTTTGTGGGCAGGGGTAGCGGCGGATCTATGCCCTGTTTCTTCCACACGGAAGCCAGTGTCTCGGGTGCCTCGCGTGTGGCGGTAATTGCGCCCTCGTGCCAGCCTTTTCCCTCGCACTTGAGCGTGCCCGCCGCATTGTCGGTCAGCCCGTCGGCGAGCTGTATGGTCAGGCTACCCTCGATGCCGGTCTTTTCCAGGGCGCAGCCCGTTCCGCCAACGCCGTCCATGTCGTTTCTGTAGCCCGCGTCCTTGGTGAGCGTGTTGGTGCCCTTCAATTTGATGGTAGTGTCCGAGCCGCTCACGTTGATGCACGAGGGGTATTTCGCAATCTGCGAGTCGGTCAAGCTCACATCCTCGCTTTTGATTGTCGTCCTCGTGTGCGCGTCGCTTGTCGTATCAATCAGAATCGAGTGCTGCTCCTCGTAGTAGAGATAGACGCGATTCGAGCTCATAGTGAGATTATCGAGAGTGAGGGTGGCCGTGGTATCCGGGTAGACGCAGATGCCGCAAGTGGAAGTGGTGCCCGTGAAGGTGATATCGAGGCTTGAGGTGAGTTTCTCGTAGGAGCCGCCGTAGGAAAGGGGCATATGGTCGCCGTCATCATCTTTGACCGACACCGTCCCGCGCTTGTAGTAGTAAGTGCCCGCGCCGTTCCCGTCGAATCCCGCCTGCGACAGGATTATGTCGCAGGCGCTACTGGCACTGTAACGCAGACCAGGGCCTACAAAGCTAAAGCCCCCGTATTTGCTGAAAGTGACAGTGCCTCCGGACGCCGCATCGGCAGGTTGCACAGAATCTGAGAGGCTCGAAAGCGCGGCGGCGCCCACCACAAGAGCCACCGCGGCCATCGCGCACGAGAGGACGGCCGCGACCCTGCGGCTGTGTCTTGCAGCGGAGTTTTCACCTAAACGCGCGCGTGCGCCCGCTCGCGGCACGCGCGGACGGCAATGAACAGCCCCCCCCTGAATTCTCGGGGGTTGCACGGCGCATCTCGCCCTCGCAGCGCTTCACCAAAAACATCCCGCACCGCCTCCCCCGCGCACGCCCCATCTCGCGCACGTGCGCCAAAAACGGCTCGCGCACCGCATCCCTCGCGCATATGCGCCCTGCCGCAAACATTCGTATTCTCGGATACTAGCAGCACCCCACCCGCACACGCAAGCCGTGCGATCTCGCTTGCCGACACGGGCGCAAATTCACGCGAGCAGCGAGCATGGCAGACGCGCGCGCAGACAAGGGCAGGCGATGCGGGCGGCACATGGCACGCAAAGGCCGGACGAAACCGGACGAAACCGGGCGAAACCGGACGAAACCGAGCGAAAGCCTCAGGCTTGCTCGAAGGCAAGTCGCGTGACGTCGGTCTCCAGCTGGGAGTCGATGCGGCCGGTCAGGTTTTCGGCGCGCGTCACAGGCACCGCGCTGACATGCGCGACGCTTTTGGCCACGCAATCGTCGCCGGTAAACACCCCCACAAGGCGCATAGCCGCCGTGAGCACTGCCTCTGGCGCAAGCGGGCTGCGCACGCTTTCCTTTGCCACGAGCGGCGCCGAACACACCACGAACTCGCCTTGCCGCCAGGTGACGGTGCCCACCTCCTCGCCAGCGTCCACCCCGTCGGGCAGGTCGCGCAGGTGCATGTCCACCGATATGTCGCCGTTGTAGTCGAGAATTGGCGCGCTCGTGTCCTCGGCGACGCCGGCCTTCACCGTACGGTCGAGGTATGCGCTCACGGGCGCGTCGACGAGCACATCAGATGCCGAGGCCAGCTGCACGCTGCGGTAGTGGTCGAAGCCCCAGGTGAGTATTTTGTACGAATCGGTGAAGCGGGTGGCCGCGTTCGAGCAACCCAAAACGACGGCGTAGAGCTCCTGGCCATTCCTAGAGGCGGCCGAAGCCAAACAAAAGCCCGCGTTGTTCGTGTAGCCGGTCTTCACGCCTATGCACTCGTCCCACTTTTGCACGAGCACGTTCGAGGACGGGTAGGTCATGTCGTTGCCGCCGGAGACGACGCGCACAGACGGCTCGCACACGATGGAGCGGAAGGTCTCATTTTTCATCGCGTAGCGCGACAGCACGCAAATGTCTTCGGCCGTGGAATAGTGGTCGGCATTGTCGAGGCCGTGCGCGTTCGTGTAGTGCGTGTTTTTCAAGCCCAACTGCGCGGCTTTCTCGTTCATCTTGGCGACGAAGGCGTCCATGCTGCCCGCGACGCCTTCCGCAATGGTCACGCCGGCGTCGTTGCCGGAATGCACGAGCAGGGCCTTCAGGAGGTCTTCCAGGCTCATCGACGAGCCCTCTACCAGCCCGGCAGACGACTCCCCCACCGTCGCGGCGGCATGCGAGACAGTGAACTGTGCGTCTGCGCTCGCGCTTTCCAAGGCCACGACGGCCGTCATCACCTTGGTGATCGAGGCCATCGCCGTCTTGCTCGAGCTAGAGCGCGACCACAAGACGTTGCCGTCGGCGTCGCATAGGATGCCGTAGGTGCAATCGAGCGTGGGCACCTCCGAGACCGTGAGGTTGCGATCCGAGACGCTCGTGGACCCTATGAGGTCCGAACCGAGTATGTCGGCGTGCGCCGGCGATGGCAACAAGCAAGGTGCGCAAAGCCCGAGCGCACACGAGAGAGCCGCGGACAGGACAGCGCCGACAAAAAAGCGCCGCATGCCGCATGTGCGCCGGCCAACCCGCGCGGCGCCCCGGTGCGAGAGGCGCCCCCCTTCACCCATCGCCTGCGCGTCCATCAGGAAAGTTCCTCCTGGGACAACACTGAAAAGCCCGCGCCCGAAAGCGCGTCTTGAGCCTCGGGCGCCGCCTTCAAGGCCACGAGCGCCGCGCCGGCCGCCCCCGTGAAGCAGTATCCGTACTCGACGCCTATCTGCGCGTCGTCGAGCGCGGCCAGCACCTGCGCCAGCCCGCCTGCACGATCGGGCACCTCGACGGCCACGACTTCGGCGCAGCTCGCCCGAAAGCCCGCCTCGGACAAAGCGTCCTTGCCGCGCTTGGGGTCGTCGCAGATGATGCGCACGATGCCGTACTCGCTCGTGTCGGCCACCACCAGTGCGCGCATGTTCACCTGCGCGTCTCCCAGCGCCCGCGTGAGCGCGGTCAGGCGCCCGTTCTCGTTTTCGATGAAGACGGTCAGCTGCTCGATCATCTTGTCTGCTCCCTCCTACTCGCGCATGTCTACGATGCGCACGGCCTTGCCCTCGGAGCGCGCGATGCTGTGCGGCTCCACAATTTTGACCCGTATTTGGATGTTCAGCTCCGCCTTCAACGCGTCGCGCAGAGCTGCCTGCAGCCCCTCGATGCGGCGCACCTCGTCGATGGGGAAACCCGGCGCCGTCTCGACTTTCATCGTAGCGACGTCCATGCCCTTCTCGCGCGTGAGCTCGATTTGGTACCAGTCGGCTATCTCGGCAAACCCCGAGGCGATGTCTTCGATTTGGCTGGGAAAGACGTTCACCCCGCGGATGATCATCATGTCGTCGGTGCGCCCGTGCAAACGGTCGATCCTGCGGTGGGTGCGCCCGCATGCGCAGGTGCCCGGCACGATGCGGGTGATGTCGCGCGTACGGTAGCGGATGACCGGCGAGGCCTCCTTGTCCAGCGTCGTCAAGACCAGCTCGCCCCATTCCCCGTCCGGCACCGGCTTGTGCGTCTTGGGGTCGAGAATCTCGGCGTAGAAGTGGTCTTCGGCCACGTGCAGGCCGTTTTGGCAGGCGCATTCCATGGCCACGCCCGGCCCCATAGTCTCGGTCAGGCCGTAGACGTCGTAGACCTTGATGCCGAGCTTTTCCTCCAGGTTCGCGCGGAAGCTGTCGGAGAAGGCCTCGGCGCCGTGGATGCCGGCGCGCAGTTTCGGGAAGTCTACCGTGGGGTCCAGCCCCATTTCGATGGCCGTATCGGCGATGTGCATGGCATAACTCGGCGTGCACGCGATGATGGTGCTGCCCATATTGCGCAAAACCGAGATTTGGCGTTTGGTGTTGCCGGCCGACATGGGGATGACGGTCGCGCCGGTGGCAAGCGCGCCGTAGTGGGCGCCCAGGCCGCCGGTGAACAGGCCGTAGCCGTAGCACACGTGGAGCACGTCGTTTGCCGTGCCGCCGGCGTAATCGATGCCGCGGCCGAAGCAATCGCCCCATATGCGCAGGTCGTGGTCGGTATATCCCGAGACCGTGGCCACGCCAGTGGTGCCGGAGGACATGTGAATCTCTTTGACCTTGGCCGGCTCAACGGCAAAAAGGCCGTAGGGGAAGGCGTCGCGCATGTCTTGCTTGGTGGTGAAGGGCACGCGCGTGATGTCGTCGAGACTGCGCAGGTCGGACGGGGCAAAACCGGCCTCGTCGAAGGCCTTGCGGTAGAAGGGAATCTTCTCGTAGCAAACGCGCAGAGTACGCTTCAGGCGGTAGAGCTGCAGGGCGGCAAGCTCGCCTGGGTCCATGCGGCATATCTCGTCTTGGAACGCCATGGTGCCTCCGTTTTTCGTGTCCGTGGGCGAAAGCCCGTGTGCGGGTCGGTCGGGGTCGTGCAATCGTTTAGGTGCGGGTGCGGGTCGTGCGTCGGTCGGGTCGTTCAGGCCGTGCAGGTTGCGCAGGCCTTGAGGGTCAGGAGCTGCGCGATTTGGCCTCCGAAACGCTTTTCGCCGCGTCCGCGTCCGTGCTCGTGCCCACCTTCGTAATCTCGTTTTGCGGGACGTACTCGGAGTTGAACTCGATGTCGTGCAGCGTCTCGCCGCTCGCCGACTTCACCAAGTAGTGAATCTTTATCTTGCGCCCGTCCACGCCGCTTTGCGTCACCTCGGTCACGCCGGCGGCCAGCGTCGGATCCTCCTGGCGAATTTGCTGGTACTTCTCGCCGTCTTGCCACTCGCCGCGCTCGCAGGTGACGGTCCGCCCGTCGGAGGTGCCCCACAGCGAGACGGTCACGCTGTCGGAATCGGCGCTGGCCGTGAGCAAGAGCCAGTTCTCCATGTCGTTTACGAAGGCGAAATCGGGGTCGGGCCACGAGACGGTCGCGTCGGCAAAGCCCTTGTCGTCGTAGGTGGAGATGTAGAAGGAGTGGTTCACGCGGTTTTCTATGCCAAGACCCGCGTAGCACGCCGCGTTGAACACACAGGTGGCCACCTGGCACACGCCGCCGCCCAGCTGGTCTTCGTGCGCGCCGTTCACGATGACGGGCGCCTTTTCGAAGCCCTTAGCCTCGGTGCGCTCGCCTGTCGTGGCGTTAAACGACCAGGTCCCGCCGGGCTTCACAAGCGAGCCGTCGATGAGCTGGCACAAAAGCTTGATGTTGTTCATGCGCGCGTTCGTGCCCGACATGGGAATCGACCACGACGAGAGGCGCTCTTTGATGCCCATCTTCTGCGCGTCTTCGGTGCTGATCTCGGGCTGGATGACCACTTCCTGGATTTGCACGCTATGCTCGGTACCCTCGCCGAACAGGTCGTCTTGCATGGCGCGGGCAGCACCGTGGTGGTCTGGCCCTGTGCCCACGTGGCTTTCCACAATTTCGACCGAGCCGCTGCTCGTATCAAAGCTCGCGTTGCTCATGTCGCCTTCGGCCTCGTCGCCCAGCAGCCCGACGATGTGCGCGTCGGCCTTGTCCTGGTCGATGTAGGCCTGCAAGACATACCCGCTCGCGTCGGTGCCCGTGCTCGTGTCGTAGCTGGCCTGGGCGCCGTCTGAGACCTGCTTCACCTTCTGGGTGTTTTCCTCGAAAACGAGCACCTCGGCAGGCGAGAGCACTTGTTGGCCCACGAGCGTTCCTATCGTGGCGGCATCCAAGGTCCAGGACTTGTCGTTGTAGGAGATGGTGAAGGGCTGCGAGAGCGCCTTTTGCACCTGAGAGAGCACCTTTTCGGCGGTCTCTCGCGTGATGTGCACGGACGAGGTCTGCATGGGGATGGTGGTCGCGTGCGCAGAGGCGTCGAAAAACGCGGTGCACATGTTCTCGGTCAGGGCGCCCTCGTTCACCGAACGGCCGTCGTGACCTTCGGATATGGAGGCCTGCCCGTCTTCAACGGCCACGGTGTAGTCGACAATGGCCGTACCGATGGCACCGTTCATCTCCGTGCACAGATCCGAGAGCAGCTCGGAGTTGCAGGTGATGGAGGCGGGGATGTTGGTCTTGCCGAGCAGCGCATCGATGCGCTCGCTGAAAAACGCCCAGCTGCGGCCCTGCGCGAACGCCTCGTCGGCGAGCTTTTGGGAGTCCAGCGCCGCACCGACGGTGGAGGCGGTCACGTTCCAGCGGTCGTCGGTGCCGTCGCCGTCGCTGTCCACGCCGGTGGTCTCTTGGGCGCTTTGCTCGGAGGTGACGTCTTCGCCGGATTCGGTCGCTGAGGCCGCGTGCGTGCCGTCCGAGGAGGCCGAGGCCAGCTGGGCGCCGTCGTTTTGCGCCGTGGCCTCGTCTTTGTAGAGCGCTATCGTCGTTTCGTTTAGGCGCGGCTTCAGCTGCTCTTCTATGCGCTGGGCCGCTTCTTCATGGGTGAGGCCGCCCACGTCCACGCCTTGCACCTTCACGCCGGGGTGCACCTTGCCCATCGAGACGGCCAGGTCGATGACCACGACGAGGAGCAAGATTGCCACGATGGCAACGAGGGGCCAGACGATGCGCGGATGGGCGTTGGCGAGCAAGATGAAGCGCGAGCTGGCCGAGCGCGGCTTTTGTGCGCCGGCACCGACGTTGCGACGCGAGGTGGAGCGTGTGCCCGCGGGCGCGGATGTGCGCAGAGCCGAGGCGGGCCGGGCAGCGCGCAAGGCAGCGCGGCCGGTTGCGTTGCGGGTCTGGCCAGCTGCGACGCGACCCTGGTTCTGCACGCGGGGCTGCCGTCCTGTCTGAGAGGCGCTGCGCTGGCGCGAGAGGTTCGCAGGCTGGGAGGCGCGCGCCGAAGATGCGCCTGCACGCGAGCGCGCGCTTTGGCGCGGGGCGGACGCACGGGCGGCGTTTTTGCTTTTGTCGCTGTTCATCCTGCGTGTGGGCATGGGGCTTTCGGGGCGTTCCTTTTTATAGACGTCAAAATAACTCACGCACTATACCAAAAGGGAGGGGTGAAAAACCCCCTTTTCACCCACGGAAAACAAGCTGTTTACATAAGGCGCAAACGCATGCCGGGCGCGAAAGACGACACGTGGGTGAAACATGCCGAAAACGGCCGGCTGCTATACTGCACGACCTTGACGAAAAGAAAACCGAAGGCAGAAAGCGGGACAAGTGCGCTACGAAGAGTACGGAAACGGTGGGCACGCGGCCGGCGAATATGACGAGAGACGCCAACGAGACGCGGAGGGCTACGGTTACGGCGACAGGTGCCGGGTACGGCAGCCGCAGCAGCAGCCGTATCGGCGGCAATCGGCAGCAGACTACCGCAGAGAGTCCTACACGGCGCGCTACCGCCAAGCCCCTCGCAGCGCACGGCCGGACGACGCCTGGGAACGGGACGGCTCCTATGGCGACGGTGCCTGGGAGCAGGAAAACTCCCGCAACGACAGGTACGACACGCGCAGACACGAGACGCAAAGCCCCAGACGCAAATGGCCGTTCGTGCTTGCCGTCCTCGTCGTCGCCGCGCTTGTGGCGGTCGTCGCCTTCACCATGTTGAACTCCTGCGGAAAAAGCGACACGACAGACAACGGCACAGACGCGGCGAACAGCACGGCACAGCAGGGCAATCAGGCACAGACGTCTGCGCCCACAGCCCCGGAAGGCCGCATCGTCATGACCGTCCACGGCGACATGGAGACCATCGTGCGCGCAGGCGAGCCCTACATCGAGGGCGGATGCGACGCGCGCGACATCCAGGAAGGCGACATCTCGGACAGCGTGCAGGCATCGGGCACGCCCGACACTTCCACGCCGGGCGACTACGAGGTGGTCTACACGGCCAAAAACGCCGAGGGCATGATCCAGACGGCGACGCGCAAGGTGAAGGTGGTCGAGTCGGCCGACTGGGACAGCGACGGCATCTCGGTGATGATGTACCACTATGTCTATCCGGATGCCGACCCGCCCGACACGCCGGATGCCAACCTCCTGCCCGCCTCGATGTTCGAGTCGCAGCTGCAGTGGCTTGTCGAGGAGGGCTACTACTACCCCTCCTACGCGGAACTTTCCGCCTACATCGCCGGCACCCATTCGCTGCCGGCCAAAAGCGTCGTACTGACCTTCGACGACGGCGACTCCACCTTCTTTGATGTGGTAAAGCCCTTGGCCGAGAAGTACCAGGTGCCCGTCACCGGCTTCATCATCGGCAACCGCGACGGCATCGCGCAGACGGTAAAGGACAATCCCAGCCCGTACGTGAACTACGAGTCGCATTCCTATGCCATGCACGAGGACGGCACACAAAACATCGGGCGCGGCGGGGCGATCTACGATTTTGACGCCGCGGACGTGAAGGCCGACTGCGACAAGGAGCGCGAGGTCATCGGCGGCTATGAGGCGTTTGCCTACCCGTATGGCGACGTCTCCGACATCGCGCCGTCGGCGCTTGCAGACAACGGGGTGAAAGAGGCCTTCACCATCGTCTACGGGCAGGTTCACCCAGGCGACGACCCGATGCGCCTGAAACGCATGCGCGTATTCGGCGAGGGGTCGCTGTCGGGCTTTCAATACCAGGTGGAACACGGACCGGAAAGCTAGGGGCAAACCGCACCTTTCGTGCGCCGCAGCTGCGCGTGCGTCCACGTTTTGCACAAGAACACACGTATAATGCCCCCTCAAAGACGAAGCGCCGCGCCCGCAAAGGGAGGCGGCGCGCACAAGCGAAAGGAACCGACGTGCACATAGCCTGCCTGGACCTCGAGGGGACGCTCGCACCCGAGATATGGATCGAGTTCGCGCATGAAAGCGGCATCGAGGAGCTGACGCGCACGACGCGCGACGAACCCAACTACGCAAAGCTCATGGACTGGCGGCTTGGCGTTTTGCGCGAGCACAAGATGAAGCTGGCCGACATACAGGCCGTCATCAGTCGCATCGAGCCGCTGGAAGGTGCCATGGACTTCATCGCGCAGATGCGCCGCTTCACCCAGCTCGTCATCATCTCGGACACCTTCGAGCAGTTTGCCTCCCCCATCATGGAAAAGATGGGGTGGCCGACCATATTCTGCAACACGCTTCAAGTGGGCGCGGACGGCTCTATTGCCGGCTACACCTTGCGCGCCGGCAACATGAAGGTAAACACGGTGGGCGCCCTGCAGCAGATGGGCTACGACACCATCGCGGCAGGCGACAGCCACAACGACTTGGGGATGCTGCGCTCGAGCAAGGAGGGCTTTTTGTTTCGCGCGCCGAAGGCCATACGCGAAGAAAACCCCGACTTGGAGGCCTTCGACGACTACGACGATCTGCTTGCCGCCTTCAAGCGGGCATGTGCGTAAAGCGGACGCGGGCGCGAGAGTGAACGCAAGCACGAGAGGAGCGAAGATGAACGCGAACCGGACATCTGCGGCAAAGGGCTGGACGGCGCTGGGGGCAGGTTGCGTCGTCTGCGCGTTCATGCTGGCTGTGGGACTGCTGTGCCCGACGGGCGCACATGCTGCGGAGCTTGACGACGAAGGCGCGGCGCTTGTCGGAGCAGATGTCGTGTCCGCAGGCGAGACGGCAGGTACGGACGCCACGCAGGCAGACACGGGAGAGGCCGGAAAAGACGGCGCGGGCGCGTCGGAGGACACGGATGCGGACGCAAGCTGCGACGGCGCCGACAAGGAGGGCGGCGCGACGACGGACGACTCTGTAGACACGGGCAAGGATGCGACGACTGACGCGAACAAGAACACGGACACGGCAGGCAACGCCGATACAAACAGCTCGAAGACCGACGCGGCGGACACGACCACAAACGACGCCGCAGGCACCGCGGGTTCTGCCACTACGACCACCACGGGCGGTACAGGTTCAACCACCACAACCGCCACGACGGCCAAGGCAACAAGCACCGCAGCCACAGCCAAAGCAACGACGACGGCCACGACTGCGAAGGCGAGTGTCGCAACCGCGACCGCGACCACGACGGCAAGCTCCACCCCCAAGGGCGGTACGCGCGTCCTCGAAAACGGGCATATCTACATCTTCTACTCGGACGCCTCGGGCAAAAACGTCGAGGTCTATCGCGGCTCGACGTCCAATAAGGCGGCCATCACCCAATATGCCGCCAACTACACGGCCGCGCAGCAGTGGCGCGTCTCCTACGACGCGAACAACTACGCCACTTTCACCAACGTCAAGACGGGCAAGGTCATCGACGTGTCAAACGGCAAGGCCTTCAAGGGCGCGACCGTATGGCAGTACGCGTCCAACGGCACTTTGGCCCAGAAGTGGATCGTCACCAAACTGGCCAGCGGCGGCTATCGCATCGTCTCGGCGCTCGACTCGCGTTTCGCGCTGGATCTCTACAACGCCTCGAAGTCAAACGACGCGAAGCTGTGGCTGTACAAGGCAAACGGCACCGCCGCGCAGTGCTGGAGGTTCTATGATGTGACGGCGGCGAAGGCGACGCTTGCCCAGCAGGTAGCCGCCTACAAAAACGCCATCGCGACAGGCGTCTACACCATCGCCACCTCGCTGTCCGGTGCGCGCGTGCTCGACGTTTATAACGGCTCGACGGCAAACGGCGGCAACGTGCAGCTGTGGAACTCGAATTCGACGCAGGCGCAGATGTGGTACGTCTCCTACGACTCGTCTGGCTACATGCAGCTAAAAAACGTGAAGTCGGGCAAGATGCTCGACGTGGCAGGCGGCTCGAAGACCCACGGCACCAACGTGTGGCAGTACGCGGCCAACAACAGCCTCGCCCAGAAATGGGTGGCTGTGCCCTACGGCGACGGAACCTACAAGCTCGTCTCCGCGCTCTTTCCCCGCATCGTCCTCGACGTCTACAACGGCAACGGGGCAAAAGGCGCCAACATCAACATCTTCAAGGCGAACTCCACGCCCGCGCAGCGCTGGAAGTTCGCAAAGGTCACGGCGATTGTCGCAAACGGGCTCTACTCCGCCGCCACCGTGCTCAACTCGTCGAAAGTGCTCGACCTCTCGAACGCGGGCACGGCCGACAACACAAAGATTCAGATTTGGAGCTCCAACAAGACCTACGCGCAAAAGTGGTACCTGTCGCGGGTCGCCGCCAACACCTATACGCTGCAAAGCACGTCTTCCGGCAAGTATCTGACGGCCAAATCCGACGGGTCGCTGTACCAACACGCCAAGTCGGGCGGAAACGACCAGAAGTGGCTCATCAACTGGGTGAATGGCTACTACCAGCTGAAGAACCTGCTCACGGGCAAATGGCTCGACGTGTCGAACGCGGGCACGGCAGATGGCACCACCGTACAGACTTGGGAGTGGAACAACACCAAGGCGCAGCGCTGGAAGCTCGCGCAGGCCTACGCCGTCGAACCGAACGCCTATTTCGCCGTCGTCTCGGCGCTCAGCAGCAAGATGATTGTCGGTGCCGCCTACGCGCGCACCTCGTGCGGCACGAACGTGTCGCTGACGACGAAATCCACCTACGATACGCAGAAATGGCTCTTCATCTTGAACTCCGACAAATCGAGCTACACCATCGTGAACGCGGGATCGGGCCTAGCGCTTGACGTGGCGAACGGCTCGACGGCAAGCGGCACGAACGTGCAGCTGTGGACGCGCAACTCGACGAAGGCGCAGAAGTGGTACGTCTACTGGTCGGCGTCAGGGTATTTCACCATCGCGCCTCAGCTGAAGACCTCGCTGCGCCTCGATGTGTCGGGCGCGCGCACGGCAAACGAGACGAACATTCAGGTCTACATGAACAACGGCACGCTCGCGCAGGGCTGGCGCTTCACCCCGACGAGCTACAACGCAAACCAAAGTCTGCGCGGCATCGACATCGCCTCGTGGGAGGCCGGCATCAACATACGGTCGGTGGACGCGGACTTCATCATCGTGAAGGTCTCGCAGGGCACGAACTACATCAACCCCTATTGGCGCGAGTGGGCCGAGGCGACGCTGAACTCGGGCAAAAAGCTCGGGCTGTACCACTACGCGGCAGGCGGCAACCCCGAAGACGAGGCGAATTTCTTCGTGAATCAAATCGGCGACTATATCGGCCGCGCGGTGCTCGTCATCGACTGGGAGAGCGAGCAGAATAGCGCGTATGCCGAAAACGGCGCATGGTGGACGAACCGGTGGCGCGCGCAGGTGAAAAACCGCACGGGCAAGACCGCGTGGACGTATGTCAGCCAGAGCATCTCGCGCTATTACTCCGGGCCGCTGTGGATTGCGCAGTACGCGAACTACGACACGACGGGATACCAAGACCATCCGTGGAACGAGGGCGCCTACACCTGCGTGTGTAGGCAGTACACCAGCCAAGGCGACATCAGCGGATATAGCGGCGATCTCGACTTGAACAAGTTCTACGGATCCAGACAAGACTGGGACGCCTGGGCGCAGGGGCGCAGCGCCTAGTACAAACCACAGGGCTCTTCTGCGTCCGCGTCAAATAGGCCGACCTCGACGAGGAAACCGCCCTTCTCGTCGTGGTCGAGTACGTTGAAGGCAAGCTGCGGGCGCACGGGCACGCCCGCAAGCGCCGGGGCAAATGCAGGCGGAAAAGCCGTCGAGTCCTCTTCTTCATCGTCGACGAAATCCGTGCAGCCCGCTGCGCCAAGCGCCTCTTTGCCCGGTATGCGGTCCGGACCGAAGAGCTTGCCCGTCTTCAAGAAGAAATCGCCCGCATCAAAGGCCATGCACGGGAACAGCCCGTCGGCGTCCTCGTTGCGCTGGCGCATCTCGCTTCGGTGCTTGTTTTCCAGCGAGCAGTAGTGCATCCCAAACGACAGCCCCTCGCCCATCCCCCACAGCATCAGCTCCAAGGCCAGCTCCTCGCTGCCGGCGATGGCAAGGCCGCCCGAATAGGCGTAGTCGAACATGACCGGGTAGGGCGGGTTGCGCACGGTGAATCCGCGCCGGGAGAACTCGTCCCAGCACGCAAAGGGAAAGCAGAACTCGAGCAGGTTCATCCCGCGTATGCCAGCCTGCTCGAAGCGGGTCATGAGCGCGCGCATCTGTTCGCCGGTGCCCGGGATGACGGGCATCTCGACCATGACGTCGTCGATGAACGAGCCGGCGCGCGCCATGTTTTCCAGCACGTGCTCCTGCAGCTCGGGTGCATCGTCGAGCTTCACGGAAAAGCGCACCTCGGAAAGGCCGGCCTCTGCCAGGCGCTTCGCCGCCTCCTCGCACAGCAGGTCGCCCGAGGTGTACATGCGCATGTGCGCGCCTGGAAACGCTTGGCGGGCCGCCTCGAAAAAGCGCACGGCCTCGTCTATGTCCACAAGCGGCTCGCCGCCCGTCAGCGCCACGCAGGCAAGCTTGCCGTCCGCGTCGGCCGCCGAGCGCGCAAGCTCGGATTCCCAGGGGCAGCCCTGCGAGAAGAAGGTGTCGTAGTCGGCCAGGTTGCGGTTGAAGCAGAAATAGCAATCGCGGTGGCACTTGAGCGTGGTCGAAAATGTCTCCGACCCGCCGCAGCCTGTGCACTCGACGCAGGCGCTCGACAGCCAACCCGAGGCAATTGAGGCCCCGTCATTTCTGAAGGCGGCGCCCGCGTCGCGCAAAGCCTGGCGCAGCTCGGCGCGGCGTGCACGCCCCGCCCCCGCCGGGGCAAACTCTATGCCCTTTGCCTCCAGCGCGGCCACGTAGCGCTCCCGCGCCGCACGAAACGAGGTGCGTGCCGCCTCCAGCGGCTCGTTTACCATACACTGCCCGGGCTTTTCACCAGTGACTTTCATCAAAACCCTCTCCGTGTCTGTTTTCGGGAGATGCCGCGTCGGCAATCCGGCGGCTCTGTGCATCCGCAGCGGCATCCCGACGGCTCTCTGCATCCGCGCAGGCGCCCACGCACTTGCGCGCGCCCGTACACCTGTACACCTGCGCACACGCACATCTGCGCACCTGCGTATCCGCGCACCTACACGCGCACGCGCGCCCGCACGGCACCGCTCCCCCGCTTTACGCACGATTATAAAGCGCGGCGTCACGGGCTATGTATAATTTCAGCGTCTGCGGTGTCTGAGATTTGGCGCGGACGGCTTTTCGACATGTGCCATACAAGGAGGAAAAGAATATGAAAGCTTGGAAAACGGTCGTCTACAGCTTTTTTCTGGGCGGCCTCTTCGCGCTGATCGCGCAGGCGCTCCTGTCCGTCACGCAGGTCGCGCTGGGGTCCGGCCCGCTCTCGTTTTTCGTCGGTGGCTCGGTCCTCGTGCTCATGGGCTGCATAGGCTGCGTGCTCGGCGGCCTGGGGGTCTACCAATGGCTCGAGAAATGGGCCATGTTCGGCTCGCTTCTGCCGTTTTCGGGATTCGCGATGGCCGTCGGTATGAAGATGCTCGGCCCTTGGACAGGGCCCGAGCAGGCCTCGACGGGCAAGAGCATATGGCAGGGCGTCTGGCTTGTCATCTGGTTCAACGTTGTGGGCGCTGTGAGCTGCATACTCTTCGGCTACATCTGCACGGCCGCAGGGGTCGTGGCGCCGGTCGTGGAAAAGACGACGAGCTGGCTGGTCTTTCCGTACGCCTACCTCATGGGCGGCGTGCTGACGGCATTTTTCCAGGTGGTCTACCTCGCGGTGCGACGCATCACCGACAAGGCCAAGCCGGTGTGGATCCTTATGTTCGCGTGGTGCCTGGGTGCGATTTTTGCCCCCTGCGGGCTGTCCGGGTGGATGGCAAACGTCTGCGGCGAGGGCTTTTCGGTGATGATTCCGGTCGGCGGCTACAACATGTACAACGTCGGCGCGGCGTTCGCGGCAGGCGAGATGGGCGAAGGTCTCGTGCACCTCGGCTCGTTTTTGCTGGCCGTGTTTTTCCTTTTCCTCACCGGGCTGTTCACCTACCTGATCTATCGCGCGAAATACGGGCGCACGCACATCAACAAGGTGCACTACGAGCGGGCGAAGGCGGCGGTTGTCGAGCTTGCGCCGCATGTGGACGACCCCGAGTTCACCATCGACAGCACGGGCAACCCCGCATAAGGACGCCCCACGCGTCGCTTCTGTCCGAAAGGTGCCCGTGCACGTGCAGGCTCGCGCGAATACCAAGAACATGATGAAAGCCCCGGCCTTCCCACAAGGGAGAGTCGGGGCTTTTCTTGAAGGTGAAAGCGGGGTGGCAGCACGTCCCCCAATAGCAGCGAGGCGCGAACGATGCCGCCGCCCCGCCCAGCGCAGAACCTGCAGGTTCACATGGCAAAAGCGGGGCGCATGGCAAAGGTGTTGGGCGCGCTGCTGTACTTGCTCGCATTCCCGTCAGTGCCGCGCACGGTCGCGAAGTAGAACACCGACCACGGGGAACGCTCCCACCAACTGCTGGTGCTGCCGGCAGAGGAGGCAACGCCCTCCGCGCGCGTGTAGTGGCCGTTCAGGAGAGCGGAGTTGTTGCCCGTGCCGACGGAGAGGGCCTTGTGCCAAGCGTACTGGCCGCCGTGGTCGCCTTCGTAGAAGGCGGAGTTCGTAGACCCCGTAATCTCGTTGTAGGACAGCAACCAGAACTTGTCGGAGGTCGTGTCCACCGTCGTGTCGTCGCTGCCACCGATGGTGTACTTGCCCACCGCCAGGATGTCGTCCAGGTAGCCCTGCTCAAAGTTGACATAGATTGCGCCGCCCTTCAAGAGCTTGCCCCGCAGCTCGCAGTCCTCCCAGCCGCCGATGTTCGTGCTCGTGGCGTTCATGCGATAGGCAGTAGGCAGGGCGTGGACCGCCTCGAAGGTAAGCGTCGTACCGTCGTCGCCGTGGGCCCCCACCTGTATGACGCGCGATTCCACGTAGCGCTCGTCGAAAGCCAGCGGCCTGTCCTCCTGGTAGAGGGTGTAGAGGTGGTATTTATCCTCTTTCATGACGGCCGTCCACTGCTCCTGAAGCGTCGTCGCGGTGCCGTCCGCAATCTCTGCCTTGAGGTCGGCCACGGCGGATTTCACCGCGGCGTTGTCCTTGTAGACGCCCGCCGCGCCGGCATCCCCGGTCTCGGGGCTGCTGTAGGCGGCGTTCGCGGTGGTCGCCTCCGCCACGTCTTTAGCAGAATTGGATGCCTTGTTGGAGGTGGTGGTCTTCTTTGACGGCGCCATCCAGTACGACCCCAGCGACTCGTCGATCCAATGCGCGTAGAGGTTCACGGTGTCCCCCGCGCCGGCCTGCGTCTTGGACGTGGAGGTGGACGAGTCGGTGTACATCTCCACCGCCGTGGCGGATTTTTCAGCGTTGCCGTCCGGCTGCGAGAGGTCGTGGCCGTCCACATAGGTGAGGGTGGTCGTGTTCTTCACGCCGGTCGTCACGGTGCTGTCCACGCTCGTGAGCGCCGTGTCGGGCGTGCCGAGCGTCCAGAAGGCAAAACGCGTGCCACTCGGAGCGGTAAAAGCGTTGGCGGTGAGCGTCTGGTTTTTGTAGTCCAGATAGATCTTCTGCGAGTAGGTGGCAAAGCCGTAGGCGTCGGCCCCCTCGCCGGTGCCGGAAGAAAGCGTGCCGCCGTTGGCGTGGTAGACGACCTTATAGACAAAACACACCTTCATTGAAACCGTGACCTCGGCGGGCTTGTAGTTCGTGTTCGCAGAGGTGAAGGTGGCCGTGTAGCTGTAGGTGCCCACCGTAGACGGGACCGTGGTGGTCTCGCCGTCCTTCCACGCGAGGGTGCCCGGGTAGCCCTCGGGCAGGGCGGGTAGGGCCACCTCAGAGAGCTTCTGGCCAATCTCGGCGGCAGTGGTCAGGCTGGTGGGCTTCATCGAATCCGGCAGGTCGGCTATCGATATCGCCCAAGTGCCGGCGCAGTCGCCGGTGTAGTTGCCAGATCCTACGGCCCAAGCGGTGTAGGTGCCGACATCTGTGGCAGACGTCGCGCCCACCACCGAAAAGCCCGCGGCGGGCACGACCGTTACGGGCGCGGCGGCGGTGCCTATCGGCTCCTTCAGCGTGACAGTTGCCGTGCCCGCCTGGATGGCCGAGCCGGTGTAGGCCGTGCCGTCGTGGGCGAAGACGAGCGTCGCGTCCGAGATGTCGTAGGGTTTGATAGTAAACGTCGCGTCCTTGCTCCCCGCGAGGTTGCCCTTCAAGGTGGCGGTGGCCGTCGCGGTGCCGGCGTCGGTGTTGTTCGCATAGGAGAGCGTGTAGTCGTCTGCGGAGAGCGTGGCGCCGTCGTATACAACCGTCGCGCCCGGCTGCTTTTCCGTAGCGTCGTAGGTGTACTCGACATGCTCGAGCTCGACGGAGAGCTTGGCGGGGTCGATTGGAGCGGCGGCTATCGACCAGGACGCTCCGGCCGTCGTGCCCGTGTAGTTGCCCTTGCCAAAGACGGTCAGGGTGTAGTCGTCTTTTACTGCGGTGCCCGTGTTGCCGGCCACGGTATAGTCCGTGGACGCGTCGAGTATCTTCCCGTTCAAGATGACCTTGGAGACCTTCTTGGTCTGTTCGGAGCCAGTCCAATAGAGCTGTGTAGCATCGAGGACGACCTCGGCGGTCGAGAGGTCTGCTTTCGCTATCTCGAAGGTGAAGGACTGCGAGCTGCCCGCGTAGTCGCCGGTGCCGGTGACGGTGACGGTCGCGGTGCCA
>CAVECB010000034.1:0-1259 GCA_963614215.1 Ruthenibacterium lactatiformans
TGAGCTCCATGTTGCCCGTGCCCTTGAACTCCTCGAAGATGACCTCGTCCATCTTCGAGCCGGTGTCCACGAGCGCCGTGCCCAAGATAGTGAGCGAGCCGCCGTTTTCGATATTGCGCGCCGCGCCCAAAAATCGCTTGGGCGGATACAGCGCCGTCGAATCCACGCCGCCGGACAGGATGCGCCCGGACGCCGGCTGCGCCAGGTTGTAGGCGCGCGCAAGGCGGGTGATGGAGTCGAGCAAGATGACGACGTCGTGGCCTGCCTCGACGAGGCGCTTGGCCCGCTCGATCACAAGCTCGGCCACCGCGATGTGGTTGTCGGCCGGCATGTCAAAGGTGGACGAGACCACCTCGCCGTTGATAGAGCGCTCCATGTCGGTGACTTCCTCGGGGCGCTCGTCCACGAGCAGGCACATAAGGTGCACCTCGGGGTTGTTTGCGCTGATGGCCGCCGCGATGTCTTTCAAGACGGTGGTCTTGCCGGCCTTCGGCGGCGAGACGATGAGACCGCGCTGGCCTTTGCCGATGGGCGAGACCAAGTCGATCGCGCGCGCCGTGAGGGCGTCTTTGCCGTGCTCGAGCACGAGGCGCTCGTCGGGGTAGACCGGGGTGAGGTTTTGGAACTTCACGCGGTGCTGCGGGCCTTCGAAGGGCTCGTCGTTTAGGGCCAAAATCGTGTTTAGGGCCGGGTATTTCTCGTTGTCGCGCGGCGGGCGCACGCGGCCGGCCACGTGGTCGCCCTTGCGCAGGCCATTGCGGCGTACCATGCTCGAGCCCACGTAGACGTCGTGCTCGCCCGGCAGGTAGCCCTTGGTGCGGATGAAGCCGTAGCCGTCCGGCATGAGGTCGAGTATGCCCTCGACCTCGACGAAGCCCTCGGATTGGAGCAAAGCGTCGTAGACGGCCGAGACGAGGTCGTCGCGCTCGCCATATTCGGTGGGGTCCACCGACAGCTCCAGCGCACGGGCGACAAGGGCGTCGTCTTCGAGGCTTGCCAGCTCGTCGCGGGTGGCGGAAGGCACAACCTCGCGGCGCTGATGGTTGTTGTTGTTGTTGCGGCGGTTGCGGCGGTTGCGGCGGTTGTTGCGCCCGTCGCGCGAAAATCCCTGCGCGTCCGACTGGGAGCGCTGGTCGGAGCCGTTGTTTTTGGCGGCGCCGCCTTTGGTCGCATCGGCGCCCTTGGCGGCGTCTGCGCCTTTGCCCGCATCTGCGCCTTTGCCCGCAGCGCGCGAGCCGGCTTCCGCATCCTTGGCGCCC
>CAVECB010000034.1:1343-14550 GCA_963614215.1 Ruthenibacterium lactatiformans
TCGGCCTCGGCACCAGGAGCCGCGCCCGCCATTTTGGCGGCAACCGCAGCGGCAGCCGCAAGCGCGGCCTCCCGGGCTTCCTTGTCCTTTTTCGAGGGGCGTCCGCGCTTTTTGGGCGGAATCTTTATGCCCGCGGCCTCGGCGGCGGCAATAGCGGCGGCCTCTGCAGCCCGCGCGGCCTCCATCTCGGCTTTCGTGCGGCGCTTGCGCTTGGGTTTCTCGACGGGCTTTTCAGCCGTCGTGCCCTCGTCGGCCGCCTTCGCGCCCGCAGACGCCTTCTCGGCCTTTGCCGCAGCCTCTGCAGCCCGCGCGGCTTCCATCTCGGCCTTCGTGCGGCGCTTGCGCTTGGGTTTTTCAGCCGCAAGCCCCTCGGCGGCAAGCGTCATCTGCTCCGCGTCCACTTTACCCTCCCCCGTCATGCGTTCACGACCTTTTCCCAGTCGGCCTCAAACTTTGCCAGCCCCTGGTCGGTCAGCGGGTGCAGCACGCATTTCTTCATCGCCCCATAGGGCACCGTCGCGATGTCTGCGCCGAAAAGCGCCGCGATGCGCACGTGATTTGCCGAGCGTATGGACGCCGCGATGATCTCGACCTCGTGGCCGAAATCGTAGTTCGCGACGGCCGCCACGATGTCGCCGAGCTGGCTTGTGCCATCTTCGGAGATGTCGTCGAAGCGTCCGACGAAGGGGCTGATGTAGCGCGCGCCGGCACGGCAGGCCAGCATTGCCTGCGCCACGCTGAACACGAGCGTCATGTTCACGTCTATGCCCTCGTCAAACAGCGTGCGCGTCGCCGCTAGACCCTCGACGGTGCACGGCACCTTCACCACAATGTTGTCGGCCACCTTCGCAAGCGCACGCCCCTGCTCGACCATCTCGTCGCGAGTCGTGCCCGTGACCTCGCCGCTGACAGGGCCGTCCACGAGCGCGCAAATCTTCGCCAGGTGCGCCTCGAAATCGTCCAGCTTGCCGCCTATGCGCGCGTAGAGGCTGGGGTTGGTGGTGACGCCAGCGAGCACGCCCCAAGACGCGACCTCCTCGATTTCTGCCAGATCTGCTGTGTCCAAGAAGAATTTCATGGCTTTCCCGACTCCTTTTCCTTTTGCCGAAGGCCCCTCGACGCCTTTTTCACCTTCAAAACGCAACGCACGCGCGCACACGACAGGGAAAGCGAACAGCATGTGAAGGGAATTGCAACGCGGCGGATATGCGTTTGCCGCGCAAAACAGTGCGCACAATATACCACTGCACCAGACGCGCTACAATAGGGAAAATTCTGCGCGAAAAGGCCGCGGCGCCACGTTGAACCCGCAGGCCGGAAAGGTGAGACGCCCCATGTCGATGCCCAGGTTTTTCATGGACGACATCATGCCCAAAGGCGATGTGGTCACACTGCCCGTGAGTGAAAAAGAGCGCCGCCACATGATTGTGCGCCGCATAGAGCCGGGCGAGCACATCGCCTGCTGCGCGGCGGGCGGCCAGTGCTGGGAAGTCGAGGTCGTCTCCTTGGACGGCCAGCAGGCGCTCGCGCGCTGCGTCGGCGAGCTGCCCGTCGAAAAGCTCCCGAACCTCACCTTGGTGCAGGGCATCTCCAAGGGCGATCGCATGGGTCAGACCATACGCCAGACCACGGAGCTGGGCATACAGCACATCATCCCCTTCCTCTCCGAGCGCACCATCGTGCGCCTGAAGACCGACGAGCACGCGCTGAAAGGCGAACGCTGGCGCCGCATCGCGCTGTCGGCGGCCAAGCAATCCGGCCGCTCCATCCTGCCCATCGTGGACGACCCCACGAAAATCGACGACATATGCGAAGAACTCGAGGATTTCGACCGCATTGTCATCGCGTGGGAGGAAGCCGACACGAACGCCGAGGGCAAGCCGGCAAGCATCGGCGACGCGCTCGAGGGCTGCGATTTTTCCAGCAAGGTCGCGCTTGTCATAGGCCCTGAAGGCGGCCTGACCCGCGCCGAGGTCGAGGCGTTGCAGGCCATCGGGGACGCGGTGCGCGTCGTCAGCTTGGGCAAGCTCATCTTGCGCACGGAGACGGCCGGCACGGTCGCCACGGCGCTGTGCATGTACCAGCTGGGCGGGCTGGGCAACAACAAATAGCCGAAGATGGAACGCGCGACGGGGCATGCCCCCTCTTTTTGCATCCGCACGCTCGGGTGCAAGGTCAACCGCGCCGAAAGCGAGGCCATCGCAGCGCAGCTCGCGTGCGCGGGATGGCGCATGGTGGCCTCTCCTAGCGACGCCGATATCGTCATCGTGAACACCTGCACGGTCACCGGCGAGGCCGACCGCAAGAACCGCAAGCTCATACGCCGCATGCTCGACGAGGGTACCTGTCCCGTGCTCGTGTGCGGGTGCGCAATCAACATCGACGCCGGTTTCTACGCCGACATTGACGCGCGCGTCGTGTGCGAAAGTGACAAGAAGCTCGTGGCGAAGCGGGTAGGCGAGCTGGTGGAGGCCTCGCGCGGTAAAAGCACAGACGAGGCGGTGGATGGTGAAGGCGCTGCACCGAAGGGCGCGGCAGGCGGTAAAGGCGCTGCACCGAAGGGCGCAGCGACGGGCGGGGACACAACGAGCGAAACGGGCGGGAGCCCAGATACCAAGCACGTGCAGGCAGTCCGGGGTCTGCGCGAGGCAGGCAGGCTGCGCACGCGGGCAGACCTCAAAATCCAAGACGGCTGCGACAACGCCTGCACCTTTTGCATCGTGCACGTGGCGAGAGGGCCTGCACATTCGACGCCCGCAGACGAGGTGCTGGCGCGCGCGGGCGAGTTGGCGCGAGCGGGCGCGCAAGAAATCGTGCTGGTCGGCATCGACATCGCCGCCTGGCACGAGGACGCGTGCGGTGAACGCCGCGACCTGGCCTGGCTTGTCGGAGAGCTGCTCGCGCGCACGGACGTGGGTCGTCTGCGCTTGTCGTCCATAGAGCCGCACAACCTCACCCCGCAGCTCGTGGACGCTTTCGCCGCACACAACGGGCGGCTTGCACGCCATGCGCACCTGTGCCTGCAGTCGGGCTCGGACAAGGTGCTGCGCGAGATGGCGCGGCACTACACGGCACGCAGGTTTCTAGAACAGGTGGATGCCCTGCGCAACAGCGTGCCGGACATTGCGCTGTCCACCGACGTCATCGTGGGTTTTCCAGGCGAGACAGACGAGGACTTCGAGCGCACCTGCGAGATAGTGCGGCGTTGCGCCTTCATGCGCCTGCACGTCTTTCGCTACTCGCCGCGTCCGGGCACGCCCGCAGCCGAGCGCGACGACCAGGTGGACAGCCACACCGCCGCACGCCGTTCGGCGAAGCTGCAGACGCTTGGGTTTGAGCTTGCCGCACATGATCGCCGCATGCGCGTCGGCAGCACGGAGCTGGTCTTGGTGGAACGCCCGGGACGGGGCACCTCCGAGAGCTACCATACGGTGAGGCTCGACGAAAGCATCCCCTGCGGGCAGCTCGTGCCCGTGCATTTCACCGACGCAAACGAGGAAAAAGGCGTGCTCGTGGGGCACGCGCTGCTCTAAGAGGACGACACGAGCGTAAGGATGCGGGCGGCGAGCCTGTCCGGGTCTTCCAAAGCGGCGCCAGCGCGGGCGGCAAACTCGGAGGAAGCCTCCTCGTTTTCTTCTGCGAGCCGCACGAGGGCGGGTGTTTCGGCGAAAAGGTCGACCACGTCGCAGACGATGCCCTCGCCGGCCCATTCGTCGCGCGCACTCTCGCACAGCGCCCGCGTGGCCGCCACAGCGCTGGAAACAGCAGCACCCGCAGCCCGCGCGCATCTATCGGGCGGCAGGCACACGACGGCATGCCCCCGCGTGCGGGCAAGCGCGTCGTGCGCGCTGTCCAGCCAGTTGAACACGGCGGCAGGGCCGGTGCGCCACGCGGTCTCGAGCTGCGAGGGCTTCAGGCGCGCAAGCGGCACGCCCGCCACCGAGGCCATGCCCGTCACCACGAGCGCATCAAGGCCGTCAAGCGCCTCTTCGGCCTGCTGTACGCAACGCGCGGCTGCATCCGCATCCGCCCCATCAGCCACAAGACCAACAACGCGCCCGGCGCCGCTTTCCTTAAACACGCGCGGCGTCTGCAGCACGCCCTTCGAGCGCGCCGTCACCGCAAGCGCCGCCCCCGCGCGGGCAAACGCCTGCGCGATGCAGGCCGCAGGCGCGCCCGCACGTCCCGCGCCCACGACCAACACACGCAGATTTGCGCACGCGCCGCACATGTCGCACCCGCCCCGCGCGAAAAGAGACTAGTAGTTGTCGGCCAGGCGCTCGAAATAGGCGCGGGGATGCGCGCACACCGGGCACAGCTCGGGCGCCTCCTTGCCGATGTAGACGTGCCCGCAGTTGCGGCAAATCCACATGGCATCGCCGTCGGCGGAAAAGACCGTGCCTTCGCCCAAGCGCTCGATGAGCTTGCGGTAGCGCTCCTCGTGGTGCTTCTCGATGGCGCCGACCGCCTTGAACTTCTCCGCGATCTCGGCAAAGCCTTCTTCTTCGGCCGTCTTGGCGAACTCGTCGTACATGTCGGTCCACTCGTAGTTCTCGCCGTCGGCGGCATCGTTTAGATTCGTCAAGGTGTCGGGCACCTCGCCGTCGTGCAGGTACTTGAACCACAGCTTCGCATGCTCTTTTTCGTTGCGCGAGGTCTCGAGGAAAATCTCGCAGAACTGCTCGTAGCCGTCCTTTTTCGCCTTGCTGGCGTAGTACTGGTATTTCGTGTGCGCCTGCGACTCGCCGGCAAACGCCGCCTGCAGGTTGGCCTCGGTCTTTGAACCCTTCAGATCCATGATGTGCAGCCCCTTCCTTGTAGGGTCAGATGAACAGACCGCTTCATCCTAGCACGCCGAGGGCGCTTTCTAGTGAAACGCGGGAATCATCAGCCACAAGGCCAGCAAAACGATGGCGGCGCAGGCGGTAAAGCACACCGCCGAGCCCGTGCGCCGCGTGATGGAGACATGCTCGTGCGCGCTATGCTGTTCGGCAGATGCCCAAAGGCGCAGGCCGTTGGCATACAGCGCCCCCACAGAACCCGCGACCGCCACGGCGGTGATCAAGACCAGCACAAAATTGAGAAGCTCTTGCAACATCTATCCTTCTCCCCTTCTTTTCTCAGGCCGCCTGCGCCGGGGCAGCCGGCTGCGGATTTGCGGGTACCGCCTTCAAGCTGACGGTCTTTGCATCGTTGACGTTAGACGCGCTCACGGGGTTGCGGCGCGAGAGGTGCAGTATCAGTCCCGCGACGCCGAGCGCGATGGCGGCCACGGCGAACACGCCCCAGTTGCCCACGCACGCCAGGGCGCACGCAGCCGCACCGAGCGCGCCTGCCGCCGGGAAGGTGACGAGCCAGGCCACGAGCATGCGGACGGCCACCTTCCAGTCCACCTTCGTCTTGGCGCCCAGCCCCGTGCCGATGATGGAACCGGAGCACACCTGCGTGGTGGACAGGGCGAAACCCAGATGCGAGGAAGCCAAGATGGTCGCGGCGGACGCGGCCTCGGCGGCAAAGCCCTGCGGCGTCGAGATCTCGGTCAGGCCCTTGCCCAGCGTGCGGATGACGCGCCAGCCGCCCGAATAGGTCCCAAGCGCGATGGCCAAGCCGCACGCCGCCACGACCCACAGCTCCGGTCCGGTGCCGGATGGCTGCAAGCCGGAGGCGACTAGCGTGAGGGTGATGATGCCCATGGTCTTTTGCGCGTCGTTGGTGCCGTGCGAGAGCGCCACGAGGCAGGCCGTGACGGTCTGGCCGTGCCGAAAGCCGCTCGCCACCTGCTTTTCATCCATGTGCGCGACGATGCGGTAGATGAGCTTCACCGCACACCACGAGGCCAGACCTGCAACCAGCGGCGAGACAAGCGCCGGGACGAGCACCTTGCCCGCGACGGCACCGAAGTTCACCCCCTGCACGCCCGCGCCCACGATGACCGCGCCCACCAGGCCGCCGAACAGCGCATGCGACGAGCTGGACGGCAGGCCCACAAGCCAGGTGATGAGGTTCCACAAAATCGCGCCCACAAGGCCGGCGAAAATGAACTCCGCGCCTATCGTGACCTGCTGTTCGTTGATGATGCCGCCCGAGATGGTCTTGGCCACCTCGGTGGAGAGAAACGCGCCGACGAGGTTTAAGGTCCCGGCGGCGATCACAGCGGTCTTGGGCTTTAGCGCCCCGGTAGCAATAGAGGTCGCCATCGCGTTTGCTGTGTCGTGAAACCCGTTCGTGAAGTCGAAAATCAGGGCCGTCGCCACGACCATGACGACGATGGTGATGGTCAAAGGATCCATCTAGCGCGCATCTCCTCTCGAAACCGCGGTGCGCACCCTTTCGTGGACGCAGCTCCCGCATCGCCTCTTTGCAAGCCTGTCTTCCACAATAGAGACGAGGTGTTGCACCCCTGCAATCGCGATGTGAACTAAATGTGAACTCGCGCAGGCCCTGCCGGCGGGCAACATGGCCGCGAGGCGCCGCCTAGGGAAAGACGGGGCGCTACTCGCAGAACGGGCGCGCGCTGTCGCATCCCCACCCGCGCACACTTCCGCTAGCATCAACGGCAGCACATACACCTACGACGCGCAAAGGAGATTCACCATGGGACTTCTCGAGGGAAAGACCGCCATCGTCACGGGCGCGGGCAAGGGCATCGGATTTGGCATCGCGAGTGCGTTTGCCGAGCAGGGCGCGGACTTGTGCATCACCGGGCGCACCGAGCAGCGCCTCGTGGACGCCGAGGCCAAGCTGAAGGAGGCCTATGGGCATGACGTCATCCACGTCGTGGCAGAAGGCGCCGACGAAGAGGCGGTGAAAAAGGTCGTCGCCGAGACGGTCGCGCACTACGGCAAGCTCGACACCGTGGTAAACAACGCGCAGGCCTCGAAATCCGGGACGAACCTCGTCGACCACAGCAAAGAGGATTTCGACCTGGCCATCAACTCCGGGCTCTACGCCGCGTTCTTCTACATGAAGCATGCCTTTCCCGAGCTGAAGAAGACCGGCGGTTCGGTGGTGAACCTGGCGTCTGGTGCCGGCCTCTTCGGCAAGCCCGGCCAGTCCAGCTATGCCGCCGCCAAGGAAGGCATCCGCGGCATGACGCGCGTCGCGGCCACGGAGTGGGGCCCAGACGGCGTGCGCGCAAACTGCATATGCCCGCTGGCCATGACCGAGCAGCTGGCCGCATGGAAAGAGCAGTTCCCTGACACCTTCGCCGCGACGATCAAGGGCATCCCGCTGGGGCGCTTCGGCGACCCGAAGACCGACATCGCGCCGGTCGCGGTCTTTTTGGCCAGCGACATGGCAGCCTACGTGTCCGGCGAGACCATCACCATCCAAGGCGGCTCGGGTCTGCGGCCGTAAAGGGCTTTTCGCAGATAAAGGGTTGCGGGGCGTCGCAGATGCGGCGCCCTTTTCTTTTGCGGCATGCCTTTTAGATTCGCGGCGTGCGCCGAAAAGGAAAAGGCGCCTCAGGGCCGACGCCTGACAGACACGTTCGCTTTACGCGCCGGTTCTGGAAAGCGCAACGGCCACGACGTCGAGCAGGTCGCCGGCAAGCTCGGATTTGGGGCGGCGCGACAGCTCCCTTTCTTCGCCGCTCGCGATGAGCCACACATGGTTGTCGTCGGCGCCCGCAGGTCCGTCGCCTTCGGTCACGTCGTTTGCCACGACCATGTCCGCGTGTTTGGCGGCCAGCTTCTTGCGGGCGGCCTCGCGCGGGTCGCCCGTCTCGGCGGCAAACACGACGCAGAAAGTCGAGCCCTTGCGTTTTCCCAGCGTGGCGGCTATGTCGGTGTTGGGCACGAGGCGCAATTGCATGTCGGCGCCGTCGTTTTTTATCTTGCCCGTGAAGGTCGACCACGCACGCCAATCGCTGACCGCCGCCGTGAAGACGGCCGCGTCCGCATCTGAAAACGGCCCTTCGCAGGCCTTGAGCATCTCGGCGGCCGTGTCCACGCGCACCACCTCGACGCCCGCAGGGTCGGCAAGCGCAGACGGCCCGGAGACGAGAGTGACCTGCGCCCCGCGCAGCGCCGCCTGCTCCGCGAGCAGATACCCCGTCTTGCCCGAGGCCGCGTTGGAGATGAAGCGCACGCTGTCAAAGGGTTCGCGCGTGGGCCCTGCCGTGACCAGCAGGCGCTTTCCTTCCAAATCGCGCTCGCCGCCCGTGTCGAGGACTGCCAGGACGGCCCGCGCCACCGCATCGGGCTCGGGAAACTTGCCCGCGCCCACACTGCCGCATGCCAGCTCGCCTTCTGCCGGCTCCACGACAAAAACGCCACGGGAGCGCAGAGTGGCGATGTTTGCCTGCGTCGCGGGGTTTTCCCACATCTGCGTGTTCATGGCGGGCACGACCACCAGTGGCGCGTCCGTGGCAAGTGCTGCAGCCGTGACGAGGTTGTCGGCCATCCCGCAGGCAAGCTTTGCCAAGGTGTTGGCCGTGCACGGCGCAATCGCGTAGACGTCGGTGCCCTGCGAGAAGGCGATATGGGGAATGGCGCTGGCCTCGTCGCCGAATATGCCGGTCGAGACTTTCTTGCCCGTGAGGGCGCGGAAGGTGTCGGCGCCGACGAAGTTTTCCGCGGCAGGCGTCATCAGCACCTTCACCGCGACGTCTTCGCGCATCTTTTGCAAGGCGCGCACCAGCTCGGCCGCCTTGTACGCGGCGATGCAGCCCGTCACCCCAAGAAGCACCCTGTCGGCCATGTTCTCCTCCGTCTCCTCGGCTGCCCGTCTCGTCTATTCCGCCGCGCCCGAACAGGCCATGAGGCGGTGGCAGTTCGGGCACTCGCCCAGCCCGGACGCCGTGCGCAGTTTCGCCATCTGGCCGGTCTGGAAGGTCGTGCGACACGCGGAGCAGTGCCCGTCTTCTATGGTCGCCAGGCCAAGCCCGCCCTTCTCGGCGCGCAGCTGCTCGTAGCGAGCCATGACGGTGGCGTTTACCTGCGCGGCAAGCTCGGCGCGCGCAACCTGTGCGGCCTGCACCTTCTCCTTGATGGCAGCGCCCTTCTCGCGAAACGCCTCCGTCAGCGTCGCCTCGCGCTCGTCGGTGCGCGCAAGCATCTGCGAAAGCTGGCCGTCGAGGCGCTCCACCTCGATCTGGCGCTCCAGCAGCGCGTCTTGCTCTTTGGCGTTTTCGCCTTGGCGCTTCACCTGGCCTTCCATCTCCTTGGTGATGGAGCCGACCACGCGATGGTCGCCCGTGCCGTCGAGCTTCTTTTGCAGCTCGGCTACCTTCTCGGAAAGCGATTTTTCCTCGGCCTGGAGGCGCTCCAGCTTCGCGGCCACGCCGTCTGCCAGCTCGAGCACCTGGTCTTGCTTGCCCTTCAGCTCGCGGCGCTTGGCGCGGCACTCGGAAATCTGCGCCACCTCTTCAAGGCCGGACAGCTCCGTTTTCAGGCGCATGAGCTCCACGTCGCGCTCTTGCACGCCGAGCAGGGCCTCTATCTCGGATTCCGTCGCCTGCATACAGACCTCACCGCGCCTTTCTGTTCGGGGTTTCTCGCATCGTCTCGCGTGCCGGGCCGGGCCGGGTGCCGAAGCCGGACACGTCTTTCACCGTCCGTCGCCGGCGCACCACCATGCGGGCGCGGCGTCGCCCACGACGACGAGTTCTTCGCCTTCATCATACCCGCATGCGGCCAGCTCGTCGAAAAGCACCTGCACGAGAGGTGCCTCGGAGATGTCGTGGCCCAGCTCGAGCACAGCCAGATGTGGCTGGACGTCGAGCGCCGTGTGGTAGCCCGTCTCGCCCACCACCACGCAGCCGATGTGCGCGCGAATGGCGGCCTGGAAAGCGCCCGCATCGCGCCAGGAGCCGTTCAGATAGGCGAAGCGCTCCAGCTCGCGGTCCGGATCGCCCCACACGCGCGCTCGCCCGCCCAAGGCGTCGTCACACACGGCGGCAAGCTGCGCCAGCGTCGTGGCTACGGGCAGGTCGAGAACGGCGCCAAATCCCGTGCCCTTGTAGGAGCGACGCGGGTCGAGCAGGTGCTCGAAATTGCCCTTGCAGGTGCAGCCGAGCACGTCGGCGAAGGCCTCGCGTGCAAGCGCAGAACGGTCGAGGTTCGTGTGCATGTTGATGACGGAGACCCCGAGGCGTGCCGCCTCGAACAGGGCGCGTCCAGGTCCTGGCGTCGCGCCCTGCGTGGCCGGACCCAGCTCGCACGGGGCGTCTTTGATGTAGGGCGGATGGTGGCAAACGAGCACGTCGCAGCCCTCGTCTGCAGCCGCTTTCACCGTCGCGCACGTGAAATCGAGGGCCACGCCGATGCGGGCGGGCGTCTTGTCCCGCTCGCCCACCTGTAGCCCGCAGCTGTCCCAGCGCTCCATATCCGCGCGGGGAAAAACGGAAAACAGCGCCTGTTCCAGCTCGCCCACCGTCTGCGGCTTGCCGTCCATGTCCATGTTCTCGTTCACGTTTTCGTCCGCGCCCCCGTCCATGTTCTCGTCCATGTTCGCGCTCTCGTCCATGCGCTCGTTCACCATGTCCTCACACCTCCAGTTTCCAGCGGATTCTGTCGCCGTCAGGCGTCGGCGCCGAGACCTGCGCATATCCCGCGCGCGCCATCCACTCGTAGGCCGCCTGCACGTCGCGGGCTATGTCGGCCGGGTTGTGCGCATCGCAGCCCACCGTGCACTCGACGCCCGCGTCGCAAAACGCGCGCAGCAGGTCTTGGCAGGGGTAGAGCTCGCCTGCGGCCACGTGCAGCCCCGCCGCGTTCACCTCGACCATCGCATCACGTCGCGCGGCCGCCGCCGCCATCTCGCTGTAGTAGGGACGCGCATCGAAGCTCGGCCGAAAACCGAACTTTTTGGGCAGGTCGGGATGGGAAAACGTGGTGATGGGCGCGGTCGAGGCGGCCATCTCCAGCCACAGCTCGAAATAGCGCCGCCATATCCAGTCCGTGCCGTGCTCGTCCCAATGCCCCAGCTCGTCGGGGTCGTCGTATGCCCACTCGTCCACGTGGTGCACGCTGCCCAGCACGTACTCGAAGCCCGCGCACAGCTCTTCCAGCTCCGGCCCGCGCCCGGCAAACCAGTCGATTTCCGTGCCTATGACAAAGACGAGCGGGCTTTTTTGCTCGGACAGGCGCGCGCGCTGCTCCAGGCAGGCGTCGCGGTATTGCTCCACCTGCGCGCGGCTCATGGAGCAGGTGTGCGTCGGGTCGAGGCGCTCGGGCATCCACATGTGCTCGGTCTGGCAGTAGACGGCCAGCCCCAGTTCCTCGGCGCGCGCCACGGCCTCGGCCACCGTGCCCGTGCCGTGGCCAGACAAGGCGGTGTGCGAATGGCAGTCCACGAGAGGCGTCATGCAAGGATTCCTTTCAACGCGCTGACCAGGGCGTCCACCTCGGCATCCGTCGTCTCGGCGGCAAAAGAGATGCGCAGCGAGCCGAAGGCTTCGTCGCGGGGGATGCCCATGGCCGCGAGCACGTGGCTGGGCTCGAGGCTCTTCGAACCGCAGGCACTGCCGGCAGAAACGCAAAAGCCCGCCTCGTCGAGGCGCAGCACAAGGGTTTGGCCCTCCAACCCCGCGCACAACAGGTGCAGAGTGTGCGGCACGCAAAGGCCAGCATCGAGCGTCTTGCGCACGGGGTGGGTGAAGGGGGTGGCCGCGTCCGCATCCGCAAGGGCGTTCATGAGCCGCGCGCGCAGGGCGGCCGCATGCTCCCAGGTGCACGCGCGCTCCGATTCAGCCGCCTTAAGCGCGGCGGCAAATCCTGCGATGCCGGCGATGTTCACCGTGCCCGAGCGCATGCCACCCTCCTGGCCGCCACCGCGCATGAAGGGGCGGCATTTCACGCGCCGCCGCAGGTAGAGGGCGCCCACACCACAAGGGCCGCCCACTTTGTGCGCGGAAAACGAGGCCGCGTCCACGCCGCTTTGCTCCAGAGAAATCTCCACCTTGCCCAGCGCCTGGACCGCGTCGGTGAAAAAGAGCGCGCCGTGCGCGTGCGCGACGTCTGCAAGCTCGCGGACCGGCTGGATGGCGCCCGTCTCGTTGTTCACCCACATGACGGCCACGAGCGCACAGCCCTCGCCGCGCGCTTTAAGGCCGACCAGCATCTCTTCGAGTGCAGGCGGCGAGACGAGCCCATCGCGGCCGCAGGGCACGAGGTCCACCTTGTAGCCACGCTCCTTCAGGGAGGCGGCGGCCTCTAGAACCGCCTCGTGCTCGATGGCCGAGACCAGCACGTGCATCTTTTTGCCGGCCGGCGCGAAGGGCACCAGCCCGCGCAGAGCCGTGTTGTCCGATTCGGTGCCACCTGCGGTGAAGACAATCTCGTGCGGGGCGCGAGCCCCGAGGCTCGCGGCGACGCTGCGGCGGGCGGCTTCCAACGCGTCTGCCGCCCTCTTGCCCGCCGCATGCAGCGAGGAAGGATTGCCGAAAGGCGCGGCCTTGATTGCACGGACGGCCTCGGGACGCAGCGGCGCGGTGGCCGCGTAATCGAAATAGGCGCAGCTCTCAGGCACGGCAGGCTCCCAGCGCCGCGTCGCGGATGGCCTCGATGGCCCGGCCGCGGTCTACCGCCTTGAACACGGCGTTGCCCGCCACGAGCACGTTCGCGCCCGCTGCAGCGACAAGCGGTGCCGTCTGCACGCCGATGCCGCCGTCCACCTCGATGTCGCGCTCGATGCCGGCTGCAGAAAGACGCGCCGCCAGCTCTGCCACCTTGCCCGGCGTGTCCTCGATGAAGGACTGGCCGGAAAAGCCTGGATGCACGCTCATGACGAGGAACATGTCGAAGGCACCAAGCAACGCGTCGCCGATGGCCGACACGGGCGTTTCGGGGTTGATGGCAAGCGCCGGAGCCGCACCGGCCGCGCGTATGGTCTCGGCGCAGGAGAGGGCCTCGTCTTCACCGGCGCAGGCCTCCAGATGCACGGTCACGCCGTCGGCGCCCGCATCGAGGTACCACGGCAGCTGCACGAGGGGATTGTCAATCATCAGGTGCACGTCAAGCGGCAAGTCCGTGGCCTGCTTCAACGCCGCCACATGCGCCGGCCCGATGGTCAAATTGGGCACGAAATGCCCGTCCATCACATCCACGTGCACAAGGTCGGCATCCGCCGCGATGTCGGCGACCTCGTCTTCCAGATGCCCGAAATCGGCCGACAATATGGACGGCGCAATCAAAATGCCCTTGTCCATCCTCATCTCCCCTCCCCTTCAGCGTTTTTTTCGGCGCCCACGCCAGGCGCAGGCTCC
>CAVECB010000034.1:14672-16745 GCA_963614215.1 Ruthenibacterium lactatiformans
GGTAAACTTCGGCTCTTGCCCGTGCACCATGCGCACGAGGTTTGCGCGGTGCGCCCAGGTGACGAACACCGCCACGCAACACGCGAGGATGAACAGCGGCACGTTGCCCCACTGGAATATGAGCGAGGCCACCGGGAACATGCACGCGGCCACGACCGAGCCGGCCGACACGCGCCGCGACAAAAACGCCACCACAAGGAAACTGCCCAGCATGAGGGCGACGACCGGCGGATATCCCATGGCGATGCTGCCCAGACCCGTCGAGATGCCCTTGCCGCCGCGAAACCCGAGCCACGGGCAGAACACGTGCCCGGCGATAGAGACCATGATCGACAGCGAAAGCAGCAGGTCTATCTGCCATTGCGCGTCGATGGCCACGGGCACGCAGGCAAGCAAAACGCGCACCAGCCCGACGGCTAGCGCGCCTTTCAGCACATCGCCCGCAAACGTGGCCGCCGCAGCCTTTGCCCCGAACAGGCGCGCCATGTTCGTCATACCGATCGAGCCAGAGCCACCCTCGCGCGGGTCGCGACCGAAAAACGCGCGTCCGACAATCACCCCGCAGGGAATCGACCCGAGCAAAAAAGACTCGACGACGGCCAGAGCTAAGGCAATCGGATAGGTCATGCGCTAGTTCTTTCTCTTGAAGCGCAGGCGCACGGGCGTGCCTGCCAGCTCGAAACTTGCACGCAGGCGGTTTTCCAGATAGCGCTCGAAGTTCGCGTCCACCAGCTCGGGGCAGTTCGCGAAGAAGGTGAAGCACGGCGGGCAGGTGCGCGTTTGCGTGACGTAGTTGATGCGCAGGCGGCGCTTGCCCTTCACGATGGTGTGCCCGAAATCGCGCAGCTCGGTGACGAGGCGGTTGAGCATCGCGGTGGGGATCTGCGCGTTGTAGGAGGCGTAGGCCGCGTCGATGGCATCCCAGACGCGGTGCACGGAGCGGCCGGTTTTTGCCGAGATGGAAATCATGGGCGCCCAGTCGATGAAGCCCAGGCCCTCGGCCACGTCCGCGCGCAGCTCGTCGCGCTTGTCGGGTCCCTCCACGAGGTCCCACTTGTTCAGCAGCACCACCACGGCGCAGCCGCGCTCGACGGCAAGACCGGCCACGCGCTGGTCTTGGTCGGTCAGCCCCAAGGTCGCATCCACCATCAATAGCACGACCTCGGCGCGTTCGATGGCGCGCAGCGAGCGCACAAAGCCGTAGTACTCGACGTCTTCGTCTATCTGCGATTTGCGGCGTATGCCCGCCGTGTCGACGATGGTGTAGCGCCGGCCGTCGTGCTCGACCGTGGTGTCGATGGCGTCGCGCGTCGTGCCTGCCACGTCGCTGACGATGGAGCGCTCGCCTCCCGAGAGACGGTTGGTGAGCGAGGACTTGCCCGCGTTGGGCCTGCCGATGATGGCGACGCGCACGGCGTCCGGGTCTTCGTCGTCGTCGCCGGCGTCGGGGGCAAAGGTGGCGACCACCGCGTCGAGCAGGTCGCCGGTGCCGTGCCCGTGCGCGGCCGAAACGGGCATGGGGTCGCCCAGCCCCAGGCTGAAAAACTCCCACAGCGCCTCCTCGTGCGCGGGGTTGTCGAGCTTGTTCACCGCAAGGAAGACGGGGGTGTCGGTCTTTTGCAGGGTGCGGGCGATCTGGGCGTCCTCGTCGGTCACGCCCGTCGTCGCGTCCACGAGAAAGATGATGCAGTCGGCCTGGCCGCAGGCCTCGAGCGCCTGGGTCGTGATGGAGGTCTGGAAGCGGTCTTTGTCCGAGAGCGCCATGCCGCCCGTGTCGATAAGGGTGAAGGCACGCCCGTTCCAGTCGGCCTTGTGGTAGGAGCGGTCGCGCGTGACGCCGCGCATCTCGTGGACGATGGCGTCGGCGCGCTGCGTGATGCGGTTGACGAGGGTGGATTTGCCGACGTTGGGTCGGCCGACCACCGCGACGATGGGAAGCGGCATGAAGGTACCTTTGCTGGTGAAATCGGTTTGCACGTGTCGCCTGCGATTGTAGCGCAGATGCCCGCCCGCGCGGCGCTCGCACGCGGCGCTGCCTTGGCCGAAAAGCGCCGTTTCGGCAGCGGGCGCACA
>CAVECB010000035.1:0-16176 GCA_963614215.1 Ruthenibacterium lactatiformans
AAGCACATCCCGCATCGGGGAGTATGGGGTGGGTGAAGCGTGCGAGCAGCGTCTGGCCGTCGGCGGACAGCGCCCATTTCCGAAACTCCGCAAACTCCTCCACCTGCTCTGCGCCCTCGCGATAGCGCACGGACGCGGACAGCTCCATGCGCGCGGGGTGTTTCGCCATGCGCACCACGCGCTCGTAAGAATCGCCTCCCGCTTGCAAAAAGCCCAGCTCGGCAAAAACAGCCAGTGCGGTGGCGGCACTTTCGACCCCGGCCTTGCCCGCCCGCGCGGCCAGCTGCTCGTCGGAGACGCGAAACTCGTCGTCGGCTTCACCATGTGCTTCTTTGCTGCAAGACATGAGCGCGCGATAGAGGCGCGCCATCTCGTCGCGGCCCGGGGCAAGCGCCCCTAGTATGCGCTCGTTGATGCGCGCGTCGGCATACCCATAGAGCAGGTGCACCCACGCCTCGCGCCCGTCGCGGCCAGCACGGCCACTCATCTGGTTGAATTCGATGTCGGAAAAAGGCATGTGGAACAAGACGACGTGCTCGATATCGGGGATGTCGATGCCCTCGCCGAAAGCACTCGTGGCCACGATGCAGGACAGCTCGCCGGCGCGGAAGGCTTCCTCGACGACGCCGCGGTCTGCCTTGGAAAGCCCTGCATGGTAAAAGGCGATGCGGGGTGCGAGCGCGGGTAGGCGGTGGCGCAGCATGCGGGCGAGGCTTTGGGCGGCGTCACGCGAGTTCACGTAGGCCACGCACTTTGCCTCCGTCGCCACGATGCACGCAAGATAGTCCTCGCGCCCGGCCAGGTCGCGCCGGTCGTCGAGGTGCAGGTTGGCGCGCTCGGCTGCATCCACCACCAGATTGGAGATGGAAAGCGAGGAGCATATGGCCTGCGCGGCCGCATCGGGCGCCGTCGCCGTCGCGGCAAGCACGCAGGGGTTTCCCAGCTGCGCGGCCGCCTGCCCTAGCGCGGCGTAGGCCGGGCGGTTGCCCGCGCGCGATAGCCCCACGTGGTGGGCCTCGTCGATGACGAGAAAGCCGATGCGCGATGCGGCCGCAATCTGGTCGGCGTGCAGGCACAGATACTCGGGGGTGGTCAGCACCACATCCACCTCGCCGGCGGCCAGCCCCGCGTAGACCTCCTGGCGCGCGGCCTGCGGGGTCTCACCCGTGAGCAGGCGCACGACAAGGCCAAAGCGCGCGTAGCTGTCCTTTAAGTGGTGAATCTGGTCGGCGACGAGCGCGCGCAGCGGGTAGACGAAAACCGACACCTTGCCCTCGCGCAGAGCCAGGCGCGCCGCATGCAGGTGGAAAACGAGCGATTTGCCGCGTCCGGTGGCCATGACGGCCAAAGTCGAACGTCCGCCTGCCAAGCTGTCTAGGGCGCGGGTCTGCGCATCGTGCAGGGTATACGGCCCCACGAGCGCCTCGCGCAGGGCATCGTCGAGGGCGTCTGCGGGCATGGCCGCCCATTTCGCGCGCAGGGCATGCAGGGCGCGCAGCTCCTCTTCACCGCCCTCCCCTTCGCCTGGGGCGGCTGCACGTGCCGGCACATGCACACCGTCTGCCGCGCCAGCGCCTTCGCCTTCGGCGCCTGTCGCCTCGGCGGCGGCGGCCAGCAGCTCGTGCATGCGCGCGTCGAGCGGGCCGCGCAGGCAGTCTTCTGCGGGCGGAGCGCTCATGAGCACCTTGCGCGTCATGAGCTTTGCCGTCTTGCGCCCCTGCCACTCGTCCACCTGCGGCTCAAAGACGATGTCGCACATCGTGTTGCAGTTCACCAGCGCGTCCAGCTCGGGGGCGTTGAAGTAGATGCCGGCCACGCGTGCCAGACCGTCGGCGGCCTCGTAGCGGAAATGGACGCCGGTTTTTCCGATGGCGTTGCGGTGCTCCATGAAGACGTGGGGCAACACGAGCAAGGGGCTGCGGTTGATGTTGCCGAAAGGCTCGAGGCGGGCCAGTTCCTCGAAGGCCGCCAGCGTGCAGTCCGAAAGGCGCACCTGCGCGTCCACTGCCAGCGCAGGCGACGCATCCTCCTCCCCCACGCTCTCGCATTGCGCGGAAAGGCGACAGCGCAGCTCGGGCAATTTATCGGCGGGCAGGGTCAGGCCGATGGCCGCCACGTGCCCGCCGAATCGCTCGTAGAGGTCTTGGGCGCTCGAGGCCAGCTCGAACAGGTTCAGTTCGCCATATGTCCTGCCCGACCCGCGCGCGCTGCCGTCTTCGATGGTAAAGATGATGGCGGGCTTCTTGTATTCGCGGGCCACGCGCGAGGCGACGATGCCCTTCACCCCCTCGTGCCAACCCTCGCCGGCCACGATGATGATGGGCGCTTCACAAAGCGTCGGGTCGTCGGCAAGCGCAGCTTTGACCTGCTCCAACAGGCGCGCCTCGGCGGTTCGCCTTCGCGCGTTCACCTCGTCGAGGGCGGCCGCGAGCTTTTGCGCCTCGGCCACGTCGTCGCTCATGAGCAAATCGAACGCCAGCGTCGCGTCCCCCATGCGCCCGGCCGCGTTCATGCGCGGGATGAGGGAAAACGAGAGCTTCGTTGCAGTGATGGAGGGCAGGTCGGCCTTGCACACGGCGGCCAGCGCGGCGATGCCCGGACGCGGGGTGCTGCGCATGCGCTCCAGGCCGGCGGCCACGATGGCGCGGTTCTCGCTGGTGAGGGGCATGATGTCGCTGACGGTGCCGAGCGCGGCCAGATCGACCAACTCGCACCACACGTCCGGTCGTCCCAAGCGCCGCCCCAACATGGCGACAAGCTTTAGAGCTACGCCCGCTCCGGCAAGGTCGAAGGAGGGGCAGGCGCGTTCGAGCTTGCTGTCGGCCACGGGGACGCCGCACGGCACATGGGCGCCGGCCTCGTGGTGGTCGGTGATGCACACGTCTATGCCTGCCTCGCGCATGGCCGCTACTTCCGCGTCACAGGCGATGCCGCAGTCCACCGTCACAATCAGGTCGGGCGAAAACGCCTCCATGCCGCGGCGCACGGCAGCCTCGGACAGCGCGTAGCCCTCATCGTAGCGGTGCGGAATCAGGCCGTCGGCGCGGGCGCCAAGCGCGCGCAGCCCCCGCACGGCAAGCGCAGTGGCCGAGATGCCGTCCACATCGAAGTCGCCGAACACAAGTATGCGGCCACCCGTTTCCATGACGGAAAGCACCTTGTCGGCCACGTCGGAAAGCCCCGGCACGAGGTCTGGGTCGTGGCAGTCGCGCTCAAGCGACGGCGAGAGAAAGACGCGGGCGCGTTCGGGCGTGTCGATGCCGCGCGAGACCAAAATCCGCGCCGTCAACGGCAAGAGGCCGCAGCCGGAGGCAATCGCCTCGACCGCGGCCTCGTCGGCCGGTGCTACCGTGTATCTGGGAAAAGCGTCCGTCAAGCTAGTCCGACTTCCCCTCGTCTGTCTGCTCTTGCGGCTCGTCAGTCCCGTCGGCAGGCTCTTCTTCATCGCCCGCTGCGCTCTCGGGCGCATCTTCCGGCGCGTCGGCAACCTCGTCGGCCGGCTCGTCGACAGGCGTCTCGGGTTTCTCGGCCGGTTCGTCGACAGATTCCTCGGGTTTCTCGGCGGCCGTCGCTTTCTTCTTTGCCTCAGCGGCCTTCTTCTCGGCCTCCGCCGCCTTCTTCTCCTCGGCGGCCTTGGCCTTGGCCTCTTTTTTCGCCTCGGCGGCCTGCGCCTTCTCCTCGGCACGCTCGCGTTTCCAGTCCTTGCGCGCCTGCTTCAACATGGGCTTGGTAAACGGCGACTGCTCGACCACGTAGGGGAATTTCTTCTCCAGGCGCGCGTACTCCGGCTGGCGGCACTTCCACAAGGTGTAGACCGGCGCCGAGATGGCCAGCGTCGAGTACACGCCCAAAAGCATGCCGATGAACATGGCAAACGCAAAGTCGAGCAGCGTGTCGGTGCCCAGCAGCAACATGAAAAACACCGGGATGATGGACGTGATCGAGGTGTTCAACGAGCGCACGATGATCTCGTTGACGGAATTGTTGGCGCAGGTCTTCATCGACATGCGCATGTTCGGGCTCGCATTTTGGTTGATGCGATGGAACACGACGATGGTGTCGTAGAGCGAGTAGCCGATGATGGCCAGCAGCGCCGCGATGACGTCGGCGGTGATCTCCATGTGGAAGAACATGCCCGCCCACGCGTAGACGCCCACGACGATGAACATGTCGTGGAACAAGGTGATGAGCGCGACGACGCCCATGCGCGGCTCGCGGTAGCGCAGCGCGATGACGATGAGGATGGCCACGCACGACAAGACGAAGGCAAACACCGAGCTCCAGATGACCGACGCGCCCCAGCTGGCCGAGATGGTCTGGATGGTGACGTTGTCCGAGTTGATGCCCAGCGTTTCTTGGACCTTGCTCATCACGCTGTTCTCGCTGGTCGTGTCCGAATCGGTGGTACGCAGCAAGAAACCGTTCGTGCCGCCGGAGCTGGTGGTCTGCGCAGACGAGATCTGCGAGTCCACACCCAGCTCGGAGGCCGTCGAGTTGTAGGTATCGACGAGGGTCTCCTCGGTCAGGCCAGCGGTGTCAGACACCTGGATAGAGGTGCCGCCGGAGAACTCGGTGCCCAGTGTGAGCGCCGAGCCGGTCGTGACGAGGCTCGTGACGATGCCCGCGATGGACAAGGCGATGAGGATGGCGGAGATGATGAAGCCGTACTTCCACATCCCGACGAAGTTGAACTGCTTGTGGGGTCTGAGCGAGTACATGCTACTCCACCTCCTTTCGCGCCGAGACGCCTCGAGGGCCGCGCGCCTTTCTCTGCACGCCCTTGCCCTTGGCGGCGTTTTCCCGCTTCTCCGCGGCGACGAGCTTGTTTAAGTAGGCGCCCTCGTTCACGTCGTCCATGGTGCCCCAAAAACCGGGGTGGCGCGCGATGGTGCGCGGACCCAAGATGCGGATGATGGGGCCGGCGAACAGCGCCATGACGAGCAGGTCGCACATGATGCCGAGCGCGAGCGTGAGGCCGAAGCCGCGCACGTCGCCCACGGCCACGAAGTAGAGCACCAGCGCGGTGACGAGCGTGACCAGGTCGGCGTCGATGGAGGTGAAGATGCCCTCGTGGACGCCGGAGACCGACGCGCTTTTCACCGACTTGCCGCGCCGTATCTGCTCGTGGAAACACTCCATGATAAGAATTGACGAGTCGGCCGACATGCCTATGTTGACGATGATGCCCGCGATGCCGGGCAGCGTCATGGAAAACCACCCGAGCTGCGAGAGCATGGCCAGCAGGCCGAGGTAGATGATGGACATGATGAGGATGGCCGCGCCGGCGAGCAGGCCGAGACCCTTGTAGAAGAGCAAAAGCCAGATGAAGACGACGGCCAGACCGACAAGGGCCGAGAAGATGCCGACCATCAAGGCGTTGGAGCCCAAGGTGGGGCCGACGATGCTGGAGGACTCGACCGTGAGCGAAACGGGCAGCGAGCCGGAATCGACGATGGCCTTCAGGTTGTTGGCCTCCTCGGAGCTGTAGTTGCCCGTGATCTGCACGCGGCCATCAGTGATGGCCGACTGCACGGCCGGCGCGCTTTTCACCACGCCGTCGAGGACGATGGCAATCTTGCCCTTGTCCTCGGCAAGCTCTTTGGTGGTGTCGCCGAAGGCCTTGGCGCCCTCGGAATCGAGCTGAAGGTTCACCGCGTAGTCGGCAGAGCCCTGCGGGCGGTCCACCGTCGTGTTCGTGACGTGGCTGCCGTCCATGAAGGTGGTGTACTCGGCGTTTTGCTCCTTCAGGTTCATGCCCCACAGGCCGTTTTCAATGGCCGTCTGCACGTCCTCGGACTGAATCTGGTCGACGCGGACGAACTCGAGCACGCCTTGGCTGGACAAGGTGTCGATGATGGACTGCGAGTCCTCGGCGCCCGGCACCTGCACGAGGAAGGCGTTGGAGCCCTGGGTTTGCACGCTGGCCGCGGAGGCGCCCGAGGAGTTCACGCGCGAGGTGATGACCTGGCGCGCCTCGTCCATCTGGTCGGCGGTCGGGGTGCCGCCGTCGGAGGTGGCCGCCGTTAAGCTGACGGATAGGCCGCCTTGGATGTCGAGCCCCATGGTGATCTTGTCTTGCGGGGGCCACAGCATGAAGGCTGCGCCCACGGCGAGGATGAGGGTGACGACAAGGCAGATGCGCGCGTTGCGGCGGTGCGTGGAGCCTGCGGCCGCGGCGGCCGTGGCTGTTCGGGTCTCGGCGTCGCGCGGGGATTTGGCGGATTGCGCGGCGGCGCGCCTGCTTGAGCGCGTTTTTCTAGCGTCGACAGCGGCCAGCCCTTCTTTTTCAGCGCGCTTGGCCTGCTTGGCACGGGTCTTTGCCGCTTTGTCGGCCTTCTTGGCCGAGCGCTTGCGGTTTTTCTCCATCTCCTTTTTACCCTTGGCCTTCAGGCGGTCGGCCTGTTTTTGGAGCTTGGCCTGGTACTTCGGGTCGTTTTGGAGCTTTTCTGCGGCGGCGCGCTCGTCGGCTGCCTTCTTGCGCGCGGCCTCGGCGGCCTTTTCGTAGCGCTTGGCGTCGCGTTCCTGGCGCGACTTGTCCTTCTCGCGCTTCTTCTCGCGGCGCGCCCGCTCTTTCTCGCGCTGGGCCTTGACCTTTGCCAAGTCCGCGTCGGAAAGCTCTTTGCGTTTTTCTGCCATCAATCATTCTCCTGTTGCACAGCATGTCCGAAAGCCCTTTTCACGACGGGCTTTCCCGCTCAAACATACAAACGGAAATTCTACAACAAAGTTCATTCGCGCCGGGAAAGAATGTTTCCCAGAAAGCTCATGCGGTGGACGGGGCTAGGTCCTGCCTCGCGTATGGCCGCGATGTGCTCGGCCGTGCCGTAGCCTTTATTGCGCTCGAAGCCGTAGGCCGGATAGCGCTCGGCCAGCTCGGCCATCAGCGCGTCGCGGGCCACCTTCGCGTAGATGGATGCCGCCGCGATGCAGGCAACCTTGCCGTCGCCTTTCACCACGTTTTGCTCCTTGGGGTGGATATGCAGCGGGTTTCCGTCCACGAGCACCGCGTCCGGCTCGACGCCGCACTGCAAAAGTGCGTCTACAAAGGCCGCCTTCAAACACGAGGCCATGCCGTCGGCGTCGATACGGCCAGGCTCGATGTGACACAGCCCCGTGGCGCAAGCCGTCTGCTCGATGCGCGCGGCCAGCTCCTCGCGCCGTCTCGGGGACAGCTTCTTCGAGTCGTCGAGGCCTTCTATCTGCGGCTCGTCGGGAAGCACGACCGCCGCCACCGTCAAAGGCCCTGCCAAAGGGCCGCGCCCCACCTCGTCGAGGCCCACGACCACGCCCGATCCTCCCAGCTCGCGCATGAAAGAGTAGAGCCCCGCCGTTTTCACCCGACGGAGCTCTTCTCGCTCTTTTCTCGAAAGTCCCAAGGGGATGCGGCCGCGTGGCGCGTGAAAGCGTGCGCGATGCCCCTAAAAGCCCTTCTCGCGCAGACGGGCGGCCTTGCCCACCTTGTCGCGCAGGTAGTAGAGCTTCGCGCGACGTACCTGGCCGATGCGCACGACGTCGACGTGGTCGATCTTGGGGCTGTTCACGGGGAAGGTGCGCTCGACACCTACGCCGAAGCTGACCTTGCGGACCGTGAAGGTCTCGCGGTTGCCCTTGCCCTTGCGCGCGATGACGTCGCCTTCGAAGACCTGGATGCGCTCGCGGTTGCCCTCCTTGATGCGGTAGTGCACCTTGACGTGCGCGCCCACGGGGAAATCGGGGATGTCGTCGCGGATTTGCTGCTGTTCGATTGCGCGGATGTAGTCCATGAACCTCTTCCTTTTCTGTCAAGCCGTGCGTTTCGTATGCGGCCGGATGCCCATAGAGGAAACGACGATGCGAATCGCAAGACTACAGGAGTTTTCTCCCGTAGTAAATGCCTGATTGTGCCTGTACGACGAAAACGGCGAAAACGCGCGTCTTGGACGTGCGCCTATTTGGCGATCGTGTTGACGAGCTTTTGCACGCCGCTTTTGCGGTTGGCCGCCTGGTTTTTGTGGATGATGCCGCGGCTGACCGCCTTGTCGAGCAGGCGGCTAGCCTTGTTCGCGGCCTGTTGTGCCTTGTCGGCATCGCCGGCCTCGACGGCCTCCTGCACGCGGCGCACGGCCGTCTTCAGCTCGGCACGGGCGGACTTGTTGCGCAGCGTCGCCTTGGCGTTGGTCTTGATGCGCTTCTTCTGAGACTTGATGTTGGCCATCTTGTTCGCGTTCCCTTTCGGTCAAAATCTTTCTTGCGTCCGAGGAGGTGCGCCGCATGGGCGCCCGTTCGGTCGCGACAAACCCGCACATGATACCACAGCCGCCGGAAACGCAAACGAGCTTTTTTGCACCGTCCGATTCCCCGCACCTTTGCGCGCCTTCTAGCGCCCTTTACCAGTGCCTTCGCACATCGGCCATCACGACGTCTGCCGAGCAGGAGGCAACCATCAAAAAAGGCGCGCCCCCGGATTTCAGGGACGCGCCCGAGCGCGGCGCGCATGTCCGCGGCGCGGTGCCGAAGCTCTTTTTTAAGTTCGCGATTTCTATCATGTGCGTGCGCCCCGAAAACTCCGCCGCCCCGTTGCGGGAGCGCGGTCCTTGAAACAAACGGACGCAGCATACCGCGCATATTATCGAGGTGCCAATATATGCTGAAAGTAATTAACATGCTGTTAACCATTTACGCAGCCTGCGGCACTAACGAAAGTTGCGCTGCCCGCGCCGAGGAGATTTTGCACATCCGTTCATGCAAACAGGCGTTCTGCGCGCAATTGTCGACATTCGGCGACACCCGAAGTCTGTTTTTGCGCATTAAATGCGCAATCATGGACTTCGGGCGACAAAATCGCCGCCTTCACTGTCGCCCGAAACTTCCTTTTGCACGAAATCGCCCGCAAGACGGAGATAAAAGCCCCGAAACGTCGCCCGATGTCGCTTTTTGCGCAGTCTGGGCGAAAAGACGAGCGAATGGGCAAAGGGGTAAAGAGGGTAAAGGGGTAAATCAAGGAAACGCAGGGAGCCTCGAAAACGACCCCGAAGTTCACGCATGCGCGAGAAGCGCCGCGTCTATCGCCTTGCGGATGAACTCCGACTTGCTCTCGCCTTGGCTCTTCGCGACGGCACCGATGGCGAATATGCGCGATTTTGGAAGGCGAAACGACACCGTCTCCATGTCCTCGTCGTACATGCGCGGGCGCCCCGGGCCGACCTTGCCGTGCCCCTCCCAGGAACCGTCCTCGTATTCTGCAGCCAGCCCGTCAAGCACCTCGTCTGTGAGGAGGAGGCCGTCGTCTGCCACGTATGCTTCGCTCATTTCCGTCTCCTCTCCACTCCCAATTCGTCGTATGTCTTCGCGGAAGGGGGTGTCATCGCGTGGTAGATCAGCCAGTCCCCCTCTCACAGGCGGATGGCCACCATCTCCAGCAACCGCGCCTTGCCGTCAAATCCGATGGCAACATACTGGTTGCTCTTGGCTCCGACACGCGGCGTCGACGCTATCGCGTTTTCCCACGCCGTCTTGACCGACTCCTCATCGAGTTCCGGATGTCGCTGCACAACCCTTTGATGAACTATGAGTTCCGCCATGCAACCTCCTTTTTGCAATGCAAAATTATAGCGCGTGTAACGGCAACTTGCACGCCCCCGCACTCTTGTACTGTGCGCTGTCTTAGGAAACCGCCTGTTTGCGGCAGGCAAAAAGCAACCACATGCAGGCAGCGGCGATGAGGGCGGCGCCTGCCGCGGTGAGCGCGATGGTGCCCGTGCCACCGGCAAGCGGCATAACCCACTCCTTGTAATTGGGTAGCGAGTAGGCACCTGTGCCCGCATCTTTCTTGAAGGCCGGCGGCAGGTCGCCCACGACATTGCCCGAGGCGTCTTTTTCGGCGTGCGCGGCGATTGTCACGATCTGGGCTGAGGCGTCCACGTCCACCAACCACTGCCCGTGCGGCAGCCGATAGCCTGCCGGCGCCGCCGTCTCCACGAGCATGTACTGGCCGCCCTCCAGCTCGCCAAAATCCACAAGCCCGGTGCCGGCCGCCGAGATGACGGTCGCGACAGGCTCGTCCACCTTCCAACAGCAATCCGCGTCCGTCGTGGCCGTCCACGAATGGTCGGCCGCAGCCGTATGCGTAGTGTCGCCGCAGGCATACAGCTCGAAGGTGGCGCCTGCGAGCGCCGTCGCACCGTCCTCTGCCGTCTTGGCAAACGAGAACGCGACCGTCGCCGATTTCTCATTTGCTAGTTTGTAGCCCGTCGCATAGCTGCCCGTGAAGGCCGTGGCGGAGCTGTACGACGTCAGCGACACATTCGTGCCTGACGAGGTAGAGGTGGCGACCACCTTCCAATAGCCGTCGCTTGCCACATACCCGCTCGGGGCGGAAGTTTCCTTCAGGTAGTAAGTACCGGGCTCCAAGTCGCTTAAGCTCACGAGGCCGGTGGACGCGGCGGAGGTCGCGGACTTCAGCAAGGTGGAGCTGGTGAAAGTGGCAGACGAGTAGAGCCCGAAGACGGCCCCCGCGAGAGCTGCGCCGTCCGTGTCGGTCTTGGTGAATTGAAACGTCACGAGCGGGTAGTCTGCGAGCTTGTAGCCGCCCGAATAGCTGCCGGTAAAGGCGGTGGCGGAGCTGACCGACGTCAGCGACACGCTCTTTGCCGACGAGGTGGAGGTGACCGTCACCTTCCAGTAGCCCTTGCTTGCCGTATACCCGCTCGGGGCGGAAGTTTCCTTCAGGTAGTAGGTGCCCGCATCGAGGTTGCCGAAATCCACGAGGCCGGCCGAAGTCGAGGTCACGCTCTTCAGCAGCGCGGAGCTGGTGAAGGTGGTAGACGAGTACAGCCCGAAGGTGGCACCGGACAACGCCGTGCCAGACGCATTGGTCTTGGTGAACTTGAAGGGCACCGTCGGGTAGTCCACGAGCTTGTAGCTGCCCACCGCCGAGCCGGAGAAGTTCACCGACCCGCTAGTCGTCTTCACGCTCGCGCTCCAGGTGGGCGGTATGGCGGTATCGTCGCCCGTGACCGTGACCGTCCACGAACCCGTATGCCGTGTGTAGCCGGAAGGCGCCGAGGTCTCCGTCAGGGTATAGGTGCCAGGCGCAGACAGCACGCCGAAGTTCACAAGGCCGTTCGAATCCGACGTGGCCGTCCCGACCACGGTCGAGCCCTGCGTCAGTTGGAAGGTTGCACCGGGCAGCGCCGCGCCGCTCTCGTTGGTCTTCGTGAAATAGAAGCTCTGGTTCACGGTGTAGGTGGGCGGGGTCTCGTTGCCGATTTCTAGCAGGGTGTGATAGCCCGTCGTGAAGCTGTACGAGGCGCCGTCGTAAGTGCACAGGAGGGAGCCTGAGTTTTTGCCCCGCCTCGCAGCCGTATAGGTGAGGGTGCCGCTCGATATCGACTGGTCGAGCACGTCCTCGTATGTCGCCGTAACCAGCGGGCCGCTCGTGCTGGTCGCCACCGTCACTGATTCGACGCCACTGCCTCCATCATTTGAGAGACAATAGAAATAGAGATGGGACTTCAAATCGCTCACGGGCGTGGACGTGCCGTTGTAGGTGTAGGAGTACTTCCACGTCACGCCGCCGATGTTGTAAAAGGAGTCGAGCGCCGTCATGCTCCTGTTATAAACCTTCGAGATTTTCGCCCAAATCCCGACATATTTATAGCTGTCGTCATAGCACGAGGTCACGTTGGTGGCGTAAATCGACAAATCGACCTTCTTGCCGTTCCAGTAGCCTATGTTGGTGAACTTCACGTAGCTGCTGGGGTAGCTGCCGCCGAGCACGAAAGCAGATTTATCGCTGTCGAGAGAATCGGTCATGCTCCCGCTGCTCCATCCGCTGCCGGACGTGCTCGCCACGGTCTTGTCCGCAGAGTTCCCCGATGTCTTGTAGCAGGCGTCCCACACGGGGGTGAATTTGTAGGCCTCGCCGATTTTGAACTGACTTTCGCTTGAGACCTGCCCCGTCTTGTACGCGGCGGCGGCAGCCTCGTTGGATTTGGGCAGCTGGAGCGTGCCAAACAGGCCCAGCAACGCAACGGCAAGGAGGAGCAGCGCGCCAGACGTGCGAGCGATGCGGCGGCGGCGGTTCGTTGTGCGGAAAAAGGGGGAACGTGCCTTGCCGCCGTTGCTGGCGACCACAGCAGCCGACGTGCGTTTTTCACTTGCAACCGATGCGCCGCACGAACCTTTCAGCCCGACAGCAGCATCGTGCGCGCGACCTTCATCTAGAAGCGAGGCCGTCTGTGCCCGCGACGCACGAGGACGGCAGTGAAAGCCCCCCCCCCTCAAGCGTTGACGCATCACAAACCCTCCTCCCTTGGCGCGCGGGCGGATTTTCGCCACGATGCGAATTCTCCCACCGTAGTGCGGACTTTCCGCCCTTCCCCATGTCATGCATGCCGTTTTTCGATGGCGCAAGACAATAGCACATCATGCGCGGCCAGGCGCCCCTACGTCCTTTTTCCCGCAATATCTCCCAAGCTAGCGCATCGCGCACGCCTGCAAATCGGCGGATTGGGCGCGGACGCGGGCGATGTAGGAGCGGGTGCGCTCGCGCAGCTCGTCGTCGAGCGGGATGCAGGCGCCGCCGAGGGCGGCGATGTGCTGGGGCAGCCAATCCGAGCCGTACCAGGGAATGCGCGCTTCGATGGTGGCAGCGTCGTCCGGAGCGTCCGGGGTACCCGAGGCGCTGGAGCCGCTGGAGCCTTTAGCACCGCCCCTCCTCTTCACCAGCTTCATGCCGGGCCACTCGGGCAGGGGCAGTTCTTTGGCAAAGCGCAGGCGCACCATGCGAGGCTTTCCCTCCCCGCCTTCTTCGGGCAGCGCCGCCGAATCGAAGCGCTCGTCGAGCACGCGCACATCGGCCATGCGATCGATGCGATAGTTGCGAAACCCGAAACCCGTGCCGCCAGATGGAGAATCCGCGGCCGCATCCGCGCCCTGCAAGTCCCCCGCATCCGCAGCGTCCGCAAAGGTGCCGTCGTCTGTGCACTTCCACGCCTGCAAAATGCTCACATCGCCGTCCGAGACGATGCGCACGGGTGCCACCCGGCGCATGGAGCTTTGCGCGGCCCCCGCCGGGCAGTACGCAAACGAGACAAGGCGGTGCTCTTCGAGGTCGATGGTCGAAGCCAAGACAGACAGCGCCGAGACGATGTGTCCGCGACGGCCGGACGCGATGTCTTGCTCTGTCGTGCCCGGGGCATCCCCCGAAACGTCTTGCCCGTTTTGAGCCTTGGCCGTGCCGTCGGCGCCAGCAGCATCGAAAAGTACCCCCTTCGCCTCGAAGAGCTTATCCCACAAAGGATCGCCCGCGTCCATGCCGAAATCCGCCAACGCTGCGCGCAGGGCCGCATCCTCGCCGGCCGAAAAGCGCGTCTTCGGCCCTGCCCCGTGCCCTCCGGGGTGTGGGTTCCAGGCAAAACGGGCGCCCGATGCGCTCATGTAGCCCAGCTCGGTGGAGATGTTTTCGTCGGAAAGCGCCGCCGAAAGCGCGACGAAAAGCTCTTCTGCCTCGTCTGCGGCAAGGCCCGTCATCTGCGCGAAGTCGCTGATGGCAAGCGCGCCGTTGTGGGCGAGCATGTGAAACGCCTGCATGACCAGGGCATCGTTAAAGCGCATGGCAGACCCCTTCCGCGCCGTCCAAAATCTCCGAAAACGCCTGCACGGCCTCTGGCGGCGCGAGTGGCTGCAGACCCGGGCCGTTTTCCACGCACCATGTCGCGAGGCCCCGGGCGTCCGAGGCCTCTATCTCCCATATGGCGCCAGCGTCGTCTCCTGGCACGACGTCTTCATGCGAAGCACCTTCGGACGCGGCGTCCACGCGTGTGAAGGAGCCGCGCTGCATGGTCAGGGCGCTTGCCTGCGCGTATGCGGCCGGCGAGAAGAGCACTTTCGCCGCAAAACGACGCGCAGAGAACTGAAAGGGCAGGCACGGCCACATATCGGCACCGCGCACGTCAAGCGCCCCGGGCAGCAGGGCGCCTCCCCCTTTCACATGCGACATGCGATCGAGACGAAAGACCCGCAGGCGACCCGCGCCGCCCTCTTCACCAATTTTCTCTGCGCCGCCCGTCTCCGCACACGCCTCTTCATCATCTACGGCGCCCGCATCGCCACCAGCGCCGCTTGCTGCGCCGCCCGCATCGCCGCCCACGTCGCAGCCGACGAGGTAGAGGTGCCTGTCGAAGGTGAAAACGCGAAGTGGTGCCACTTCCCGACGCGTGGAAGCTCCCCGCGCGTCCGTGTAGGAGAACAAAAGGGAGCTACCCGTCTCCAGAGCGTGCCGCACCTTCGCGATCGAGGTGGGCAGTGAAGACGCAGGCGGGGCGCCATGCATCAGGGGCAGCAGCGTGTCGGGGGCGTCGAGCTCGTCGGAGAGGCGCGCGAGTGCGCCGAGCAGCTCTGTCGTGCGCGGGTAGGACGCGTCTTGCAGAAGCGACACGCACGCCACCCGCAGAAACGCCGCCTCGTCGTCGGTGAAGGAGACGGGTGCGGCAAAGGTGCGCTGCGCATCGACCTTGTAGCGCCCGTCGGCGGTAGCAACGCCCGGCGCACCCCCTTCACCATTCGTGCTCGCAGAACCTGTCGTGCCTGCAGTGCCCGCGGCGCCCGCATCCGCCACGTCCGCCGCATCCGCAGTTCCCGTGGCATCCGCTGCACCCGCAGCGCACGCCTTAACGTCGGAGGCGATGTAGAAGCCGTCGTGGGCAAGCTTTTCGATGTCGCGACGCACATAACGCTTGGCGCTTTCCACGTCGATGCCGTCGGTCGTATAGTGGCGGGGCAGGTCGCGCAATATGTCGTTGGTGCGCGCGCCACCCGGGCGCTCCAGCAGATAGAGAAAAAGCGCGAGCCTGCGCGCCAGATCGCCGGCAATCTGTTTCATAGGTTCGTGCCCCCTTCCCGCCGCCCTTTACCCGCCTGCAGGGGAAAATCCCCGTCGGCGCCCGTGAGCCTCAAGAACTCCCCGCAATCGTAGACCGGGACCATCGATTGGCGGAAATCCTTCTTGTTGCGCGTGATAATCGCGTCGGCGGACAGCCGCATCGCCACTTCGTGCACGCACGCGTCCTCCAAATCTCCCCACGTCGAGTCCAGCGCACGCAAAAAACCATCCTCGTCGAGGCCGCAGAAACGCAGGAAGGTCTTGAGCTTGTCCATCGCCTCCTTCACGCGAGAGGCGTTGCTTTTCTTTCCCTCGCCGAGCACGTAAAAAATGTCGTTGGCCTGGGTCGTCGAGACCCACAGCTCGTGGTCGCCGGTCTTGCCCAAAAGCATCAACCGCGTCGCGCTTTCGCAAAAAGGCGCCCGGCGGGCGAGATAGTCGATGACGATGTTGGAATCGAGGAGTAGCCGCATGTCCTACTCCCCCGTCGCAAGTTTCGCGCGCACGCGCTCGTTTCGTATCTCCTCGTCAGACATCGTGGAGAAACGCGAGCTTTCGGGCGGGATACTTTGGACAAAGTCTGCGGCCTCCTCGATCTGGCGCGCCGACATGGAGGCCATGCCCCTGCGCTCGTCGCCCCAAGGCAGGGCGCCTTCGCGAATGATGAAATCGTAAAGCTCGTTTATGGCACCGGAGGGCGTCTTGCCGCATTTCCTGAGAATCGCGCCGGCACGCGCCTTCTTCAGGTCGTCCATCCTCGCCGTCACCATCGCCGTGCCCATGTCGCGCTCCTTGCCGTCCGGCTCGGCGTTCCGCTCGATGCCGCGCGGAATGCCGTGCAGAATGCCCCGTGAAATGTTGTACGTAATACATTTTAGAGCGCAGCGCCGGCGCGTCAAGTGAGGGTGGTGCGCCCGGGGAGATTCGAACTCCCGACCTTCGGATTAGAAGCGTCGGAAAGTTGGTTTTTTAGAACGTCTGTTCGACCGCTCCAATACGAAAGGAGCGGTTTCAAGGCGTTAAAACCCGCCCCGGTTGCCGCATTTGCCGCATTTTGCCGCACGGAGATTTTAACTAATTCCCGCCATTAACAACATCAAGGAACTTGCTCGAGTTGGCATTGCAGAACGTCCACGTACCGTCGCCGTGGTCAACGATGCTCCACAGCTGCGCCTCGGTGTTGTTGAGGTCATAGACTTGTATGCCTGTACCGTCATCTTTGCCGCCGCCGCACGCGTCCAGGCGCAAACCCTCGTTGACTTTCGGCGCAAGCGCGACGGGCGCGACAAACCCCGGCTCGTAGGCCACGCCGT
>CAVECB010000036.1:0-15729 GCA_963614215.1 Ruthenibacterium lactatiformans
TGTCGCCCGCCGCATCGGCAGGCACATCGGCAGGCAAACCCGCGACCGCAACGCCGGCCTCCTCGTCTTGCCCACCATCTTGCGCAAAGGCGCACGGCGCGAAGACGAGCGCGCCTAAAACGGCGGAGCATACGATGGCGCAGGCGCGCGCTTTCGCGCGAGATAGATTCAACATGGACGGCCTCCCCTAGATGAAGTAAACGACTGAACAACAAAAAAGAGATTACATCTCTGAAAAAAAAACAAGCGAAAATCGCTGCTAGGCTCACCACCGCGGCAGCCGTGTTTTCGCGGGATGCGAGACCTATCAACAACATCTCTTTTCGGCAAGGCGGTTGCGCACGGGCACATGACAACAGAGGCAACATCCGACCCAACGCAAGGGCGCACCGGATTTTCAAGGGGGCGCGACATTTTCGTCCTCGCCGCCGCGCTCGCCATATTGTGCTCGCTTCTGGGCGCCCAGCTCTATGCGCAGGTGCTTAGCCTCGCAAACGGCTCCGACGCGTCCGCGCCTGAGAAAAGCGAACTGGAAAACAAGACCTACGCGGCCTTTCCTGCGCTCGACGCCAACGCCTTTTCAACAGGCGATTTCCAAGACGACATGGAAGATTGGGCGGCGCAGCACATCCCTGCGCGCGACACGCTCCTCCTTGCCAACGCCTCTGCGCAGCGCCTGTCCATCGAATCGGCAAACCTCCTCTTTGGCTTCGAGTGCTACCCCGCCTTCTTCGGCAGCGGCAAGGTGAAGGTGCCCGGCCGCGAGGCAGTCCTGTCTACCCTGCCCGAGGCCACAGCCGACGACGCGCAGGCCGCCAAGGAGCTGTGCGCCAAGATAAACGCGCTGGCCGCAGACCACGCCGAGGTCGATTTTGTCTACGACGATTTAATCACCCCGAACGCAAGCGTGTGTAATCCCACGTCGCCTCTCGTCACGAACGCGCTCGACGAGAACTGGGCGCGCGAGCACATAGAGGCGGCGCTCTCGGACGACGTTTGCGTGGTCACGGACACCATCGCATCTGCAGACGAGCTCTACGCCGACTGGAACGCGACGGACCCGCACTGGCACATAGACCGCGCGCTCGAAAGCTACGCCGCAATCGCGCAGGCAGCCGGTCTCGAGGAGGTGCAAGTCGGGGATCTGGCCTGCATGGTGGAGAGCTGGCAGGGCGCAAACGCGCGCTCGGGGCTGTGCCTCGACTACAGCGACACGCTCTACGACCGCACGACGCGTTTTCCTTCGCTCAGTTGCACCATTGATGGAAAAGAGACGCAGCGCGGGCGGCGAGGCGCGTGCCTGGACGCACTGGAGCAGGGTGAAAGGAAAGACAGTGCGGATGCTGCCGACAGCACGAACGCCGCAAGCAGCTCTGACGGCGGAGGCGACATGGCCTTCGAGGCTTACACCAAGTACTACGGCGGCGTCGTAGACGAGGTGGTCTGGCACAACTCCGACGCGTCCAAAACGCGCAACTGCCTGCTCGTGGGTCGCTCGTATGCCACCTGCCTGGAGCCCTACATTGCGCAAAACTTCGCCACGATGGTGCGCCTCGACCCCGTGAACAAGACCATTTCCACGTCCATCGAGTCCTACATCAACGACTACGACATCGACACCGTCATCTTCCTCTTCGAGCCCCATAGCAGCGTGCGCACCATGTTGCAAAACTCCCCGGATTTCTTCTAGGGTAGGCGCGCGATGGTCTTTTCCTCTTCGACGTTTCTGCTGCTCTTCTTGCCGGTGTTTCTCGCCGTCTACTTCATCTTGCCATGGCGGCAGGCCAAAAACATCTGGCTTTTATGCGCGTCGCTTGTCTTTTACGCGTGGGGCGAGCCGGTCTACATCGTCTTGATGCTGTGCTCGATAGCGCTCAACTGGGCGCTTGCCCTATGGTTGCAGCGCGCGACAGGCGCGGCAGCGCGCAAGGCGCTCCTGGTCGTCTGCGTTGCCGCGAATCTCGCCATCTTGTGCTTCTTCAAGTACGAGGGCTTTCTCGCGCAGAATCTAAACGCGCTTCTCGGCGCCGAGGCCGTGCCCGATCTGGCGCTGCCCCTGCCCGTCGGCATCTCGTTTTTCACCCTGCAGGCGCTCTCGTACGTGGCAGACGTCTACCGTCGCGAGGTGCCCGCGCAGCCAAACCCCCTGCTGTTAGGGATGTATATCGCGATGTTTCCCCAGCTGATCGCCGGGCCCATCGTGCGCTACTCGACCATCGCCGACCAGATTGCGCACCGCACAGAAAGCCTCGCGAAGTTTTGCCAGGGCATGCGCATCTTCGTCGTCGGGCTGGCCAAGAAGGTGCTGCTTGCCAACACGATGGCGGTGCTGGCGGACAAGATGCTGGAGATGGGCGGCCCGCAGATGGGGGCCGTGGGCGCGTGGGCAGGCCTTTTCGCCTACGCCTTCCAGATTTACTTCGATTTCGCGGGCTACTCCGACATGGCCATCGGCCTGGGCAAGATGCTCGGCTTCGACTACCTGCGCAATTTCAACTATCCCTACATCGCCACGAGCGCGCGCGGCTTTTGGCGGCGCTGGCATATCTCGCTGTCTACGTTCTTTCGCGACTACGTCTACATCCCGCTGGGCGGCTCGCGGGTGAAGACGGGGCGCTGGGTGGTGAATATGGCCGTCGTGTGGGCGCTCACGGGCGTATGGCACGGCGCGGCGTGGAACTTCGTCTTGTGGGGCGTGTACTGGGGCGTGCTGCTCGTGGCCGAGCGGCTGTTTTTGGGGCGGCTGGTCGAGCGCCTCCCCCGCCCCTTCCAGCACATCTATGGCATCGTCTGCATCCTGTTTGGCTGGCTTGTCTTTTGGGTCGAAGACATCGCGGCGATAGGGCCGTGGCTTGCGGCCATGTTCGGCGCCTGGGGTGCCACGGGCGCATCGACCCTGTGGGAGCTGACGGCCTGGGAGTACCTGCCCGTCTTCGCGGTGTGCGTCCTCGCGTCTGTGCCCGTCGTGCCCTATGTGCGCGCGCGGCTCACCGCCTGGTGCGAGGGGCGTTCCTGCACGGTGAAGGAGTTTATGGAGCGCGATTTACCGGCGCCGAAGCAGCTGTCCACGGACGCGCTCCTCGCCTTCGACCCGGACGCGCTTAAAGGCCCTGCGGGCAAAAAGCGCGTGCTCCAGGTGGTTGCGCTGTTGTGCGACCTCGCGCTTGTGGCGCTGCTCGTAGGCTCGGTTGCCGCCGTGGTCTCCGGCTCCTTCAACCCCTTCATCTATTTTCGCTTCTAGATGCCCCCCCCAGAATTTCTCTATCTATCTCCAAATACAATCGACGAATCATGTTGCCTGAACTGTATACTATTGTTCATAACGAAACGCCGAGGAACAATCATCGCGCCTTCCAATCTCAACATCCAGGAACATGAGATGAACACCGCACGTGCGATTGCAGACTACGGAATGAATGTCGAGTTTGTTGCGCGCACCGAGGGAAACCGCGCCAAGTCGGCGGACTTCGTGGGGGATGGTGTTCTCTGGGAGGTGAAATCGCCCACATCAGATAAGCTCCGCGTTGTGCAAAAGCGGCTACGTGAAGCCATCCACCAATCACGCGACATCATCTTCGACTCAAGAAGAATGAAGCGATTAACCAACGAGGTAATTCAAACAGAAGTCGAGAAGCGGGCAAAGGATCTGACGTCTATAAGAAGACTCCTATACGTCAATCGAATGGGCGAAGTAGTCAAAATCAAATAATCATGCTAACATGCGTGCCAGCAAAGCGCCCGACCGGTGAGTATTTCACTTAAGTCCGGCGCTTTACTTTTTGTAAGTAATTTGGGTTAAGCCCGCTTTTCGAACGTCGATTATTCTTCGGCGAGCATCTTTATCATTTATAGTGATAATGTGGAATGCGCCGGAATTGCCACGTTTTCCGATAAAGACGGCGTAAAGTGATCTTGCTATCAGTTTTTCAGATAAAGAGGAGAGAAACCATGAGCACGCAACTCAAGACGTTGAAGAAGCTGGGCAAGGCCGCCGATTTGAGCAACCGCGCCTTTCGCGTGGCAGGACCCAAGAGCTACAAGAAAGGTCAGGGCGCACTGCTGAAGGTGCTGCACCGCCACGAGGGGCAGATGAGCTCGCGCGAGCTGGTCGACGCGCTGGGCTACGACCGCGCGAAGCTGAAGGACATCGTGCGCAAGGCGCAGCGCAACGGCTACGTCGCGATCGAGAGCGCCCAGGAAAAGAAGACCTATCTGGTGAAGCTCACAGACACGGGCGAGGAGATTGCCGAGAAACGCTGCAAGGCGCACGAGGCGGCCGCCGAGCAGATCCTCGCAACGCTTTCCGACGAGGAGATGGAGCAGCTCCAGACCATCGCGGACAAGATTGTCGTGCAGTGCAAGGAGCTGGGCGCCAAGGGCAAGCACAAGAAGGGCCGCAAGGGCCACAAACATGGGCATGGCTGCGAGCACAAGCACGGTTGCGGGCACAAGGGCGGCCACGGGCATCATCACGGCCACGGGCACCATGGTGGCCACGGCCGCTGTTGCAAGCGCCACTAATCCCCCGCGTCCGCAGGCGTCGTGCTCACAAGAACATGACGGAGTAAACCGGCAGGTAGCGTATCGCACCTTTCGCCCTGACCGTGCCCGAATTCGAAAGCACGACGCCGCTTTTTACGTTGTAATCGCCTTTGTCCACGAGATTGCTCAGCGCGCTGTGGACGGTGTAGTCCCGCCCCGACTTCACCTCTATGGGCAGCACGGAAAGCGCATCGAAGTCGTCAATCAGGAAATCAACCTCTCCCCTGCTGCGGTTATCGTAGTAGAAAAGGGCGTGTCCATGCGCTTTCAACTCGTTTGCCACGGCGGTTTCATACACCGCGCCGAGGTTGATGCTTCTCACGTCGTCGAGCACTGCGCGTATATTCGATCCGAACAAACGCGCCGTCAAAAGCCCGACGTCGTTGAGATAGAGCTTGAGCAGATTCTTGCCGCAGCTCTCGGACAGCGGAAAGCTTGGGTTTGACACCGCCTGCACGACGCTTGCCACCCCAGCAGCCTCGAGGTACTTGAATTCGTCGCGATAGCTCTGGAAGGTCTTCCCCTTTTTGCCCTCGACATCTTTCACGACCATCCGCTTCTTCTTGTTCTCCATGTTCGAGACGATCATGTCGTAAACCCGACGCACGACCAGGCGGTTTTGCGCGTCGTATTTGGAGGCGTCGATGCCGTAGTACTCGTGAATCTCGCTTTGCAGCTCGCGAATGGCGCGCATGTTCTTCGTCTCCACGTACAAGGCGACCGCAGCGGGCAAGCCACCGACGAGCAGGTATTTCTTGAAGCAGTCGAGAAGTTTCTTGTGCGTCGCGTCGGGAAGGGACTCTCCTTGCGCTAGCTTGGCCTGCACTTCGCGAAGCGCCGCCGCGCCCGTGCCGCATGCCCAGCAGAACTCCTCGAAATCGAGCGGGTACATCCGGATTTTCTTGACATAGCCCATCGGCAACGACGAGGTCTGGGAGAGGGCGATGCCGAGTTGCGACCCGCTTGCGATATAGGTGAAGCGGCCATCGTCGACTAGGAACTTGAGTAAGGTCAAAAGCTGTGGGTAGGCCTGCACCTCGTCGAGGAAGACGAGCGTGTCGTCTTTGGTATGAAGCTTCTCGCCATCGAGCAGGCTGAGCTGCAGATAGAAGTCCTCCACAGTTCGAACGTTCTCGAAGAGGCGCTCGCTCAGGGAATCCTCGAGCATGTTGACCTCGACGAAGTTCTTGAAGAGCCTTTTTCCGACGGCGCGCACAATAAAGGTCTTGCCCACCTGCCTCGCGCCGTCCACGAGCAGGGCACTGTTGACGCCGGATGCGAAATGCTGTGCTATCTCATTTTCGATTTTTCTCTGCAGCATGGTGTTTCCAATGACTTTTCAATATAAATTTTGCTCAAGTTTAGAATTTTTCAATATAAATTTCCAAGGCTTTTGGCAACTTTTCAATAGAAATTTTCGCCATGAAACACAACTTTTCAAAGAAATAGCCTATCACACTGCACTCCTCCGTCTCGTCGACGCCCTCGGGCAGAATCGACGGGGTCTTCTTGCTGCGGTAGAGCGCGGACAGGCCGCCCTCGTCGTACCTTTTCAGCCAGTTCCTGAACGCGGAGGTGCTCACATTGTTCGCCGCGCAAAAGTCCAACATCCTGGCGCCGGGGTTTCTTCGGTACAGGCGGATGAGCATTTCCTTCTCGAGTGGGTTGAGCTTGTTGTAGGACGCGCGCCCGACACCTCGTCGATGGTTGCGTCCAATTTGGCCTTGTACACCGAATCGGCGGTGTAGAGCACGGCGCAGGGGTTGTTTGCCGCGAGGAAGTCCTTGGCCACGAGCGTGACGGCGGGCGCGTCCGAGTATTTGACGAACAGCGCGTCGTGGCCGACGCATATCCCCATGAGGATGTTCAGGTCGCATCCCGCCTCGTTGAGCAGGAGCGCCTGCATGATGGGATTGCAGATGACGCAGTCGCCGATGCCGCACGAGGGGTCTATGCCGAGGTCTGGCGCGCGGTTTTCCTGCAGCTTGCAGCCGAGCGCCTTCACCTCAAAACCGGCGCGGCGCAACAGTCGGGCGAGGACGGCGGTCTCTTTCAGCATGGCAGTGCAGGTCGCGATGCCGATGCGCGAGGCGCCCATGTACGAGGCGAACTTTATCGTGTCTTGCACGCGCGTCGAATTCGCCGTGCCGGCGCTCACCCGGGCGGCCGCCTCCATGATCTGTCGGTTGGTCGGTTCATCGTAGAGACGGCGCACGTGCGCGCACATCTCTTCGGATATGTCCGGCTCGGGGCAAAAAGGCGGCGCTGTGCGCTCCGGATGCTCGCATGCCGCAACATTACAGCTCTCGCAGCCCAGATTTCCCGCCGCTTGCATCCTGAAACCGTCGCTCCCGTTCATGTCCGTCCCTTTCTCCGTATGTTGCTCGTCCAATTCAATTCTCTCCGCAGCACGGAGAATTTCTCGTCACAAGAAAAGACGCGCGCAAGCTGCATACAATGGCGCAAATGCTGCACACCCCAACCGCAGTCACAGGTCTCTGCGAGCCTTTACGAGAGGTCCTTTACAACATCGGCTCCATGCTCGGCGTGTTCGACTCCTAATGCGCACCCGGCACTTCCGGCACACCGCCGTTTGCATGCCGAGCGCAGGGTCATTCTTCGACAACTTCATAGTAATACGAGTAGTCGATACCCTTCATGAACAGTTCCCTGTTGTCGACATCATCAGTAAGCGCGTCTATGAGCAGGGCTTGAATTTCCGTCGAGTCGGCGACGCTTCTTTCCATTGCCGCCAGATACTCCCTCTTGTCGATGCGGCTCCAATCGACGCACTTTCCCATCCGTTTTTTCAAAAGCATGTCAAGCCATATCCTGGTCGCGCGTCCGTTGCCTTCCATGAAGGGGTGCGCCACGTTCATCTCAACATATTTATCGATGATTTCATCTACGGTCGAGTCCGGCATCGCCTCGATGGAAGCAAGGGTTTCGTCGAGATACATGCAGTTTGCAAACTGGAAACCGCCCTTGGAAATGTTTTTCGTGCGCGTCTTTCCTGCAAAATCATAGAGACCTCCGAACAGAAACGCGTGAACCTGTCTCAGACCCTCGACGGTGCCGACCAACTCTTCGTCAAGCAACGGGCTGTCCCACAACTCATACGCGCGCATTTTGCTGCGTTCGTCCAAAGGCGAGGACATCCCCGCTATCCATTCGGAAAAATCCAACCTGTATTTCCCGGGCAGTGCAAGGAGCAGGGCATCGACCCCGGATTGCGTAAGGCAATCGGCGAGATAGCGCTTCCCATCGGAGGCCGTCAGCTTCATCTGCGTGCAAAACGCGGCAAGCTGGGGATTCCTGGCTTTGGCCTTGTTCCAGTAGGCGCGTGGATTCGAGCTGTTCACAAGCGCCGCGACAACATCGGTGGCGGAATACAGCCAACAGGAACCGTCTCTGTCCCACACCGCCCTGACTGCGGTCTTGTTGAAAAACCTTATCGACGTCTTTTGGATCATGGGCGTTCCTTTCAGTTGTCGACAAATTGTAGACAACTGAAAGGGTTGCGGCAAAACATGGATTCAGCCTCCCACGTCATTGTCGCCGCCGCCCTAGCCACCTAGCGCACGCTCGACGAATCCGTCGTGCTCGACGAGGCGGTCTCGAAGTTTGCGCCTTCGGGCTGGGCGTGCTTGTCGAACACGCATGCCTTGATGCCGAAGAAAAACAAGAACAGCACCACAAACGACATGAGCCAAACCAGGCAGCCGAAACAGGAGCCGCCCGTGCGTTTTTGCCCCCCGCCTTCGCCTGCCATACAAACCACCCCTTCTCGCTTGACCGCCTCTTCGTCTGCGCGAAAACGCGTCTTTTCCCTTGGCGCAAGTGTGCCACATGGAGCGGACACAAAAACACGCACATGCGCACGCGCCGCTTGCACCAGGACTTGCCCGAAGCAGCCCATACGAGCCCTGCGTCTTGCTCGTCTAGCGCATCGCCACCCGCTTCCTGCATCCTGTCTTTTCTTCCTTCTAGGACGCCTGATATGCGCGTTTTGTTCAGTTGTCTACGATTTGTAGACAACTGAACGGCTGGGGCAAAGCGCGCAACTCGAAAGGCGGCGGGGCGCGTTCGCGCATTTACGCGCCTTTGCTTCTCCATTAGACTTGCCGAAAACCGCACCCGACCAAAAGGAGATACCGCACATGAGCACCTTGCACGCACCCCAGCGCTACGACGTGGTCGGCAGCTTTTTGCGCCCGGCACACCTGCGCCAGGCCCGCGCCGCATTCGAGCGCGGCGAACTGTCCGCCGAGGCACTAAAAGCCGTCGAAGACGAGGCCATTCTCGATCTCGTCGCCAAGGAAAAGGCCGCCGGCCTGCACGTGATCACCGACGGCGAGTTCCGCCGCCTCACCTGGCACCTCGACTTCATGTGGAACATCGACGGCGTGGCGCGCGTGAAATCGGACGCGGGCAACACCACGTTTTCCGGCGAGGCCGCAGCCATCGACGAGGTGGCCATCGAGGGCAAGCTCGCCGTCAAAAACCACCCGTTCATCGAGCATTTTCACTTTGTGAAGGCCCTAGAAGACGAGAACACGGTCGCCAAGCTGACCATCCCCGCCCCCGGCCAGTTCTACGCCTGCTTCACCGGAGCAGAGCAGCTAGACACCACGCTGTCGCACTACGCCGACGTTGAGGCATTTGCCGACGACGTGGTGGCGGCCTACGCGAAGTTCGTGGCCGATTTCTACGCCGCCGGAGGGCGCAACCTGCAGTTTGACGACTGCACCTGGGGCGGCTTCGTGAACCCCGAGATGGCCCGCCAGCTGACCGGGCTTTCAAGCGAGAAGGAGCTGCGCGCCTACATGGAGCTGCTCGTATCCATCAACAACCGCGTCATCGCCTCGAAGCCGGGCGGCGACCTCGTCATCAACACGCACGTGTGCCGCGGCAACTACCACTCCACGTTCTTTTCGTCGGGCGCCTACGACGCCGTGGCCGACCCCCTGTTCAGCACCGAGGACGCCGACGCGTTCTATCTGGAGTTCGACGATGAACGCTCCGGCGGCTTCGAGCCACTTGCAAAGCTTGCGCCGAGCAAGAAGGTGGTCTTGGGGCTGGTCACCACGAAGCGCCCCGAGTTGGAGGACAAAGCGGCCATCGTCGCGCGCATCCACGAGGCAGAAAAGTACGTGCCGCTCGAAAACCTGCACCTCTCGCCGCAATGTGGGTTTGCTAGCTGCGAGATTGGCAACAAGCTCTCCGAGGAAGAACAGTGGGCGAAAGTGGCCCTTGTGCGCGAGATCGCCGAGGAGGTCTGGGGCAAATAGCGCGCTGCAAGGCCGCGCTTTGTCCGCGAAAAAACGCGGCGCTTAAGAGGCGCGGCCTCGAATTTTTGCGGCTCTAGATCTTGCGCTTGGGCTTGTCCTTGCGGTCGCGATCCACGAAGGACATGACGAGCGAGAGGGTCGTGACCAGAAGGCAGAGGAACTGCACGACGTTGCCCGTGGTCCGGCAGTGCATGCCCTCGCCCGTGCAGGTGCCGATGCCGAAACCGATGAGGCAGGTGGCCGAGCATGCGGCCAAGACGGCGATGAGCGAGCAGGCCTGGCGCCCGATGCGGTCTTTGACGCCGTAGTAGCACAGCAGGGCACCAAGACCCGGGGCCAGGACGAAGGGCACGGCGATGAAGGTCCAATGGCACTTCATGGGCACCGACCCACTGACGCACTCGATCTGCTCCGTGCAGCCACCCATCACCACCGAGGCGATGGCCGCGGCGAGGATGAGCACCAAGGCGATGGTGTTGACTATGAAGCGCGCTTTTTTGTTGTCCATGTGAAAAGACTCCTTAGCATCGGTTTTCCCGTTCGGCACCGCATGGGCGCGGCACCACTCCCTCAACGCTACGCCCCAACGTGCGGGCGGGCGCCCGTGCCCCCATCATTGCACAAAAGCGACCCTTTTTCGCTTACGCGAAACACCCGTCGCGCAGATGGAACACACGGTCGGCCTTGGCCGACAGTGCGGCGTCGTGCGTGGCAAAAAGCAGGATGCCGCCACGCTCCACATGCTCGAACAGCGCGCGGGTCACGCTGTCAGCCGAGTCCGCGTCCAGGTCGTTGGTAGGCTCGTCGGCGATGAGCACGGGCGGCGCTAGCATAAGGGCACGCGCGCAGGCCACGCGGCGCTTCTGGCCGATGGACAGCTGGTAGGGGTAGTGCTCGGCGCGCTCGGCCAGCCCGAAGCGCTCCAGCAGCTCGCGGGCGCGAGCCTCGCCGTCCGCGACACGGCCGCCGTCCACAAAACGCGCGGGCACCGTGACGTTTTCCCACGCGCGCAGCGAGCCTATGAGCTGCGTGTGCTGAAAGACAAAGCCGACCGTGCGCCCCCGCAGGGCAGAGCGGGCCGCATCGGACAGGTCGCGCGTGCCCTGCTCCCCCACCACGACGTCGCCGGATGTGGGCGTGAGTATGAGGCCGAGCATGGACAGCAGTGTGGATTTACCGGAGCCCGACGGCGAGACAAACGCAGCACTCGTGCCCGGCTCGACGGTGAAGCTGGTCTTTGATATGACCTCCACGCCGTCGTAGGCCTTGCACAACCCCTCGGCGCGTATGGCCGGGCAATCCGCGACCGAACGGCCTGTAGGTGGGCAATCTGTTTTCGCTGAAGCGTCCACCACTTCACCCCCTACCCTATGTCGCCTTGCTGCATGGCAAGCGAGGGGTCCAGGCGCGCAATCTGGCGCAGCGGCGCGGCAATCGAGGCCAGCGCGAGCACAGCAAACAGCACGACAAGTCCCGCCACGAGCGCGGCCACGGCGGCAGGCCCTAGCGCGATGAAGGGAAACGAGGCGCTTTGCCCCAAAAGCGAGACGAGCCAAGAATAGACCCCTGCGCCCAGCACGAACCCGAGCACAAGCCCGGCGCCCGTGATGAGCGCGACCTCGCCTGCTATGAGCCGGCGCACCTGGCGCACCGACGCGCCCACCGCTCTATACAGCGACAACTCGCTTTTGCGGTCCCACACGCATGAGTAGAAGCGCGCGAAAAGCTGCACGAGCGTGACGACGAGCATGGCCACGCCCGCGGCCAACAGCACGGAAAACACCGCCTGCAGCTGCTCTTGCGAGTTTTCCACGACGTTTGCGCGGCGTATGACCTTCACGTCGCCGGCGTTTTCGATCGAGGTGGTCAGGCGCGCAATGTCGGCGCCGTCTTCGACCTCCACGAGCACGCTAGACAGCAGCGCATCCGGCGAGCCGTAGCGGTCCCACAAATACGACAGGCCTTCTGCCTGCGCAGACAGCTCGCGTGCCACGTCGATGTTGAGGAGCATGGAGGCATCCAGGTCCGTGCCGGACGCATCGAGGCGCGCGACCACCTTGAAGCTGCGCCCGAGCAGCTTGGTCGTCTGCCCCACCGCGCCCGTCGCGCCCGAACCCACGACTATCTCGTCGTCGGCCAGGCCGTCCGACAAATCGTAGCTGGTGAAGGGCTGCACCGTCCAGTCGGTGGAGAAGTCCACGCCTATCACGCGCGTCATGCCGTCGTCCGAGCAACACGGCTGGTTCAGCGACTGGCTGTAGAACTGGCGCGTGGCCTGCGCCACCCCGTCGGCGGCCGCAACCTTGCCGTAGATGTCCTCGGAAAAGTAGATGGCCGCCGGGGCCCCGGTGAACAGAAGCGAGCTGTCCGAGACCTCGTCGGCGGCAGACGAGGGCACGACCATGAGGTCGGCGCCCCCGCGGGCAAGCGAGGTCTCCACGCCGGCCTGCACGCCGCCGTAGGTCATCCCGAGGGCAAAAAACACCGTCACGGAAAGCGCTACGGACAACACGACAGAGGCCGTGGAGACCTTTCGCATCCCTAAGCTATGAAAGACAAGCTCCTTCATCGCACATTGCAAGATGGCAGGTGCCTTACGCGCCCTGGTAGTTCACCATCTTCTTGTAGAGGTCGCCCATGATGTAGGAGTCGACGTCGGCCGGGGCGTTTTCCATGGCGCCGGCCTTGTTGATGGACTCCCAGATGTACTTGAAGGACTTGTCGATCTCGTTTTTGTCGCCGGAGATGAAGCGGTAGGCCTCGACCTCTTTCTCCATCATCTCGCGGGTGAAGCCCGAGTCGGTGTTCACCGGCACGTAGCCCTTGTCGATGGCCAGGCTGCACGCGTCCGAGACGTTGGAGCGAATCCAGTCGGCCGACTTCTTGAAGCCCTCGCAGAGCTTCTTGCCCACCTCGGGGTCCTCGGAGAGCTTCTTGGACGACAGGCCGACGAAGCAGCACAGGATGTCCTTGATGCCGTCGTCGAAGGTCCACGACCAAAAGCGCGTGCGCGTGGAGTCCTTGTCCAGCGAGATGTCCGGCCAAGGATCGTAGGCCGCGAAGGCGTCGATCTCGCCGCTGGCCAGCGCGCCGTCCATCTGGGCGTTCTTGTAGCTCACCCAGTTCACCTTGCTGGGGTCCTTGCCGCCGTCGACCATGAGGCCGGAGAGCATGATCTGTGCGATCGAGCCCACCTCGGCGGCGACGTTTTTGCCCTCGAGGTCGGTGGCCGTCTTGATGCCGGAGGCCGCCGAGGCGACGCCTTGCTGGCAGCCGTAGTGCAGCGAGTCGATGATCACGCACTCCAGGCCCTGCTCCATCGGCTTGAACTTATCAGGCGTCAGCTCGAAGCAGTCCAGCGTGCCGTTGGCCATGAGGGGCGCGACATCTTCGGTGATCTTCATGATCTCGATGTCGAGGCCGGCCTCCTTGAAAAAGCCCTTCTCGTAGCCGACGTAGATGGGCATCTCGCAGGTGCCGCCCCAGTAGCCCAAAATTGCCTTGCTCGTAGACGAGCTAGAAGAGCTGCTCGAGCTTTTCGACGAATCGGAGCTGCTCGAGGAGTTCGAGCTGGAGTTGCAGCCCGCAAGCCCCATCGCCATCGCGCCGCCGGCCACCACGCCGGAGGCCTTCACGAAATCGCGCCGTGAAACCTTCTTCATGTCCTTCACCTTTTCCCTTTCAACTTGCTCCCTGGCCTGCTGCAGCGCATGTGCGCGCAACCTGCCCCTTGCATATCGAGACGCCCCTTCATGACGAAGGGGACGTTGTCTCCTCTTCATCGGGCGCATGTCCGCCCGTCTGGCCTGCGCCTTCCTGCGATTGGCCCTCTTCGTCGCCCGCCACAGCGTCGCGATCCTCGCCTTCGGTGAGCGGCCCTCCGTGATGCAGCAAATCGAGTAGCTGCGTGCGCAGGGCCACAAACTCGGGCGCGACGCGGTTGCGCGGACGCGGCAGGTCGATGGCCAGCTCGCCCACAAGGCGCCCCGGCCTGGCCGACATGACGACGACGCGGTCGCACAGATAGACCGCCTCTTCGATGTCGTGCGTGACAATGAGCATGGCCATGTGCGCCAGGTCGTGCATCTTCACTATCTCGTCTTGCAGCGCCGCGCGGGTGAAGGCGTCAAGCGCCGAAAGCGGCTCGTCGAAGCACATGAGCGCCGGGTTCATCACGAAGGCGCGCGCCAGGCCGCAACGGCTGGCCATGCCGCCCGATATCTGCGGCGGGTAGGAATCCTCGAAGCCGCCCAGACCCATCATCTCGATGAGGCGCGGAATCTTGTAGCTCTTCTCGTCGTATTCCTTCACGGCCTTCAACCCAAAGGCGATGTTTTCCTCGACGGTGAGCCACTCGAAGAGGTTGGCGTTTTGGAAGACCATCGCGCGCGACCTGTCCGGGCCTTTTACCTCCTGGCCGTCGAAGACGATGCTGCCAGAGAGCGGAAAGTCGAGCCCGGCGACCATGCGCAGGAAAGTGGATTTGCCGCAGCCGGAAGGGCCGATGATGCCGACTATCTCGTCGCCTTTGACCGTGAGCGAGAAGTTGTCGAGGGCCCAGGTCTCGGCGTCGCCGTCGAGGAAGGTCTGGGTGATGTCGCTGGCAACGAGCGTGTGCGCGCCCGTGGACTCGAACAAAGGGGCGCTCGGCTTGTCGTCTATGGCATGTTTCTTTGCCATGCCTACCACCTCACCACGGACTTCTGCCACTTCATCACGCGGTCGCGCAGCTTGAAGAGCAGGCTGATGAGTATATAGAAGATGATGATGAAGACGCCCACCGTGGCAAACACCTTGTAGTACTCGCCCCAGGCTTGCGCCCAGTTGATGTACCAGCCAAGACCGGCCTTCACGCCCAGCTGCTCGGAAATGATGAGCGCGCCGAAGCTGGAGGAAAGCCCCATGAACAGGGCGTCAAAAATCTGGGGCACGGCGGCCGGCAGCGCGACGTGAAAGAGTATGTAGGGCTCGCTGGCGCCCATGGTGCGCGCGGCCTCGATTTTGCGCTTGTCGGTCGTGCGTATGGCCGACGAGAGCATGAGTGCGAGAGGAAACCATATGGCCACGGCGATGAGCAGGACGCCGGCCAGATGCGAGGTGGGCATGAGCACGATGGCGATGGGCAGCCACGCGGCAGACGGCACCGGTCCTATGAACTTCAGCAGCGGGGCAAACCAGTAGTTGGCGATTTTCGACCAGCCCATGAGAAGGCCGGTCAAAAAGCCGCTGATAAGGCCGGCGACGATGCCCTCGGCCAGCAGGACCATCGAGGCGGCGAGGTTGTTTAGGTACTGCTCGACGTTGCTGGGCACGGCCTCGAGTACGCGGTCGGGACTGGGCGCGAAAGGCAGGAGCATGACGCCTGTCTTTAGTGTGAGCACGTCGATGAGCTCGATGATGGCGTAGATGGCCGCGAGCAGGTAGCAGTACTTCACGATGAGGTTGCGCAGGCGCGGGACGAAGATGGCCACGACGACCGAGGCGCCGTAGCACACCATGGACACGACGAGGAAGAGCGGGTAGTAGGACTCCTCGTAGCCCGCCGGGTAGACATTGGGCAGGCCAATCGTCATGCCAAGCGCGATGAGCATGAACGGGATGGGCAAGATCATCTGCATGAACTCGCGGAAGGTGGAAAGCTGCTTTTGGACGACGCGGCGCGTGGGCGGTTGCTGGCCGGACGGGGCGGCGTTTTGGGTGTTTTGGGCGTCTTGGGTGTCTTGGGCATCGCCTTGGGCGATGTCTTTAACGGAGGGCTGTTGCGCGCTGGCCGCGGGGTTTGGTTGCGCACAGGTCGCTGAAGCTGCGTTTTGCGTGTCGCGCTCCTGCGGCGCCTGCTGCGCCTTCCCGCGGGTGAACCCCATGTGCCGTGCCCTCCATCTTGCTCGTTAACGCC
>CAVECB010000037.1:0-12920 GCA_963614215.1 Ruthenibacterium lactatiformans
GGGCTGCCGCTGGTGCCTATTCTAGCCGCCCACACGGGGCCGCGCAAGCAAAATCCGCGTTCGGCACGACGCAACGCAGCAGCGCCGGCAGGCGGCAACGTCGGCGTGAGACTTCACCATCTCATAGAGCTTCACCGGCGCGGCACACCCAGCGCGTCCCTATCCCAAGCCCAGCCAGCTCGTCACGATGGGCACCCACCCCATCACCCAGATGATGGCGATGAGGACCGGGATGCCCCATGCGCACCACAGCTTTGCCCACGCGGGGAATTTCAGCCCGCGCCCGGCGTCGGCCTCGGCCAAAAAGTTCTCCCAGCCCCAGCCCAGCTTGCGCGTGCAAAAGACGACGAAGACAAGCCCGCCCAGCGGCAGGATGTTGTTGGAGATGATGAAGTCCTCGACGCTTTGGATGTCGCCGATGCCCGGCACCACGGCACCAGACAGCACGTTGAAGCCGAGCGCGCACGGCAGGCTCAAGACGGCCAGCAGGCCGCCGCACACCACGACGCCTTTCTTGCGCGACCACTCCCAGCGGTCCATCACCCACGAGACGTTGCTCTCGAACACGGCGATGACGGTGGACAGCGCGGCAAAAGACATGAAGACGAAAAACAGCGCCCCCCACAGCGTGCCGAGCGGCATCTGCCCCAGCACGACGGGCAAGGTCTGAAACACCAGCGACGGCCCGCTCGTCGGGTCCACGCCATAGGCAAAGCAGCAGGGAAAGATGATGAGGCCGGCCATGACGGCCACGCAGGTGTCGAGGATGACGGTGGTCACGGCCTCGCCCGTCAGGCTGCGCTCGCGCCCGATGCGGCTGCCGAATATCTCCATCGAGCCCATGCCGACCGACAGGGTGAAAAACGCCTGGCCCATGGCCGCGAATGCCGCGTTGCCGAAGCTGGACAGCTGTTCTGCCGGCGTGTCGCCCGCGAAGAGGTGCGAGAAATCGGGCATGAGGTAAAACGACAGGCCATCGCCTGCGCCCGGCAGTGTGACGGCGCGCACAACCAGTACGAGCATGATGGCAAACAGCGCGAGCATCATCACCTTCGTCACGCGCTCGACGCCCTTTTGCAGGCCGATTGCGCACACAGCGACGGCGATGGCCACCGAGACGAGCATCCAAGCCACCATCTCGGAGGGGCTGGCCGTCATGGCAGCGAAGGTCTGCTCGGTAACGGAGGCGTCCACGTTGGTGAAGGCGCCGCCGGCGAACTTGAATATGTAGGCGATCATCCAGCCGCACACCGTCGTGTAGAACATGAGCAAGACGAACTGGCCGATGATGCCCACCCAAGAAAACCACTTGAAGCTTTTGCCCGAGGGCAGCACGTGGAAGGCGCGCGCAACGGAACGCTGGCTTGCGCGTCCAACGGCAAACTCCATGATCATGACGGGCAGACCCATGATGACGAGCGCCACAAGGTACAAGACGATGAATGCCGCGCCGCCGTACTCGCCCGTGATGTAGGGGAAGCGCCAGACGTTGCCCAAGCCGATGGCGCAGCCCGCCGCCACCATGATGAAGCCCAGCCGGCTGCGGAAATGCTCGCGATCGCCGTCTTGCGCCGTGTGCTGCTCGTGTGCCATCTCGTCTGTGCCCTTCTCCTCGTGAAACCCCGTATGCGCCCCACGGGGCGCGTCAATGCGTGCAACCATGCGCGGATGCGTGCGGGCACGGATACGTGCAGGCACGCGCCCCGTCAAAGCGGCGGGGCGGCCGCGTGCGAAACCGCGCGCATCAACCGCGCATCAACCGTGCGCGAAAACAACGAGGGGATTTTCGCCTACATACTCCACATATAGCCGACGCCGCGCACGGTTTCCAGTCGAACGGCAAGCTGGGTGCCGAGTTTGGCGCGCACGCGGCGCACATGCACGTCTACGGTGCGCGACCCGCCGTAGTAGTCGAAGCCCCACACGCGCGAGAGCAGCACGTCGCGGGAAAACACGTGGCCGGGATGCGTGACGAGGAAGGCGAGCAGCGCGTATTCCAGATAGGTGAAGTCCACCGGCTCGCCGTCCACCTTCACCTGGTAGGTGGACAGGTTGATGGACATGCCGTCGACGGAGATGTGGTCGCTTGCCGCGCTGGACTGACCAGGCCACAGCAGGCGACGCAGGCGCAGACCCAGCTCGTCGGGGTCGGGCGGGGAGACGATGAAGTCGGCGCGGCCGGAGGCGGGCAGGCGCAGGTGCGTCAGGCAATCGCGCGGCACGGAAAACAGGGCGGCCAGGTCCGGGTGCTCGTCGAGCAGCTTCTCGACGGCGACGGTGGCCTTCTCGAGCGTCTGCGCAGACACCGCGCACACGAGACAGTCCACCTGGGCGGCCACGGCTTCCATTTCCGCGGCGTGGCACGTGGAAAAACCCGCATCAAGCGCGGCGACGGCGCCCGCGTACGGTGCGGCGCTGGCCTCGCTGCCGTGCACCAGGGCGACTTGCTTGCGTTGTCCGTCCATGTCCGCTTCTCCCCTTCCTTAAAAAACCCTCTAGAGCCTCGGATAGAGCTGGTCGAGCTCGAAGGGGGTGACCTGGGCGCGATAGCCCTCCCAGGTGGCGCGCTTGTTGGCCACGATGTAGCGGTGCATGTCCTCACCGAGCACTTCTTTCATCAGCTGCGATCCCTCGAAAGCGTCGATGGCCTGGCCGAGGTCTTGGGGCAGCAGCTCGAAGCCCGCCGCCTTCAGCTCGCCTGCCGTCATCGAGGAGATGTCCGCCTCGTTTTGCGCGGGCAGCTCCAGGCCGTCCTCGATGCCCTTCAGCCCGGCGCCCAGCAGCACGGCGAAGGTGAGGTAGGGGTTGCAGGCAGAATCGGGGCTGCGCAGCTCGAAGCGCGCCGAGGCCGCCTTGCCCGGCTTGTAGCTGGGCACGCGCACGAGGGCGCTGCGGTCGTGGCCGCCCCAGTTCACGCAGGTGGGTGCTTCGTATCCGGGCACGAAGCGCTTGTAGGAGTTCGCGAACTGATTGGTGACAAGCGTGTACTCGGGCGCATACGCCAGCAAGCCCGCCAGATAGTGCTTGGCCAGCTCGGACAGGCCTAGGCCCAGCGGGTCGGCCGCGTCGTAGAAGACGTTTTCGCCGTCTGCGAACAGCGACTGGTGCACGTGCATGCCCGAACCCGGCTCGTCGGCAAGCGGCTTGGGCATGAAGCTCGCGTAGACGCCGTGGCGCGCGGCCACCTCTTTCACCACAAGGCGATAGGTCATCACCGCGTCGGCCATGGATAGCGCATCGGAAAAGCGCAGGTCGATTTCTTGCTGGCTCGGGGCTATCTCGTGATGCGAATACTCGACGGGTATACCCATCTTCTCTAGGGTGAGTATCGTGTCGCGGCGCAGGTCCGAGCCGGAATCGAGCGGCGTGAGGTCGAAGTAGCCGCCCCGGTCGATGGGCACGGGCGCGTTGTCGTCTTCGAAATAGAAGTACTCGACCTCAGGCCCTACGTTGAACTCGTAGCCCGCTTCGGCGGCCTTCTTCAACATGCGGCGCAAAACAAAGCGCGGGTCGCCGTCGAAGGGCGCACCGCCCGGGCGATAGATAGAGCAAAACATGCGCGCCACGCCGTCGGTGGAGGGGCGCCAGGGCAAGACCTGGAAGGTGGAGGCGTCGGGCACGGCCAGCATGTCGCTTTCGGTCTCGCGCGCAAAGCCCTCGATGGATGCGCCGTCAAAGCCCATGCCCTCGTCGAAGGCGGCTTCAAGCTCGCTGGGGGTGATGGCAAAGGACTTCATCTGACCGAGCACATCGGTGAACCACAGGCGGATGAAGTGGATGTTGCGCTCGTGGACGCTTTTCAGCACGTAATCGCGGTCTGCCGCGTTGGATTCAAACATTGCCTCGCCGGACCTTTCTGTTGCACGATGCGAGAAAACTACCATGACCCGCACGGGACACGACCTGAAAAAGTACCGCGTCCATGTAAACGGCAGGTTACACGCAAGGCACGTCTGCAGGCCCGTCAACGAATTCGCCCGCGGTGCCGCTTGCGCACCCCCCCCTGTCGGCACGCCCGCCCACGACACCGCCTGCACCCTCGTCGGCACGCCCGCCCACGACACCGCCTGCATCCTCGTCGCACGCTCGCCTGCGGTGCCGCGCGTAAAAGAGGGCACGCAGTTCGCGCGCAGGCTCTATACTCTCGCGCATGGCAAAAATCGACCAGATAGAAGCGGTAAGCGACAAACTCGCCGAGACAACCATCAAAGTGCTGCCGCGTCGCTGCCTTTATATGCGCAACTGGAACTCGAAGTGCCGCGCGTGCCTAAACGCATGCCACCACGAGGCGATACAGCGCATGGTGGGCCGCATCGAGATAGACGACACCGCGTGCACCGATTGCGGAGCGTGCGTATCGGTGTGCCCCACCTCGACCATGCTCAGCTCGGCACCGGATGCGGGTTCCATCGTGAAGAGCGCGCAGGCCTCGGCGGCCGCCTGCGGGGGCAACGCCTTGTTCATGTGCGCGCGCGACGCGGCTTCGACCAGCATCGACACGAGCCGCGTGGTCGTGCTGCCGTGCCTGGACTACCTCGACGAATACCTGCTCGCGGGCCTTTTCGCCTACGGGGTGAAGGCCGCAACCCTCATGCGACTAGGCTGCGGGGAATGCGAGCTGAACGGGCCGGCGCCGCGCTTCGAGCAGATGATAGGCGAGCTGCGCGAGCTGTTCGAGCTATGGGGCGTCGAGGGCACCTTGCGTCTGACGAAAAAGGTCCCCGAGGCACTCGTGGTGAAGCACCAGGAGCGCGTGGCCAGCGTGGGCCAGGTGGGGCGCCGCGACGCGTTTAAAGACGCAGGCAACCAGATCGCAGGCTTCATCACCCAGGTCGTGGGCGAGGAAGTGGACAAATACGCCGGCCAGGCGCCGAAAAAAAAGAGCGGCGAGCGCGTGCTCGTGCGCATGGAGGAGCGCTTCGACGTGGGCACCTATCGCTCGGCGCGGCTGCTGAAAATGCTCGACCGCATCGGGACGCGCCCGCGCGGCATGCACGTGGACAGCCGTTTTTGGGCCGACCTGTCCATCGACGAGTCGCGCTGCCGCTATTGCGGGATGTGCGCCCAAAACTGCATCACGCGCGCGCTGCGTTTTGCCCAAGACGATGAAAAGCAGGGCACGCTCATCTTCCAGCCCGCGAAATGCGTCGGCTGCCGGCTGTGCCACGACGCATGCCTGTCGCATGCCATGGTCTACAGCACGACGGTGAAGGCCGACGACCTCGACGAGGGCGTGGTGAAGGTGCTCTACGAGGACAAAAAAGACCCGCTGCTGAACCCGCTTTTGCCGAGGTAGCGCACGCGAGTGCTCAGGCGCACACGTAGCAGTCGTAGCGTATGGCCTTGCCAGATATGGAATAGTCGGGTTTCTCGCCGGCAAGGGGTGCGCCTTTGGCCGGACGCTTCACCACGACCTTTCTCGGGTGGGCGGCACGCGCGGCGCAAAGCAGCGCCCCCTCGTCGTCGCAGGGGCGCTCCAAACGTTGCAAGAGCTGGAATTTCTTTTTCACCGCGGCGCTTTTTTCCCGCGCGGGAAACATCGGGTCGAGCAAGACGACGTCTGGCGGCGCGGGCAGGGTGGCCAGCGCGGGGATGCTGTCTTGCTCGTGCAGGCGCATACGCGAGGCGGCTTCGCGCGAGGCGGGGTCGACAAGCGCCCGTGCGAGCGCATCGGACAGCAGCGCGGCGATTGTGGAGTCACGCTCGTAGAGGTCTACCGTAAAGCCGGCCGAGGCCAAAAGAAAGGCGTCTTCGCCCAGGCCTGCCGTCGCGTCGAGCACCGTCAGTGGCGCGGATGCGTTTTTTAGCTTCGACGCGCGCACCACAAGTTCGCGAGACACGGCATGCGGCGCGGCGCGGCGGGCAAGCGAGGAGAAGTCGGCACGCAGGCAAAGCGTGCCGTCCGTGAGGAAAAGCCCGCGCTCGTCGCGGGCAAGGTAGGGGGCGGCGCCCGCCTCGACACCCATCTCCTTGCTGCCTGCCGCCGCAACCGACATGCAGACCCTAGTCGCCGAAGTCGAGCATGGAAAGGTAGCGCTCGCCGGTATCGGGCAGCACGGCCACGATGTTCTTGCCCGCAAACTCGTCGCGCTCGCTCAAGCGCGCGGCGGCCTCGGCGGCGGCACCGGCCGAGATGCCGACGAAGATGCCCTGCTCGCGCGCGAGGCGCTTCTGGCGCTCCATGGCGTCTGCCGAGGAGATGTGCACAATCTCGTCGTAGAGGTCTTGGTCGAGGATGTCGGGGATGAAGCCCGGCATGATGCCCTGAATTTTATGCGGGGCGTTCTCGCCGCCTTCCAGTATGCGCGACTCGTCGGGCTCGATGGCAAAAAGCTTCACATCCGGGTCTTGCTCGCGCAGGTACTTGCCCACGCCCGTCAAGGTGCCGCCCGTGCCGACGCCTGCCACGAAGGCCGCGACCTCGCCGTCCGTGTCGCGCCAAATCTCCGGGCCGGTCGTCTTGTAGTGAGCCTCGACGTTCACCTCGTTTGTGAATTGGCCGGGCGCGAAGCTGTTGGGCGTGGCCGCGAGCAGCTTGGCGGCCTCCTCGTTTGCCAGGGGCACGCCGCCGTCCACGAGGCGCAGCTCGGCGCCGTAGGCCTGGATGAGCTTGCGACGCTCGACAGACATGGTGTTGGGCATGAAGATGATGGTCTTCAGGCCGTAGGCCGCACCGATCATGGCCAGCCCGACGCCGGTGTTGCCCGAGGTGGACTCGATGATGACGGTGTCGGAGTCGATCGCACCCTTCTCCAGCCCGTCGTCGATGATGGCCTTTGCGATGCGGTCTTTCACCGAGCCGCCGGGGTTCGTGTACTCCAGCTTGCCGTAGACGTCTGCCTTGCCCCCCACCTCGAGTTTCACGAGCGGCGTGTTGCCGATCAGCTCGTCGATGCGCATGAGCGCTTTCACTGCCATGTTTTTCACCCTTCCTTTGTGTGTGGCGTCGCGCACGCGGGCCGAGTCGAGTGCCGCATGCGCCCTTCGGCCTCTCTTCGCCGAAAGCATGCCGCGCATTATTTGCCCTGTGCCGCGCTGTGTCAAGTAAATTCCTAGTATTTTGCTAGGAATTTAAAGAAGGCAGTTCGCGCAGCTGCTCCCACAGGCCGCCGGAAAGCTCGCCTGCCTCCTCGTCGCCTGCAGCTCCCATGCCGTGCGCCGCGAGGAAAAGCTGCCCATGCGCGTCTTTTACCAGCGAAAGTCCCGCGACGCCCGTCTTGGAGCGGTAGGGCTTGGACATGCCGCCGTCGATGCAGATGAAGCGCCCGCCGCACCTGATGGGATCCTCGCCGCTTTTCACCTTCACCGGCACGTGCCCGCACACGATGCGCGAGCGGTGCGCGTCCATGCCGAAGTCCTTGAAGATGCGCGCGAGCACCTCCACGTCGTCGCACAGGGTATAGAAGGGGTTTTTCTCCTCCTTGCGCGCGGCCTTGTCGGCCACGTAGTACAGCTCGAACGTGGCCATCTTGGATTTGGCGAACAGCGGCGAGCCCGGTCCCAGCCACAGGTACCACAGCATGTCGAGGCCGCGGCGGCGCTCGTCAAAATCGCTTGCGGTGAAGGCGGCGCGCACCTGCGCGTCCACGGCGTCGAAGAGCGCACGGCCTTTGTAGCGCTGTCCGAACAGCTCGACTTCCTGCAGACGTCCGTCGGCACAAAGCGGCACGCAGGCATGAAAGAGCAGCAAATCGCCGCAAATCTTGTAGAGGCTGCCGCGGTCGAGGAAGACGCGGATATGGCGTTGGAGCTTTTCGCAGCCGGTGAAAGCGGCTTGCAGCGCGTCGAGCACTTCTTGCTCGGCGGCGCTCAGGCGGCAGGGGTCGCTTGCGTCCACCGTGGGAAAGAGAGGGTCGAGCAGCTCGTGGACCTGGCCGTCGACCTCTACCGTACCGCTCTCAAAATCGACGCGCCCGAGCAGGTCGCGCTCTTGCAGGCCGAAGGAGGGATTGCGCGCAATCAGGGCGGATTCGACCTTGAACTGGATGATGGCCATAGCCTTTTGGATTTTCACGTGACGCGTCTGCTCGGCTTCAGAAAGCGCCGGCGAGCCCTTCAGCCCAAAGGCCGCGCAAGGGTCGTCGGCGTAGGCGCTGGCGGCGAACTTCGAGAGAGCGGACAGGTCGATGCCGTAGACGTCTTCGAGCACCGAGAGGTTGCCATAGCGCGCACATATGCGCACCACATGCGCGATGCAGCCCGGCTGGCCTGCCGCCGCGCCCATCCACACGATGTCGTGGTTGCCCCATTGGATGTCGGCATCCGGCGTGGTGGCGAGCATGTCCATGACCGCATCGGGCGCAGACCCTCGGTCGTAGACGTCACCCACGAAGTGCAGGGCGCCCAGCCCGCCGGGGCAGGCGCCGACGCTGTCCACGATATGCGAGGCCTGCTCGTATTCGCCGTGTATGTCCGACAAGAACAGCTCTGCCGGCCCTTCGAAAGGCGCCGCACTCCCCTTCACCATGCAATTCGAAGACGCCTGCGCGCGCATGGCCGCCGCGCCTGCCGCCGTCGCGTCTGCCGCCGTCGCGCCTGCCGTCGTCTTCACCACCGTGTCGTGCGCCGTGCCCATAGGTCTTGCGCCTCCCATCGAACGTGCGTCTTGCGATATCGCCCCATTCTAGCGAAGCGATACGCCGTATACTCGTGGCCTGCCGCTTTCGCGGGCTGAAAAACGAGTGCGGATGCGGTTCGCGAAACGAGAAAACGGGCGCGCATGCGGCTCACAAAACGGAAAACAGGCGCGCGGGCACGGAAAGGATGCGCATGGGCAAGCCGAAAATCTACATAGACGGCCAAAGCGGAACGACCGGCCTGCAGATAGTGGAGCGCATCGAGGCGCGCGACGATCTGGAGCTGCTGCGCATCGACGAGGATAAGCGCCACGACGCAGTGCTGCGTCGCGAACTGATTGCAGCCGCCGACCTCGTCTTTTTGTGCCTGCCCGACGAAGCCGCGCGCGAGGCCGTGCAGCTGGCAAAAGGCACCGACACCCGCATCATCGACGCCTCGACGGCGCACCGCACCTCGCCGGGGTGGGTCTACGGCTTTCCCGAGCTTGGGGAAGGGCAACGTGCGCGCATCGCCGCCGCGTCGCGCATCGCCAACCCTGGGTGCCACGCGACGGGCTTTATCGCCTGCGTCGCGCCGCTTGTGGCCTGCGGACTGCTGCCGGCCGACTACCCCCTCTCCTGCTGCTCGCTCACGGGATATTCCGGCGGCGGCAAAAAGACGATCGCCGCCTACGAAGAGCCGGGGCGCAGCGAGGAGCTGTCGTGTCCGGGCATTTACGCGCGCGGCCTTGCCCACAAGCACCTGCCGGAGATGCAGCAAGTGTGCGGCCTTGCGCACGCGCCCGCCTTCCTGCCCGTGATCGACGACTACTTCGCCGGGATGGCGGTGAGCATCACCTTGCACAACCGCCTGCTGCCGGGTGCGCCCCATGCCCGCGACCTGCACGAGGCCCTGGCGCGGCACTACGAAGACGCGCGCTTTATAGAGGTCGCGCCTTTCACCGACGAGCCACCCACGCTGTATGCCGGCGAGCTGGCGGGCACAAACCGCCTGCGCATCGAGGTAAGCGGGAACGCGGAGCGCAGCTGTCTTGTCGCCTTGCTCGACAACCTGGGCAAGGGGGCGTCGGGCGCGGCGGTGCAAAACATGAACATAGTGCTCGGCTTGCCGGAGGAAACGGGGCTAGAATAGGCGCTCGGCAAAACCGCGCGAGGCCCGCCGACAAGAGACGCGGGCGATGCGGTGCGGACGCAAGACGCGCGGGCAACGTGGACGACGAGGGACATGCGGCCTTCGGCTGTCCGCGCCATGTTGGAAGAGGGAGTGCGCAAAGCGCCATGGCAGGCAAACGCAAAGACGAAAAACAGCAAAGCTACCGCTACACGACGAGCTACCACGACGTGCGGCTCGAGGAACAAAAAGCGGCGAACAAGGGTCTGCGGCGCATCCTGGTCGTGCTCATCGTCGTCTTGTTCGCGTTTCTCGCGGTCAGCATATGCATCGCGTTTGCCATGGGCTCCGGCTCGGGCGGCGGCATGCAAAGCGGCGCGGGCACGCAGACGCAAACAAGCGACGTTCAAAACAGCGCGGGAAACGAGGGCGAAAACGGCGCGAACGCGGGGCAAAACGCGGCGGCCACGAACACGAATGCAAGCGGCGAGGACAAGCGCACGGCCACTTCCACCAGCGACAACCGCACCAAGCCAGGCCGCAAGGTGTGCTATCTGACCTTTGATGATGGCCCGTCGGAAAACACTCACAAAATACTGGAGATACTCGAGAAGTACGACGTGAAGGCCACGTGGTTTGTCATCGGCACGAGCGGGCACCTCGACTACGTGAAAGACATATGGGCGGCCGGCCACCAAATCGGCCTGCACACCTGGGATCACGACTACGGCACGGTCTATGCCTCGGATGCGGCCTTTTGGAACTCCATCGAGAAAATCGGCGATGCCGTGGCTGCAGAAACCGGGTCCAAACCGACGCTCATACGCTTTCCCGGCGGCAGCGTGAACGACTACAACCGCAGCCTCTACCAGCAGCTATGCACCGAAGCAGGCGAAAAGGGCTACCACTACTTCGACTGGAACACGTCAAGCGGGGATGCCTCGCCGCAGGGGCTTTCGGCCGACGAGATATACAACAACGTCACAACAGATGCCTCCGACAACAACTCAAGCTGCGTACTCATGCACGACACCGAGGCCAAGGGCACCACCGTCGAGGCCCTGCCGCGCATGATCGAGTGGTTCAAGGCCAACGGCTACGAGTTCGACGTACTGCAAGCCGACTCCTTCGGCTACCACTTCTGGCCGGTCGACGTCGGCTAGCCTGCGAAAGGGCATTTCAGCACAGCACGTTTCATCCCTGCGCACCGGACGCATCCGGTGCTTTTAATGCTGCGCCGACGTCATCTTGCCTATAGCGTCGTTTGCAGAGCGTCAGTCCCTGCAAGTGAAAACGGGATTAGACAAGCAGCGCTGAACAGCGTGTCCTCATTCAAGGCGGGCGCAAAAAAGCGTCCGTGCAACAAGCGGCCCCGGAGACGACATGTCCGCCTCCGGGGCCGCGACCGCTTTCAAAGCCGCAATCGCTTCTAACTCACCACTCTTCATCGATGGGCCTCGCATACGCATCGACCGACGTTGGCACCGAATCGTCCTGCACCGGCAAAGCCCCTTCTCGCATGTCGCATGTCCCTTTCAGGCAGTCTGCAAAATGGCAAATTTTAAACAACTCACCAATAGTGTTGCTATACTGCTAGCAAGAAAGTGGTGAAAGCAATGGCATCGACGGCACAGCTCAACGTTCGGCTAGATCAATCGCTCAAGCAAAGCGGCGATGCCGTTTTGGCTCGTCACGGCATCAGCCCCAGCGAGGCAGTGCGGGGGCTTTGGCATTTCATGGCCGCCAACCAACAACTACCCGCGATTCTCGACAAGCGAGGCGCCCTCCGCGAGAAGACAATGGTGCCGGCGGCGGGACTTGCACTCGAAGTCGCAAAACGGGAATGCGGGTTCGTGGAACATCCCGATGAAAAATGGAAGGCGATGGCGCAAAGCGAACGCGAAGATTGGCTTGCCGACGAAATGATTGCGGAGCTTAAGGCCTCATGCCGATAGGACGCATCGATACTCTCTTGCTCGACACAAATGTCTGGCTCGACTATTTTTTGCGCGAAGGACCAAGCGTTGGGGCGATCGAGCGCATCGTCGCACTTGGATTTGAGGGGCGCTTTACCCTTGCATATGCGCCCACCAGTGCAAAAGACGTCTTTTTCATCATCCCGCGTCGTCTGCGCTTGCGCAGCGACGATGTCAATGGAAGCGAAAGCTATCTGCCCGCCGCTTGGTCATGTGTGGGCTTCATGATGGAACACGCCGCAGCGGCTCCCCAAGCGCTTGGCGAATGCGAGCTTGCACGCATGATGCGCCGTAGCTTTCCCGATTTCGAGGACAATTTGATCGTCGCGGCGGCGCAAAGCGTGAAAGCGAGCTACGTCGTCACCAACGACAAGCGCATGCTCGCAGCGATGCCCGAATTCTGCATCACACCCGAACGCGCGATTGAACTCGCAGCGTAAAGCGTCGGAACACCTATTCGCAGCCCTCAAGACGTGCCCTTCATGGCGCGGAGTAGCTTCTTGTCGAACGTGAGAATCGCGCGCTTGTTGACGATAGATTCCGCAAGCAAGACGCAGTCGACGAAATCTAGTTTCTTAGCGCCATACAACACAAGAGCCTCACGAGCGACTTTCTCCCGCTCGCACCACACCTCGTCCAAAAGGGCGCCGAGGACGCGGGCGACATCAGCGCGTGGCTTGCCGTAGAAACCTGTGAGGACATAGATGCACTCAGCAAGGACCTCAATGGTTAGCTCGGCATCGCCTGCATCTATCAGCTCGACGGCACAAGCCGCCTGCTCGGGAATATCGTGAATGAGATAGCGGCAGACCGCGTTCGCGTCAAGCAAGGTCTGCATGTTTTCTCACCGCCGCTTGCTCCCATGCCATCTTTTCCTGCTCGGGATCTGCAACAGAAGCCAAGTCCGAAAAAATCCCCATCAAACGCGCACCGCTCTTCGCCTGAGATGTGGGCGAGGTAAGCGTGGCGGCAACCTTGTTGTAGCGGGTGATACGATATGCGACGAGACCCGTCCCCACCTCGTCGAGCATCTCACTGAAATGGGCTTTCGCCCATGAGGCACTCACCTGCTTTTCCGCAATGGCCACCATGATGCCCCCCCTTCAAATACGCGAACACTTGATGGGAGGATAGTTTAAACAGTGAAACAGGTCAACATGTTGACCTGTTTCACCAACTAGCAGCGCTCCGCGCCCCAAAAAGTGGGGACGCGGCACATACCCCTAGACCACCATGCCTTGCTTATTGGACTTGCGG
>CAVECB010000038.1:0-12757 GCA_963614215.1 Ruthenibacterium lactatiformans
ACGTGAAAAGGCCCGCGGGCGATATGCCTGCGGGCCTTCGTGTTCACCCTCTTTGGCGCCGGATGAAAGCGCGTGGCGGCTCTCGCGGGCGGGCGGCACAGCAGCGAAACGGGCGAAAAACAACCCCGCGCCGCCACATGCCGCCGACGTATACGCGCCGCAGCTCTTCTAGCCTAGAGCTTGATCTCGATGTCGACGCCTGCCGGCAAGTCGAGGCGCATCAAGGAGTCGACCGTGTTGGCGGTCGGGTCCAAGATGTCGATCAGGCGCTTGTGCGTGCGCATCTCGAACTGCTCGCGCGAGTCCTTGTTCACGTGCGGCGAGCGGATGACCGTGTACATATTGCGCTCGGTCGGTAGCGGGATCGGCCCGCAGATCTTTGCACCCGTGCTCGTGGCCGTGTCCACGATCAGCTTCGTCGACTGGTCGACGATCTCGTGGTCGTAGCCCTTCAGGCGGATGCGAATTTTCTCATTTGCCATTTCGTATCAATCCTTTACGTCTTCGCGTCACGCCTACTCGGCGTTGCCGCCTGCCTTGCTGATGATCTCGGTGGCCACGTTTTTGGGCACCGGCTCGTAGGAGCCGAACTGCATCGTGTACGACGCGCGGCCCTGCGTCGTGGAGCGCAGGTCGGTGGCGTAGCCGAACATCTCGGACAGCGGCACCTTGGCCTGGATCGCGGTCGCGTTGCCGCGGTCTTCCTGGCCTTGGATTTGGCCGCGACGCGAGTTCAGGTTGCCCATGACGTCGCCCATGTACTCCTGCGGCGTCTCGACCTCGACGTCCATGACCGGCTCGAGCAAAATCGGGTCGGACTTCTGCAGAGCCTTCTTGATGGCCATCGAGCCCGCCACCTTAAACGCCGCCTCGGAGGAGTCGACGTCGTGGTAGGAGCCGTCCACCAGCTCGACGCGCACGTCGAGGACGGGATACCCCGCGACGACGCCCGTGTTGAGCGCCTCGGCGATGCCCTTTTCCACGCTGGGGATGTACTCCTTGGGGATGGCGCCGCCGACGATCTGGTTCTCGAAGGTGAAACCGGTGCCCGGCTCGCCCGGGTACATGTTGATGATGGCGTCGCCGTACTGGCCGCGGCCGCCGGACTGGCGCACGAACTTGCCCTGCACGTTCAGGGACTCGTGGCCCGGCTTCTCGCGGTAGGCCACGCGCGGCTTGCCCACGTTGCAGTCCACCTTGAACTCGCGGCGCAGGCGGTCGATGATGATCTCGAGGTGCAGCTCACCCATGCCAGCGATGATGGTCTGGCCGGTTTCTTCGTCGGTGTGAACCTGGAAGGTCGGGTCTTCCTCGGCGAGCTTTTGCAGGCCGACGCTCATCTTGTCCTGCTCGGCTTTGGTCTTGGGCTCGACGGCCACGTCGATCACGGGGTCGGCGAACTCGATGGACTCCAAGATGACCGGATGGTCCTCGTCGCACAGGGTCTCGCCCGTGGTCGTGTTCTTCAAGCCGACGACGGCGACGATGTCGCCCGCGTCGCAGCCGTCCACGTCAATCTTTTCCGCCGCGTTCATCTCGAGCAGGCGCCCGATGCGCTCCTTTTTGCCGTTGCAGGCGTTCAGGGCATACGAGCCTGAATCGAGATGGCCGGAGTAGACGCGGATGTAGGTGAGCTTGCCGACGAAGGGGTCGGTCATGATCTTGAAGGCCAGCGACGAGAACGGCTCGCTCTTGTCGGCCTTGCGCTCCTCGGAGGCGTCGGTGTCGGGGTTCGTGCCCTGCACCGGCGGGATGTCGAGCGGGCTGGGCAGGTAGTCGACGACGGCGTCGAGCAGCTCCTGCACGCCCTTGTTCTTGTAGGCCGAGCCCACGAAGACCAAGTTGAGCGCGTTGGCGATGACGCCGCGGCGCAGCGCGGCCTTCACCTGCGCCACCTCGGGCTCCTCGTCCATGAGGATTTTTTCCATCAGGTCGTCGTCGAAATCGGCGGCGGCCTCGAGCAGCTCGGAGCGGTACTTGGCCGCCTGCTCGACGAACTCGTCGGGGATGGCGTCCATGGCCTCGGGATAGGTCATGCCCTTGTCGTCGGCCTTGAAGTCCCAAGCCGTGTTCGTGACCAGGTCGATGACGCCCCAAAAGCCGTCCTCGGCGCCCATGGGAATCTGCGCCGCGACGGCATTAGCGCCCAGGCGCTCCTTCATGGTGTCGATGGCGTGGAAGAAGTCTGCGCCCACGCGGTCGTACTTGTTGATGAAGGCGATGCAGGGCACGCTATAGCGCATGGCCTGGCGCCACACGGTCTCGGACTGGGGCTGCACGCCGGCGACCGCGTCGAACACGGCCACCGCGCCGTCGAGCACGCGCAAGGAACGCTCGACCTCGGAGGTGAAGTCCACGTGGCCCGGGGTGTCGATGATTTGGATGCGGTAGGTGCCGCCCTCTTTTTCCCAGTAGCAGGTCGTGGCCGCCGACGTGATGGTCACGCCGCGCTCTTGCTCCTGCTCCATCCAGTCCATGGTGGCGGCGCCATCGTGGACCTCGCCGATCTTGTGGGTCTTGCCGGTGTAGTAGAGGATGCGCTCGGTCGTGGTCGTCTTGCCCGCGTCGATGTGGGCCATGATGCCGATGTTGCGCGTGTCCTTCAGCGGGGTTTTCTTAGCCATTGTCCACCCCTCCTAGAAACGGTAGTGCGAGAACGCACGGTTGGACTCGGCCATCTTGTAGACGTCCTCGCGCTTTTTCACCGAGGCACCGGTGCCGTTGGCGGCATCCATGATCTCGGCGGCGAGGCGCTCGGCCATGCTGCGCTCCCTGCGATCGCGCGAGTAGCCGACGATCCAGCGGATGGCCAGCGTAGTGGAGCGGCGGGAGTTCACCTCGGTGGGGACCTGGTAGGTCGCGCCGCCGACGCGGCGGGGCTTGACCTCCAGCTTGGGGCTGACGTTTTCAACAGCCTTCTTGAAGACGGACAGCGGGTCCTCGCCGGTCTTGGCCTCGATGATGTCGAAGGCGCCGTAGACGATGCCCTCGGCCTTGGACCTCTTGCCGCTCAGCAAGATCTTGTTGATCAGCTGCGTGACGAGGCGGTTGTTGTAGACGACGTCCGGCGCAATCTCGCGGCGGACAGCTGCGTTACGACGTGGCATGGTATCTGATCACCCTCCCTATTTCTTCGGCTTCTTGGCGCCGTAGCGGCTGCGGCTTTGCATGCGGTCGGAAACCGCTGCCGTATCGAGCGCGCCGCGGATGATCTTGTAGCGGACACCGGGGAGGTCCTTCACACGGCCGCCGCGGATGAGCACCATGGAGTGCTCCTGCAGGTTGTGACCGATGCCGGGGATGTAGGCCGTGACCTCCATGCCGTTGACGAGGCGCACACGGGCGACCTTGCGCATGGCGGAGTTCGGCTTTTTCGGCGTCGCGGTGTAGACGCGGGTGCAGACGCCGCGCTTTTGCGGGCTGCCCTTCAGTGCGGGCGACTTGCTCTTGTCGGCCGCCTTGGCGCGCCCCTTGCGCACCAGCTGGTTGATGGTAGGCAATTCATTCTCCTATCGCTTGACTACCTCTTGCAAAATGCCGCCTTCACGCTGGCGGGTTCTCCAAAGGCGCATCTCGCGGGTCGCGCCGCCGAGGCGCATCAAAGCACATCGCGTCGGGGTACATGCGGCGTGCGTCCTTGGAAAGCCCGGCCCCATACATGGGCACGCAAAGGCAAAGCGCGCCCAAAGTGCGGACACGCGAGGGGCTACATTACGCCCCATGTTCAGGGCTGTCAAACGCCACGCGCCCGGGCGTATCCAAACTTTTTTCCGCACGTTGTGCGGGGGCGCGGTTTCTCATGGTGAAAGGGGTGGTTGCGCATGGTGAAACACATGGTAAGGCGCATGGACGGCTGCGATACCTTCATGTTTTCACGGTGAAAAACGGGCAGACGGTCGAAAAAAGGGGCATCCCTATTTCACGGGCGAGGTGCCGCCTCTGCTGGGCACGGGGTTGGTTGAGCTGTTCGAATTGGAGCTCGAGCTGTTCGAGCTGGCGTTGGAAGTGCCGGAGCTGTTCTGGGAGCCGGTGTTCGCGTTTGACTCCGAGTTCGTGTTCGCGCTGTTCGAAGCGGTGTCCTTGTCGGCGCTCTTGTCGGCATTGTCGGCGTTCTTTTCCGCGTCGCCGCCCTCGTCGCCTACGGGGCTGCCCGTGTACGTGCCCTCCGCAAGTTTCTTCTCCGCGCTCTTCACCCCGTCTTTGTAGGTGACCAGATAGCTTTCCACCTTGTACTCGGCGCCGATGTCGCCGTCGACGATGCGCGCCACGACGTCGTATTTCACCGAGGAATCCGGCGCGCTGCCCACGACGTTGACCGTGACCTTCTGGCCTTGCGCCGCAGCCTTTAACACCACGGAGGAATCCATCGTGTTCATAAGCTTCAAGTCGGCCGTGCCGGGGTTTACCACAGCTTCCAGCCCGGTCGAGACATACTCTGTCGCGGCCGTGCCCGCGTGGCGCTCCGTCACGGAAAGCCCCGCCTTCAGCGCAGCGTTGTAGAGGGCGCTTGCCACCTGGTTGACGCCGGGCGCCGGTTTCGCGTCGTCGCTGCCAGCCGTCTGGTCGGTCTGGCGATAGCGCGCGGAGACAGCGGCAAGGGCATCGTTTAGAGAAAACGCCCCGCCCGCGTCTACGACCGTGCCATCGATGGCCTGCGCCGCAAGCGCGATGTTGGCCGCGCGCGCCTCGTCGCCGGTCTCGGAAATGAGCTCGCTTGTGCCCAGCATGTACGTGGCGTCTTTGGCCGCATCCGACGAGCCCGCGCTTTGCGTTTGCTCCTCCACGGGGGCTTGCGCGGCGTTGAGAGCTATCCCGCTGCCGAACATGCACACAGCTGCAAGCACGCTGCACAAAGCGACGGCGACAATCTGCGGCACGTTTCTCTCCTTTCGGCTCGCACGGGACATGCGGACATACGTCAAAGGCGGATTGTACTACTTCTTGCTGATAATTGCATTGAGCTTGATGCGGTTCGCGCGGGTGAGGGTGCCTTGCGCGAGCAGGATGCGGGCAAGCTCGCGCGCCTCGTCCATCTTGTCGGCACGCACATAGCAGCCCAGCTCCTCGAAGAGCATCTCGCGCCACTGCTGGCGCTCGGGGGCAAGGTCGGCCGCGCGGGCAAAAAGGCCGGCCGCCACCAGATTCTTGCCCCGGTCGCGAAAACCCTGCGCCTTCCTGCGGTTGGACTCGAACTTCTCCCAGGCCAGCGCTTCCTCCTCGGCACTCGGGGCAGACGGCTCGCTGGGTTCGGGCACGGCGGGCGTCTCGGGTTCGAGCAGCTCGACGGTGAAGGCGGCGCCCGGCGCAGGCGCGGCAGGTGCGGGCACGCCTGGCGCGGCAGGCGCATCGAGCGGGTGAAAGACCTCCGCAGGCATGGCCTCGGCGTCGCCTGCGGATTCGGGCACGGGTTCGGGCGCGGGGGCAAACTCGTATTGCAGGGCATCCGGTGCCTCGAAGGCCACCGTTATGGTCTGCTCGAGGGGCGGCAGGGCGTCGTCGGCGTCGTCGTCTAGGGCGAAATCGTCGTCGAGCATGGCGTCCACATCCTCGCCGTAAAAGATCTCGTCCGGCTCGAAGGAAGGCAGGGCGGGCGCTTCTTGCGGCTGCTCTGCAGGCACGGGGGGCGGCTGAAAAGCCGCAGCCTCTGCCGTCGCGCGAGCTTGCGCCTCTTCTGCAGCGCAGGTCTGCGCCTCGGCGGCGCGAGCGCGGGCCTCAGCCTCGGCGGCCTCCTCTTGCTCGCGTTCCCTGCGGCGCGCGCGCTGGAAAGCGCGCACCTTGCAATCTGCCGCCGTGTCATCGGCATGAGGTATGTTCGGGTCGCGCGGCGCCGGCGGCGCGGCAGCGGCTTTTTCCCGTACGTCGGCCTTGCCAGCATCCACATCCTCGTCTACGGCGACGGGCTGCGGCAACGAGGCATTTTCGATCGCAGGCTCGGGCGCCACAACGGGTTCGGGCGCAACAACAGGCGCGTGCCCCGGCGCATCCTCCACCCGCACGGGCACGGGACGCAGCGGCTCTCCGCCCGCCTCGATGGGCACAGGCTTCAGCGGCTCTTCATCCACTTCTACAGAGGCAGGCTCCGGCGCGTCCTCGGCCGCCTCGATGGGCACGGGCCTCGGCCGTTTCGCGCCCTCTTGAACAGGCACGGGGCGCAGTGGCTCCTCCTCGACCTGGACAGCTTCGGCCTGCGCCGCCCCGTCTTCCCTTGCTGCGGGGATTGGCTCCAACGACTCTTCGTCTGCCTCGGCCAAAACGGGCTTCAACGGCTCTTCATCCTGCTCGACAGAGACGGACTCCAACGGCTCCTCGCCTGCCTCGACAAGGACGGGCTTCAGAGGCTCGACCTCGGCGGCGACGGGCACGGGGCGCAGCGGCTCTTCGCCCGCCGCAACCGGCTCCGGCTTCAAAAGCGCTTGGGTGGCCTGCTGTGCTTGGATACTGCCAAATGCGGGAAACGACTCCCCGACTGCGCGGCGCGGAGCAAACCTGCGGGCACTCTCGCCACGAATTTGGCGCTGCTCGCGCACCTGAAACGCCGGCTGGGATGCGGACGCGTCGACGGGCACGGGCGCACATGCGGCACCGTCTTCACCGTCGCCGCCGTCCTCGCTCCCTTCGGCGGGCACGGGCACGGGACGCAACGCGGAGCTGCGGGGACGTTCTATTTGGGGGCTGTCGGACAGTTGCGGCCACGCCACGCCGGACGTGGCGTCACCAGCGTCGTCCCCCTCTTCGCCCTCGCCTTTGAGGCGCGCGCGCAGGATATGGTAGACGCCCGGCGGCACGACCACGACGAGCGCGGCCAGCACGACGGGCGCCCAGGACTGGCGCAGGGCCAATATGACGACGAGGAAGGCACACAACAACACCGCGTGCGCAGCCATGGCGACAAGCGCCGGCCGGTGCGTGGCCGCATCGGAAGCGCGGCGCATTCCCGCCGCTATCCCGACTATGGTCGCAACCACGACCACGGCCACGCACACGTTAAAGGCGTTCACCGCCACCGCCACGCTCCTTTTCGCCGCCTCCGAAACCTACTCTTCGTCGGCGCCGTCTGCCGCGCCCTCGGCGCCGGCCTCGGCATCCGCGCCCGCATCAGCAGCCGCATCCTCTTCGCCGGCCTGCTGCGCGGCATTGCTGTCTGCCTCGCTTTTCTCGTCGGTCACCCCAAAGCCGATGAGGCTCGGGTTGCCCAACAAAGCCTCCAACTGCGCGTCGTCGACGATGGACTGACGCTGAGCCGGGCCTCCGATCAAATCGTCGGGGTCGGCGCTATAGCTGCGCGGCACGTCCCCGCCGATGTATTCCATCTCGGAGGGGTAGAGGCTGTCGAGCAGCTGCACCGCGTCGAGCTCCTCGGGGTTTTCCTCGAGCAAAATCTCGCTTAGGTCGCGCTCGGCCAGCCCGGCCTTCAGCTCCTCGATGGCCTTGTTGCCGATGCCCTCGATGCGCAGCAGCTCGTCTTCGGTCTTGCCCACAAGGTCGCCCACCGTCTCGATGCCGGCCTCGGAGAACTTGTTGGCCCAGCGCTGGCTGACGCCCAGATCGTCGAACAGGTAGAGCTTGGCCTGCTCGGGGGTGATCAGGTTGCGCAGCGACGCGCCCAGAAGGCCGCCGCCCAGAAGCGATGCCATCGACCCCGGCAGCCCGTTGAAGAACTCGCCGTCGGCAAACTGCATGTCTTCGATCTTCGGCAGCTTCTTCTCGTTTTCACGCAGCTCTTCGGGCGCCCAATCGGGCAGCTCGTCGCTGACGTTCGTGTCGTAGACGACCTTCTTGCCGTCGTAGGTCAGCCCCAGGTTGCGATAGCGCGCAAGGCCGGTGCCCGCGGGGATGGGCTTGCCGATGATGACGTTTTCCTTCAGGCCGACCAGATGGTCGACCTTGCCCTCGATGGCCGCGTCGGTCAAGACCTTGGTGGTCTCTTGGAACGAGGCCGCCGAGAGGAACGAGTCGGTGGCCAGCGAGGCCTTGGTGATGCCGAGGATGAGCGGCTTTGCCACGGGCACCTCGCCGCCTTCCAGCATGACGCGCTCGGCTTCCGCCTCGAACTCGTAGCGGTTCACCTGCGCGCCCGGCAGGTACTTAGAGTCGCCGGCCTCGGTGACCATCACCTTGCGCAGCATCTGGCGCGCGATCACCTCGACGTGCTTGTCGTTGATATCCACGCCCTGCGACTGGTACACGCCCTGCACCTGGTCGACGATGTAGCGCAGCGTGGTGGCCGCGTCCGTCAGGCGCAGCAGCTCGTGCGGGTCGATGGAGCCCTTCGTCAGCTGCTGGCCGACCTCGACGTGCGACATGTCGGACAGGCCGTCCATGAGCTGAGCCTGCAGCGAGACCTCGCACTCGAAGATGCCGCCCTCCTCGTCGGTGACGGTGAGGGTCTTGGTGTCGCGGTTGATAGTGACCTGCAGCGTGCCCTCGATCTCGGACAACATCGCCAGGCCCTTGGGCTTGCGCGCCTCGAACAGCTCGGTGACGCGCGGCAGGCCGTGGGTGATGTCGGCGCCTGCGACGCCGCCGGAGTGGAAGGTGCGCATCGTGAGCTGGGTGCCCGGCTCGCCGATGGACTGCGCCGCGATGATGCCGACGGCGGTGCCCAGGTTCACGGGGCGGCCGGCGGCCAGGTCGTAGCCGTAGCACTTCTGGCACACGCCGCTGTGCGCGTGGCAGGTCATGAGGCTGCGGATTTTCACCGTCTCGATACCTGCGTCGACAATCTTTTGCAGCACGTCGGCGTCCGCGATGTACTCGCCGGCCTCGACGACGACCTCGCCAGTCGCGGGGTTGGCCGCATCCGCTGCCAGGCAGCGGCCCAGCAGGTTGGCGTTGGGCTCGGTCAGGCGGCGCCCATTCTCGTCTTCCTCGTTCTTCTCCACGAGCACGGAAAGCTCCAGCCCGTCGGAGGTGCCGCAATCCTCCTCGTGGATGATCACGTCTTGCGCCACGTCCACGAGGCGGCGGGTGAGGTATCCCGAGTCGGCGGTACGCAGCGCCGTGTCGGCCAGACCCTTACGGGAGCCGTGCGTCGAGGTGAAGTACTCCAAGACGGACAGGCCCTCGCGGAAGTTCGCCTTGATGGGGCGGTCGATGATCTCGCCTTGCGGGTCCGACATCAGGCCGCGCATGCCGGCCAGCTGCGATATCTGCTTCATGTTGCCGCGGGCGCCCGAGTCCGACATCATGAAAATCGGGTTGAAGCGGTCGAAGTTCTTCTGCATGGCGCGGGCCACGTCCTCGTTGGCGTCGGTCCAGATGTCGACGACCTGGCGGTGCCTGTCCTCGGACGTGACATAGCCCATCTCGTACTTCTCTTCAAGCGTCGCGACCTTCTTGTCGGCGACGGCCAGGATGTCGGCCTTGTCGGGCGGAATGGTCGCGTCCCAGATGGAGACGGTCAGGCCAGCGCGCGTGGCGTAGTGGTAGCCGACGCTTTTCAGGCCGTCGAGTATTTCCATCATCTCGGGCGTCGGGTAGGTGTTGGACGCGTCCTCGATCAGGCGTCCGACCTCCTTTTTCGCCATCGGGTGGTTGATGTAGTTGTGGTCGGCGGGCAACACGCTGTTAAACACGATGCGGCCGATGGTCGTCTCGATGATCTCGCCGGCCTTGTGGTGCTCGACCTCGCCGTAGGCCATCTGCACGTTCGTGTCGTACTTCAGGCGCACCTTGATTTTGGCCTGCAGGTCCACGTCGGCGCGGCAGTCGTAGGCGTTTTGCGCGTCTTTGAAGTCCATGAACACGCGGCCCTCGCCGGGAAAGCCGTCGCGCGCGGACGTGACGTAGTAGATACCGATGATCATGTCCTGCGAAGGAATGGTCAGCGGCTTGCCGTGCGCCGGCGACTTGATGTTGTTGGAACTGAGCATGAGCACGCGGGCCTCGGCCTGCGCCTCGGAGCTGAGCGGCACGTGCACGGCCATCTGGTCGCCGTCGAAGTCGGCGTTGAAGGCGGTGCAGACCAGCGGGTGCAGGCGTATGGCCTTGCCCTCGACCAGCACCGGCTCGAAGGCCTGGATGCCCAGACGGTGCAGGGTTGGTGCGCGGTTGAGCAGCACGGGGTGGTCGGTGATGACCTCCTCGAGCACGTCCCACACGATGCTTGCCCCGCGGTCGACCATGCGGCGCGCGGCCTTGATGTTGTTGGCGCGCTCAAGCTCGACCAGGCGCTTCATCACGAAGGGCTTGAACAACTCGAGAGCCATCTGCTTGGGCAGGCCGCACTGGTGGATCTTCAGCTGCGGGCCGACCACGATGACCGAACGACCGGAGTAGTCGACGCGCTTGCCCAGCAGGTTTTGGCGGAAGCGCCCCTGCTTGCCCTTCAGCATGTCGGCCAGCGACTTCAGCGGGCGGTTGCCCGAGCCGGAAACCGGGCGGCCGCGGCGGCCGTTGTCGAAGAGCGCGTCCACGGCCTCTTGCAGCATGCGCTTCTCGTTGTTCACGATAATCTCGGGCGCGGACAGGTCGAGCAGCTTCTTCAGGCGGTTGTTGCGGTTGATGACGCGGCGATAGAGGTCGTTGAGGTCCGAGGTGGCAAAACGCCCGCCGTCGAGCTGGACCATCGGGCGCAGCTCGGGCGGCAGGACCGGAATCACGTCCAAAATCATGTCGCGCGGCTTGTTGTCGGAGTTCACGAAGGCCTCGACCACGCGCAGGCGCTTCACGGCCTTGGCGCGCTTTTGGCCCTTGCCCGTCTTGATGATCTCAGACAGCGCCTCGACTTCTTTGTCCAGGTCCACCGCATCGAGCAGGTCGCGCACGGCCTCGGCGCCCATGCCACCGCGGAAGTACTCGCGGTAGTTGGCGCGCATCTCGCGGTAGAGGGCCTCGTCGCTCACGAGCTCCTTGGGCGATATCTTCAAGAAGCGCTCGAGGGCCTCCTGGCGCAAGACCTTGCGATCCTCGAACTCTTCGTAGAGGTCGGCAATCTCTTCTTCGACCTCTTCGGGGGTAAGCAGGTCGTCTTCGTCGTATTCGCGCTCGCCATCGGCGTTGAAGTACTCGGTGCTCTGGTGGCGCGTAGACTCGATCAGGCGGTCACGCTGGGCGTCCAGCTCGTCGAGGCTGGCGGCCAGCTCCTCTTTCAGCTCCTCGGCGTCCTCGTCGCGGGCCTCCTCATCGACCCAGGTGATGATGTTGGAGGCGAAGTAGAGGACCTTTTCCAGCTCCTTGGGCGAGATGTCAAGCAGATATCCCAGACGCGAGGGCGAGCCCTTGAAGTACCAGATGTGGCTGACGGGCGCGGCCAGCTCGATGTGGCCCATGCGCTCGCGGCGGACCTTGCTGCGTGTGACCTCGACGCCGCAGCGCTCGCACACGATGCCCTTGAAGCGGATGCGCTTGTACTTGCCGCAGCTGCACTCCCAGTCCTTCGTGGGGCCGAAGATCTTCTCGCAAAACAGGCCGTCTTTTTCCGGCTTGAGCGTGCGATAGTTGATGGTCTCGGGCTTTTTCACCTCGCCGTGCGACCAGGAGCGGATCGTCTCCGCGCTGGCAAGGCCGATGCGGAACTCGTCGAAGTTCGTCACGTCAAACGTCGTCGTCATGTCCTACTCCTCTCCCTCATCGTCGTCGTCTCCGCCGATGAGCAGCTCCTCGCCGCCCGTCGCGTCGTCTTGCGCTTCTTCTGCCGCCATCTCGGCAATGCCGCTGGCCAGCTCGGCCAAGGCATCAGCCTCGTCGGCCTTCTCGCCGCCTTCAACCGGCAGCTCGATGATGTCGGTGTCGCCGTTGGCATCGGCGGGCTGAGCCTCGTCGTTGTGGCCAACCAGCTCGACGTCGAGCCCCAGCGACTTCATCTCCTTCACCAAGACCTTAAACGACTCGGGCAGCTCCGCCGGCGGGATGTTCTCGCCTTTTACGATGGCCTCGCAGGCCTTCACGCGGCCTTGCGTGTCGTCGGATTTCACCGTCAAGATCTCTTGCAGCACGTTGGAGGCGCCGTAGGCATACAGCGCCCACACCTCCATCTCGCCGAAGCGCTGGCCACCGAACTGAGCCTTGCCACCGAGGGGCTGCTGGGTGATCAAGCTGTAGGGGCCGGTCGAGCGCGCGTGAATCTTGTCGTCGACCATGTGTGCGAGCTTCAGGATATAGGTCTGACCCACGGTGATGGGCTCGCGGAACTTCTCGCCGGTGCGCCCGTCGAACAGCTCTGCCTTGCCCGTCGTGGACACCTGCGGCACGAAGGGCTCGTAGAGCTTGTCGCCCAGTTTCTCGCGGGCCTTTTGCAGGCGGTTGGCGTTGGCGCGCTCGATGGCATCGGCAATCTCGTCTTCGCTCGCGCCGTCAAACACCGGCGTCGCGACGAAGAACGGGCCGTCCACGCTCTCTTTGGGGTCGTCTTCGTCAGACCAAGCGTTGTAGGCCGCCCAGCCCAGGTGGTTTTCGAGCAGCTGGCCGACGTTCATACGCGAAGGCACGCCCAAGGGGTTCAAGATGACGTCGATGGGGGTGCCATCTGCCATGAAGGGCATGTCCTCGACCGGCAGCACGCGCGAGATGACGCCCTTGTTGCCGTGGCGGCCGGACAGCTTGTCGCCTTGCTGAATCTTGCGCTTTTGCGCCACGTAGACGCGCACTAGCTCGTTGACCCCCGGCGGCAGCTCGTCGCCTGCGTCGCGCGAAAACTTCGCAATGTCGATGACGCGCCCGCCTGCGCCGTGGGGCACCTTCAGGGAGGTGTCGCGCACCTCACGGGCCTTCTCGCCGAAGATGGCGCGCAGCAGGCGCTCCTCGGCCGTCAGCTCGG
>CAVECB010000039.1:0-12746 GCA_963614215.1 Ruthenibacterium lactatiformans
CGCTAGGCCACGAGGCGCTTGGCCAAATCGACGACGCGCTGCGAGTAGCCCAGCTCGTTGTCGTACCAGCTGATGCACTTCACGAAATCGCCCGTGCCGCCGCCCAAGACCTTCGTGAGCAGGCTGTCGAAGATGCTCGAGTGCCTGTTGCCGATGATGTCGGCCGACACAATCGGGTCGGTGCAGTACTCGAGTATGCCCTTCATGGGGCCGTCCGCTGCCGCCTTCACCGCCGCGTTGATCTCCTCGGCGCTGGCCGGCCGCTCCAGCTCGCACACGAGGTCGACCATCGATCCGGTGGGCGTGGGCACGCGCGTGGCCATGCCGTCGAGCTTGCCTTCCAGCTCGGGGATGACCAGCGAGACGGCGCGCGCGGCACCGGTCGTCGTGGGGATCTGGCTCAAGGCAGCCGCGCGCGAACGGCGGAAATCCTTGTGGTGGACATCGAGCACTTTCTGGTCGTTGGTGTAGGAGTGGATGGTGTTCATGAAGCCGCGCTTGATGCCGAAGCTGTCGTTTAAGACCTTGGCAAAGGGCGCGAGACAGTTCGTCGTGCAGCTCGCGTTGGAGACGACGTGCATGGTGTCGCGGTCGTAGGTGTCGTCGTTCACGCCCAAGACAATCGTCGCGTCGACCTCCTTGCCGGGCGCGGTGATGAGCACCTTCTCGGCGCCATTGTCGAGGTGCGCCTGGCAGCTGGCCTTGTCTTTCAGCTTGCCCGTGGACTCGATCACGACCTGCGCACCGTACTCGCCCCACACAGTCTCTTTGGGGTCGCGCGTCTGGAAGGCGTGGATTTTGTGGCCGTCCACGACAAGCGCAGCGTCCTCAGCATGCACGTCGTCGAAGACGCGCCCCTGGCAAGAGTCGTATTTGGCCAGATACGCCGCGCACTCGAGGTCGCTCGGGTTGTTGATGGCGACGACCTCGACATCCGGGTCGAGTTCTGCCAGGCGAAACGCCAGACGCCCGATGCGGCCGAATCCGTTGATGCCCACTTTCACCGTCATGCCCGTGCTCCTTTTCCTCGATGCGCCACGTCTTTGTCCGCGCGGCTCGAAACGTCACGTACGCTGCGAGTATAGCGGGCGGTGAAGCAGGTGGGCAACGCCGCATCATGCGAGCGCGCCACCCCGTCCGGGCGCGCGGTCGGCCACCAGGGTCTGCAGAGGCGGGTGAAGGGGGGTGAGCGAAAGAGGTGGGAGCGCAAAAACGGGCAGGCCGCATCCGACCTGCCCGCTGCTCTTGCCGCGCGTGGGCGCGCCCACGCGATATCCAGTTTCGGGCGCTACTTCGCCTTGACCTGCGCCTGGGTCTGACCGACCGTCTGCCACCCTTCAGGCACGTCGAAGTTGTGGCAGCTGGAGCACATGAGCGTCGAGGTGCCGTGCACGTTGTGGCAGCTGGAGCAATCGAGGTCGCCTTGGTGCGACGCGTGCGGGTTGGCCGCCTCGTCGTCGCCCCAGTAATGCTCGGTCGAGGCGATGACCTTCTCGTAGTCGTGGCACTTGGTGCAAAACTCCTTGTTCGCCTTGTAGGCGGGATCCGAGAGCACGAGCTTGCCGTCCTGGTCTACGGTGTAGTTGCCGTCCAGCCACATGCCGGCCTCGGCAATCTGCTCGCCAATCTTAGGCACGTGGCAGGTCAGGCAGTTCATCGAGCTGTCCGAGACGCCGTCTTTCAAGGTGGCGGCAGCCTTTTCGTTGGCGCCGTCGCCGCTTTTCACCACATGCCCGTGCTGGTAGGCCAGCGTCGAGGGGTCCGAGTTGTAGCCGTCGACATAGGTGCTCATGGGACTGTGGCACAAGGTGCCGCAAAAGCCCGGCTGGTTGTGCCATATGCCAAAGCCCGCGCCCGCCACAACGAGCACGATGACGATAACGCCGACGGTCGCCCACGCGCGGCGCACCACAATCGGTTTCTCGCGCCCGAACTTGAAGGGCAGCGTGACGGTCGGCTTGCCGTCCTTGCGCGCGCCCGCATCATCTGCGTCGTCCACATGCGCTGCAGCGGCGGCCGCGGCCATCTTGCTCTCGACGTCGGTGGCGGCGGGCTGGCCGCCCTCTTGCGCGGCGCCCTTCTCGTCTACCTGCACGGCCTCGTGCTGCGCGGCGCTTTCCTCGGCTGCAGCGGCCGCGTCCTCGGCCTTCACGTTCTCGTTTTCCATGTTCTCCGTCTTTTCAGTCATATCGTGTCTCCCATCCGGCCATCTTGGCGCTAGAGCTTCGCGACGTATTTGCCCGCATGGCGGCCAAAGGTCATCGTGCGGCCGCAGGCAAGGCCCGTCATGAGGTTCGGGTAGGTGGTGGAGAAAAAGCCGCCCGAGCAGTCCCCCGTGGCAAACAGCCCGGGAATCGGGTTATTGTCGCCGTCGAGCACCTGCATGTCTGTGTTGATGAGCACGCCGTCGAGCGTGGTGAGGTGCCACGCGCCGGTGCGCGCCCCGTAAAACGGCGCGGTGTCCACCGGGGTCAAGCGGTGCGGCTCCTTGTGATAGTCGGGGTCGTTTTTTCTCGCGGCATAGCCGTTGTAGGTGTCCACCGTCTCTTTGAGGGCATCGGCCGGGATATTCAGGCCTTGGGCCAGCTCCTCGATGCTATTTGCCTTCACCACGTAGCCGTCCTCGACCAGCTTGTCGATCATGGTGTCGACTTTTGCCATGGGGATGTTGTTTTTTGCACCATTGGGGAAGGGGAAGAGCCTGCAGCAGCCGACCTCGTCGAACTGCTCGGCGTACTTCGCATGATTCGCGTCCCAGATGGTGCAGTAGGTGTGGTGCGGCTGCATGTACGCGGAGTGCAGCATGTAGTCGTACGGGCCGCTCTCGTTGCAGAAGCGCCGCCCGTTCAGGTTCACCTTCAAGTTGGGCTGCTCGCCAAACCAAAACCAGCGGCCCGGCGTGCCGTATCCGGTGGTGGCGTCCGGCTTGCAGCAGGCGCGGTTGAACAGCATCGAGGTGCCGACGGGGTCTTTGCGTGCGCCCACCCACATCATCGCCTTGATGCCCAGACCCGTGGAGGGGTTGCCCGAGCCGTCCACCGCAACCTTTACATCGAGAATCTCCGGCTGCAGGGCGCGCATCATCTCCAGCGAGGTGGAGTAGCCGCCCGTGGCCATGATGACGCCCTTGCTGGCCTTCACACGCACGTACTTGTCGGTCTGCTCGTTGCGAGCAATCAGACCCGTGACGCGGCCGCTGCCGTCTTGCTCCAGCTTCACCAGGCAATGCTGGAAACGCCAATCGACCTGGGATTTGCTGTCTGCATAGTCCTTGAAGATCTGCTCGATGGTCTTCGAGGCAGTCTCGCCGTTTTTCTGGGGGCTGTGCCCCGTGGCAAATGAGCGGTCGCGCTGGCCGTCCTCGGTGCCCAGGCCGGCCTCGTATTCCAGGTGGTACTCGCCCGAAGACTCGATGAGCTGCTTGTACCAGTCCACATAGGCGCCCGACTCGCGAATCCACACTTTCACGAGGTCGTAGCTGCAGTATCCGTTCGCGTAGCGGACGATTTCTTCAAGCGCGTCTTTTTCGTCGATGGCGAACTCGGGGTGCTGGGCGATATAGTCCTTTTGCATCGAGGAGTTGATGGAGCCGATGTCTTCCTTCATGCGAAAGACGTCGGCCTGGCGCTCGATGACGCAGACCTTCGCGCCCTCTTCTGCCGCAGCGCAGATGGCAGGCATGCCGCCCGTGCCGGCGCCGACCACGACGACCTCGGTCTCGACGGTCTCGGAGATGCTCTTTTCATCTATCTGCGGCGCCTCGCCCAGCCACTCCGGGTTTTCGGCCGGATAGCCGGTGTTGGTCTTGACGTAGCCGGTCTTCGCGCCGGCCGCGCTATCCACCACCGTAACGGCCTGCGCACGCTCGACGGCAGCACCCGCGCTGCCAATTGCGCCCACCGCCGCTGCGGCGCCGATGCCCTTCAGCAACGACCTTCTGGAAATCCCCTTCTCAGACCCCATGTACAACCTCCTTTTACATATCTTCGTCTCGCGGATGGCGCAACGCGCACACACGACGACCTGCCGGCTACGCTTGCGGCTTCACCGCACGCACCGACAACCTGTTTTTCGTCTCTCTCCAAAGATGGGTAGAATATAAATCACTTTCGGGGAAACACAATACTTGTTCAGGCATTTTTTCCAGCAATTTTGCGCTCGCGCGCGCGCAGGCGAGCCGCAAAGACCGTAGCGGCATAAACCAACGCGACGGCGGCGATGCCGGCGGCCACGAACCCCACATGCGCGATGCTGCCGTGGGTGCACACGAGCCCGCCCACGAAGCTGCCCGTGCCGATGCCGAAATTGAAGATGCCGGAAAACACTGCCGTGGCCACCGTCTGGTCGGCCGCGTCGCACACCTCGATGATCTTGGTCTGGTAGACGATGGCATAAACCGCGCTGCCCACGCCCCACAGCCCGCAGACGACGAAAGGACCGGCTGGCAAACACGACGACACGGGCAAAAGCAGAGCCGCCGCGGCCACGACGCAGGCGATAGGCACGCAGGGAAAGACCACGGAGCGCGGCGAATAGAGGCGCGAGCACAGCGCCGATGCCGGTAGCCCGGCAATGCCGAAGAAGGCAAGCGCCGCCGTGACCAGCCCCTCGTCGGCACCGGCCGCCTGTAAGAGGAAGGGCTCGATGTAGCTGTAGGCCGTGTAGGCGCCCATCGTGTAGACGGCCGTGACGACGAAGATGGAGCGCAGCGGGGCGTTTTTTGCCAGCTGCGGCAGGCGGCGCGCCTGAAATGCGGCCGCGCCGGACAGCGCCGGAAACACCACGGCCAAAAAGACCAGTATCGCCGCCGCGACGAACGCCATGCACAAGAAGGCCTGTCGCCACCCCAGCGCCAGCCCGATGATGCGCCCCAGGGGCACGCCAGCGACCATGGCTAGCGCCGAGCCAGTGGTGACAAGCGTGACGGCCAGCGCCCGGTGCTCCTTGTCCACCAGACGCGCGGCCAGCGGCGCGGCAATCGCCCAAAACACCGAATGTGCGCAGGCAACGATGAGGCGCGCACCCAGCAGCACCGCAAAGCCCGGTGCGACGCCCGCAAGCAGCTGGCCTGCGCCAAACACGGCCAGTACCACCAGAAACAGCGGCTTGAAGGCCACGCGCGTCGCAAGCACCATGAGCGGCACCGACAAAAGCATAACCGCCCAGGCGTAGATGGTCACGATCAGGCCAGTCGTGGCTTCGTCGGTACCAAACGATGCGCCGATGTCGGTGAGCAGTGCCATGGGCATGAACTCGGAGCTGTTGAAAATGAAGGCCGCCACCGCGATGCCGAAAAGGGCAAGCCAGGTGCGCAGCGTCGCCCGCTGCGGTTCGTCGTGCATGCGCGCCGCCCCCTAGCTGCGCGTTTTCGGGAAAAACGACGTGTAGTAGCGCAAAATCTCGGCGGCGGTCTCCTCGATGGCGCGGTTTTCCGTGTGCACGACGATGCAGCCCAGCCGGCGCATGAGGGCGCGCGCACGGTCGAGGTCGCGGCACACGTGCTCGTAGTCGGCATAGCTTGCGGCCACGCCGGACGCCTCGGCCTTCGCCAGGCGCCGCTGGCGTATGTCGACCAGCACTTCCGGCGAGGTGACCAGCCCGAAGATGCGGCGGCTGTCCAGCTCGAAGACCTCGCGCGGGGGCTCGGTGGCAGGGTCGAGCGGAATGTTGGCCACCTTGTAGCCCTGCTGCGAGAGGTACACCGACAACGGCGTCTTCGACGAACGCGACACACCCAGTAAGACGATATCGGCCTGGTCAAGATCGTGCGGGCTTGCGCCGTCGTCGTGCGCGATGGTGAACTCGACGGCCTCGATGCGCTTGAAATAGCCCTCGTTCACCCGGTGAAACGCGCCCGGCCGCCCCACAGGGTCGATGCCCGTGGCCGTGCGCAGCGCGTCGATCACGGGCTCGAGCAGATCCACGGCCAGCACCTCGGGGTGCGCGGCGACAAAATCCTTCATCGCGGTGCGCAAGGCGGGCGCCACGAGGGTGAAAAAGAGCAGAAAGGGCGTGCCGTCGTCGCCGAAAAGCTCGTCGTGCAAGGCCAGGTGCTCTTCAAGCGCGGCAGTCATCACATGCGCATCGTCGACCTCGGAAAGCACCTCGATAGACGGGTCGAGGTCGTCGAATTGTGCCGCGCATGCCACGGCGATGTCGGTGCCCGTCTTGCCGAGCGAATCCGACACGATATGCACAGTGGGCACGCCTTCCTTTGGCCTACCCTGGCTGATCCACGCGTCCATCGCGTCTGCCGCCTCTCCCCTTTTCTCGGGTCTCGTCGCCGCTGCGCCGCGCCTACTTGCGCCTGCGTCCGCGCCTGTCTTGCCCGCGCCTGCGCCTAGCGCTTCTTTGCCAGCTCGCCGATGGCGGCCACGTCGGCAAAGACCGCGGTGAAGCGGTTCAGCAGCTGTAGGCGCATCGTGCGCAGCGCCTCGTCGTCGTCCATGACGAGCACGTCGATGAAAAACGCGTCGATGGGCGCGCGCAGGGCGGCCAGCGCGGAGATGGCGCCCGCATGGTCGTGGGCAGCAAGCGCGGCAGCCACCGCGACTTGCGCTGCGTCGATGGCCGCGAAAAGCGCGCGCTCCGGCTCGCCCATGAGCGCCTCGTCCGGTTCTGCGCCCAGCCCGACGTCGGCGAGGTTTGCCGCGCGGGTATAGGCCGCAGCCAAATCGTCGAAGGTCTCGGGGTCGTCTTCGCGCGCGTGCACCAAAGCCTCGATGCGCGCCATGGCCTCGGCCGGTTCGAAAAGCCCGGTGGCCGTGACGGCGCGCACGCAATCGGCGGCAAGCCCGCGGTCTTTCGCGATGACCTCAAGACGCGTGGTGAAAAACGCGCGGACCTGCGCTGCCACCTCGGCGGCGTCGAAGTCCACGACACCCGCGTATCCGGCAAGCGCCACGTCTACGAGGCGCGACAGCTCGACTACAGGGCCGTCAAGCAGGATGTTTACGATGCCGATGGCCGCGCGGCGCAGCGCAAAGGGGTCCGAGCTGCCCGTGGGGGCATCTCCTGCGGCGAAGATGCCGCATATGGTGTCGAGCTTGTCGGCCACCGCCACGACCTTGCCGGCCGTCTCGCGTGGCAGCTCGTCGCCGGCAAAACGCGGGCGGTAGTGGTCGGTGATGGCGCGAGCCACTACCTCGCCCTCGCCGCTTGCCAGCGCGTAGTGCCCGCCCATCACGCCTTGCAGGCTGGTGAACTCGACGACGGCCTGGCAGACGAGGTCGGCCTTGCACAGGTGCGCGGCGCGTTGCGCGGCCTGCGCGGTAGGCGCGTCGAGGCCTGCCTGCTCGCAGATGGCGGCGGCGAGCTTTTCGATGCGCGCCGTCTTGTCCTTCACGCTGCCGAGCTTTTCGGTGAAGACGACGTCGGCCAGTTTGTCCACGTAGCTTTCCAGCGGCATGCGCTCGTCTTCGTCCACGAAAAACTTCGCGTCGGCCAGACGCGCGCGCACGACGCGCTCGTTGCCCTCGGCGATGGTGGCGTTGTAGGCAGGGTCGCCGTTGGAGACGACGATGAAGGCGCAGTCGAGCGAGCCGTCGGCGCGATACATGGGGAAGTAGCGCTGGTGCTCCAGCATGGCGTCGCAGATGATCTCGGGCGGCACCTGCAAGAACTCCTCGTCGAAATGGCACAGCAGCGCCGTCGGCCACTCCACGAGGTTCACCACCTCGGCAAAGGTGCCGGCCGGCGTGTCGGCCGACAGCCCCGTCTCGGCCTCGATGGCCGCAATCTGTTCGCGGATGACGCGCTCGCGCTCGGCCGCGCTCGGCACGACCTTCATCTCGGGGTAGGTGCCTACCAGCGCGTCGGCGTCGGCCACTTCAAAGGCGCGGTTTGCCATGAAGCGGTGTCCGCGCGTCGTGCGTCCGGCGACAAGACCCGCATACTCGACGGGCACAACCGCATCGCCCAGCAGGCACAACAGCCAGCGTATGGGGCGCGAGAAGGTCACGTGCCCGCTGCCCCAGCGCTGCGACTTGGGCCAAGACATCCCCGCGACCAGCCCGGCCAGAAGCTCCGGCAGCAGCTCTGTCGTGGGACGCGCCGGCTCGTGGACGGTCGCGTAGACGTACTCCGCCCCGCTCTCGTCGGTGCGGCGCACCAGCTCGGCCGGGTCCACGCCCTTGCCGCGCGCAAACCCGACGGCAGCCTTCGTGGGCTGTCCCGCCTTGTCAAAGGCGATGGCGACGGCCGGCCCGCGCGACTCCTGGCACAGCTCGGCGCTCGTGGCAGCCACGTCTTTCACCACAAGGAGGATGCGGCGCGGCGTCGAGCAGGTCGAGACCTCGCCGTGCGCGATGCGGGCAGCATCCAGCGCGTCTGCCGCCTGCCCGACCAGCTTTTCGGTAGCCGCGTACAACGGGGATGCGGGGATCTCCTCGGTGCCAATCTCGAAGACGAGGGTGCGCGCGTCGGCGCTTGCAGCGGCGCTCGCAGCTGCGTTCATGTTCTCGCTCATTCGGCCGCCCCCTTCTCCTCGGCGCGCGCATCCAAATCCGCGCCGCCGTCTTCACCATCCTGCGAGGCGATGCGCGCCCCGCCGTCTTTCACCACCACGTCCAGATAGCTCTCGCAGCAGGCCTTGGCCACGTCGCGCACGCGCAAGATGTAGTGCGCCCGCTCGGTAGCCGAGATTGCCCCGCGCGCATCAAGCAGGTTGAAGGCGTGGCTGCAGCGCATGACGCACTCGTAGGCCGGCAGCGGCAGGCCGCGTTCCAGCAGCTTGTGGCATTCGGCCTCGTTGGTCTCGAAGCGCTTGAACAGCAAGTCCACGTCGGCGAACTCGAAGTTGTAGGCGGACTGCTCGCGCTCGTTTTCGAAAAAGACGTCGCCGTAGGTGAAGCGCGTGCCATCGGCGCTCTCGCTCCACACCAAGTCGTAGACGCTGTCCACGCCCTGGATGTACATGGCAAGGCGCTCCAGTCCGTAGGTGACCTCGGCGGGCACGGGGTCGCACTCGATGCCGCCCACCTGCTGAAAGTAGGTGAATTGCGTGACCTCCATGCCGTTGAGCCAAACCTCCCAGCCTAAGCCCCAGGCGCCCAGCGTCGGGCTTTCCCAGTCGTCTTCCACGAAACGCACGTCGTGGTGCGCCACCTCGATGCCGATGGCCTCCAGGCTGCCCAGGTAGAGGTCTTGGATGTTGTCGGGGCTGGGCTTGATCAGCACCTGGAACTGGTAGTAGTGCTGCAGGCGGTTGGGGTTGGAGCCGTAGCGCCCGTCGGCGGGGCGGCGGCACGGCTGCACATAGGCCGTCTTCCACGTGCCAGGACCAAGCGAGCGCAGGGTCGTGGCCGTGTGGTAGGTGCCCGCGCCGACCTCGACGTCGTAGGGCTGCAAAACGACGCAGCCCTGGTCTGCCCAGTAGCGCTGCAAGGTCAAGATGATGTCTTGGAAGGTGAGCATGTGCGTCCTTTTCTCGAAAACGGCGGTCGGTCGATCAAAAGTGGTCGGGGCGGACTATCCGAGCGGCCCTATGCGCTCCAGCGGCCAATAGCGGAAAAACGCGTGCCCCGTCACATTGGAGACGGGCACGGCGCCGAAGTAGCGGCTGTCCGAGGAGTTCGTGCGGTTGTCGCCCATCACCCAAATGTAGCCCTCGGGCACCGTGTAGGGGTAGCTGATGTCGTGCCCGCTGGCAAGCGGCAGCGACTGCTTGTCGTCCGTGTAGGACTCGTCGAGTTTCGAGCCGTCCACGTACACCGAGCCGTCTTTGAGGTCCACCTGTTGGCCTGCCACGGCGATCACGCGCTTGATGAGCACGCGGGAGGAATCTTCTACATCGGTGAAAGTGACGATGTCGCCTTGCGCGGGTGAGGTGCCCAGATACGAGATGCGCTCGGAGAGCACGCGGTCGCCCGTCATGATGGTGTCTTCCATAGACTCGGAGGGGATCTCGTAGGGCTTCACCACGAAATTGGTGATGAACCAGGCAAGGGCGATGGCCACGGCCACGACGATGACGAACTCGGTAAAGCTGCCAAGTACCGAGCTCTTCTTCTTTTGCTGGCGCACCTGCACCTGCACGGGCGATGCGCCGGCGGCCTGCGGAGTCGACCCCGGCGCGCCGGGCGCCCCTGGCGGTGTCGTCATATCGTCGGGCACGCAAGCCTCCCTTTTCCTCTTGTCTGCCCGCGCATAAAACACACGGGTGTATTGCTTGTAAAAGGGCGCGCGTAAGGCGCACCGCATAACCGCATTATCATAGCGCCCCCACGTGCGTGCGCCTATGGTGTATTTGCGGATACGCGCGCACGCTCCTCGTCGCTTAAATCAGCCGCGGCAAGCAGGTCCGGCCGCAGTCGCGCCGTGCGCTCGACGGCCTGCGCACGCCGCCACGCCGCCACCTTGCCGTGGTCGCCGGAGAGCAAAACCTCGGGCACCTCCAGGCCGCGATAGCTAGCCGGGCGCGTGTACTGGGGAAACTCGAGCAAGCCGTCCTGGAAGGACTCCTCGACGGCGCTGCCCTCGTCGCCTAGCACGCCGGGCAGCAGGCGCACAACGGCGTCCGTGACCACCATGGCCGCAAGCTCTCCGCCCGTGAGCACATAGTCGCCCAGGCTGATGCAGCGGTCGGCCAGAGTGTAGGCGCGCTCGTCGATGCCCTCGTAGCGCCCGCACACCATGATGATGCGCTCGCAGGCCGCCAGCTCGCGGGCAAGCCCCTCGTCAAAGCGCTCGCCTGCCGGGGTGAAAAAGACGATGTGGGGCGCCGGGCCGCTTGCCCGCAGATCGTCGATGGCCTCAAAGATTGGTGGGCAGCTCATGAGCAGGCCCTGGCCGCCGCCATAGGGCTCGTCGTCGGTGGTGCGGTGGCGGTCGTGGGTCCAGTCACGCAGGTCGTGCGCGGTGAAGTCCAGGATACCGCGCGAGCGAGCGCGGCCGAGTATGGACGCGGACATGGGCCCATCGAACATACCGGGAAACACGGACAGCGTCTCGACAATCATCTGCCGTCGCCTTCTTCGTCCACAATGCCGTCTATCACGTGGGTAAAAAGCACGCCGGCCTCGTCGGGGACGGATGAGGCGACGCATTCGTCCACCACGGGGACGAGCACCTCGCCGCGAGGGCCGCGCACGACCCAGACGTCGTTGGCCGGCGTCGCGATGGTCTCGACCACTTTTCCCAGCTCGCCGTAGCGCTCGTCGCGCACCGTGCATCCGATTGCGCCGCGCAAATCTGGTGCAAGCGCACCGAACGCGGAGGCGGCGGTGGAAGCGGCGGTGCGGGCGCCGACAGACGCGCTAGATCCTGCGGCGGGCGCGTCGGGGCTTTCTGCAGGCAAACCCCCCTCCACTGCCGCATCGGCGGCGCCGCCTGCAACCCAACCCGCACGCGCGAGCTCTTCATGAGCGGCCAGCAAACGCCTGCCCGAAAGGAGCTTTGCCACTCCCACATCGTCCACCTCGGCAAAGCGCACCCGCGCCGTTTTTGCCTCAGTCTCCGCGCCCACCGCGCGCGCCCCTTCGCCCTGTTCGGCACCTGCCACATCTGCCGCATCCACGCCGTCGATGTATGCGACATGCAGCACGCGCGGCGCGACATTCGGGTCGGCGGGCGGCACCACGTGCAGCTCCACCTGCGTCAAAGCATAAAAAGAGACGCCTGCCGCCCTGCGGACGACGACGTCTCCTTCCAAACCAAATGCCTTCTCCACGAAGGCGGCCGTTGCAAACGGGCCTCGTGCCAAGGGGCTACTCGTCTTCTTCGACGATCTCGACTTCCACGCGAAAGCCCGCATCGCTTGCCGCCGCGCGGGCCAGCGTGCGAATGGACTTGATGGTGCGCCCGGAGCGGCCGATGATCTTGCCGATGTCGTCCGGGTCTGCCGACACCTCGACGCACACCTCGCGCCCGCCCTGCTCGATCGCTTCGACGGCGACGGCGTCCGGGTTGTCGACGAGCTGCGTGACGAGCATCTCGACGAACTCGCCGACCTGCTCGTGGGTCTCGATTGCCATGAGCGCCTACGCTTCCTCGCCGGACTCGGCCTCTTCGGCAGCCGCGGCCTCGGCTGCGGCCTTCTCCGCCGCCGCCTTCGCCTTGGCCTCCTCGGCGGCCTTCTTCTCGGCCTCCTTCTTCTGCGCCTCTTTCAGCGCCGCGCGCTTCTGCAGGTGCGCGGGCAGCTCCTCGCCCTTGGCCTGCGCGATGATCTTTGCCACGCGATCGGAAGGCTGGGCGCCGTTGGCGATCCACTTGTCGACCTTTTCCAGGTCCAGCTCGACGATGGAAGGATCCCCTGCCGGGTCGTAGGTGCCGACCTGCTCGATGATGCGGCCGTCGCGCTTCTTGCGCTGGTCGGCCACGACGATGCGGTAAAACGGCGCCTTGTGCGCGCCACGGCGGGTCAATCTGATGACTACCAAAACTACTCCTTCAAACTCATACGCCCGCACCCATTGCAGGCGTCTCATTCGAGACCGTGTGCGATTGACGGGTCGCACAGCAAACACGCATGATACCAAAAGCAGGACGTGCAGCGCACTCATATTCACGAAAACATGAAAGCAGTGGCTCGAGGCGCAGTGAGGGCGCGAGGACGGGCGGCGGCGGCGGTTCGATGCAAGCCCGGCGCAGCGCCTCCACACGACGTAAAAAGGGGGCGGCGCCCTTGCGGATGAAAGGACGCTGCCCCCTAGTCGTGCACCGAGGGGGACGGGTCGAATCTGTCCGCCCCCTCGGGTCGTGTCTTTCAGGCGCGCGTAACGTGCCGCGCGCCTGAACACGTGCTACTT
>CAVECB010000040.1:0-11904 GCA_963614215.1 Ruthenibacterium lactatiformans
CGGCACCGACCCCGAGCAGCTCATGGCCAAGCTCTTCAAGTCCACGACGCTGCAAGACACCTTCTCGTGCAACTTCAACGTGCTGGTGGATGGCTACCCGCGCGTGATGGGTGTGCGCGAAATCCTTGGGGAATGGGTGGCTTGGCGCATGGAGTCCACGCGGCGGCGCATCGCCTTTGACCTGCAGAAGAAAAGTGAGCGCCTGCACCTGCTGCACGGCCTCGAGGCCATTTTGCTCGACATCGACAAGGCTATCGCCATCATCCGCGGCACCAAGCTCGAGGTCGAGGTCGTGCCCAACCTCATGGCCGGCTTCGGCATCGACCAGGTCCAAGCCGAGTTCGTGGCCGAAATCAAGCTGCGCAACATCAACGAGGAATACATCCTCAACCGTACGAAAGACATCGCCAAGCTCACATCTGAGATTGCCGAGCTCAAGGCCACGCTGGAAAGCGAGCAAAAAATCAAGGACGTGATCTGCGGCGAGCTCGAAAACGTGAACAAGAAGCACGTGACCCCGCGCAAGACCGGCTTGGTCTCGCCGGCCGACGTCGTGGAAGTGAGCCTCGAGCCTAAGGTCGAGGACTACCCCGTGACCATCATGGTCTCGCGCCAGGGCTACCTAAAGAAGCTGACCGACCGCGTGCTTTCCCGCGCGACGACGCTGAAATACAAAGACGGCGACGAGCCCTTCATCGAGTTTTCGTCGAACAACACCCACGAGCTGCTCGTCTTCACCGACCAGCAGCAGGTTTACAAGTGCAAGGTTGCCCAGTTCGAAGATACCAAGTCCGCCCAGCTCGGCTCGTTTCTGGCCACCGACCTCGAGATGGGTGCCGACGAGAACGTGATCTGGGTCATCGACCCGAAAGATTACAAGGCCGATGTGCTGTTCGTGTTCGAGAATGGCCGCGTGGCCCGTGTGGCGCTTTCGGGCTATGCCACCAAGACGAACCGCAAGAAGCTCAAAAACGCCATCTACGGCGGCTCGAAGCTGCTCTACGCGACGGTGCTCGAAGAAGACACCGACATCGCGCTTGCCACCAGCGACCAGCGCCTCGTCAATTTCAGCACCTCGTTGCTCAAGACCAAGACCACCAACAACACCCAGGGCGTGCAGGCGCTCACGAGCAAAAAGGGGCGCATCGTGCTTTCGGTGGGCAAGGTCGACGATTTCGTCGGGGCAGACGCCTCCGTAGAGAAGTTCCGCGCCGAGAGGCTGCCGTCTTCGGGCGCGTCCATGGGGGAAGGCGACATGAAGAGCCTCTTCGATTTGGACGCGTAGGCGCGAAGGGGCGGCCTGCGGCAAAAGCTGCTACAGCCGCCGGCGGCGCTACTGCCCTATCCCCTTTTGCACGTCGTCGAGGGTCACGTCCTTGCCGCGCGGCATGATGAAGAAGACGAGCACCAAACACAGCGCGTAGCAAGGAAGCTGCAAGAGGAGGCTCGCAGTCTCCCAGCCCGCGGCGCCCATCAGCGCGCCGAACAGCGGCGAGCCGATGGCAGAGCCCATGTTCTGGCAAAACTGCATGATGGCCATGCCCATGGTCGCGCCCATCGCGGTCTGGGGCATGACGATGGGAGCCATGGGGCGCAGCGACCCACCGCACATGCCGCCGCCGACACCTTGCAAGACGATGACGGCCCACATGATGCTCAGGGCAGCGCCGCCACTGTTGAACATGAAAAACGCCGTGGGCAGCAAGAGGACCATCGTCACCACGCACACGATGTACTTGCGCCCAATGGAGACCTTGTCGGAGATGCGGCCGGTCACGGGCGCCGCCACGATGGAGATGGCCATGATCAGCGACGAGAGAAACGCCGCCTGCTGCGCGTCGATGCCGAGCTGCGACTCGAGGAAGGTGTTGTAGTAGGTGTTCATGATGCCGATTGTGGCGAAGCTGAAAAGGAAAAACACCGCGCCCAAAATCCAGATGCGGCGGTTTTTCAGGTACTTGAAACTGTCCTTGAACGACCCCTCGACGCCCATGTCGCCGCTTGCACCGTGCGGCATGGTGAAGACGGCCGCGAACAACACGAAGGCCACGGCGCACACGCCGGCGATGGCGAAAAACGGCAGCTGCCAGCCCCCCGCGATGGCAAGCGCCGGCACAACATTGAAGGACAGCACGCTGCCCACGGGCACCCAGGTCGTCCATACCCCAAGCGCGATGCCGCGCATCTTGCGCGGAAACCAGATCGTCACGCACGAGGGAGCGGCCACGCCGATGAGCCCGATGCCGACGCCCTCGATGAAGCGGCTCGCCATGAGCAGCTCGACGTTTGTGGAAAACCCGCCGACTAGGCTGCCCACGCCCAAGCAGGCCACCGACAGCAGTATCACGCTCTTCAGGCCGATTTTTCGCGCGATGAAGGCCGCCGGAAACGCCAAGACGACCCCGATGATGCCGATGGCGCTCATCAAAGTGCCGAAGCTCACCGCATCGAGCGCGCCGTGAAACGCCGGAAACAGCCACGAGGCCAGCGGCGGTATCTTGAACTGGCACAGCGGCGCGCACACGCTCGCGAGATACGTCACCGCCAAGACCGCCCAGGCCCGGGCGGGCGCTTTTTCGGCAAGCGCGATGTCTGTGTTCTTCTGATCTTTCATGCGAACCATCCTCCTTTGTGGTTCAAAGCACGACGGCGTGCAGGTTTCCCGCAAGGGGCGCCGACGTGCGCGGCATCTAGATTCGATAGAGAACTTCGGCTGGTTTTTCAGCTATTCAAACGGCACAGGGTCGCGCTCCACCTCCCATTCCTCGAAGATGACGGCGTTGAAGCTCTTGTAGACGCCGTAGATCCCCACGAACTCGTGGCCGGCGCACTTGAAGGTGCCCCCTATCGAAGTGACAAACTCGGCCGCGCGGGTGTTGAAGCCGTCGCTGGGAAAGACGTAGAAGTCCGCGACCGTGTCCTTACTTTCAAGCGGGGCGACAAAGATCCCGCTGCCGAACTCGACGGGGATCCCTTGCGTCTTCAAGCGCATGTTGGGGATGTGCATCTTGGGCTCGAAGCGGTCGAGCCATTTCTTGTGCGCCAGGCGCGCCCAGGCGGCCCAGACGTCGGTGCGCGCCATCGCGTCGTCGGCGAAGAGGGCGTCGAAGTACTCGTTGTAGTTTGCCGCGTCGTGCGCGTAGGTCTCCATGCCGGGACGGAACCTGTCCGCCGCGCTCACGTACAAGAAAAGCTCCTCGAGCTCGGCGCGTTTGCGCAGCGGCGCGCGCTCGATGCTTCGCTTCAACTCAACTTCGTTCATGACGCCCTCCTCTCAATCGGTGAAACACAAAAACGTGGGAGCGCTCCTAGGCGCAGGGCGGCACCCACAAATACTGCTGGGGTTTGTCCTCCAGGTCGCGGGCAAGCTCGGCCACCGGGCCGAACTTCATGCACTTGGCCTGGCAGTGAAACACGCAGGTCGGCTGCTTGCCCTTCTCCTGGCGCTCGGCGCACAGATCGCACAGCGCGGTAAACGCCGGGACGAAATCGTAGACGTAGCGGTCGGTCTCTTCACCCTGCTCGTCTTTAATTGGCCACGGCCCGTTTTGCATGACCTTCACACCCCACTGCCCCAGCGGCAGCGTGTGCTCGGACTGGCATGCCACCTCGCAGGAGTAGCAGCCGGTGCAGTACTGGTAATCGACGAGAATTCCGTTGCGTGCCATTACAGTTCCTCCTCCTTGCAGCGGTAGATCTTGCACAGCGTGCACTTGAGGTCGGCTCCGAAGCCGGTCTTGCCGGGCTTGTTGGCCAGCAGCTGGTTGATGTTGGACTGGCGGAAACCATAGAGGTTTGGCTCGGCGCCGTCTTGCTCGGGGAACCACCATCCGTGCTGTGCGGCGATGGTGCCCTCGTGCACCTCGTAGGTCACGCGGGCGCGCTGGCGAGCACGACCGCGGTGGTTTTCCATCCACACCCAGTCGCCCTCGCAGATGTTGTGCTTGGCGGCGTCGCGCGGGTGAATCTGCACCCACGGATCGGGGGTGAGCTGGCGCAGATAGGGGATCTGGCGATGCTCGGAATGGAAGAACGAGGTGGTGCGCGCGCCGGTGATCATGATCAGCGGGTAGTCCTCGTAGAGGTCCGGCGTGCTCACAGGACCGATGCCCGGCTCTTCGATGTAGGGCAGCGGGTCGTAGCCAAACTTCTGGAACAGCGTGGAGTAGAACTCGATGCGGCCGGTCGGCGTGTTGAAGCCGGGCTGGCCGTCGGGGCGCATGAGACCCTTCTCGTACTTCTTGTAGACGTAGTGCTGGTAGGCAGGGCCGTGCTCCATCAGCTCGTGGAAGGTCATGCCGGAGGGCTTGACGATCTCGTCGTAGACCTCGTCTTCGGTCTCCCACGGCCAGCAGTTCTGCTCGAGCGGGCGGCCGATGGCCTGCTTGAACTCGTCGTCGTTGTCGAAGTACTGCGCAAGCTCGCGGTTGATCTCGCAATCAGACTTCGCCTCGCCTTCACTTGCGCACCCGCCGGTGATGGCCGACAGGAAATAGTAGTGGGCGCGCACGGAGTGCTTTTCGGCCCAGGTCTGCACGGGCATGACGATATCGGCGCACGCCTGGATGGTGGGCGTCATGAAGATGTCGCACGCCGCGATGAACTCGGGCTTTTTCATGGCCTCGTACCAGCGGTCCACCTCGCAGCTCATGCAGGCGATGCCGTTGGAGGTCTGAATCCACACGCCCTTCACCAGCCCCTGCTCCATGTACTCGAGGCACATGTCGGGCATGGCCTGCGTGAGGCCGTAGCGATACATCGGGAACTCTTTCCAGCCGACGCGCTTTTTCTGCGTCTCCTCGGTGATGAGGTCGTAGATGCCCCACGCGCCCGCGGAAGGCTGGTCGACGCCCATGGGGGACGCCGTGTAGCACATGCCGCCCGGCACGTCGAGGTTGCCGGTGATGGTCCACAGCGCGGCGATGGCCTGCGCACAGGGAGTGCCCTGCGACTGCATATCCACGGCCAGACCCCACACGACGTTGGCGGGATGCGACTGGGCGAACAGGCGCGCGGCGGCGGCTATTTTGTCCTTGGGGACCCAGGTCATCTTCTCGACCTCGTCCATGTCAAGCGCACAGGCACGTTCGGCCAGCTCGTCAAAGCCATAGGTCCAGCGCTCGACAAAATCGTGGTCGTAGAGGTCTTCCTCAACGATCACCTTGATCATCGCGAGCGCGAGCGCCGTGTCGGTGCCGGGGCGCAGCTGCAGGTGAATGTCGGCGTGTGCAGCCAGCCAGGTGACGCGCGGCTCGACGGAGATGAGCTTGCAGCCGAGCTTCATGGCGTCGGTGACCCAGTGCCCCATGAAGAAGTCGGGGTTGGAGATTGTGGGGTTGCAGCCCCAGACGATGGTGCACTCCGGGCAGGTCCACTCGGGGTCGTCGTAGCGCAGCGCCGAGAACTGGGCGAAGTCGGCGATGAGCATGCCGCCGTAGGTCATGATCATCAGCGACAGGCGCGGCAAATAGCACGCGGTGCCGGACAAAAAGCCGTACTCGTTGGGGCTGCCCATGGTGTTGACCATGCGCCCGACCTGCCATTGGTTGTCGCGGGCGGTGCCACGCAGGGCATGTATCGAGTCGCCGCCATAGGTCATCGCGATGCGCCGAAACTCCTTGTAGCAGGTCTCGAGCGCCTCGTCCCAAGAGATGCGCTCCCACTTGTTCTCGCCGCGCTTTCCGGCGCGCTTCATGGGGTGCAAGATGCGATCCGGATGGAACTCGACTTGCTTGAACGCCAGGCAGCGCGGGCACAGGGCGCCGCGGTTGTACGGGTCGTCCGGGTCGCCTTCGCATTTGATGAACTTGCCGGTTTCCTTGTCCGAGTAGACCAGCACGCCGCAACCCTCATGGCAGCCCGGCGCAGACCAGACAGACGTGCGGGTGACGATCATGCCGTCTTCCTCGTACTGCCACTGGCCCGGGTGCTTCCAGCGCGGGTCGATCTCGTGCGCCTCGCCCGCTCCGAAATTGAACTGGTTTTCCTCCTTCGAGTTTCCGATGTCGTTTCGGTCCACTCCGTCGATGCTGGTTTCCACAGGCTCTTTCACCTCAGCCATAGGTAAACCCCCTCTCTTGTCCGGGCAAACGAAAAGCCACGTTCCGAAAGCCCCGCCAAGACACGCCCAAGACGTTCCTGCCCCCCTCAAGGCAAGTTGCCTTGCGGGTATCTTCCCCACAAGGTCGACGCCGGCGCATCCGGCGCGGACAATCATGGGATGTGCGCGGCTTGCACCCCTAGCGAAACGGGTATGCCGACGTGTAAATCAGCACGCTGGTATGAGATGCGTGAGCTGGGGTTTTTATTTATATTCAGCTAAAAATAATGATGCAGGAGCACCGTGCCACAGAAAACGGGCGCCCGTCCCAACGAAACGCTCAGGAGGCAGGGCGTGCAGGCCCGGCAAAACGCACGATGTCTTTTTCGGCGAGGGGGTAGTCCTCGATGAAGTCCATGAGCTTTTGCTGGGAGTGGATGTCGAGCTTGCGGTAGATGCTGTAGATGTGGCTTTTCACCGTATGCGGCGATATGCACAGTTTCTCCTGCAGGTAGGCGGCGTTGCGCCCGCGCGCCAGATACCCCAAGATGTCGGCCTCGCGCGGCGTGAGCTTGTAGAGCTCTGCCACCGCCATGCACTTGGCAACAAGCACCTGGTCGCCCGAGTAGTCCTGCGTCGCCGCCCGCGGAGCCGTGCCCTGCTCGAGCTTGTTCATGGCCTCGCGGTCGTGGTGGTGGGCATCGGGCATGAACACCATGAACACCACGACGAGCACGACGGCCATACTCAAGCGCACCGTGCCGAACGCCTCCGCATGCGGCCCGAAGGTAAATCCCACGAAGGTCGCGATGACCCACCCGACCAAAAAGCCCACGGCGACCAAGACGAGCCTGCACGGCACCGTCCGAAACACCGGCGCCTCCCAGGACAGCTTGCTCTTGCGCACTACCAGGGCGTAGTTCACAGACAGCAGCGCCGCCCATGCGGCGATGGCGATGCCGATGGTGAAGACCTGCACGTCGACGGGTACGAACGGGGTCGCCACGCACGAGAGCACGGTCACGCACAAGATGATGCGCTGGATGATGGTGATGCCCGCCTCGCGGCCGGCAGAGGCGGCAATGGCGATGGCCGCAGACCCCGGCAGCACAAACAGCAGGCCGGCGACGAGCACCCAGCCGCCGTTGTTGAACAGGTAGACGAAGCACAGCCCGAACACGACGCCAAACACTGCGAACACCGGACCTATCTCCTTGGAAAACTCCCAGCTCTGCCTGCCCGTCTCCACGAAGGGCGCATGGTCGTTGAGCGGCGCTTTGCCCGAGCAGAACTTGAGGAGCACGGTACAGCCAACGCCGTAGAGGGCCGCCATCGCCGTCTGGGCGGCAAGCGGCATGAGCATGATGAGCGCCATGAGCGCGGCGCCGGCAAACAACGAGAAGCTTGCGAAGCGGTATTCGCCCCCGTCCGTCGAGCGACTCATGACGTCGAGCCACAGTACCGTGAGGACGCCGCCGTCCACACCCGTGGCGAAATTGACGGCCCACAGCAGCTGCATGGGCACATCCCCAAAGCACACGATCAGCACGCAGGCGGCAGGCAAAAGCAAAGAACATACGCCGCAAGCGGCGACCACAGGCAGCTTGAAGGGGTTGAAGGCGGCCCGGCGCCCCAGGAAATGCATCAGGAGGTAGCCCGCGACGACTCCAGCAAAGACAAAGGATTGCGTGAGGTTGCGCCAGCCGAAGTCCATGTCTTGGAGCACGGCCGCGAACAGCCAGTAGAAACACGAAAACATCCATGCAAAGAACAGCGAGAAGCCCAGTATGCCCACAAGCTCGACCGCTTCGAGTCCGGGCGTTTTGGCGCACGTGTCCCGCGCACCAGCGGCAGGCTGTGCCATGTCGATCCCCTCTCTCGGCCCTTCCCGCAGGCCGGCGCAGCCACGACACCCGATTTTCGGGCGAAGACACCGCAGCTGCAGATTCATGCGAACCTCTTCCATTGTAGCAAGCGAGGCAATTTGAGACGCGCACGCGCATTCGCCTGAAGCAAAAATAAAAGGGCCGCCGCCACGGACAGGCGACGACCCTTCGCGATTCCAAAGCGCGAGTTTTTGCCTTGGGCTATTTCTCCGCACCCTCAGACGACGCCTCAGCACCAGGCTTGGCCTCGGGCTTGGCTGCCGGCTTGCCCTCGCCAGGCTTCACAGCGCCCTTTTTGCCGGGCTTCACGCCCAAACTCAAGAGGCAGCCGATGACGCCCACGGGCACGAGCGCCCAAAACGCCAGCCAGGGGTCGACCATGATGCCGCCCGTGGCAAGCGCCTCTTGGACCGCCTGGCCGATGGCCGCGCCGAAATCGGCCGCCGACCCTCCTGCCGCGAGCACCGCCTGCTTGGCCTGGATGGCAACGTTGGAAGCCGCGGTCAGTCCCTCGTTGAAAGGCGCGAGCACGTAGCTCGTGGCGATCTGGCCGGCGTACTGACCCAAGGTCAGAAGCGACAGGCCGAAGGCCACCGCCGTCTGCCCGCCCTTGAACACGAAGGTGGGGACCAGCGGACGGCAGCACGCGTTCAACATCATGTTGCCGATGCAGAAGAAGATCACGTAGGGGATGAAGAACTCGGCCTTGAAAGACAGCGCGCAGCATATCGTCAGGCCGACGATGCCGGCAACGACGCAGAGGTACTTTTTGTTCTTGGGCGTCTTGTCCAAAATGATGCCGCCGATGGGCGCGAGCGCGCCGCATGCGCAGATCAGGCCACCAATCACGCCGGCGGTGGTGGCATCCCAGCCAAAGCCGCCCAGCGCAAGCGGGGTCTGCAGCCAGGTCTTCAGGTACTGCGAGAACGCATAGTTCATGTAGTTGAAGATTGCGAACATGATGATCAGGCACCACAGCTGGCGGCTCTTGAAGAACTTGAGCACGGCCTTGAGGGGTTTACGCTCGGGAGAGACCTGGCTGCGCTCGTCTTCACGCGGCCCGCGGAACACCACGGCAAAGATTACGCAGCACACCACAATCAGGCCGCCCCACACCAGCTGGAGCGTGCCGACGTTTTGGCCGACGGCGTTGTAGAGGCCGTCGTTGACGAAGTTCGAGCAAAAGATGCCCACCGGCGCCCAGATCGACCAAATGGCCATAGCGCGGCCGCGTGTGGCGTCGGGAAACCAAATCGAGATGCAAGTAGGTCCTGCCACGATGGTGGTGGCTAGGCCGACACCCAAGATGAAGCGCCCGACCAGAAAAGCAGTGAAACTGCTGCCCACGGTGAGCGCCGAGAGCAGTGTGCCCGCAAACGAGATGGTCAGGCCGATGATGGTCGTCATCTTGGCGCCAAACTTGCGCACAAGGATGGTGGTGGGCAGCGCCATGATCAAAGCGCCGACCGGCACCAGACCCATGACGTTGGAGAGCAACGAGAAGTTGGACGGGTCGGAAAACAACGGATTGTTCGCGGACAGCCAGCTCTTGAAAACGGGAAAGGTCAGGCCGGGAAGCCACATCCAGGAAAAGACGATGCTCACCGCGGCCAGAAGCGAGACCGCCAGACAGGCCCAGGCATACGACGGGGTCTTGACCTCCGGTTTCACGGCTGCGTCAGCATTTGGATTTGCCATGAGAACACCTCACGTAATCTACGTGGGGCCGCCTCCCTCCTCGCAGGCTGCGACCCCGCAGCGCCGTCCGAAAAAGCCGAGTCCGGACGGCGCAAAGCCAATAGGACGAACCTTTTACAGGTTGAAAATCTTCGCCGCGTTGCCGCCCTTGATCGCGGCCTTGTCCGCATCCGAAATCTCGAGCTCGTCGATGCTCGCGACGGAGCGCTGCATCCACTCGTAGAAGACGGGAAACGACGAACCCAGCAGCAGATGGTCGGCGCCGCACACCTTCACCGCGCACTCCAGCTGCGCCTTACCCCAGCTCATGGGATGCGTCATGTCGAAGTAGATGTTGTTTTGCAGGTAGCGCTCGTAGGCCTCGGCGTCGACGTTGGTGGCCAGACGGTTCATCGCCTCGTTTTTCTTGGTCTTGTGCGGGGCCAAGATATTGGACAGGCCAAACCAGTTGCCGCCAAACATCGTGTGGATGAACTTCAGGTTGGGGAACTCGTCGAACATACCGGAGTAGATCTCGCGGCCGACGGCGGCAGCCTGGGCATGGATGCGGCCCAGCTCGCGGCGCAAGACGGTGTACTCGTCGAAGTTGCCGTAGGCGTTTTGGCCGGGCGTGTGGTGGATGACGGCGGGGATCTTCTTGTCGTTTAGAATCTTCAGGTAGGGCTTAAAGATCTCGTCGTCGAGGAACTTGTCGCCGTAGCAGCAGGCGAACTGCACGCCCACGGCGCCCATGTCGATGCAGCGCTCAAGCTCGGCGATGTCTTCCTTGCGGCCCCAGGGCGGCAGCACGGCGTTGAACTTCAGGCGCCCCTCGGACTGGCGCATCATCTCGGCGGCCTGGTCGTTGACGACCTTGCAGGTGTCGAGCTGCAGCCACTCCTGCCACACCGGCATGCGCAAAAGCGCCACGTCGACGCCGGCCTCGTCCATGGCATTAAGTTTGGCCTCAAGGGTGTAGTCGCCCTCGACGTAGTTCAAGATCTGCTTGCCTTCGGGGTACTCGAGGATCATCTGGCGCTTCTTGCCATCAGGCGTCTCGCCCAGATAGGCCTTCATGCCGAAGGTGAACGGCGCGGAGTACAGAAAGCCGTTCAACACCTCCTCGTCGGTGAAGAGGTTGGTGGGCAGCATATGCATGTTGATGTCGATAACACGGGTTTCAGCCATTGCGAAAACCTCCTTGTAATAGTGGTGGTGTGTGATGTGTTCCTCTGCCGCGCTTTTCGCGGCAAGGCGCGGCGCGGAGCCGTCCTGAGGGATGGACAGCCCCGCGTCGCCGTTGATGCCGGGCACGTGCTAGGACTGGTAAATGGGAGTGACCTCGCCGCGAGCCATCTTCTTCATGTTCTCGCCGCAGCGAACCTTCCAGTCGACGCGGCCGTTCTCGCGGGCCCAGCCGGGGACCTCGCGGGAGAACTCGTGGCCGGCGTGGACATCGACGTGCATCAACTTCTCTGCCACGTCGTACCCAAAGCTGTCGTCTACCATCTCCTTGCCCTCCTTTCTGAAAACCTTGCGCCTGCTAATCCATCGAAGCCACGGGGCTTCGAGCTAGGCCTGCTGTAGGGGAATGAGAATCTGCCCCGGTGCGTCGATTTTGGCCGCAAGTTCGGAGATGTCGCCTGCCGTGAGGCATTGCGCCTGGCAGTGCTGCACGCACGAGGGCAGCTTGCCCTTCGCCGTGCGGGACTCGCACAAATCGCACCAGCGGGTGAACTGGGGGATGAAGTCGAGCTGCCAGTCCTTCTTGCCCTCCGTAATCTGAAACGGGCCGAGTTTTGCGATGGTGATGCCGAACTGCTTTTCCGTGTAGCCTTTCTCCTGCTGGCAGGCCACGACGCATGCCTCGCAACCGGTGCAGTAGTTCACGTCGGCAAGTATTCCCTTGATAGCCATCTCGCCTCTCCTTTCTCGTTTAAAGGCGCCTCAGGCCTTGTAGATCTTGCACATCATGGCCTTGTAGTTGGACCCGAACCCAGACACGCCCGCATCGAAGGGGACGAGGTTGTTGATGTTGGATTCGAAGGTGCCGAACAGGCCTTTTTTCTCGTCTTGCGTGTTCTCCTCGGCCTGGTCTTTGCGCTCGGGGAACCACCAGCCGTGGTCGCATTGCATGACGCGGGGGTCGTAGCTGGGGTCGAAGGCGGCCTTGTACTTGCATTTGCCGTGCTTGTTTTCCAGCCACATCCAGTCGCCTTCGGCGATGCCGTGCTTGGCCGCGGTGTCCGGGTGCAGCTTGCACAGAGGATCGGGATGCAGAGTGCGCAGTTTGGCCACCTG
>CAVECB010000041.1:0-6484 GCA_963614215.1 Ruthenibacterium lactatiformans
GAACTCCCGACCTTCGGATTAGAAGTCCACTGCTCTATCCAGCTGAGCTACGGGCGCATCGAACGGGAATTGTAGCGCAAGACGCGGGGGCGCTTTTCGGACGCGCGGCGAAAAAAGGAGCTGCACGACAAAGGGCGGGCGCGCCATGCCCCAGCACTCTTGCCCCGCGCGCCTACTCCGACGCCCCTGCCCGGGCGCACCTACTCTAGTGCGCCTGTCCCGGGTGTCCCGCGCGCCTACTCCAGCGAGCCAAAGCTGGACAACGGCCAATAGCGCCAAAAGGCGTGCCCCGTCACGTTTTCCACGGGCACCGAGCCGAACACGCGGCTGTCAAGCGAGTTCGTGCGATTGTCGCCCATCACCCAAATCTCGCCTTCGGGCACCTTGTAGGGGTAGGTGATGCCGTTGGAGTTGGACAGCGGCTTGCTCTGCTTGCCCTCGGTGTAGGGCTCGTCGAGCTTCTCGCCGTCCACGTAGACCGCCCCGTCACGCAAATCGACCGTCTGGCCGCCCACCGCAATCACGCGCTTGATGAGCATCTGGCCTTCCTCTTCCTTCGTGCCGTTGAAGGTGACGATCTGGCCTTGCTTGGGCGTGTCGAAGTAGTAGCTGACCTTCTCCGAAAGTATGCGGTCGTCCACCTGCAAAGTGTCTTCCATGGACCCGGACGGGATGTAGTAGTACTCGGCCACGAAGGCGCGCAGGGGAAATATCAAGGCAAGCGCGATGACGAAGATGAGGAGGAACTCCAAGAGAAAGGCGAGCGCCGCACGGGCATGGCCGCCGGTTTTCGCGTAATGGCGCCCCTTGCCCTGGGCGATGGCCTCGTGGTCGGGCTCGGTCAAGACGTTGGCACCGCGGTCTTGCTTCGGGTTCAGCAGCTCGGAGACGTACTCGCGCATGGTGCGGTCGGCCTCGGGGGCTGCTTTTGGCGCAGGCGTGGTGGGCGCGGAGCCCCTAGGAGCGGCGGTCTTGGGCGCGGCGGTTCTGAGCGTGTCGACCTCAGGTGCGCCAGCCCCGGTCCCGGCGGTTTTTGGCGCGAGGGGGATGGTGAAGGGGGCGGCGGGCACGGCGGGTAAAGCCGACGACGCCGCAGATGCAGATGCCGCAGACCTGGAAAACGCGGGGGCACAAGGGGCTGCGGCGGCCGGCGTGTGCGAGGCAGCAGACGCAACAGACGCGGCAGATGCAGCGGCGGCAGCTGCAGGTATGGAATGCGCCCCGAGGGCGGGCACGACGCTGTGCGCACCGCACACATCCTCCCCACCGGTGCGGGCGCCTGCTTCATCAACACCCATCTCACTGGCGCGAACGCCCGCTTCACCAACATGGGCATCCGCTTCACCAGACACGAGCACGCCCGCGCCCGCCTCGTCGCCCCCGCGCCCCTTCAATCTGGAAAGCGCGGCGCGGCGCACGGCATCGCGCAGCTCGCGTTCGCCGACATGCGCCCCAGACGATGCCTGCGCTGCAAAAGCGGCATGCGACGTCTGCCCCGCGGCATCGGCGCCGGAAAAAGAAGCAAAACCGGGTTGCGCTGTCAAAACGGGATCCGACGCGCCTGCCCCCGCACCCCCCTCGCGGGCAAGCGAGCGACGCAAGGCCTCGACCTCGGTGCGGCGACTGCCAAAAGGCGAAGGCGCGGATCTGTCGAAAGGAGCAGGCATCGGCTAGGCGCCCTCTCCCACTTCACCCGTCTCGATGATGCGCACGAGCGCCGCCTCGTCGAGCACGGGCACGCCCAGTTGCTCGGCTTTCGCCAGCTTGCTGCCGGCACCCGGCCCTGCCACCACGTACGAGGTCTTCTTCGACACCGAGCCAGACGTCTTGGCGCCCCAACCGCGCAGCAGCTCCTCGGCATCCGTGCGGGCATAGGCCGAAAGCGAGCCGGTCAAGACGAAGGTAAGGCCGGCCAAAGTCTGCGGCTTTCCCTCCTCGGCGGGCGCGGCCTCCATCTGCAGCCCCGCAGCCCGCAGGCGCTCCACGAGTTTGCGGTTGGCCTCGACGGAAAAGAAGTCCACGACCGACTGAGCCACGACCTCGCCGATGCCGTCCACCGCGACGAGCGCCTCCACATCGGCGGCCATGAGCGCGTCGATGTCGGTGAAAACGGACACGATAGCCTCAGCCGTCGTCGCGCCGATGTTGCGTATCCCCAGTCCGAAGAGCACGTGCGCGAAGGGCTGCTCCTTGGAGGCCTGCACCTGCGCAAGCGCCTTACCGGCCATGAGGTGGCCCAGCACCCGCGGGCTGCCGTCCGCGCGCGGCTCGCCCACCACAAGACGCGCCAGCTCGCCTTCGCCGAGCGTGTAGTAGTCGGCCACGTCAGAGAGCATGCCGGCCTCGACCAGGCGCTCGATGAGCTTTTGCCCGAAGCCGTCGATGTCGAGCGCCTGACGGCTGACCCAGTGCGAAAGGCGCGTCAGGACCTGGGCCGGACACTCCGCGCTGTCGCAGCGCAAGATGGCGCCATCGCGATACACCGGCGCGCCGCAGCTCGGGCAAACTTCAGGCACGGGCACGGACTCGGCGTCGTCCGGGCGCAGGTCGAGAATGGGGCCTACCACCTCGGGGATCACGTCGCCTGCCTTGTGGATGACGATGGTGTCGCCGATGCGCACGTCCTTGCGCGCCAGCTCGTCGTAATTGTGCAGGGTCGCACGCGAGACAATGGAGCCGTCCACGCCCGTGGGGTCGAACTCGGCCACGGGAGTGAGCGCGCCGGTGCGCCCCACCTGCACCGCGACGCTGCGCAAGACGGTGGTCTTTTCCTCGGGCGGGAACTTGAACGCGATGGCCCAGCGTGGCGCCTTGGCGGTGAACCCCAGCTGCTCTTGCAAGGCAAAGTCGTCCACCTTCACCACCACGCCGTCGATGTCGTAGCCGAGCGCGTCGCGTTTCTCGGCCGCCTCGGCGCAAAAATCGTGGACGGCCCGCTCGTCATCCACGAGACGGATGTTGGGGTTGACGGAAAAGCCCGCCACGCGCAGCCAGTCAAGCAGCTCGTGCTGGCTTTCCACAGGCAGCTGTGCGGGGTCGGCCGCGGCGTAGAGAAAGGTGGCCAGGTCGCGTCCGGCCGTCACGCCCGGATCCTTTTGGCGCAGCGAGCCTGCGGCGGCGTTGCGGCAGTTGGCAAAGGGGCGCTTCAGCTTCAGCTTCCTGCCCACGACCTCGCCTGCCTCCACATGGGCGTTGTGGTCGAGTATCTCGTCGTTTTCGGCGGCCACCTGCGCGTTTAGGCGCTCGAAAGACGCGCGCGGCATATAGCACTCGCCGCGCAGCTCTATGGGGCTGGTGAAGGCGAGCGCCCCGCTTTCAAACGAGAGCTGGTCTGGCACGTCGTTTACCCGCCGGATGTTTTCCGTGATGTCTTCGCCTGTGCGCCCGTCGCCGCGCGTGGCGGCGCGCACGAGACGCCCCATGTCGTAGGTGAGCGCAATTGAAGAGCCGTCAATCTTCAGCTCGCAGCAGTAGCGCGGGGAAAAGCCAAGAGCCTCGTGCGTGCGGGCCAGCCAGGCGTCGAGCTCTTCGAGACCCATCGCGTCTTCAAGCGAGTACATGCGCACCGCGTGCTCGACGGGCTCAAAGCTGGCAGAGACTGCGCCGCCGACCTTTTGCGTCGGGCTGTCTGCATCCACGAGGGCAGGCCAGGCGGCTTCCAGCTCTTCCAGCTCGCGCTCCAGCGAATCGTAGGCCGCATCGGACAGCTCGGGCGCGTCGTCTTGGTAGTACTGCTCGCGGGCGCGCTCGATTGTCGCGCGCAGCTCGGCGGCGCGCTCTCTCACGTCGTTGGGTATCTCGGGTGCAGGCACCTCGGTATGTCCTCTCAATCGCGTGTGGGCAAAGCACGGGCACAGGTACGGGCGCGAAAAATTGGACGCGCACAGCGCACAGCGCGGCTTTGCCATGCAAAGGCACAGGATAACCTTATGGCGCGGCGTGGGCGCACGGCGCGGCACAACTCACCGAAAAACCGCGACAGACGGGCGCAGTGCCTGTGGGCTTGGCTAGGCGGTGGCGGCGCGGCGCATGACCTCGCGGGGCACCTCCACGCAAAGCCCCATCGCGCGCGCCCATATCTCGACGGAAAGCGCCGCCTGCTCGACGAGCATCTCCAGCCCGTCGATGGCATGCGCCCCCCGCTCGCGCGCGCCTGCCACGAGCGCCGTGGTGCCGTGCGCATAGACCACATCGAGCACGACCTGGCCTTCGTGAAAGAGCGCCGTGTCCACGACGGGCGCGTCCCCCGCCTTCATCCCACGCGGCGTCGCGTCCACAAAGATGTCGGCCGCCGGCACAGCATGCGCCGCGTCCGCATACCCCACCCCTGCCAGCTCGCAGCGGCTCGCATGCGGCAGGTGCGCCCGGATGCGCTCGGCAGCTGCGGCGGCCTTGGCCGGCTCGCGGGAAAAGAGCGTTACGCGGGCGGCCTTTTTCTCGGCTAAGGCGCAGGCGATGGCCAGCGAGGTGGGGCCGGTCCCGCACACGCAGGCCTCTCGCCCGCGCAAGTCCATGCGCCCCGCGCGCTCCACGGCGCCCGCCGCGCCGGCTCCGTCGGTGTTGTAGCCCACCAGCTCGAAGCCCTCGCGCACAAGCACGTTGGCTCCGCCTGCCACCTCGGCAGACACATCAAGCGAATCGGCTGAGGCCGCTGCGAGGCGCTTGTAGGGCATGGTCACGTTCATCCCCCGGTAGCGCCCCGTGCGCACGAGGGCGATTTGGCGAGCCGCCGCGTCCTCGTCGGCGCAGCGCACGGCCGCATAGCTCCACGTGGCAAACAGCGCTGTCTCGGCGGCAAGCGTGCGGTAGAGGTGGTTGTGCATGCGCGGGGAAAGCGAATGCGCCACAGGGTCGCCTATGAGCACGAACTCGCGCACCGTCTCGTCGGGCCGTACCACCTCGCTGCTCACTGGCTGCGCCGTTTCACCAGCCCGCGCGTCTGGCGCCCCTGTTTTCCCACCTTCTGCAAACGACATGCGCATATCCTTTCACCATCTCGCCAAAACAGCCCAGCACACCCCCTACAGCAGCGCCGGCTTATCCTCGTCGGCCGAAAACGCGGGCGGCCCTCCGACAGGCTCCAGCCCGCGCAAGAAGAAGCGGTCGAGCTTGCGCAAAATCTTTGTGTGCCGCAGGTCTTGCGCCACCAGCGGCGTGACCAGCAGGGCGCGCATCCCGGCTAAGTGCGCCCCGATCACGTCGGTGAAGCTCTGGTCGCCCACTACCACGCACTCCCGGCGGCGCGTTCCCGTGCGCTTGCGCGCCTTAATAAATCCGTGCGGCAGCGGCTTCAATGCCCGCCCCACGAAGGGCAGCCCCAAATCGTCGGCCGCGTTCACCACGCGCTCGTGCCAGTTGTTCGAGAGCAGGCAGATGGAAAACCCCGCATTCACCGCCCCCTTCACCCATGCGCGCAGGTTTTCGGGCACCTCGCGCTCGGTCCTGGGCAAAATCGTGTTGTCCACGTCGAGCACTATGCCGCGTACCCCGGCCGCAGCAAGCGCGTCTAGGTCGATGTCGAGCACGGAGACGTGGTAGGCGTCTGGTCTGAACAAATGCACGGCAGTTCGGCTTTCCTCGCGTCCTCGCTTCGGCGCGCGCCTCAGCTGTTCTCGGCGGCCCACGCCTCGTTGAAGGAGGCGTCGTCGTCGAAAAACTTCACCTTGTCGTCTTTGGTCGAGTAGAAGAAGTAGAGGTAACTCGCCTGGCTGGGGTTTGCCGCCGCCTGAAGCGCCGCCAGGCTCGGGTTGCAGATGGGACCGGGCGGCAGGCCGCGGCTTTGCGGGTTGCGCGTGTTGTAAGGGCTGGTCGAGGCGAGGTCTTCGGTGGTCAGGTCCTCGGTCAGCTCCTTGCCCACGGCATAGTAGGTGGTCACGTCGCTACCGAGGGCCATGCCGGCGTGCAGACGGTTGTAGAACACGGCGGCGATGTCGGCCATGTCGTCTTGGGAGCGCGACTCCTTTTCCACGATGGAGGCCAAGACGAGCACGTCGTGCGCGTCGAGGTTCTTCGACTTCGCATAGGTCATGTCCACGGCGGAAAACTCGCTGCGATACTGGTCGAGCATCATGCGCACGATGTCGTCGGCAGTCGAGCCGTCCGGCACGGTGTAGGTCTTGGGGAAAAGGTAGCCTTCCAGCGAGCCGTCGTAGGCGCCGCTGGTAAAGGAGTAGTCGGTCGCGTACTCGCCCGCCTTCTTCGTCTGCGCGTAGAAGGCGTCGGCGGAAACGTCGGTCGCGTCGGCCACGCGCTCGGCTATCTGGCGCGCCGTCAGGCCTTCGGGCACGGACAGGGTGGCGCCCGTCTTTCCGCCCGCTTCGAGGGCCGCGATAATCTCGTCGGTGGAGGCGCCGCCGGTGAAGGTGTAGGTGCCGGGGCGCAAATCGCCATCCGCGCCCGCAGCGGCCACTGCAGACGAAAACGCCGATGCCGAGGAGATGACCTTGGCGTCTTCGAGAATCTGGCCTATCTGCTTGGCGCCGGC
>CAVECB010000041.1:6626-11318 GCA_963614215.1 Ruthenibacterium lactatiformans
CCGCGCCCGCCGCGCCCGCGCCCGCCGTGCCCACGCCCGCCGCCGCGCTTCTCGTGCGCGTGGGCGACGACGCTTTCTCTGCTGTGGGCACCCGCATAGACGCCCGCGCCACCTTCCACGCTGCGAGCCGCGCTTGCGGTACGAACCGAATGCGCACCGCGTGTGCCGCGAGCATCGTTTGCGGGACGCGTCGAATGCGTCGGGGCTGCCGGCTGCGCAGCTTGTGCCGGGCGCGCCTGCTGCGTCGGATGCGCCGAATGCGCCCCGTGCGCAGATTGTTTGTAGTCGGGCATCCTGTCCCCTAACTTTTCCGGTTGTGCGCGGCAGTCGCATCGTTTGCGGGCGCCGCATCGTCTGTCAGCGCCGCATTGGCGTCGCCGTCAACGAAAACGCCTGTCCCGGCTGCCTGTCCCGCCGCCGCATCGCCTGCCCCGGTCGCGCGGGCATCCGGCGCATCGAGCCACGCCTGCAAAAACAGTGAGGCCGCCACCGCGTCGAGCTTGCCGCGCATGCGCCGCTCGTCCATGCCCTGCGCGCGCAGGCGCCGTTTGGCCTCGGCGCTCGACAGCCTCTCGTCGCAAAACTCCAGCGGCAGCTCCGCGGCCGCCGCCACCTTCTCGGCAAACTCGCGCACCCGCCGGGCCTGCGGACCTACGCCGCCGGCCATGGTCTTGGGCAGGCCTGCCACGAGCAGCTCGGGCGCCTCGTCTTCGAGCAGCATTCTCCAGGTGCGTGCGCCGCCTTCTACTTCAGCAGCCGGCAGCACCTTCACGGGTAGCGCCATGCGCGTGGCGGTGTCGCCCACGGCCACGCCCACGCGCTTGTGCCCAATGTCGAGTCCCAGCACCCGCACGAGGCTAGAGCCCAAACATCGCCTTTGCCGCCGCGAGCGCCTGCGGCACGGCAGACGCATCCTTGCCGCCCGCCTGTGCCATGCCCGGCTTGCCGCCGCCGCGCCCGCCCAAAACCGGCGCAACCTCCTTCACCACCGCGTTGGCATCAAAACCGGCCGCCACGGCGCCGTCGTTTGCCGCCGCAAGAACCACAGGCGTGCCCTTCTCCTCAACCACCGCAAGGCACACGATGGCAAACGGGGCGCTGCCCGCGCGCTTTTTCACCACGTCCCACGCGCCGCGCATCGCCGATACGGCCAGCACCGTGCCCAAATCCGCAACAAGCAGACGGTAGGCGCCGGTGTCCACCGCCGTGTCCACCAGCTTTGCGATGTCGCCTTCCGCCGCGATGCGCTTGGCGTTTTTCGCCTGGCGCTCCAGCAAGGTCAGCTGCTTTTCCATCTTCTCCACGCGCTCGGACACGTCCAGCGGCGGCACGTTCAAAAAGCGCGCCGTCTCGCGCAGCTCCTCTTCCATGCGGCTCATGTAGCGGTAGGCTTCCAGGCTCGTCACGGCCTCGACGCGGCGGGTGTTTGCGCCCACGGAGGTCTCGTTCACAATCTTGAACAAGCCAATCTCGGAGCTGCGGCCCACGTGCGTGCCGCCGCACAGCTCCTTGGAAAACGAGCCGGCCTCGACCACGCGCACGAACTCGCCGTACTTCTCGCCAAACAGCGCGAGCACGCCGTCCTCGCGGGCCGCCGACAGCGAGGTCTCGTAGGCGCGCACCGGCATATCCGACATGACGACCTCGTTGACCTTGCGCTCCACCTCGAGAATCTGCTCGTGGTGCATCTGCTCGAAGTGGGTGAAGTCGAAGCGCAGTCTGTCGGGGGCCACCAGCGAGCCGGCCTGCTTCACATGGTCGCCCAAGACCTGCGTGAGCGCGCGTTGCAGCAGGTGCGTGGCCGTGTGGTTGCGCGCGATGCGGGCGCGGCGGACCGTGTCGATAGCCGCATGCACGGTCTGGCCGACCTTAAGCGTACCCTCCTTCACCGTGCACATGTGCACCGGCAGGTCGGGCTCGGGCTTTTTCGTGTCCTCAACCTCCAGCACGAGACCGTCGGCGGATATGCGCCCGGTGTCGCCCACCTGGCCGCCCATCTCGCCATAGAAAGGCGTCTTGTCCAAGACGACGCCGCAGGCCTGCCCCGCGCCCGCGCTGTCAACCAGCTGCCCATCCACGACGATGGCGCGCACAGCCGCCTCGCATTCATCGTCGCGATATCCGCAAAACTCGGTCTTGCCGCACGAGTCGAGCACCTGCGTGTAGACGTCGCCCACGCCAGACCACGCCTCGTCGTCGCGGGCGTTGCGGGCACGCTCGCGCTGCGCCTCCATCTCGCGCTCGAAGCCGGCCTCGTCGACCTCGACCCCGCGCTCACGGCATATCTCGGCCGTCAACTCGAAGGGAAAGCCATAGGTGTCGTGCAGGGTGAATGCCGCGACGCCGGACAGCTCGCGCGCATCGCCCAATGCCTCCAGCTCCTCTTCCAAGAAGCGCTCGCCCTTGTCGATGGTCGCGCGGAAACGGCGCTCCTCAGAGGCGAGCACCTGCTCGATCAGGGCGCGGTTTTCCACTATCTCGGGATAGACGGCGCCCATCTCCTCGACGATGGCCGCGAGGTACTCGCCCAAAAACGCCTGCTCGATGCCCAGCATGCGCCCCTCGCGCACGGCGCGGCGGATCAGACGGCGCAAGACATAGCCGCGCCCCTCGTTGGAGGGCAGGATGCCGTCGCCTGTCATGAAAACCACAGAGCGGGCGTGGTCGGCTATCACGCGCATGGAAAAATCCGCGCGCGGGTCCTCGCCGTAAGCCTTGCCCGAGATGCGCTCGCCCACGGCAACCAGCCCGCGCAGGATGTCGGTGTCGAAGTTGGACTGCACGCCCTGCATGATGGCCGCGACGCGCTCCAGCCCCATGCCGGTGTCGATGTTTTTCTTCTCCAGCGGGTCCATCGTGCCGTCTTCGTGGCGGTTGAACTGGGTAAACACGAGGTTCCAGTACTCGAGGAAGCGGTCGCAGTCGCAGCCCGGCTTGCAATCGGGGCTACCGCAGCCCACCTCCGGTCCTTGGTCGTAGTACATCTCGGAGCACGGGCCGCACGGGCCGGTGGGACCTGCCACCCAGAAGTTGTCGTCTTCGCCCAGGCGCGTGATGTGCGATTCCGGCAGGCCGACCGTGCGCCAGATCTGGTGCGCCTCGTCGTCGTCGGTGAACACCGTGACGTGAATGCGCTCCGGGTCCAGCTGGAGCACCTTCGTGGAAAACTCCCAGGCCCAGGCGCACATCTCCTTCTTGAAGTAGGCGCCGAAGCTGAAGTTGCCAAGCATCTCGAAAAAGCTCAGGTGCCGGCCGTCGGTGCCGATCAGATCGATGTCGTTGGTGCGCACGCATTTCTGCGCCGTCGTCGCGCCGATGTAGCGCGCATCGAGATGCTTTTGCTGCAGGAAGTAGGGCTTGAACTGGACCATGCCTGCCACGGTGAGCAGCAGGCTGGGGTCGTCGGGGACCAGCGAGGAGGACGGCCAGCGCTGGCAGCCTTTCTCCTCGAAGAACTTCAGGTATGCCTCGCGGATCTCGGCGGAGGTGGTGGGTATGCCGGACAAGGTGACTCCTTCGTTGAAAATCGTGGAACGTGAAAACGTGCAGGTCGCCCTGCGTGGGCGGGGCGGGTAAAACGGGGTGCGGCGGGGTGCGGGCGGCGGATGTGGGCGCGGCCTGCGGTCTTTTGGCGCGAAGCTTGCGGCTCTAGGCGCGGGGTTTGCGGGCCTTCAGAGCGGCAGGTGCTCGGGCGCGGGGCTATTTCGCCGCCGCGTCCTCGCCCGCGTCTGCCGTCTGCTTGCCTGCAGCTGCAGCGATTGCGGCCGCGACGTCGGCCACGGACGGGTCGTCTGTCTGCGCACTTGCCTGCACCTGTGCGGCAAACACCGCATCTTGCGCCGTCTGGGGCGTGTCAGTGGCGGCTGTGGCGGCGGCCTGCGCAGGCTCGACTGCGGCGACCTCGGGGTTTGCGGCGTCTTTCACCACGGACTCGGCGGCCACCTCGGCTCCGCCCTCTTCGGCAGGCGCGGCACCCGACGGATAGACAAAGCGCTTCACCTGCTTTTTGCGCTGCGCGTCGCCAAACGCCCCGCGCACGCGCTCAACCACACCAACCACGGCCTTTGCGGGCGCCGAGGTGACGGTGTCCACGGTGTCGGCGGCCTTGCCCGCCACGCCCGTGATGCTTTCAACGTCTTCCAAAATGCCGTCCAGGCGCAACAGCTCCAGGTTCACCGTGTCGACGGTGAGCGCGGCCTGCTCGACTAGAGGATCGACGCGCTTCAACGCAGGCGCGATCTGCTCGTTTACCTCATCGACCAAGACGTTTACTTTCTCGACGGTCTCGTTCGCGTTCTTCACCGCAGTGCTGACGCGGACCAAAACGACGATGAGCGCGACGATGGCGACGATGCCCAGCACCACGAGCACCGCAGCGGCGAAAGGCCACATGCCGCCCAAAGCTTCTCCCATACCGTCCATGATGGATTGCCCCCGTTCATCGAGTACTTTGCGTAGACAAACCCACATGGTACCCGAAAACAGCGTGCTATGGCAGCGTACAGCACAATCGACTACGCCAAACGCACACCCAAGCGCACTTCTAAGCGCACACCTCCCCGGCAAGACCCGCGTTAAAAGAGCCGACCCAGCCAGCCTCCCACGCCTCCCCCACATGCCGCCGCGCACTCGCCTGCGTCTCGCCCCAAGCCCGTGCGTACATTCGCAACCGTGCCCGCATATGCGCAAAAA
>CAVECB010000042.1:0-10639 GCA_963614215.1 Ruthenibacterium lactatiformans
AGCGCGTAGCTCGCGTGCACGCAGCAGTAGTCGAACTCGATGCCCTGGCCGATGCGGTTGGGGCCGGCGCCGATAATCATCGCCTTTTTCTTGGCGCAGGGCGCGACTTCCGTCTCCTCGTCGTAGGTCTTGTAGTGGTAGCTCGTCTCGCTGGCAAATTCGGCCGCGCAGGTGTCGACGGTCTTGAAGACGCCGATGACGCCCAGACCTTTGCGCCGCGCGCGCACGGCCTTCTCGTCGCTGCCCGTGAGGTGCGCGATCTGCACGTCGGACAAACCGTAGCGCTTGCCCAAGCGCATGAGGCCCGCGTCGATTTCATCCAAGCCTTTACCCGCAAACATCTCCTCGACGGCGACCATGTCGGCCAGCCGATCCACGAACCAGCAATCGATGCCGGAAAGCTCGGCCACCTCCTCGACACTGCTTCCCCGCCGCAGCGCCTCGGCCATGTAGTAGATGCGATGCTCGGTGGGCTTGGACACCATACTGCGAAAATGATTCTCGTCGAACTCGTCGGCGCCGTCGCGCCCAAGGCCGTAGCGGCCGTTTTCCAGCGAGCGCATGGCCTTGCCCAGCGACTCCTCGAAGGTCCGCCCGATGGCCATGACCTCGCCCACCGCCTTCATCCGCGTGGACAGAGTCTCGTCGGTGCCCTTGAACTTCTCGAAGGCAAAACGCGGAATCTTCACGACCACGTAGTCGATGGACGGCTCGAAGCAGGCCGGTGTGGCCTTCGTGATGTCGTTGAGTATCTCGTCGAGGGTATATCCCACCGACAACTTCGCCGCCATCTTGGCGATGGGAAAGCCCGTGGCCTTCGACGCGAGCGCCGAAGAACGCGACACGCGCGGGTTCATCTCGATAACGATGAGACGGCCGTTGTCGGGGTTGACGGCGAACTGCACGTTGCTGCCGCCGCACTCGACGCCAATCTCTTCCAGGATGGCCAGCGAGGCATCGCGCATGCGCTGGTACTCGACGTCGGTCAGGGTCTGCGCCGGCGCCACGGTGATAGAGTCGCCCGTGTGCACGCCCATCGCGTCGAAGTTTTCGATCGAGCAGATGATGATGCCGTTGCCGGCACGGTCGCGCATGACCTCCATCTCGTACTCTTTCCAGCCGATGATGCTCTCCTCCACGAGCACCTCGCCGGCAGGAGAGAGCTCCAGGCCCTGAGCCACAATCTCGCGCAGCTCGTCGATGTTGTAGGCAATGCCACCGCCGGCGCCGCCCAGGGTAAAGCTCGGGCGCAAAACGAGGGGAAAGCCCAGGTCGTCGGCGAGTTTTTCGGCATCGGCAACGCTGTAGGCATACCCGCTTCGCGCCACCTCCAAGCCGATGCGCCCCATGGCCTCGGCAAAAAGCTTGCGGTCCTCGCCTTTTTGGATGGCCGCCAGATCGCAGCCAATCATCTGGACGCCGTACTTGTCGAGCACGCCGGCCTCGGCCAGCTCGACCGCGCAGTTAAGCGCCGTCTGGCCGCCCATGTTGGGCAGCAGCGCGTCGGGGCGCTCTTTTTCGATGATGCGCTCCACGACCTCGGCAGTGATGGGCTCGACGTAGGTGCGCGCCGCCGTGGCCGGGTCGGTCATTATTGTGGCCGGGTTCGAATTCACCAGCACGACCTCGTAGCCGTCTTCCATGAGCACGCGGCAGGCCTGGGTGCCCGAATAGTCGAACTCGCAGGCCTGGCCTATGACGATGGGGCCAGAACCTATGAGCAGGATCTTTTTGATGTCGTCGCGGCGCGGCACTAGCGATCGCCTCCTTTGTCCTCGGTGAAGACGCGCGTGTCGCGCACCTCGATGTCTAGGTAGTCGTCGCGGCCGTCCATGAGGCGCATGAACGCGTCGAAAAGATACGACGAGTCGTGAGGGCCGGGCGCGGCTTCGGGGTGGTACTGCACGCAAAACGCCGGAATGTCCAAAAACGCCATGCCCTCGGGCGTGCCGTCGTTGAGGTTCACGTGGGTGAGCTGTATGCGGCCAAAGCGCTCGTTGTCCACGACCGGCGCGATGCGGCGCTCGGTCCAAAAACGCAGGTCGCCGTCGGCCGGATGCTCGGCGACGCCGCCCGATTCACCCGGCACGAGCGCCCCCAGACTGGAGAAGACCTGGCCGAAGCCATGGTTTTGCGCCGTGATCTCGACGGCGCCCGTGCGCAGGTTCATGACAGGCTGATTGCCGCCGTGATGGCCGTAGGGCAGCTTCTCTATTGCCGCGCCAGCCGCCCGCGAAATCATCTGGTGCCCGAGGCATATGCCGAAGATGGGGACCTTGCCCAGCAGCGCGCGCGCCGCCTCGGCCGTCGCGTCCACGGCCTCGGGGTCTCCCGGCCCGTTGGAGAAAAACACGCCGTCGGGCTCGAGCTTTTCCACCTCGGATATCGGCGTGTCCCAGGGCACGACAACGGTCTCGCAGCCGCGCGTGGACAGGCCGGTGAGGATGTTGGTCTTCACCCCGCAGTCGAAGGCGACGACGCGCTTTTTCTTCTCGCAGTTGAAGGGGGGCAGCACGTAGGGGGACTCGACCGAGACCTCCGCCACGAGGTTGCGCCCCACGAGCCCGGGCGCCGCCGCGAGCCGCTTGGCCGCCGCCTCTGCGCCGTCGCCTACCGTCGAGATGATGCCGGCCATCGCGCCGTGCTCGCGTATGTGGCGCACGAGCTTGCGCGTGTCGACGCCCTCGATGGCCACGACGCCGCTTTTCTCCAGAAAATCCGGCAGCGACTGGGTCGAGCGGAAATTGCTCGGGCGCGCGCACATGTCGCGCACAACGAGGCCGGAAAAGAACAGCTCGCGCGATTGCATGTCCTCGGCGTTCACCCCATAGTTGCCAATTTGCGGGTAGGTGAGGGCGACGATCTGGCCGCGGTAGCTCGGGTCGCTTGCAATCTCTTGGTAGCCGGTCATCGAGGTGTTAAAGCACAGCTCGCCGGTGGCCTCTCCTTGCGCGCCACAGCTCGTGCCCGTGAAAACCGTGCCGTCCTCGAGCACGAGAACGGCAGGCTTGCCTTTCGCCAACGCCATCTTAAAACGTCACCTCTCCATCTTGGTATGTCGCGTAACCGGCCGTGTAGGTCTCCACGACTCGCCCGCGCAGATGTTTGCCTGCAAACGCCGAGTTCTTGCCCTTCGACGCGAAATCCGCCGTGTCCACCGTCCATTGCGCATCCGGGTCCACGACGGTGAAATCCGCAAGGCCGCCTTCCTCGATGCGCACCGGCTCGCAGCCGAGCAGCCTGCGCGGGGCTATCGCCATGGCCTCGACGAGGCGCGCCCAGCCCATGCGCTCGGACGCAAGACCCGTCCACTCGCCGGCATCGAAATTGGCCGCAGGCGCAGACACAAGGCAGGTGAGCACGGTGGCAAGCGCCGTCTCCAGGCCCGTCGTGCCAAAGGGCGCGAGGTTGAACTCGAGGGCCTTTTCGTGGGCGGCATGCGGGGCATGGTCGGTCGAGACCATGTCGATGACGCCGGACAGCAGCGCCTCTTGCAGCGCGAGCGCGTCGGCGGCAGAGCGCAGCGGCGGGTTCACCTTCAGGTCCGTGTCGTAGCTTTGGCGCTTGATAAACGACGAGTCGAGGAACAGGTGGTGCGGGGTGGCCTCGCAGGTGACGGGCACGCCGTCTGCCTTCGCGCGGGCCACGATCTCGACTCCGCGGGCCGTCGTCACGTGCTGGATGTGCAGCCGGCAGCCCGTCAGGCGGGCAAGCTCGACGTCGCGGGCAATCTGAACCTCCTCGCCTGCCGCAGGCCAGGCCGCAAGCCCAAGCGCCGTCGACGCCGCGCCCTCGTCGGCCACGCCGTCTGCGACCAGCCCCTCGTCTTGACAATGCGACAAAACGGGCTTGTCCAGCATCTTCGCGTAATCCATGACGCGGCGCATCGTGCCGCTGTCTTGGATGCCGCGCCCATCATCGGAAAAGGCGGCCGCGCCGCTTTGCGCCATGTCGCCCATCTCGGCAAGCTCGGTACCCGCAAGGCCTTTTGTGCACGCGCCCACGGGCAAGACGCGCGTGCGCCCCGGCGCCCAGGCACATTTCTCCAGCTCGTAGGCCACAAGCGCGCCCGTGTCGATGGCGGGCTTGGTGTTTGCCATGGGCGCCACCGCGGAAAATCCGCCGCGGGCGGCCGCGCGCATGCCGGAGAGTATGTCTTCCTTGTATTCCAGGCCAGGGTCGCGGAAATGCACGTGCGCGTCCACGAGACCGGGGAGCAAATAGCAGCCGGACAAGTCGCGGACGACGCACTTGGCGGGCTTTTCCACCTGCGCGCCCACCTCCACGACGCGCCCGTCGCGCACGAGCACGCTTGCCACCTCGTCGAGGCCGACCTGCGGGTCGACGACGTGTGCGCCTTCAAGCAGCAAGGCCATGCGGATCACCTCCGAGCAGCAGGTACATGACGGCCATGCGCACCGCCACTCCTGCGTTAACTTGGTCGAGTATGAGCGATTGCGCGGCGTCGGCCGCCTCGGCGGACAGCTCCACGCCGCGGTTCACCGGACCGGGATGCATGATGACCGATTCCGGCTTCATCGCGGCAAGCCGGCGCGTGTCCACCCCAAACAGCGCCGCGTACTCGCGCAGGCTGGGCAGGGGCGCGCCTTCCAGGCGCTCCATCTGGATGCGCAGCATGTAGAGCACGTCCAGCTCGCCCAAACACTCGTCGAGCGCGTGGCAGACGCGAAGCGGCTGTAGGGTCTTGCCGGCACCTGCACCGCAAGCCGCACTACCGGCACTCTCGCCTTCACCGCAAGCCGAGCTGCCTGCGCTTCCGCCTTCACCGTCGCCTACGCGCCCCACACTCTCGGCGGCCTCGCGGCACAGCGCCTGCGGGCAGGCGGGCATGAGCGTGGGCGGCCCTATGAGCACGGGCTCGGCGCCCATCATCACGAGCAGCGGCGCAAGCGACCCGACGACGCGAGAGTGCGCGACGTCGCCCACGATGCCCACCTTCAACCCTTCAAGCGAGCCGAAGCGCTCGCGCATGGTGAAGGCGTCGAGCAGGGCCTGGGTGGGATGCTCGTGCTTGCCGTCGCCGCCGTTGACCACGCAGGCGCGGACATGGCGCTCGATGACGCGCGGGGCGCCCTCCTGGCGGCTGCGCACGACGACGAGGTCGGCGTCCATCGCATCAAGCGTGGCCGCCGTATCGGCAAGCGACTCGCCTTTCTTTGTAGAAGAGCTGGACGCCGAAAAGTTGATGGCATCGGCAGACAGGCGCTTTGCCGCAATTTCGAAGCTCGTGCGCGTGCGCGTGGACGGCTCGAGGAAGAGGTTGACGATGGTACGCCCGCGCAGGGTGGGCAGCTTTTTTATCTCGCGGTCGTTGACCTCTTTAAACGACCGCGCGCAGTCTAGGACCTCGACGACCTCCGCGGGCGTCAGGTCCTCTATGTCGATGAGACTTCTGTGCGTGCCAAGCATGGGCTATTCGCCTCCCATCGCGCTGGTGAAGGCGGCGTCGAGCGCGCTTGCGCTGGGCACCCGTGCCGCGCCCACGCGCCCCGCGCTATCTGCCTCCAAAATTTCGACACTCGTGCGCCCGTCGAGCGGCTCGTAGAAAAAGCGCACGCTCTCCTCGGTCGAGCTGGGCACGTTCTTGCCCACGAAATCCGCGCGTATGGGCAGCTCGCGATGCCCGCGATCCACAAGCACGGCCAGCTGGATGCGGCTCGCGCGGCCGAGGTCTTTGAGGGCGTCGAGCGCCGCGCGCACCGTGCGCCCCGTGAACAGCACGTCGTCCACGAGCACGACCGTCTTGCCGTCGAGGGTGAAAGGCACGTCGGTGCGGTGCACCTCGGGGGCGTAGCTTGCCACGTCGTCGCGGTAGAAGCTGATGTCGAGGCGCCCGACGGGCACCTTCGCCGACTCGATGGCCTCGATGCGCCGGGCCAGCTCGGCTGCTATGAGGTCGCCGCGCGTGACGATGCCGACGAGCGCCAGCCCGTCTGCGCCGCTGTTGGATTCGAGAATCTCGTGCGCCATGCGCGTGAGCGCGCGCTCTACCGCCTGCGCATCCAAGACGACCGCTTTGGTCTCGGGTGAGTTCATGCACCACCATCCCTTTCGGGCCTCGCCGGGCCGCGTTCTTAAAGGTTTCGGTTCGCCCCAAGATACTAGCACCGCATGACAGCGCCGGATGAGTGAATCGCGTGAATCCGCAAGAGCGGCAAACCGGACGCGGACAGCCATGTTGCCGCCGTATAATCTAGGGCGTTTGTGTTCCCAGCAGACAAAACGCATGTGCACCAGATGCGGCGCAGCATGGGCGAGGCATCTGGTGCGGCACATGCCGCATGCCGGATTTTCAGATTCGAGGTTTCGTATGGGTAACGTCGAGTACTCAGCCACGAGCGTCTTCAACGAGGATGCCTTCGAGCAGGGCGTCATCGACTACCTCTGCACGAACCACGGCTACGAGCATCTGTACGGTCCCGACGTGCGCCGAAGCTCCGACGCCTTCGACGACGCGCTTCTTCCCGACGTCATAGGCCCCGCCCTCGAGCGCGTCAACCCCACGCTCGACCGTCGCGCCGTCGACGGTGCCGTCACCAAGCTCAAGGAAATCGAGGGCGGCACCCTCGTGGCCAAGAACCGCGTGTTCATGGACATGCTGCAGGGCGGCGTCGAGGTGCGCTGGTTCGACGGCGCGGAGGACCGCACCGACATCGTGCGTCTGGTGGACTACGACGACCCCGCGCGCAACGAGTTTCACGTCGTGAACCAGTGGACCTACGTCGAGCGCGGCACCAACAAGCGGCCCGACGTCATCGTCTTCGTGAACGGTCTTCCTCTCGTGCTCTTCGAGCTGAAAAGCCCTGCCCGCGCCGAGGCTGACAACGCCGACGCCTACCAGCAAATCCAAAACTACAAGAAACAGATACCGGGGTTGTTCACCCACAACGCCTTCTGCGTGATCAGCGACATGCTGACAACCAAGGTGGGCACCATCACCGCCGGCGAGTCGCGCTTCGTGGAATGGAAGAGCGCCGACGGCTGCTACGAGGCCACGCAGTTCGCCGATTGGAAAACGCCGCTTGACGGCATGTTCCCCAAGGCGCGCTTGGTGGATATCCTGAGAAACTTCGTCCTGTTCTCCGAAGACGTGAAGATTCTGGCCGGCTACCACCAGTACTTTGCCGTGAACAGGGCGCTCGACAGCGTGCACGAGGCCATCGGCGGCGACGGCAAGGGCGGCGTGTTCTGGCACACGCAGGGCTCGGGCAAGTCGCTTTCCATGGTCTTTCTGGCTCACCTGCTCGAAGAGCGGCTGGACAGCCCCACCATCGTCGTGATCACCGACCGCAACGACCTAGACTCGCAGCTGTTTGCCCAGTTCTCCAAGTGCTCGGACTTCCTGCGGCAGGCGCCGGTGCAGGCCGCGAGCCGCGCCGACCTGGCCCACCAGATTTCCAGCCGCCGCGCCAACGGCATCATCTTCACCACCATGCAGAAATTCGAGGAGGAGGAAACCGCGCTATCCGAACGGGAGAACGTGGTGGTGATGGTGGACGAGGCGCACCGCGGCCAGTACGGCTTCGAGGAGCGCTTCGACGCCGACGGCAAGAAGCACACAGGCACGGCGCTCCTAGTGCGCCGCGCCCTGCCAAACGCCACCTTCATCGGCTTCACCGGCACGCCGATCTCGGCCGAGGATCGCTCCACGCGCGAGGTGTTCGGCGACTACATCGACGTCTATGACATGACGCAGGCTGTGGAAGACGACGCCACGCGCCCAGTGTTCTACGAGAGTCGCGTGGTTGCCCTCAAGCTCGACCAAAGCGTCCTCGCCAAGGTGGACGCCGAGTACGAGCGGCTGACCGAGGAGGCCAACGCCGAGACCATCGACGCGAGCAAGCGCGGATTTGCCAACCTCGACGCCGTGCTAGGCGCGCCCGAGGTGATCGACGCCCTGTGCGACGACATCGTCGACCACTACGAACGCAACCGTGCCAACGAGCTAACCGGCAAGGCTATGATCGTCGCCTACTCGCGCCCGGCGGCCATGGCCATATACGAGCGCATCTGCGAGCTGCGCCCCGCCTGGAAGGACAAGGGCAAACTGGGCGTCGTGATGACCATGGGCAACCAGGACCCGGAGTGGTGGTTCGACGTGGTAGGCAACAAGGCGCACGTCAAGGAGATGGCCAAACGCTTCAAGGACGACGCTGACCCGCTGAAGATCGTCATCGTGGTGGACATGTGGCTCACCGGCTTCGACGTGCCGAGCCTTGCCACCATGTACGTGTATAAGCCCATGCGCGGCTACAACCTGATGCAGGCCATCGCCCGCGTGAACCGCGTGTACAAGGACAAGGAGGGCGGCCTGGTAGTCGACTACGTGGGCATCGCCAACGCTCTCAAGCGCGCCATGCGCGACTACACCAAGCGCGACCAGAAGAACTACGGCGACATGGACATCGGCAAGACGGCCTACCCCAAGTTCCTGGAGAAGTTGGCAGTCTGCCGTGACAAGATGTTCGGCTACGACTACTCCGAGTTCATGACGACGGCCTCGGCCGCTAGGAGAAGCGAGCTGATCACGGGCGGCGTGAACCACGTTCTGGCCCCCGCCGACGAGGACGGCGTCCGCGAGTTCGTGGAGCAGGCGGGCATCATGCTGAAGGCCTACGGTCTGGCCAAGAGCCGCGCTACCGACGAGCAGCGCATGGAGGCCGGCTACTTCCAGGTGGTGCGCGAGCTGATCGTGCAGTTGACCGAGCAGGGCGGCGGTACGGGCGGCGGGCCTGTCTCGAAGCTGACTCTGACCCAGGTCAACGAGCGCATCAACGCCCTGCTCGAGCAGAACATCGTGCACACCGACGGCGTCATTGACCTGTTCCGCGTGGAAGACGAGAGCATCTCAGTCTTCGACCCCAAGTTTCTGGCGAGCCTCACTCGCATGAAGGAGCGCAACCTCGCCTACGAGCTGCTGAAGAAGCTCATCGACGACCAGATCAAGGGGTACCGCAAGCGCAGCGTGACGCAGGCACGCAAGTACTCCGAGCTCATGCAGGGCATGGTGAACGGCTACCTGAACGGGCAGCTCACGAATGCCGAGGTGTTCGAGGAGATGCTCAAGATGGCCGAGGAGATGATGGCCGAGAACGAGAAGGCCAAGGGGCTGGGACTCACTGACGAGGAGTTCGCATTCTACGAGGCGCTGACGCAGCCGGCGGCCGTGGCCGACTTCTACAAGAGCCGCAACGACGAACTGGTGGCCATCACCCAGGAGCTCGCCGCTAAGATGCGGGAGCTGCGGACCGTGGACTGGCAGAAAAAGCAGAGCGCGAGGGCGGCCATGCGCGTGGCCATCAAGCGGCTGCTGAAGCATCACAGGTACCCGCCCGAGGGCATGGAGTACGCTCTTTGCACCGTGATGGAGCAGTGCGAGCTGTGGGCGACAACGAGGCGTAAAGGACTGATCGCAAATGGCTAAGGCCAAAGACAAGAACACGGCAGAAATCGGCTTCGAGAAGCAGTTGTGGGACGCAGCCAACGTGCTGCGCGGCAACATGGACGCCGCCGACTACAAGAACGTGGTGCTGGGACTCATCTTCCTGAAGTACCTCTCCGACCGCTTCGACGAGCGCTACCAGGAGCTCGTGGCGGAGGGCTACGGCGACGAGGAGGACCGCGACTGCTACGTCAAGGAAAACGTCTTCTTCGTGCCCGAGGAGGCCCGCTGGGCCAACATCGCCAAGGACGCCCACACCCCCGAGATCGGCCAGAGCATCGACAACGCGATGCGTGCCATCGAGCGCGAAAACGACATCCTCAAAGAGGTGCTGCCCAAGGACTTCTCGCGCCCCGAGCTGGACAAAAGGCGCCTGGGCGAGGTGGTCGACCTGTTCACCAACGTGCAGATGAGCGACGGCAAGAGCGAGAAGGACCTGCTGGGCCGCGCCTACGAGTACTGCCTGTCGCAGTTCGCCTCCCTCGAGGGCAAGAACGCCGGCGAGTTCTACACGCCCTCCTGCATCGTGCGCACACTAGTCGAGATCCTGCAGCCATTCAACGGCCGCGTGTACGACCCCTGCTGCGGCAGCGGCGGCATGTTCGTGCAGTCGGCCGAGTTCGTGCGCCACCACGGCGGAAACGTGGTGCAGGACATCACCGTGTTCGGCCAGGAGAGCAATCCCAACACCTGGAAGCTCGCCAAGATGAACCTGGGCATCCACGGCATTGAGGCCGACCTGGGCAGCTACGCCGACACTTTCAGCACCGACCAGCACAGAAACGAGAAATTCGACTACGTGCTGGCAAACCCGCCCTTCAACCTGAAGAACTGGGGCGGCGAGGCCCTGACCGAGGACGTGCGCTGGAAGTACGGCACGCCGCCGGCAGGCAACGCAAACTTCGCCTGGATGCAGCACATGATCTGGCACCTGAACGACCGGGGCAAGGTGGGTCTAGTGCTTGCCAACGGCTCGCTTTCGAGCCAGACGAGCGGCGAGGGCAAGATCCGACAGGCCATCGTGGAGGCCGACCTGGTCGAGGGCATCGTGGCTATGCCGGGGCAGCTGTTCTACAGCACCGGCATCCCCGTGTGCCTGTGGATTCTGGACAAGAAGAAGGTCCGACCCGGCAAGACGCTGTTCATCGACGCGCGCGAGATGGGCACCATGGTCAG
>CAVECB010000043.1:0-10463 GCA_963614215.1 Ruthenibacterium lactatiformans
TCCAGCGCAAGCTCCACGAGGGTGCGACACAGCGAGCCGAACTCGAGGCCGGCCTTGGCGGCGGCGTCGGGCAACAGGCTCGTGGCTGTCATGCCGGGGATGGTGTTGGTCTCGAGCAGGTAGGGCGTGCCATCCTCATCGGACACAATCATGTCCGTGCGCGACACCCCGGTGCAGCCCAACGCGAAATGCGCCTCGCGGGCGAAATCCCTGCAGGTAGCCGCCGTCGCATCGTCGAGACGCGCGGGGATGATGTGACTCGCGCCACCCGCCGAGTACTTCGCGTCGAAATCGTAGAAGACACTCGAATCCTGCGGCACTATCTCGATGATGGGCAGTACCTCGGGACGCTCGTTGCCCAGCACGCCCACCGTGATTTCCACGCCGGCGACGAATTTCTCGACGACCAGCTCGTCGTCGTGGGTGAACGCCTCGGCAACCGCTTCGGCGAGTGCGGCGACATCCTCTACGATGTGCACGCCGAGCGCAGAGCCCTCGCGCGAGGGCTTCACCACACATTTGCCGCCCATTTCCTCCAACATATCCTCGAGGAAGACCTTGTCATAGGCACCTATCTCGTGCTCCGCTTTCACCAGCACTTCCCAGGGGGCGGTGGGCAGACCGGCCGCGCGGTACATGGTCTTGGCGCGGAGCTTGTCCATGGCAAGGGCGCTGGCCAGCACGCCCGGCCCCGTATAGGGCAGCCCCAGTAGCTCGCACAATCCCTGCACCGTGCCGTCTTCGCCGTCGCGGCCGTGCAAAGCAATGAAGACCACGCCTGGTTTCGAGGCGATCAGCTGCTCGACGAAATCCGCGTCTTTTGTGTCTATTTCGACGATGGGGAAACCCTCGCCGCGCAAGGCCTCGGCAGCAGCGGCACCGGATGCCAGCGAAATCTCGCGCTCACCGCTCGTGCCACCCTTCAGTAAGGTCACGCGCGTGGCGGCCGGGTCGCAGGGGACAGTTTCAATCGAGATTTTCTCCATCTGGACCACCGCTTCCCTCTCCACGAGCATCGTCTGCATGCAGTATCTGCGCTATCTTACTAGAAAGCTTGGATGGTGACGGCGCGTGCGGAGCGAAAAGACGCACGGACACGGGGGAATTCGAGGAGAAAAAGTTGGACGGGCGCGAAAATATCAAAAATCTAGATAAAGCGGCGCTTGAGCAGGCATTTTTCGATATGGGCGAGAAAAAGTTCCGCGCGACGCAGGTGCTCGACTGGCTCTACGCGAAGGGTGCGAGCTCGTTTGCAGAGATGAGTAACTTGTCGAAGGGGCTGCGCGCGGCGCTGGAAGAGCATTTCACTCTAGATGTGCCGCAGGTCGTGGCAAAACAGGAGTCGGGTGACGGGACGCGCAAGTATTTATTCTCGTTTCTAGATAATACATGCGTCGAAGCTGTGGGTATCCCTTCCGGCGGACATCTGACCGTTTGCTTTTCCACACAGGCGGGATGCGCGATGGGGTGCGTCTTTTGCTCGACCGGACGCGGTGGTTTTACGCGCAACCTCTCGTGCGGCGAAATGTTCGACCAAGTGCGCCTTGTGGGCGAGGATTTTGGGATGCGCGTCTCGAACGTCGTGGCCATGGGCCAAGGCGAGCCGTTTGCGAACTACGACGCGATGCTGGCCGCGCTGCGCCTAATGAACGACGAGAAATATTTAGGGATAGGAGCGCGGCACATCACTGTCTCCACATGCGGGCTACTGGACGGCATACGGCGCCTAACCCGCGAGCCGGAACAGTTCACCCTGGCCGTCTCATTGCATTCGGCAGTACAGGAGACACGTAACGCACTTATGCCGGGCGTGGCCGGCGTGTCCCTCCCCGACCTGAAGGAAGCGCTATCCCTCTACGGAAACACGACGAAGCGGCGGCCAAGTCTGGAATATGCGCCAATCCAAGGGATAAATGATAGTGACGAGGAGCTGGCGGCGCTCATCGTCTTCTGTAAGGGGATGCTCTGTCACGTAAACCTCATCCCCTTGAACCCACCAGCGGAAGGCGTGGATGGCAACAATATCTTATCGTCTGATGCAGAGAAAATGATTCCCTCCCCGCGCATCCAAGATTTCAAGCATGCGTTGGAGAGGGAACATATCGAGGTGTCCGTCCGGATGTCGCGCGGAGCGGACATCGACGGAGCGTGCGGACAGCTTAGTCAGCGCTATCTTCGTTCTTGATCACCTTGAAGATACGGAGTAGGTCGTCTTCGTCTTTAAACTCTATCTCTATCTTGTTCTTGCCGCGCGTCGATTTCACACGCACCCCTGTGTCCAGACGGCGGCGCAACTCTTTGGCCACAGTCTTGAAGGAGCGCGGCGCGGGCGGTTTCGCCTCGCGTTCCACATCGCCTGCGGCATAGAGGCGGGCGAGGTTTTCCGCCTCACGCACAGAAAGCTTCTCCTCGGCGATTTTGGTGCCGAATTTAATACGCTTCTCGTCTTCGGGCACAGAAAGAATCGCGCGTGCATGCCCCGCACTGATTTTTCCGTCGTACATCAGTTCTTGCACCTCGTCGGGCAAATCGAGCAGGCGCATGGCATTGGCGACCGCAGAGCGCGATTTGGAAACAGATTCGGCAAGCTGTGCCTGGGTTAATCCTCCGACTTTCATCAAATCTTTGTAGCCGCGCGCCTCTTCGATGGGGTTCAGGTCGTTTCTCTGGAGGTTTTCTATCAGGGCAACGCGAAGGGTCTGGGTGTCGTCCATCTGCATAATGCGGACGGGCACCTTCTTCAGCCCCGCCTGTTTTGAGGCCTGCCACCTGCGCTCGCCCGCGATGATTTGATAGCCGCCATCTGCGATGGGACGCACGAGAATGGGCTGCAAAAGCCCTTCTTTTTTAATAGAGTCGGCCAGGTCCGCAATACCGTCCTCGTCAAAATGAGAGCGAGGTTGCCCGGGATTCGGCTTAATTTCGTCGATAGGAAGCTCTCCCCCATTGCTTTCTATAGTGCCCGATTCAACGGTGGTGTCGGCGAATATCGCCTCGAGTCCTTTTCCAAGACCACGATTCTTCGATGCCATCTTCTTCCCCGTTTCTTCTAGAAGAGTTTCTTGTAGCGCTTGACCACTTCGTCCGCGAGCGCCCTGTACGCCTTGGAACCTTTTCCATTCGGGTCGTATTGGGTGATGGGCTGCCCGAACCCAGGCGCCTCGGAAATACGCACCGTGCGCGGAATCTTCGTGTCGAAAATCTTGTCGCCGAAATACTCTTTCACTTGATCGGCCACCTGTTGGGCAAGTGCCGTGCGCTTATCGTACATAGTCAGAAGCACACCAAGTATGTCGAGTTCCGGATTCAGGCGCTTTTTGACCATATTCATCGAGTCGATGATTTTTGACAAACCCTCCAACGCATAGAACTCGGATTGGATGGGTATAAGAAGCTGTTGCGCGGCCGTAAGCGCGTTGATAGTGAGCATACCAAGGGAGGGTGGACAATCGATGATGACGAAATCGTAAACGTCGTCGTGTTCGACTATCTCGTCTATCGCCTCTTTAAGACGGGATTCGCGGGCAATCACCTGCACAAGCTCTGCTTCCGCACCCGCAAGGTCGATGGTCGCGGGGATGATATGTACGTTCTCACTCTCGACATTAACAATAGTCTCATGAGCTTCCACATCGTCGTTGAGAAGACAGTCATATGAGCTTAACTCGCAACTTCTCTTATCGAACCCAAGGCCGCTGGTGCTGTTTCCCTGCGGATCAAGGTCGATAAGGAGAACGCTATATCCTTTCTCACCCAACGCCGCGGAAAGGTTCACGGAGGTCGTTGTCTTCCCCACTCCACCTTTTTGGTTGATGATTCCTAGTGTGAGAACAGGATTCTCAGGTTTCTTGCGTTTCAACTGACGGGAACTCACGGAAACCTCCAATGCAAGGACTGCTCGTATACATCCTGACTCAAAATACACTCACCACACTGTGTTTGTAAACAGGGAATGTTTCACGTGAAACACTTTTAAAGGCGAATGGATGTATAGAAAACTACCATACGAATTGTTTCACGTGAAACTATCTACAGGTATTCACTGTTATAAACACCATACTCGAATAGTCTTAGAAAGAGGGGCTTTCTTCTTAGACCAAAATCAAACAAGAGATATAGCCACCATGTTTCATGTGAAACAGTTTTAAAGGCGAATGGACGTATAAAAAACTACCGTATGAAGTGTTTCACGTGAAACACTTCATACGTGTTCACTATTACAAACACTCCACTCAAAGAGTTTTAGGAAGAGTGAATCTTTTTATGACAAATCTTCTTGGTTCACGAAGTTCTGTCATTTCTTCGGCAGCGGGCGTTTAACTGCCATACCTGGGCGGCGTGGTAAGGTGATACCTGCTTCACCAGTTTTCTCAAAGATAAAAATCAGGCGCTTTGCTTTCTCTTCCCCTATATAGCACGTCTTCTTGTTAATCAGCGAAAGCCCGAGTATTTCAGCAGCCTCTATACCATCTTCCGTCTCTTCTTTAGAGATGTCGGATTTCAAAAGAAAAAGCTTTCCACCCTTCTTTAATAAAGGTGTCGCAAGTTCCTCGCACACAGGAAGGCTGCTCACCGCGCGCATGACCACACCGTTAAAGCTCTCCCTTTTCTCGCGGACAAGTTCCTCGCTGCGCACATCACTCACATGTATCTGCCCATCCAACCCAAGATGGTTCACTATCCTTCTGGTCGCCGCAGCCTTCTTTTTCACCGAGTCGAGGAGCGTAAATTCTTTACCGCTTGCCACTGCAAGGGGAAGTCCAGGAAATCCTCCACCGGTTCCGATATCTAGAAACGGGCCATCCACACCACATATATATGGAAGCACGGAAAGAGAATCCTCCACATGAAGGGAGATGGCTTTCTCGTATCCGGTGATGCGGGTGAGGTTTGTCGTTTCGTTTTCCTCAAAGAGAAATTGGAGGTGCAAAAGCAGCATCTCCTTTTTCTCGTCTTCGAGCTCCAACCCTAAACGAGAAAGAGCCGCGTCGAGCGCGGCCCTTTCCTTATCTCCGAATTTCATCTTTTCCATTTCTACAGCGGCGTCACCACGACGCGACGCTCGGGGTCGTTACCCTCAGAATGTGTCTCTACACGCTCGTCGTCGCGCAGCGCCATATGGACGAGACGGCGCTCATAGGCATTCATGGGGCGCAGGCGTATATCCCTATCCTGGTCGACCGCACGATCAGCAGCGTTGTAGGCGGTCGTCTCGATCTTCTGGCGCTGGCGATGTTTATAGCTTTCCACATCAATGCTCACGCGGTGGCGCCTACCCACCTTCTTCTGCGTGATGGTGGAGACAACTACCTGCAGCGCCTCTAGTGTGTGCCCGTAGCGTCCAATCAGCACAGCGAGGTCGCCTCCGACGACATCGAGGATGATTTCATCGTCGTCGCCTTCATACTCGTCTATCTCCGCGTTTTCTGCATCGAAGTACGTGAGTATGGACTGCAGGGTTTCTATCGCCGCGTCAGATACCTCGTCAAGCTCACTTTCGCGCAACTCGTCTTCCGCATCAACATCAACAGCCTCGCCGGTGGTAAAAGATTCACCCTCTTGATTATCTAAATTTTTAATAATCCCGTCGTCGCACTCCACCACATCGTCGTTGGAAACCACGATCATCTCTTCATCGTTCATGGATGCTCCTCACTTCGTATTCATACTATGCGCCCTTGTAGACGCATATCGGTTAGCGGGATTTGTGCTGGCGCTTCTTTTTCGTGCGGCGCTGCACGTTCACGCGCACGGGCTGCACGTGAATTTCCTCGTCGGTGGCGGCGTCTTCCTTTTCCATCATCCTGTTCTGGATGAGCTGTTGGAAGAAGCCGAAGCACGACGACAACGCCCAATACAGCATGACGCCTGCCGGCGAGATGAATGCCATCCAGATAAACATGATGCCCATGACGCCGACCATCATCATGGTCTGGTTCTTGTTCTGGTCGGCGTTTTTCAGCTGCAGAATCATCGGCGCAATGGAAAAGCCGATGAACAGCACAAGGAGGACGATATAGGGGATGGCGTAGACGGCGCCCACGTTCCACGCATCGCCGAGCGTCTGTGTGAGGTTCGGGATAATGTGGTAGAAGGTCACCCCGAGCTGGTCGGTCGCATAATCGCCTATTTTCCAGCGCAGCACCTGAAACAAGATGATGAAGATGGGCATCTGGATGAGCATGGGCAGGCAACCCGCGAGCGGATTAAACCCGGTCTCGCGGTACAGCTTCATCGTCTCTTCCTGGATTTTCTGCTGGTCGCCCGCGTAGATCTCTTGGATCTCCTTCATACGGGGCTGGAACTTCTTCATCTCGTAGCTGGACTTGAACTGCTTGCGCTGCAGCGGAAAGAGGATGACGCGGATGATCAGCGTCACAATGATGATGGCAAGACCCCAATCACCCACGAAATTCGCAAGCAACGACAGGGCGTACGCGCACCCGTTCAGAATACCGTCCCACATATGTGCAAACCTTTCGCTTTATTTCACATGGACGCACGGGGCGCCCGTCTCTTCTTTTTCCGGCACGGGGTCGTATCCACAGCTGTGCCATGGATTGCAACGAAAGATGCGCTTCGTCGCCATCCACCCGCCTTTGATACATCCGAAACGGCGAATTGCAATGATAGCGTATTCAGAGCAGCTTGGAACGTAGCGGCAGGTGGGAGGAAAAAGAGGCGAGATGTATTTGCGGTATCCCTGTATCGCCCCGACGAGCACGTTGTTGAAAAGGGCGGAAACTTTCACAACCCGCTACCTCTCGCACCTTTTGCGCTGCACCGCACCGCCACCTGCTACCGCGCCCGCTTGCTTCAACGCGCGCCCCATCTGGCGGACCACATCGTCGTGTGCGGCCGTTGCCACGCTTTTCCGGGCGATGAAAACAACGTCTACCCCCGCCCACGGCGCCCCGAGCTCGCGAGCCGCGGCACGCATGACACGCTTGCAACGGCTGCGTAAGGGGGCAACACCCAGCTTCTTGCCCGCAATGAACGCACAACGCCCGCCGGGAAGCGGGGAAGGGGCGACGATGAGCGAGCAGTATCTACAAGAAGAGCGCCTCCCTTGTTTGAAGAGGCGCTCTATCTCCTGCTTCGATTTGATGGTGCCTTTCATGGAAAAGCCACCGTGCGTGGCCGCGAGATCGGACGCGGGTTATGCGCACAGACGCTTGCGACCCTTGGCGCGACGCGCCTTCAGGACGGCGCGGCCACCGCGAGACGACATGCGGGCGCGGAAACCGTGGCACTTCGCGCGCTTGCGCTTGTTCGGCTGATAGGTACGTTTCATCTTCAATCCTCCTCGGAGAAATCTCCGTCACGAACAGATAAGCCCGAGAATTCTAATTCGGCGGCGCGGGCGCGTCAAGGTGAAAAGAAGGGTTTTTCTCGCGGGCGTATTCTGTGGAAAAAAGTGGACAACGTGGAAAACACTGTATAAAAGAAGTGTTTTCGGTGGAAAACTTCCAAATGAGCGGTGAAAAATTTTCAGGAGCTTTTTCCACGAACAAGTGTTTCATGGCGCCCAATTACCCGAAAAAGCGATAGATTCCGCCCACCGATACGGTGAAAAGTAAAAAAGACACAGAGTTTCCACCGAATATTCCATGTTTCCAGAAAGCTTTTCCACACACGTGGAATTTTATGTGGAAAACAGTGAAAAGTACTGTTCAATATGGGTGGAAACTTTCCTTATAAGAATGAAAACCAGAAGTTTTGCGCTAAGGTTCTGAAAAACTTTCGCCTTTTTTCGTTGAAAACCTAGTGGAAAACTGAATTTTTTCCTATATTTGTGGAAAGGAGGCGGAAACTTTTGGAAACGTCCACGGAAAAACTTTCCCCACAGCCGGCGCGCATCGCGGTCTATGACGGCTTGCGCACCGAGCCGCAGATTGTCGACATCGAAAACGACGACATCAAACAATATATAGGTTCGATCGCGGCGAAGACTTACGAGTTGGCTAGCGCGCGAGGCGGGCAGATCCCCTACACCGTCATCTTGCAGGTGACGGAAAATTTCATCCACGCGCACTTCTCCGAGCCGTGCATCTCCATCCTGGATAAGGGCAACACCATACGCTTTTCCGATCAAGGGCCGGGCATCGAGGACAAGGAGCGCGTGCAGCTGCCGGGCTTCACCTCAGCAACCCAAGAGATGCGCCAGTACATAAACGGTGTGGGCTCTGGTTTGCCCATCGTGAAGGAATACCTGAAGTTTTCCAACGGCCGGCTCGTGATAGAAGACAATATCTCGCAGGGTACGGTCATCACCATCAGTGTGAACCCCTACATGCAAAAAGACGAGCCACTCGTCTACCAGGAGATTCCACAACGCCAGCAAAAGCAGCAGCCAACACAGATACAAGCGCAGACTCAGGTGCCGGTGGCGGCAAAAGAAATGGCACTCCAGCAGCGTGACGAGGACATCCTACGCCTGACTATGCACCTGGGCTCGATCGGGCCTACCGACGTGCATGAGCAACTGCAAATTCCCGTGTCCACCGCACACCGTCTGTTGAAGCGGCTTGAAGAGGGCGGCTATCTGAAGTCCGAGGCGGGTGGGCAACACAGGCGCATAATCACCGACAGCGGACGCGCGGCGATCGCATAAAAGGGAGGCGTGTATGAATCAAGAAGAACTTTGGTCGGCGGTGATGACGCAACTGCTCGACGGTGTGAGCGCCGACGACCCAAAAAGCGTCTTTCTCACACTGGTGAAGCCTTTCCGCATATTCGGCGACCAGTTCGTGGTGCTCGCAGAAAACGCACAGGTGGAATCGTGGGTGCGCACGAACTATCTCGACGAGATACAGTCCACACTCGATGCAATCGCGCCCGAGAAATACCACGTGAACATCGCTTCCAACGAGGATGTGGGCACCAGTTCCACAGCGCCGACTCAAACGACGCAGCAAGCGCAGCACACACAGCATACGCAGCAGGTGCAGCAAAGCACACCAGTGGCGGCAAGCCCCTTCACCATGCCATCCACGCACAAAGAGGCACCCGCGCCCCAAGACCCGCAGCCCGCATGGATGAACCAATACGTGACCCCTGAGGAGATAAAGGCGTCTGCGCCACAAAAGCGCAACGCCCCGGAGGCTGAGAGCATGGTGGCCCGCGGCGCCGGTCACGATCCGAACTCGCCGACGAGCGGCCGCGAAATACTTTTCGAGCGCTTCACCTTCGACACCTTCGTCGTCGGCCCTTCCAACAAGTTTGCGCGCGGTGTGGCGCTGGCCGTGGCCGAACAACCCGGCATGGCCTACAACCCAGTGTTCATTTATGGCAACTCCGGGCTGGGCAAGACGCACCTTCTGGCCGCCATCGCCAACTACGTGATCACGAACTTTCCGCGCATGGCAGTGGTCTACGCGTCGGCCAACGATTTCACCAACGACTTCGTCCAGTCGGTGCAGACCAATAACTGGCTGGCGTTTAACAAGAAATACCACCAGGCCGACATCCTGCTGATCGACGACGTGCAGTACCTCGAGGGGCGCAACGAGACCATCGACCAGCTGTTCAACATATTCAACGAGATGGTGAACCAGCATAAGCAAATTGTGCTGTCGGCCGACCGCGCGCCTAAAGACATCGACATGGACGACCGGATGCGCAGCCGCTTCCTCACAGGTACCACACCAGACATCAACCCGCCGGACTACGAGACGCGCCTAGCTATTCTGCGCAACTACCTACCGCGTGCGCTGCCGCAAAACTTCATGGGTACTATCCCCGACGACGTGCTGGAATACATCGCGAAGGTGTCCACTTCAAACGTGCGCGAGATCGAGGGAGCCATCAACCAGCTGGTCACCCACATGTCGGTGCTGCATAAAAGCGACATCTCCGTCGACGAGGCCAAAGAAATATTGCAGGATTTCTTCCTTGAAACCGACAAAAAGCAGGTGAGCATCGCGAGTATTCAGGCGGAAGTCGGGCGCTACTTCGGCGTTTCGCACGAGGATATGGTCTCAGCCAAGCGCTCGCGCGATATCGCCCAAGCGCGGCACGTAGCCATCTACCTTTCGCGGTGGCTGACGGAAGAATCGCTGGAAAGTATCGGCAAGAAGTTCGGCGGGCGCGACCACACAACCATCATGCACTCGGTGAACAAAATAGACAAAGACCAAAAGGATAACCGCACCCTCTACGACCAGATTGAGCAACTGACGGCGCGGATAAAGGGACACAACTGAAGGTATGGGAAAAAACGGGTTGAAAACAGTGGGAAAGCCTGTGGAAAAGTCGGAGAGTGGCGCGAGCGGTGGAAATCATGCGAGGTTTTGCACAATGAAAATGAAAAGAGACACCTACGAAGAGCTGCAAAAAAGCGAGTCGTCTACATGTCCACGTGTTTTACTATAAGTATCAAATGTATAAAGAACTTATTTAAAAGGGAGGCTGGCGGCTGTGGAATTCAACATCGATAAAAACGAACTTCAAAAAGCCTTGAA
>CAVECB010000044.1:0-9583 GCA_963614215.1 Ruthenibacterium lactatiformans
CCAACAGCTGCTTGTCCAGCTCGCCGCCGCCCTCGCCCACGGCCATGGTGCCCAGCGCGCCGTAGCGGGTGTGGCTGTCCGAGCCCAGGATCATCTTGCCCGGCGCGGCGAACTTCTCGCGCATGAACTGGTGGATGACGGCGATGTGGGGCGGGACGTAGATGCCACCGTACTTCACCGCCGCCGAAAGCCCAAAGAGATGGTCGTCGTCGTTGATGGTGCCGCCCACCGCGCACAGCGAGTTGTGGCAGCAGGTGAGGACGTAGGGCAGGGGGAAGCGCTCCATGCCGGAGGCACGCGCCGTCTGGATGATGCCCACGTAGGTGATGTCGTGACTGGCCATGGCATCGAACTTCACCCGTACCACGCCGTCTGCACCGTCGCCTGCATCGTGGGCGGCCAGGATGCGATGCGCTATCGTGGCCCGCCGCGCCGCCGCCGGGTCTGCCTTACCGCCGGCCAGCTGCTTCACCCGCCCGGTGTCTGTCTCCTCGACCAACTCCGTGCCGTTCACCAGATAGACGCCCGCGTCGTGCAACGTGACCATGGGTTTTCCCTTTCGCCGTGAATGCCGTCTTGCTTCATGCGAGTATACCCGCCCGCGCACGTACCGCGCCGCCCAATCTCTCCCGAAAACGGCGTACGTGCAGGGTGTGCGGGGTGCTACGATAGCGCGTCGTGAAAACGCAGGAAGAAGGGGCGGGGCGGCTTTGCAAAAAGACGTTCATGTCGATGAGGGGTGCGGTGGGGCTGTGAGCCGGTTTGTCATAGGCGTGATATGCGCGCTCATCGGCGCCGTGTGCTGGGGCTTTTCGGGCACCTGCGCGCAGTTTCTGAATACGGGCTACGACATCTCGCCGCTGTTTATTGTGCTTGTGCGCAATATAGGTGCCTCGGTGCTGTTCGGGGTGGTGCTGCTCGTGCGCTACCGCAAGGAGACGGTGCGCATCGTCTGTGATCGCGCAACCTGGCCGCCGCTGCTTTTGTTTTCCATCGTGGGCGTGCTCATGTGTCAGACGACCTACATCGTCACCATCGCCTATACGAACGCCGGCACTGCCACGGTCTTGCAGTCGCTTAACGTCGTCATCGTGTTGGGGTACGTGTGCGTGCGCACCCGTCGTGCGCCGCGCCTGTTCGAGTGGCTGGGTGTTGCGCTTGCCCTCGTGGCCACCGTGCTGATAGCCACTGGAGGCGACCTGTCCTCGCTGTCTATCCCGCTGGCAGGTCTTCTGTTTGGGTTGCTGGAGGCCGTGGCTGTGACCCTTTACGTGCTCGCGCCCAAGCCACTGTTCGAGCGCTGGCCGGCCATGCCTGTCACGTCGGTAGGCATGCTCGTCTCGACGGTGGGCATCGTCGTCATATGGTGCGCGGGCTGCGCGCTGGCGCCCGCGTTTCCGGATATCGCGTGGCTGTTTTCCGTGCCCGAGCTCGACGCCGCCGGCGTGGGCGCGCTGGCCGCGATGGGGTTCGTGGGCACTTTTGCGGCGTTTGCACTCTACCTCTATGGCGTCTCCATCGTGGGCGGGGTAAACGGCAGCCTGTTGGGCTCTGCCGAGCCGCTGGCCGCGTCGGTTCTGGCTGTGTGTTGGCTGGGCACGGTCTTTTCATGGGCGGACTGGGTCGGGTTGGTGCTGATGGTGGCGACCATCTTCCTCGTGGCCTTGCAGCCGGGCGAGTCCGGCACGCCGCGCAAGGGTAAACCACACGGCACAAGCAAAAGAGGCGCGGACGGAAAAGGCGCGAACGGGCATCTCGGTGACGAGGGCGCGTGCGCAAAAAAGGCGGATTGAGAGGAGTTTTTACCATGTACGAGCTGGAGGCGTCCGCCGCATTCGACGCGGCGCATTTTCTGAGCGACTACCACGGCAAATGCGAAAACCTGCACGGACACCGCTGGCAGGTCACGGCGCGCATCGCCGCCGAGGAGCTGGGGCGGGAAGGCACCGAGCGCGGCATGGTCTGCGATTTTGCCGCGTTCAAGCAGGCACTGCGCGAGGAGGTGGCGGCCTTCGACCATACCTTCATCGTCGAGGAGGGCAGCCTGCAGCCCGCCACGGTCGCCGCGCTTAAAGCCGAGGGTTTCACCTTGAAAATCGTGCCCTACCGCACGACGGCCGAAAACCTCGCGCGCCACATCTTCGAGGGGCTTATCGGGCGTGGCCTGCCCGTCGCGAGCGTCGAGTGCGACGAAACCCCGAACAACCGCGCCGTCTACCGCGCGTAAACTTGCACCCCTTTTTGTCTGCTTGCAAACGACGCTGCCTCAATCGCGCCGGCTTTGCGCGCGTGCGCCCCGCCCGAGGCGTGCCGGCGCATATGTTTCGCGAAAGTTCACGCGGAAATTTGTCTGCACGCGGGTACACTCTAGGCGGATTTTCAGCCGAGGAGACAGGGGTCATCTCATGAAGCAGCACCGCCCGGCGTCCGCCGCAAAAGCCGCAGGCGTCTCCGCCGCCTGCCTGCGCAAAAAGCCGCGCAGCATCTTCAACGTGCTCGTCGCTGGCTCTTTGGCCGCGAGCCTGGCGCTCACCATCCCGGCAAGCGCACTGGCCAGCGCAAGCAGCGCCTCCTCCATCGCAGATGCCTGGAGTGCGGCAGCCGAAGAAGCCGCCGCAGACAAGAGCATCCAGGCCGGCGCGTCCGCCTCGACGTCCACCTCCGAAAACGTTACCCTCGACGCTTCCGACAAGCTCGACTTGCGCGAGCGCGGCGTGGTCACCCCCGTGAAGCTGCAAAACCCCTGGGGCACCTGCTGGAGCTTTTCCATCATCGCGGCCTGCGAGACCAGCCTGCTTTCCGAGCTGGGAACCACCTACGAAGAGTCGGGCATGGACCTCTCCGAGCTACAGCTGGCCGGCTCGGTCTACAAGGCAGGCGGCGTGCCCGAGTCTGTCGATTCCGCGCAGGCAGGCGAGGGCTACCAAAGCACCGCCACCAATCCCAACGTCGGCATGGACAGCGGCGGCTTTCCCTCCTACGGCTCGTCTATGTTCGCCTCCGGCATCGGCCCTCTGCTCGAAGAGGAAGTGCCGTATCGCAACAAGGGCGAGTTCGCGTCTGAAGACGACGACCCCATCATCGTCTGCAAGCTTGTTTTGAACGAGATCGACGAGAAGACCAAGACCAACAAGCTCGACGTCGCCTACCTGCCCGAGGCCAAAATCGCCGAGATTGAAAAGCAGATCGCCGACGAGGGCGACAAATGCAAGTACAAGGCCGTCGAGAAGATGTTTTACGCCGGCAACTATCAAGACAACGACGGCACCAACATCTACACCGACTGGACCGTCTCCGACGACCTATACACGAGCAGCATGTACAACCTCGAAAACGGCAACGTCTTGCCCAATACGCGCATACTCGACAAAGACGGCACCTGTACGGGCACGGACCTGGCAGCCGTGAAGACCATCCAAGACGAGCTGCAGAAAGGACGCGGCGTCTCCGTGGCCTTCTGCGCCGACCAGTCCAAGCCCGACCAGTCCAGCGGCCAGGCCAAATACATCAACGAGAAGACCTGGGCGCACTACACCTACGACACGCAAGGCCCCACGCACGCCGTCACGATCATCGGCTACGACAACGGCTATGCCAAGGAGAACTTCGGCGGCGGCGACGCGTCCAAGCAGCCCGAGGCCGACGGCGCGTGGCTTGTGAAGAACAGCTGGGGCGCTGATACCGAGGAGTTCCCGAACAAGAATTCTTGGGGCAGCGTCGAAGACGGGGAGCACACGGGGTATTTCTGGCTCTCGTACTATGACAAATCGGTGTGCTATTTCGAGTCCTACGATTTCGACGTGGATGTGGACGAGGACGAGACCCAGTACTACATCGACCAATACGACTACCTGCCCGAGACGGGCACGGCTTCCATCAATTCCGAGACTCCCATCAGCGCGGCAAACATCTTCACCGCAAGCTCCGACGTGTCCCTATCCACCCTGTCGTGCGCGACGTATGTGCCCAACACGAAGGTGAGCTACGAGGTCTATCTGCTCGACGACGAGGCGGCCACACCCACCGACCCCGAGCACGCCACGCTTGTGGCCACGCTGGAAGACACCTACGAGTTTGCGGGCTACCACCGCTCGACGTTTGCCAGCGCCGACGATTGGGTAGCTATGCGCTCCGGCCAGCGCTACTCGGTGGTCACCACGCAGCAATGTCAAGACAACGGCCTCTACTATCAGGGGGTCTCCCTCAACGCCAACGTGAAGCCCACCGAGGCACAGGTTGCCAAGTACCGCGAGGACAAGATGGTGGAGACCAACCAGAAGTACTACGACATGTTCTACCCGGGATACCTAGCCCAGCTCAAGGGCAAAATCGACCCCGACACCGGCGAGGTCTACACCGACGAGAAGGCCGAGCAGGTCGCCGACGAGCAAGCGCTCAAGATGGTGGGGGAGGGCCTGATTGCCTTGATGGTGCAAGGCGAAGTGGACCTCGCGGTTGATGCCTACGAGAACTCCTACATCGTGTCGGTGGTCAACGCCGGCGAGAGTTGGGCCGGCGAGATGGCGGCGGGCGCCGATGCTACGCAGTCCACGAGCCAGACCACCGGCTGGGAGGACTGGACGACGGCGGTGAAGGCTTCTGTCGAGAAGGCCAACGACGGCGAGGCTGTGGCCGACAACGCGCCCGTGAAGGCGTTTGCGAAGGTGAAGAGCTGGGCCACCGTCGAGGAACTGGCGCGCCTAGAGCAGGCCATCGCCGCGGCGGACGGGGCGCTTGCGGGCTCTGCGCAAAGCGCCGACGGGTCGGATGTGGCGCAAGATGCCACGTGGATGACAGCCGAGAAGCGCGCCGAACTTATCGAGGCGCTGGACAACGCGCGCGCGACGTTTGCGCTGGCGGGAGAGGACTACAAGAACACGCTCGCGAACACGACGCCCACCTCCGAGACGGTGAACGCCGCGACGGACAGCCTGGGCTTCGAGCTGCAAAACGGCACGAAGGCTGCTGCGAACACGGGTAAGGCCGCGGCCGACACCGTGAAGAAGACGACAGCCGACACCGGCGACGACGGCAACGGCAAGCTCGCCTTGCAGGTCGCGCTCGTCGTTGGCGCCTTGGCCGCGCTCGTCGCCGCGCTTGCGGCCGCATGCCGTGCCGGCGGATTCGGCCCTGATAGCAGCGCTCGCCGCGCACATGACGCCGCCCGTACGCGCGAATAGGGCTGCCTATGTGTGGATAAAGGCGCCCGCACGCGCGAGTAGCGCCGCGCCCCCACGCTCGCGCTCCCTCTTTCTCGAGAGGGGCGCACACGCGAAAACGCCCCGTTTCCCAAAAGGGAAGCGGGGCGTTTCACCATCTGCACGCGCGGGATGCGAAGGACGTTGCCCGTGCGACCTGAAAGAGCCTACTTGCGCGGTTCGGCGACGCGCACCTCTTGGTTTTTCACGCTCACGCGCGAGTGGGGCGCGACGCTTTTCGTCAGAAACGCACTGCCGCCGATGACCGAGCCTTCGCCCACGACCGTATCGCCGCCCAGTACGCTCGCGTTCGAGTAGATCACCACGCCGTCTTCGATGGTGGGGTGGCGCTTCACCCCTTTAAGCTTCTGGCCACCGCGCGTGGAGGTGGCGCCCAACGTGACGCCCTGGTAGACAATCACGTGCTTGCCAATGATGCAGGTCTCGCCGATGACGACGCCTGCTGCGTGGTCGATGAAGAAATACTCGCCGATTTGCGCGCCCGGGTTGATGTCGACGCCGGTGATGCTGTGGGCGTACTCGCTCATGATGCGCGGTACGAGCGGCACGTCGTGGCCATAGAACTCGTGGGCGATGCGGTAGACGAACACGGCGAAAAAGCCGGGGTAGGAAAAGATGATCTCCTCTTTGCTTTGGGCCGCCGGGTCGCCGTCGAAAGCCGCCTGCACGTCGGTCATGAGCGTGCGCTGCAGCTCGGGCAGCTTATAGAAGAAATCCGAGCAGGTGGCGCGCACCGCCTCGTCGATCTCGGCCGCGCTTTTTTCTTGCCCGTCGCGAAACATGAACGCCGCCGTCAGCTCGCGGTGCAGGTCGCGCTCCACCTGCGAGAGCATGTCGCCGATGAAGTATTGCGGGCCGGCCCCCGTGGGCACCTCGTCGCCGAAGTAGCGGGGAAACATGAGTCGCCGCAGCTTGTTCACGATACCCACCACGCCGTTTCGGCTGGGGAAGTGCCAGTCGGGGTCGGTGAAAAATATCTCGTCTATGTCGTAGTAGTTCTTCTCGATGGCCGAGACGATGTCGTCGAGCTTCTCGTTGAACATGGGCGCTTCCTCCTCGCGTTGCGCGCATGTCCGCGCGCGTCATTTGATTGCGCTTGCGCGATTCTATCGTGAAAGAAGGTGCACCCATGTGCGGCAGACGGCGTTTTTGCCAAAATCTTTCTTGTTCGCCCCCGCGCGTTCGCGTAAACTATCCGCTGTCGCCTTTTTCGGCGGCATGCAAAAACGGCGTTTCGGGCTTGGCCGCCCGGCTCGTCGTGTGAAAGTCCCGCGTTTCGGGGCATTATGGAAAGGCGTTTGCACATGGCTGAAGGTACGGTTAAGTGGTTCAATCCCGACAAAGGCTACGGCTTCATCTCCCGCGAGGACGGCGACGATTTGTTCGTCCACTTCTCCGAGATCAAGATGGACGGTTTCAAGACGCTCGATGAAGGCGACCAGGTCACCTTCGACGTCACGACCGGCCAAAACGGCAAGCTCCAGGCCAGCAACGTGGTGAAGGCCTAGCGGCTTTTCACTCGTTTCACACAGGTTTGCGAAAGACCCCGCCCGAGCGCGGGGTCTTTTTTTGTGTACGCGACGGCGCCTGGCGCCCCGTTTGATGATGGGCTGGGGAATATTGTGGGAAAAGGGGATGTGGGGCGTTGTCTGCGATGTGGTGTGCTATTCTGCCGACTCACCTGTAAAACGGCATGTATGACATGCGAAAAGGCGGAAAATTCGTACTGCGGTGAAGACGTGCGCCGCAGATGAGAAATCCACGAGACGCGCCAAGAGAGGGAGGGCTTGCGATGCGCCAACGCTTGAGGGGGGGGGCATTCCACTGCCGTCCTCGTGCGTCGCGCCCGCAGGCGAACCCGTCTCTAGGTGAAGGGCGCGCGCACGGCGCTGGCAAGGCGCGGTCCCCTTTCTTTTGCACGACGACGCGCAGCAAACGCATCGCCCGCACGTCTGCCGCGCTGCTCCTTCTTGCCGCTGCGCTACTAGGCCTGTTCGGCACCCTTCAGCTGCCCGCATCCAACGAAGCCGCCGCTGCCGGCTACAACACGGGTAAAGTTAGCAGCTTGGACGAGCTCAAGATAGGCGAGGCCTATGAGTTCATGCCCGTATGGGACGCCTGCAAGGACGCGGGGTATGCGAGCGAGGCCAAGCCAGTGGGCACTGGTTGGACCACCGGCAATATGCACGCCCGCCTCGACGGTGGCGACACCGCGGCATGGGTGCTGTCGCAAAACGATAAAGTTAAAGATGGAGATACTAGCCAATATGTTGCCGTTACCAATATCGGGTATTGGAACGGCAAGAGAGTTGACCTGAGGGTCTCCCCAAAGACCATCGCCGTCCAAAAAGACGGAAGCGCGGGCGTGGCGAAGATATCGAGGTACTACAACCAAGGCAAAACGGCGCTTGATTCAATGAACAATTGGGTGGTGTGGAATTACAGTTTCTACTACAACGGCACGGAAACGCCTGTAAGCGACCTGAAGTCCCATTTGTACTTCTACTGCCTGACGCATCTTTCGGGGGCGAGCACCACCGAGGTGGTGTGCGTGGCGAGAAGCACGAGCGACCCGTTGGTCACGGCGACATACGAGGGCGACCTTATCGAAAGCGTGAATGCGGCAGGAGAGCTCTACTACACGCCCAGAACCGACCAAACCGCATCTGCAGGTACCCTCGTGTGCACGTACGAGGGAAGTTCCTACGATTTCACCACATCGTGGGAAACCCTCCTAGAGGTAGCCAACGGCAAAGACCCAGCGGTGTCGGACTACGTTGTGAAGCAGAGCTTCTACTTCACCAAGACCGACGAGAGCGGCGCGGCGCTGCCCGGTGCAACCTTCCAGCTGACGCAGGGCTCGACCGTGATCGGGACGGCCACGTCGGATTCGAACGGCCTTGTGAACTTTGGCGTGCTGTCTGCGCCTGGCACCTATACCCTGACGGAGACCTCTGCGCCTTCCGGCTACACGCGACACACGGGCTCATGGACGGTCACGGTCACGGGCGACGACACCGCCATACCGCCCACCTGGAGCGCGAGCGTGAAAACGGCGAGCGGGTCGGTGGGCTTTTCCGGCTCGGCGGTGGGCAGCTACAAGCTCGCGGACTACCCGACGGTGCCCTTCAAGTTCACCAAGACCGACACGGCCGGCACGGCGCTGTCCGGTGCCACCTTCGGGCTGTACTCGTCCACATCTATGACCAGCTCCACGTTGTTGAAGAGCGTCACCTCGACCTCTACCGGCCTCGTGGACTTCGGCAACCTCGACGCGGGCACCTACTACCTGAAAGAAACCTCCGCCCCGAGCGGATGCGTGGCGAGCAGCGGATATTGGAAGGTGACGGTCACCTCCACCTCGTCGGGAAAGAACGTGTCGCTGGCATCGTATAGCTCCGCCAAGGCCTTCACCGGCAGCTACTCGGCGGGCTACAAGCTTGCGAACAATATGGAATCCGTGACGTTTTCGTTCACCAAGACCAACGCCTCTGGCAAGGCATTGTTCGGCGCGACCTTCGGGCTGTACTCGTCCACTCCCTTCACCAGCTCTACGCTACTGAAATCCGTCACTTCGACCTCGGCCGGCCTCGTGGACTTCGGCAACCTCGACGCCGGCACCTACTACCTAAAGGAGACCTCTGCTCCGAGCGGATATACGGCAAGCAGCGGCTACTGGAAAGTGGTCGTCACCTCCGGCGCGTCGGGAAAGGGCGTGTCGTTGACGTCGCTCAGCTCCGCTACCGCCTTCACCGGCAGCTACGCGGCGGGCTACAAGCTCAAAAACAGCGAGGAGCCTGTGGCGTTCTCGTTCACCAAAACAAACGAGTCTGGCACGGCGCTTTCCGGTGCCACCTTCGGACTGTACTCGTCTACCACTTTTACCAGCTCCACATTGTTGAAGAGCGTCACCTCGACTACTGCCGGTCTCGTAAACTTTGGAAACCTCGACGCCGGCACCTACTACTTGAAGGAAATCTCTGCTCCGAGCGGATATGCGATGAGCAGCGGCTATTGGAAGGTCGTCGTCACTTTCGGCACGTCGGGGAAGGGTGTGACGCTTACTGCGGTTGATAGCGCCACGGCCTTCACCGGCAACCAGACGGACGGCTGGAAGCTCGCCAACACCCTGAAGAAGCTGCCGTTTTCTTTCACGAAGACCGACGCCGACACGGGGGCGGGGCTGTCCGGTGCCACCTTCGGGCTGTACTCGTCTACCACGATGGACGCTTCCACGCTGGTGAAGTCCGTTGTCTCGGCATCTGGCACCGGGCTTGTGGATTTCGGCGAGCTGGATGCCGGCACCTATTACCTGGCTGAAACGTCCGCCCCGGCCGGCTACGAGAAGGCAAGCGGCTACTGGA
>CAVECB010000045.1:0-9423 GCA_963614215.1 Ruthenibacterium lactatiformans
GGCGCGTGCGGCACCGTCGAGTCCAGACTCGCTCAGCAGCTTTCGCCCCAGTCCCGCCGGATGCGAAGTCGACGAACAGTTGGCACGCACCGCCGCGCGAACGGCGGCCACATCGGCACCGTCGAGCACGCCGACGGCGGCAAGGTGCGCCACCCCCTTCAAGTGCCTGCGTGACGCGCGCGCGGCATCGGCGGCCATGCGGATCTCCGGACTCGACGGGCGCGCGCCCCGAGGACCGAGCGGCACGCACGAGTAGACGCGCTTCAGAAACGAGACCTTTGCCCTCTTCGCCGGCACGACGCGCGTCTTCTTTGGGTTCAGCGCCAGCCCCATCTTCGCGGCAGCGCGCGCGGTATCTTCCACGAACCCCTCCGCACGCTGCCGTGTTTCACAGATGCAGTAGGCATCGTCCATGTAGCGCCCGTAGTAGCCGTAGGCACCTGCCCTATGGTCTATCGCGTTCAGATACCAGATGGCCACCGCCTGGCTGGTCTGGTTGCCCAAGCCCAGGTGCCCTTCCTCGCAGATGAACAGCTCGAGCACCGCCAATATGCGCGCAGCACCCGCGCGTTCGGCGTCCGTGGCCGCCAGCTCCAGATAGCGCGCGCGCAACATCCTGAAGACGCGACGCGAATCTATCGACCCGAAGTAGTTCGAGTAGTCAACCACCGCCACGTACGGATCGTCCCATTTGCGTTGCGCCTTTTCCAGCCGCTCGACGAAACGCCGTCGCGCAAACGACGTGCCCTTGCCCTTCAAGCTGGCGGCGTTGTCGTAGACAAGCGAGGCCGACACGATGGGGACGAGACTCGCGTCGCACAAGGCGCGTTGCACCACCCTGTCGCGAAACGGCACCGCACTGATGTTGCGCGGCTTTCCCCTCTCGAGGATGGTGAAGTGGGTGGGCCGCCCCTTCCTGTACGTGCCAGACATCAGCTCTTCGTGAAGACGGTAGGCGTTCACACTGCGATTCTTGTCGAAGGATATGACAGAATCCTTCCACATCACGCCGCGCCGGCACACGCGCGCCGCCGCATAGAGAGATTCGAAGCTGAACACGCGCTCGAAATCCAGACACGGCGCCAGCGCATCATGCGCCCTCTTCACGCGTGCGGCGCTGCGCCTGCTCCTCTTCTTCGCCCTCTGCGTCGAGTTCATGTGCCTGCCCTTCCCTTCTGTTCGGATATCGAAACCCGCTCCACGGGTTTTTCCGGCGAAAAAACGCCCGCCCCGTGCGCGGTATGCACGGGACGGGCGACAACGCTTCCCGCAGGCCGGGAAAAGGCCCGAGCGCGGGAGCCTGCAGCGGCGATCCGTTCGGGCATAGCCTCCCTCGACCGCGCGCCCGCACAAAGGGCTGCCTCGCACGGGTGCGCAGCGTGCATCAGCCGACCTGCCGCAAGGGAAATGCCCCCGCAGCAGACGCCGCCTCCTGCATCGCGCAAGAGGGCCGAGTACGCCGGCATATCTGCAAAACGCCGCCTGTTATTCGCCGTCGCCGCGCACACGCGCACGGCGCCGGACACGACCATGTCCCCTTCCCCCATACTTGCGCTTTCGCCATCTGCCGCGGCGGGGCGTCCCTGCCGCACGGCTACTCGCGGTGCTATGTGCGAAATCGTATCCACAGGGGAATCGGGGCGCACGGCAAGGAGATTGTTCGCGTTGTTGTTGTTGTTCGCGTTCCCGTTGTTGCCGTTCACGTTCGCGAAGTTGTTCGCGTTCGACGAATTCGGGGAGCGCTCCCACCAATTGTTGCTGTTGTTGGCAGAGGCGGCAGTACCCTCCGAGCGCTGCGGACATGACCGTTCAATTCGCATTGTAGCGCATCGAGGACACATGTGGCTCCCAGCCAGCCGGCGGCATCGGCGAGCTAGCAGGGAATGGCCGCGGTGAAGGAGGGGTATTTCTCCAAGGAGGTCTTAAGGGCCTTGCGCTGGTACTTTATCGCACCGGAAAGCGTCGAGCAGGCGCAGGCGACGGCGCCGGCGTAGTTTTTCAGGACGCGCGGCGAAACCGCCTTTTTGTAGCAGAAATCGTCCAGCTCGGAGGGGTCTTGGACGCCGTAGGCGGCAACGAACTGGTCGTGCGGCATGTCCTTGGGCACGTGCTGCTCGGTGCGGACGGTGGGGGTGTCGTCTATCCAGCCGTCGCACAGGCCGCCCAGCGCGTGCATCGCGCCGTAGGCGCAGTTCAGCTTTTGCAGCTTCAAGGCGTGCTCGCCGGGGAGGTCTGCGTATATCGCGCAGGCGGATGCCGCATCGGCGTAGGCATCGTAGGCGATGCGCATCACATGCTCGGTCTCCAGGTGCATCCTGCTCTTGGGCCACTTGCGCATGATGGTGCGCGTCATGTCGAGCACCGCGCGCACATGGACGACGTAGGCGCTCTTCGCGACGCCGCGTTTGGATTTGGGAACGGTCATCTCGAAACATCCCTTCTGGTAGTGGGGTATATGAGCGCGGTTTGGTGAAACGCGTGTGGAAGACGCATGTCCAGCTGCGGCCGCGCCGCGCCATAGGCGCGGCGCGGCTGTCGTGGTTGCACCCCCCCCTGCAAGGGCCGGGCGGGGCGCGGACGATGCCGCTGCCCCGCCCGGCCAGAGGGTTTACAGGTTTACATGGAGGAAGCGGGGCGCACGGCAAGGAGATAGTGCGCGCTGATGGTGTTGCTCGCGAGCCCGTAGCTGCCGTACACGTTCGCGAAGTTGTACGCGTGCGACGAATACGGGGAGCGCTCCCACCAAATGTTGCTGTTGTTGGCAGAGGCGGCAGTACCCTCCGAGCGTGTGCGCTGGCCGTTCACAAGGGCGGAGTTGTTGCCCGTGCCGACAGAGAGGGCCTTGTGCCAGGCGTACTGGCCGCCGTGGTCGCCCTCATAACGTTCGGAGCTCGTGGATCCCGTTATCTCGTTATAGGACAGTGCCCAGAACTTGTCGGAGGTCGTGTCCACCGTCGTGTCGTCGTTGCCGCCGATGGTGTACTTGCCCACCGCCAGGATGTCGTCCAGGTAGCCCTGCTCGAAGTTGGCGTAGATCGCGCCGCCCGCAGAGAGCTTGCCCCGCAGCTCGGAGGCCTCCCAGCCGCCCGTGTTCGTGTTCGTGGCATTCATGCGGTAGGCGGTGGGCAGAGCGTGAACCGCCTCGAAGGTGAGTGTCGTACCGTCGCCGCCGTGTGCGCCCACCTGTATGACGCGCGACTCCACGTAGCGCTCGTCGAAGGCAAGCGGCCTGTCCTCCTGGTAGAGGGTGTAGAGGTGGTATTTATCCTCTTTCATGACGGCCGTCCACTGCTCCTGAAGCGTCGTCGCGGTGCCGTCCGCAATCTCTGCCTTGAGGTCGGCCACGGCGGATTTCACCGCGGCGTTGTCCTTGTAGACGCCCGCCGCGCCGGCATCCCCGGTCTCGGGGCTGCTGTAGGCGGCGTTCGCGGTGGTCGCCTCCGCCACGTCTTTAGCAGAATTGGATGCCTTGTTGGAGGTGGTGGTCTTCTTTGACGGCGCCATCCAGTACGACCCCAGCGACTCGTCGATCCAATGCGCGTAGAGGTTCACGGTGTCCCCCGCGCCGGCCTGCGTCTTGGACGTGGAGGTGGACGAGTCGGTGTACATCTCCACCGCCGTGGCGGATTTCTCAGCGTTGCCGTCTGGCTGCGAGAGGTCGTGGCCGTCCACGTAGGTGAGGGTCGTCACGTTCTTCGCGCCGGTCGTCACGGTACTGTCCACACTCGTCAGTGCTGTGTCGGGCGTGCCGAGGGTCCAGAAGGCGAAACGCGTGCCGGCAGGCGCGGAAAACGCGTTCGCGGTGAGCGTCTGGTTCTTGGATCCTAGGTAGATCTTTTGCGAATAGGTGGCAGAACCGTAAGAATCGTCGCCCTCGCTGCCCGTGGAGAGCGTGCCGCCGTTGGCGTGGTAGACGACCTTGTAGACGGCGGAGACCTTCGTGGATACCGTCACATCGACGGGCTTGTAGTTCGTGTTCGCGGAGGTGAAGACGGCTGTGTAGCTGTAGGTACCCGCGCTAGACGAGACCGTGGTGGTATCACCGTTCTTCCACTCGAGGGTGCCCGGATAGTCCTCCGGCAAGGTCGGCAGCGCCACCTCGGAGAGCTTCTGGCCGGTCTCGGCGGTGGTGGACAGGCCGGAGGGCTTCATAGAACTCGGCAGGGCCACCTGGGCTATCGTCCAAGTGCCCGCGCACACGCCGGTGTAGTTGCCGGATGCAGCGGCCCAGGCGCTGTAGGCCCCGGCGTTCACGGCAGAGGTCGTGCCCACCACCGTGAAGTTTGCGGCCGGCACCGTCTTCACGGGCGCGGCGGAGGTGCCTATCGGCGTTTTCAGCGTGAGCGTCGCCGTGCCCGCCTGGATGGTGGAGCCGGTGTAGGCCGTGCCATCGTTGGCAAAAGTGAGCGTCGCCTCCGAGACGTCGAGAGGCTTGATGGTAAACGACGCGTTCTTGCTTCCCGTGAGGCCGCCTTTCAGCGTGACGGTGGCCGTGGCGGTGCCGGCGTCGGTGTTGTTCGCATAGGAGACCGTGTAGGCGTCCGAGCCGAGCGTCGTGTTGTCGTAGGCGACGGTGGCGGCCGGCTGCTTTGCCGTGGCGTCGTAGCTGCATTCGCTATAGGCGAGCGTGACGGAGAGCTTTGCGTCGGCTGCCGTCGTGGGTGCTATCGACCAAGATGCACCAGCCGTCGTGCCCGTGTAGTTGCCCTTGCCGGAGACGGTGATGCTGTAGTCGTCTTTCGCGTCGGTGCCCGTGTTGCCGGCCACAGTGTAGTCCGTGGCCGCGTCGAGCACCTTCCCGTTCAAGATGACCTTGGAGACCGCCTTCGTCTGCTCGGAGCCAGTCCAATAGAGCTGGTTGGCGTCGAGGACAACCTCGGCGCCAGAGAGGTCGGCTGCCGAGATGGTGAAGCTCGCCTCGGCGATCGCGGTGCTGTAGTTGCCCCGCAAGGTGACGGTGGCCTTGGCGGTGCCGGCGTCGGTGTTGTTCGCGTAGGAGAGCATGTAGTCGTCGGCGGCCAGCTCGCGCCCGTCGTATTTCACGGTGACGGCCGGCTCGTGGGCGGTGCCGTCGTAGGTGTAGCTCGTCTGGTCCAGGGTCACGGATATCTTCGAGGCCTCGGCCGAGATAGGCGCGATGGCCCAGCTGCCCTCGACGGTGCCGGCGAAGTTGCCCGTGCCGACAGCCCAGGCGGTATAGGTGCCCGCAGAGGTACCGGAGGTCGTGCCCGTGAGCGTGAAGTCGGAGGCAGCGAGCTTCTTTTGGCCACCCGCAAGCGCTGTCTTCAGCTCCAGCGTCGCGGTGCCTGCCTGGATGGTCGAGCCGGTGTAGGACGTGCCGTCGTTGGCAAAGCTCAAATCGGCGTTGGCGGCGCTGAGGGTGTAGGGCTTCACTTGGAAGTCGATGGACTTCTCGCCCGTGCGGTTGCCCTTCAAGGTGACGATGGCCGTCGCGGTGCCGGCGTTGGTGTTGTTCTTGTAGAAAACCTCGTAGTCGGTGCCCTTCACATAGCCTTCCAGGCCGGTCACAGCCGGCTCTTTAGCCGTGCCGTCGTAGACCAGCGAGTCCGTCCCCGCCAGCCCCACGCCGGCCATCGAATCGTCGGCGGCGGCGATAGACCAGGAAGCCGAGGCGCTGCCCGTGTAGTTGCCCTTGCCCGTGATGCTTGCCACATAGTCGCCCGCTGCGGTCTGCGCGGTGATGGAGACCGTGTAGTCGTCGCTTGCGGAGAGCTGCACGCCGTTGCGCACGGCCTTGGTCACGACGGGTTGCTTGGAGTTGCCGTCGTAGGTGAAGGACGTCTCGTCTAGCACGACCGTCGTGTTTTCATTAGAGATGGTCGCCTGCGCGATGTTGAACTCAATTTGCACGGGGCCTGTGGCCGCCCAGTTGCCGGACAGGGTAAGCGTCGCCGTGGCTTTCTTGTTCGCCTCGGCGCTCTTTGCGCTCGCGTCGATGTTGTTTTCATAGGAGAGGCTGCAGTTGGCGGCCGTGACGCCGGCCGGCAGGGTCGTCTCGTCCACGCCCGGCTCTTTGGCGTTGCCGTCGTAGGTGTAGCCGCCGGTCGGCAAGGAGAGCTTGATGGCGGCTGTCTGCGCCGCCGAAAGAGAGGCGGGGTTTATCTTCCAGGAGACGGGCGCGCTGGTGCCAGTGTAGTTGCCCTTGCCGGTGATGGTAAGGCTGTAGGAGCCAGCGTCCGTGGCGGTGCCGCCCGACACGGTGTAGTCGGACGTCCCCAGCACAATCCTCCCCTCGTCCAGGGCGGCCATCTTCACCACGGCGGTCTGCGCAATGCCGGTGCCATCGGCGTCGGCCTTGTAGGTGAACTCGTCTTCTTCCAGCGTGATGAGCGCGTTCGCGATGTCGCGAGCCGCGATGTTCCACGTGGCGCTCGCCGTGCCCTTGTAGTTGCCCGTGCCCGTGATGGTGAGGGTGTAGTCGCCGTCTGCCTTCACATTCGTCTGCGTGTCGCCGGAGACCGTGTAGGCATCTGCGGGCACCGCGCGCCCGTCGGCTGCGATCACGGCGACGACACCCTTTTTCTGGGCCGCGCCGTTGTAGACGAGCCGCGTAGCATCGAGCAGGACAGCCGCGCCGTCAAGGTCGGCCTGGGCTATCTCAAACTCCAGCACCTTATCGGGCGTGCCCGCATAGCTGCCCTTGAACTTAACGGTCGCCGTGGCCTTGGCGCCGGACTTGGCAGAAGCGTCCGTGTTGTTGGTATAGACCACGTCGTAGTCCACGCCCTGCGTAAGCCCTGTCGGCAGGCCCGTGACGGCCGGCTCCTTGGCTTGCCCATCATAGGTGTAGCCGTCCTCGGGCAAAACGAGTGCCACATTTTTCAGGTCGTCGGCGGTAAACACCTTCGGAACAATCTTCCAGGAGGCCGTGGCGGTGCCGGTGTAGTTGCCGGTGCCCTCGACGATAAGGGTGTAGGTGTCCACGTAGGTGCCGGTGTTGCCGGAGGCCACCTTATAGGCATCAGACGGCAGCGGGCTTGCGGCGCCCGGCAGCGTGACGGAGGCGACCTCGGCCGTCTGCTTTACGCCCTTGCCGGTCCCGTCGGCCGCGTAGGGCAGCTCGTCTTTTGCCAGCGCAACTGTGGCGCCCGCGATGTCTTTGGGCGCTATCTCAAACTCGATGGTCTTCGTGCCAGAGTAGTTGCTGCCCTCGGCAAAAGTGACGGTGGCGCGGGCCGTGCCGGCGTCGGTGTTGCGCTCGTAGGAAAGCGTGTAGTCCTTGCCTGCCACAAGGCCAGCGGGCATACCCGAAAGAGCCGGCTCTTTAGCCTGCCCGTCGTAGGTGTAGCCGCCTTCGGGGATGCTAAGGCCGATGCCGTCTATGGTTGCATCGTCGGCCTTCACCTTCCAATCGAGCACGACAGAGCCTGTGTAGTTGCCCGTGCCGGTGACGGTGGCCTTGTAGTTGCCGGCGGCCACCACCTCGTCGCAGGAGAAGGTGTAGTCGCTGGCGGCGAGAACCTTGTCGCCGGAAAGCGCCTGCTTAACGCCCGGTTTGTGGGACTGAGCATCGTAGGAAAACTCGGTGCAGTCCAACTCGGCGGCCGTGAGCTGCGCGGGCTGTATGGTAAAGGTAAGTTCTGTGCTGGAGCCGGCGTAGTCGCCTTTGCCTGTGATGGTAAGTGTCGCGGTGCCAGCGCCGGTGTTGTCCTTATAAGACAGCTCGTAGTCCACGCCCTCCACGAGGTTTGCGGGCAGGCCGGTGACGCCCGGTTTTTTCTCCGTGCCGTCGTAGACGAGCGGCTGCGAGTCGTCGACTTTAACCGAGGTGAAGTCGATGGCGCCGGGGTTTATCGTCCAAGGCGTGCCTGCGGTCGTGCCGGTGTAGTTGCCCTTACCGGTGATGGTAAGGGAGTAGCTGCCGGCAGAGGAGCCCGTGTCGCCGGAAGTCGTGTAGTCTGTCGAGGGGTCGAGGGTAAGCACGGTGCCGCCCAAGGTTATCGTCGCGACCTTGGCCTGGCGCTCGACACCGGCACCCGTCGCAGCGTCGCGGCTGTAGGTGAAGGAGTCCTGCTCGAGGGTGACGGTCGCGTTCGAGATGTTGAGCGGGTCAATCGTGAAGACGAGCACGGCGGGCGTGGTGGCCGCGTAATTGCCCAGCCCCTCGATCGTGAGGGTGGCCGTGCCGGCGTCAGTGTTGTCCTTGTAGGTGATTTTGTAGTCCACGCCTTCCACGAGGCCAGCCGGAATGCCGGTCACACCCGGTTTCTTCTCCGTGCCGTCATAGACGATGGGCAAAGACGTGTCGACGGCGACGTTGGAGAGGTCTGCGGCGGCAGGCGCGATGTTCCAGGTGGCCGTCGCCGTGCCCTTGTAGTTGCCCGTGCCGGTGATGGTCAGGGTGTAGTCGCCGTCTGCCTTCGCGTCAGTTTGTGTGTCGCCAGAGACCGTATAGCCGTCTGCGGGCACCGCGCGCCCATCAATTGCGACCACGGAGGCGACACCCTTCTTTTGGGCCGCGCCGTTGTAGACAAGCTGGGTGCCATCGAGGTAGACAGACGCGCCAGAGATGTCGGCTTGGCCTATCTCGAAGGAAAGGGACTTGTCGGGCGTGCCTGCGTAGTTGCCTTTGAACTTAACGGTTGCGGTGGCGGATGTGCCGGACTTGGCGGTGGCATCCGTGTTGTTGGCATAGACCACGTCGTAGTCCACACCCTGCACAAGGCCTGCCGGCAGGCCGGATACGGCCGGGGTCTTTGCCTGCCCGTCGTAGATAAGGCCGTCCGCGCCGTCAAGACGCGCACCTGCCAAATCGGCGGCAGAGAGAACCTTCGGGACAATCTTCCAGGTGGTCGTGGCGCTGCCCTTGTAGTTGCCGACGCCTTCCACCTTCAAGGTGTAGGTGCCGAGTGCGGTGCCCGTGTCGCCGGAGACAGTATAGTCGCCTGCGGCGGGATACGGGGCGCTGCCTGCCGGCGCGACCATCTTCACCGAAACAGACTGCACGGCGCCGGAACCGTTGGCGTTGGCCTTGTAGGGCAGCTCGTTTTCAACAAGCTCGACTGCCGCGCCGGAAAGGTCAACCTGCCCAATGGTGAAATCAACACTCTTCTCGCCGGACAGCCCACCTTTCAACGAGACGGTCACGCGCGCAAAATCAGAAGCATCCACGTTGTTTTTCCAGGAAAGGTCGTACTCCTCGCCTTTCACGAGGGCGCGGCCGTCGTAGGAGACGGACGGTTCGGGCTTAATTTCTGTGCCCGTGTAGACGCGCGTCTCTGCCGGCAGCTCGACGGAGAGCTTGGAGAGGTCGGCCGTCGTAGCGGCAATCTGCCACCTCACGTTTTCAACCTTGCCCTCGTAGGCACCGATGCCGGTGACGGTGACGGCGTAGTCGCCCACGCCGGTCTGCTCCTCCACGGACACCTCGTAGTCCACACCCTCTGTGAGGACACGGCCATC
>CAVECB010000046.1:0-6304 GCA_963614215.1 Ruthenibacterium lactatiformans
CGGGGGCGCGAAGACTCTTTTCGGGCTGGCTTGCGCCGTGCGCGCGCTTCGAGTACCATATCGTCTCGTGTGTGTACCCATGGCTTGGCCGCCACGACCGCTTGCACCTTTTCGATCGCGGCTCGGCTTTGGGCGTATCCAGTAGCTGCGGCTTTTCGCACACGCGCGCCGCACGATGAAGAAAGGTGGTTTCCATCCATGGCAATCACGCAAGAACGCAAGGCCGAGATCATCGCCGAATACGGCAAGGACGCCAAGGACTCCGGGTCGGCAGACGTGCAGGTCGCCCTGCTCACCGAGCGCATTCGGCACCTCACCGAGCACGTGAAGACGCACCCGAAGGACCATCACACGCGCCGCGGCCTGCTCAAGCTCGTCGGCAAGCGCCGTCGCCTCCTCACCTACATCAAGGACCGCGACATCTTGGCCTACCGCGAGCTGATCAAAAAGCTCGGCATTCGCGACAACGTCTAGTACGAAGCGACTGGAAACGGCTCTCGCCCGAGGGCCGTTTCTTTTGCTACCGCGGGCACGGTGCCTGCGGGGCCGCGCGCCTCGGGCACCTCGCGCAACACGTCGCGGGGCGCACCGCAGCGCACGGCAATAGAGAAGAGCCGCACGGCACGGGGTTGTGCGGCGGTAGCAGAGGAAAAAGGATATGACAAAAGTAACGCACGAGTTCGACCTGTACGGCAAGCACTACTCCTTCGAGACCGGCGAGCTGGCAAAGCAGGCCACCGGTGCCGTGGTGGTGAAGCAAGGCGACACCATTTTGCTCGTCACGGCGACCATCTCCAAGGAAAAACGCGACCTGGACTTCTTCCCCCTGACCGTCGATTTCATCGAAAAAATGTACGCGGTCGGGCGCATCCCCGGCGGCTATCTGAAGCGCGAGGCCAGGCCCTCCGAGAAGGGCACGCTCACCGCGCGCCTGACCGACCGCCCCATACGCCCGGGCTTTCCCGACGGTTTCCGCAACGACGTCCAGATTGTCATCACCACGCTCAGCTGCGACCAGGTGAACCAGCCCGACGTGCCCTGCATCATGGGCGCGTCTTCGGCACTGCTGGTCGGCGGTGCTCCCTTCGACGGCCCTGTGGCCGGCGTGCGCATCGGGCGCGACCGCGAGACCGGCGACTACATCGTCAACCCCACCTTCGAGGAAGACGAAAACTCCGACCTGAACCTGACGGTCGCGGGCACCAAGGACTACATCTCCATGGTCGAGGCCGGCGCCGACGAGGTGTCCGAGGAGGACATGGTCGCCGCGCTGGAGTTCGCCCAAAAGGTCATCGGCGAGTTTTGCGACGAGCAGCAAAAATTCATCGACGCGGTGGATGTCACGCCGTTTGCTTACGAGCTCGACGTGCCCGTGCCCGAGGTGGCCGAGCGCGTGGACGCGCACTACGACGAGATGTACGCGGCCATCGCGGATGCCGACAAGCAAAGCCGCATCGCCAAGGTCGAGGCCCTGAAGGCCGACATCAAGGCCGGCTTTTCCGAGGAGGATCAAAAGCTCTACGGGCGCGAGATTGCGGCGGCGTGCAAGGCTCTTGAAAAGCGCGCCATGCGCACGATGATCATCGAGACGGGCGAGCGCGTCGACGGGCGTGCCAACGACGAGATTCGCCCCCTGTTCATCAAACCGCATTACCTGCCCCGCGCCCACGGCTCTGGCCTGTTCCAGCGCGGCCAGACCCAGGTGCTGTCGGTGTGCACGCTGGGCATGCTCAGCGAGTGGCAGCGCCTCGACACCATCGACCCGGCCGAGGGCAAGCGCTACATCCACCACTACAACTTCCCGCCCTACTGCACGGGCGAGACCGGCCGCATGGGCGCCCCGAAGCGCCGCGAGCTGGGGCACGGCGCCCTGGCCAGCCGCGCGCTCGAGCCGATGCTGCCCGACGAGGAGACCTTCCCCTACTCCATCCGCGTCGTCTCCGAGGTGATGGAATCCAACGGTTCGTCGTCGATGGCCTCGACCTGCGGCTCGACGCTGGCTCTGATGGACGCCGGCGTGCCCATCAAGCGCCCCGTTTCGGGCGTGGCCATGGGGCTGATCAAGGAAGGCGACCGCCACGTCGTCTTGACCGATATCCAGGGCCTCGAGGACTTTCTGGGCGACATGGACTTCAAGGTCACGGGCACGACGGAGGGCATCACGGCCCTGCAGATGGACAACAAGGCCAAGGGTCTGACCACCGACATCTTGGCCGAGGCGCTGGCGCAGGCCAAGCGCGGGCGCGCGAGCATACTCGAGGCCATGCTGGCCGAGATTGCCACGCCGCGCGAGGAGCTGTCCGAGTTTGCACCGCGCATCATCACCATCCACGTGCCGGTGGACAAGATTCGCGACGTCATTGGCTCGGGCGGCAAGGTCATCCGCGGCCTGCAGGAAGAGACTGGCGCGCACATCGACGTCGAGGAAGACGGCACGGTTTTCATCGCATCGACCGACACGGGCGGCGAGGAGGCCAAGCGTCGCATCGAGCTGATCGTCAAAGAGCCCGAGGTGGGCGAGGAGTTCGAGGGTACGGTGGTCAACATCCAGTCCTTCGGCGCCTTCGTGAAGCTGACGCCGGCCAAAGATGGCCTGCTGCACATCTCGCGCGTGGCCAACGGGCGGGTAAACACGGTCGAAGACGTGCTGTCCGAGGGCGATACGGTGAAGGTGAAGGTCATCGAGGTCGACCCCAAGACGGGCAAGATCAGCCTCGACCGCCTCGACAAGCCCGACGCGCCACAAGGTGCGGGCAACGGCGGGCGTCGCCATGACGACGGTGAGCGTCGCGGGCACGGACGCCGCGACGGCGAGCACGGCGGCAACGGCGGCAACGGCGGCAACGGCGGCGGGCGCGACAACCGCCCGGGCCGCAGCCAGCGCCGCGAGCGCGACAACCGCAAGCCGCGCAGGCGCCACGGCGGCGAGGAGTAAGGGGCTGCCCCTTTACCGGCTCGTTCGTTTGCCCGAAATGCGCCGAAATGCGCAAAAAGGGGCTTTTGGTGTCGCCCGATGTCTGCTTTTGCACCTGGAATGCGCAATTGCAGGCATTGGGCGACACTTTTTCAGCTTTCGGTGTCGCCCAACCTCGCTTTTTGCGCTAAAAGCGCCACGCGTCGCGAATAAAGCTGGCGAAACGTCGCCCAATCCCCGTTTTTGCACACACGCTTGCGTGCCGCGCCGTCTGCCGTCATTTGCCGCCGTCGTTTGCCGCCTGCGCCGCGTTTCGGCACCTGCATGACCGCGTCCGCGCGGGTGATAGAATATCCCCCTGTCCATGAAGCGGCCACGGCGCGGGACCTTTGCCCGCGTAGGCCGCGCGACATGCAGATTTTGGAGGAGCACATGCCCAACAACGCACACCGCCTCCGGTCGAGCAAGGGCGGGTTTCGCCTCTACGGCGGCGACGCGCGCGGCATCTACGGCTCGCCGTCGCGGGGCACGATGATATACGGCAAGCGCCCCCGTCCGCGGTGGCCGTTTGTCGTGGCGGCTCTCGTCGTCGTGGCGATTGTCGTCGTCTTTTTTATCGTGCGCGCCGTGGCGGCCGGCAATGAGCGGGCGACCGAGGAGCAGACGGCGCAGGAAGCCGCGCAGCAGGCGGCCAACCAGGAGCCTGTCGAGGAGACGGCAAGCGGACCTAGCGGCACGGTGAAGATATCGGCGGTGGGCGACCTCACCTTCGGCACCGACGAGAATTTCGACAGGAGCACCTCCTTCAACGCCACGTTCGAGGAAAACGGCGCGTCCTATTTCCTTTCGGGCGTCTTGCCCTTCTTGTCAGCCGACCAGCTGACCATCGGCAATTTCGAGGGCACCCTGACGCAGGCCACCGCGCGCGAGGACAAGACCTTCGCGTTTAAAGGCGACGCGTCGTATGCGCAGGCGCTCGTGGACGGCAGCGTCGAGGCGGTGAACCTGGCCAACAACCACAGCTACGACTACGGCGAGCAAAGCTACACGGACACCATCGCAGCGCTCGATGCGGTCGGCGTGAAGAATTTCGGCTACGAGCGCACGGCGGTCTACGAGGTGGGCGAGATAAAGGTGGGGCTGCTCGGGGTGAACGCGCTGTCGGGCGATGTTGAGACCACGGAAAAGCAGCTGGTCCAGGATGTGGCGCAGCTCGACGAGGCGGGCTGCCACATCATCATCGCGTCGGCGCATTGGGGCGTCGAGGGCGACCACGAGGCCACGACTGACCAGACGACGCTCGCGCATGCGGCCATCGATGCCGGCTGCGATGTGGTGCTGGGCACGCACCCACACGTAATCCAGGGCATCGAGAAGTACAAGGATCGCTACATCTGCTATTCGCTTGGCAATTTCTGCTTCGGCGGCAACAGGAACCCCGGCGAGTACGACACCATGATCTTCCAGCAGACTTTCACCGTGGAAAACGGCGAGCTGGTGGTAGACGACGCGACTTTGCGCCAAATGGACGTCGTGCCTTGCTCGGTCAGCTCCGCGCAAGGCTACAACGACTATTGCCCCACGCCCCGGACAGGCGATGCGGCCGCGGAGGTGCTCGCGAGCCTGAACGGCTACAGCGGCACGCTCGGCGACGGCGCGGTGCTCGTGGACGCGCAGGTCGGGCAGGCGGGCACGGCGGCCGTGACGGCGGAAAGCGCCAAGAGCACGGGTTCTGTCTCGACGGCGTCTGTGGAGGCGGCGCGTCTGAACGCGGGCGTGGCAAGTGCTGCGACCTCGGCAAACACCGCTTCGGCGGACGCGGCCGGCTCGACGACGCAGGCCACGGACGCGACCGGCTCGACGACGCAGGCCACGGGCACGACCGACTCGACGGCGGGAAACTAGCGCGTCGCGGCCATGGCAGAGGAAATGCCCCACACCGAACAAAGCGCGGAAAAGAAGCGCAACTGGAGCAAGTTTTTGCCCCTGCTCGTGCTCGTGGTCGTGGCGGTGGCCCTCGTCATCAAGCGCGACGACCTCGACAACTTCGTCCAGACCATCCAGCAGGTGGCCATCGTGCCCTTCGTGCTCGCCTGCATCTGCCTGTTCGGCCGCTACCTCGGGCACGCCTTCGCCTACAAGGAGCTGTTTCGCTGCGTGGACGAGGAAGTGCCCTACTTCCACATAGTCCCGCTGGTTTTCTCCGTCACCTTCGCCAATGACATGGCGCCCACGGCGGGCACGGCGGGCAGCGTGCTGATCGCGGCTTGGTCGCATCGCCAGGGCCTGAATATGGGTAAGTCGGTGACCATCGTCTTTCTGGAGAAGATCGGCTTTTTCGGCGGCTTTGCCGTCGTCATGCTCGTGGGCTTTGCGATACTTGCCGCCACGGGTCAGATGACCTGGTATCTGGCGGCCGGCGGCGTGGCGGTGTTCATGTTCGTCGTCGTCTTCGGCTTTGTCCTCGTCTTGGGCTACAAACGCCCCGAGACGGAGCGGCGCCTGTTCGCCTGGACCGAGCGCATGGTCAACCGCGTGCGCGGGCTTTTCAAGAAAGGCCCGACCAAACCCTGGGCAGATGGCATGGCGGGTTCGTTTCACGAGGCAGCCAACATCGCGGCGGAAAAGCCCCGCGTGCTGCTGATCAGCCTCGGGCGCATGGTCTTGCTGCATGCCTTCGACTGCATGTGCTTCGTGTGTGTGGGGTTTGCCTTCGATTTCACCTATATCCCCTACCTCGTGGCGGGATACGTGGCCGGCTTCATCATCGCCACCTTCATCCCGCAGACCATCGGCGCGGTCGAGGTGCTGTTGGCCTTGATACTCGGCGGCTACGGGGCGACGGGCGCGCAGGCGGCGGCCATTGCCATCGTCTATCGCGGCCTCATCTTCTGGGTGCCGTTTTTGATCGGTGCCGTGTGCATCAACATCACGGGCGGGCGGCGCAGCTTGAAAAGCGGCGAGGCCGAGCGGGTGATGGAGGAGGGCAACGCGGAAAACGCAGCGCCGCTCGAGCAGGGCAAGGAGTTTTGGCCCGTCGCGCCCGCGCGGTTTGCGGGCATGGGCGGCGATTCGGGCGGCGATTTGGGCGGCGTGCCGGCTGGCGCGGATGGTGAAGCGGGCAGCGGCGCGGGCAGCGGCGTGTTGGCCGGCGACGTTGGCGACACTGTGGTGTCAGGCGGCACGGATGACGGCGCGCTGGTCGGTGTGGATGGCGGCGTGTGTAGTGGTGAAGCGGGCGGCGTTGCGGCGCAACAGGCCGATATACAAGGCGTTGCGGCGGCACGCGCGGCGCAGACGGTGGATAATGCGGCGGAGAACGCGGGCGTGCCGGATGGTGCGCCAGCCGCAGCGGAGAACACGGGCGTGCCGGATGGTGCGCCAGCCGCA
>CAVECB010000046.1:6314-8719 GCA_963614215.1 Ruthenibacterium lactatiformans
CGGGCGTGCCGGATGGTGCGCCAGCCGCAACAGAGGGCGAGCAATGCGCCGCGACAAAACAAACGAAGGGAAACGAGTAGGACATGGCACTTTCCATCGGCATCGTGGGACTTCCCAACGTGGGCAAATCGACGCTGTTCACGGCACTCACCGACCAGACCGGGCTCGCGGCGAACTATCCGTTTGCCACCATCGACCCCAACGTTGGCATCGTGCCCGTGCCCGACGCGCGCCTGCAGGCGCTGGCCGACATCGTGCACCCCGGGCGCATCGTGCCTGCCACCGTGGAGTTCGTCGACATCGCCGGCCTGGTGAAGGGCGCGAGCAAGGGCGAGGGGCTGGGCAACCAGTTTCTGGCCAACATCCGCGAGACGGACGCAATCTGCGAGGTCGTGCGCTACTTCAGCGACCCGGACGTGATACGCCACGAGAGCAGCACGGATCCGCAAAGCGACATCGACACGATTCGCACGGAGCTGATACTGGCCGACCTGCAGACCCTCGAGCACGCGCTGCCGCGTCTGGAAAAGGAGGGCAGGCGCGACAAGGCGGCCATGCCGAAGTTCGAGGCGGCCGCACGCGCGCAGGAATGGCTCGACCAGGGGCGGCCGGTGCGCACGATGTGCTTTGGCGCGGACGCGGGGGAGGAGGGCGCAGCCGTGGCGGAGCTGCTCTACGACCTGCACCTGCTCACCATGAAGCCGGTCATGTATTTGGCCAACGTGGACGAAGACGCGGTGGCCGCCGAATTCGACGCTATCGACGGCGTGCGCCCGCTGCCCATATGCGCGAAGGTGGAAGCCGAGCTGGCCGAGCTGGCAGACGACGAGAAGGCCGAGTACCTGGAGGCGCTGGGGCTGGAGGAAAGCGGCCTTGCGCGCCTGGCCAAGGCGGCCTACGCACTGTTGGGGCTGCAAAGCTTTTTCACCGCAGGCGAGATGGAGGTGAAGGCTTGGACCATCCCCGTGGGCTGCAAGGCCCCGCAGGCGGCGGGCACGATTCACACGGATTTCGAGCGCGGCTTCATCAAGGCCGAGACCTGCTCGTTTGACGATTTCGTCGCCTACGGCGGCGAGGCGGGCTGCCGCGAGAAGGGGCGGCTGCGCCAGGAGGGCAAGGAGTACGTGGTGTGCGACGGCGACGTCATGCACTTCAAGTTCAACGTGTAGGGGAGGGCGGGCCCGCCGAGCATGGCGCGAGGTCGGGTGAAAAGCCTTCGGGTGAAACGGATAGCGCGCATGTGGCGGGTGCGGCGCGTGCGATGCGCGGTGAAGAAAAGGCGGGAGCAGACGATGGCGGAGACGACGGCGATGGCAGATGCGACGCGCGGCAACAAAGTGCTCGTTTTGGATTTCGGGGCGCAATACGGGCAGCTCATAGCCCGGCGCGTGCGCGACTTAGGGGTCTATTCCGAGATTGTGGCATGCGATGCGCCGGCTGCCGAGATTGCGGCGATGAACCCGGGCGCCCTCATTTTGTCGGGCGGCCCTGCCAGTGTCTATGCCGACGACGCGCCCAAGATAGACCCCGGCGTGCTGGAGCTGGGCGTTCCCGTGCTGGGCTTTTGTTATGGGCACCAGACCGTGGCCGTCGAGCTGGGCGGACAGGTCGGGCACACCGAGGCGGGCGAGTATGGGCCGGCGGACCTGCATCTGGAAAACGGGGGAGGGGCGCTGTTTGCGGGCACGCCGGACGCGCAGACCGTGTGGATGAGCCACCGCGATGCCGTCTCGCACGTGCCCGACGGCTTCACCATCACGGCCTCGACGCCTGCCTGCCCCGTCGCGGCCATGGAGTGCCCCGCGCGTCGAATCTACACCACGCAGTTTCATCCGGAGGTGCGCCACACCGCGCACGGCCGGCAGATGCTCGAGAACTTCCTTTTCACCATCGCGGGGCTGAAGGCCGACTGGACCATGGACTCCATCATCGAGGATTCCGTCGCGGCCATACGCGAGAAGGTGGGAAAGCGCCGCGTCATACTCGGGCTGTCTGGCGGCGTGGATTCGAGCGTCGTGGCGGCGCTGTGCGCGAAGGCTATCGGCAAGCAGCTGGTGTGCGTGTTCGTGAATCACGGCATGCTGCGCAAAAACGAGCCGGAGGAAGTCGAAGAGGTCTTCACCCGGCAGTTTGACGTAGAGTTCGTCCACGTGCATGCCGAGGAGCGCTATGCTGCGCTGCTCGACGGCGTGTGCGACCCGGAGGCCAAGCGCAAGATCATCGGCACGCAGTTTTGGGAGGAGTTCTTCGCGGTCGCGCAGGAGATGGACGGCGTCGAGTTTCTGGCGCAGGGCACCATCTATCCCGACATCATCGAAAGCGGCGCGCGCAAGACGGGCGGCAAGGCCAGCACTATCAAGAGCCACCACAACCTTATCCCGTTTCCGCAAGGCGTGCACTTCGAC
>CAVECB010000047.1:0-8417 GCA_963614215.1 Ruthenibacterium lactatiformans
CTTGCATGTGTTAAGCACGCCGCCAGCGTTCATCCTGAGCCAGGATCAAACTCTCCATTCAAAGCGACTGCCGAAGCAGTCAAATTCAATGTGAGATGATGTCCCGGATGTTTTCCCCGCTCTCACGGGGAAGGTCCGGATGCGGTTCGTAAATGAACCGTCTTGCTTGAAAAAGTTTAGGAATCCTTTTCATCGTGAAAAGGACGGGATCCTCATGTTCTTCAAAGAACGTTTGGCTTGTAAAACTTGTTCGTCACAGTATCCGATTTTCAAGGTTCTCCGCAGGTCTTTCGGCCTGCGACTGCGCCGTTTCGGTGTTCGTTCCTGCCCGCGGCGCGAGAAGATATATTACGCAGGGTGTAGGGGGGTGTCAAGAACTTTTTTGAGAAATTTCAAAAATTTTGGGCGCAAACTCAATTTCCCCAGCTCAGACGCTGTATCGCTTCGAGAAAAAACTTTGGCCGCCGCGCACTCGCGCCCGAGGGGCGCCCGGAAGGAACGGCGCGTGCAGTCGCCGCCCCTTCCCAGTTCATCCACTCCGTGCCTAGACCCCCACGGACGCCCGGCCATGCCGCGTCCCCGCAAATGCCCGGTGGAGCCGCTATGCCCCCACGGGCGCCTGCACGGTGGTCGTGTAGCCGCCGCCCGCGCCCAGCGCATCGGCGCCCGCGCCCGCAGCACCGTCGTCGAAGTCGATGACGAGCGTGTCGCCCTCGCGCACGCGCCCGGCCACTATCTCGCCTGCCGCGCGGTCGGCCACCTGGTGTTGCACGAGGCGCTTTAACGGCCTAGCGCCAAACACCGGATCGTAGCCGTCCATGGCCAGCCGCTCGCGCGCCGCCGGCGTGACCTCCAACTTGATGCGCCGGTCGGCCAGACGCCCGGCCACGTCGGCCAACTGCAGGTCCACGATCTGCTCCAGGTCGCCGATGTCTAGGCTCGCAAACTCGATGATCTCGTCGATGCGGTTCAAGAACTCGGGCCTGAAGGTCGCCCGCAGCGCCTGCTCTATTTGCGCCTTGCGCGCCTCTTCGCCCGCGCCGGCCTCCTCGGCGGCCTGGATGGCCTGGCTGCCCACGTTGCTCGTCATGACGATGATCGTGTTCTTGAAGCTGACCACGCGGCCCTGCCCGTCGGTCAAACGCCCGTCGTCGAGCACCTGCAGCAGCACGTTGAACACGTCGGGGTGCGCCTTTTCCACCTCGTCGAGCAACACGACGCTATAGGGCCTGCGGCGTACGGCCTCGGTCAGCTGGCCGCCCTCTTCGTAGCCGACGTATCCCGGGGGTGCTCCGATCAGGCGCTGCACCGAGAACTTCTCCATATACTCGGACATGTCGATGCGCACGACGGCCTTGTCGCTGTCGAAGAGCAACTCGGCCAAGCGCTTGGTCAGCTCCGTCTTGCCCACGCCGGTCGGCCCCAAAAACAGGAAGCTGCCGATGGGCTGGTTGGGGTCGGACAGCCCCGCGCGGCTGCGGCGCACGGCGGCCGCCACGGCAGACACCGCCTCGTCTTGGCCGATGATGCGCTCGTGCAAGCGGTCTTCCAGCCCCGCGAGCTTGGCCATCTCGCCTTCCATCATCTTCGAGACGGGCACGCCGGTCCAGTTGCTGACCACGTCGGCGATGTCTTCGGCCGTGACCTCCTCTTTCAACAGCCCGTCCGCGCCCGCCTGCTTATCCTCGACGGCGCGCGTGGCCGCTTCCAACTCGGCTTGCAGCTGCGGGATCTTCGCAAAGCGAATCTCGGATGCCGCCGACAAATCGCCGTCGCGGGTGAAGCGCTCCTCGTCGTAGTGTGCCTGGTCGATGGCCGCCTTCAGCTCCTGCACGCGGTTGATGGCGTCCTTTTCGTTGGCCCACTGCGCGCGCTGGCGGTCCAGCTCCTGGCGCGCCTCGGCGATCTGGCCACGCAGCTCGTCTAGGCGCTCCTTGGAAGCGGCGTCTTCTTCCTTCATCAGTGCCTGCTCCTCGATCTGCATCTGCGTGAGGTTGCGGTCGAGCAGGTCAATCTCTTCGGGCATCGAGTCGATCTCCATGCGCAGGCGGCTGCCGGCCTCGTCCACGAGGTCGATGGCCTTGTCGGGCAGGAAGCGGTCCGTGATGTAGCGGTTGGACAGCTCGGCTGCCGCGACGATGGCCGCGTCCTGGATGCGCACGCCGTGGTGAATCTCGTACTTCTCCTTGATGCCGCGCAAGATCGAGATGGTGTCCTCGACGCCGGGCTCTTCAACCATGACGGGCTGGAACCTGCGCTCGAGCGCCGAATCCTTCTCTATATACTTGCGGTACTCGTCGAGGGTCGTTGCGCCGATGGCGTGCAGCTCGCCGCGTGCCAGGGCCGGCTTGAGCATATTGCCCGCGTCCAGGCTGCCCTCACTCGCGCCCGCGCCCACGATCGTGTGCAGCTCGTCGATGAACAAGATAATCTTGCCGTCGGATTCACCCACCTCGCGCAAGACGGCCTTCAAGCGATCCTCGAACTCGCCGCGGTATTTCGCGCCGGCCACAAGCGCCCCCATGTCGAGGGCCACGACCTCGCGGTCACGCAGGGTGGAGGGCACGTCGCCGTTGACGATGCGCTGCGCCAGCCCCTCGACGATGGCCGTCTTGCCCACGCCCGGCTCGCCGATGAGCACGGGGTTGTTCTTCGTGCGGCGGCTCAAGACCTGGATGGTGTGGCGGATCTCGTCGTTGCGCCCGATGACGGGGTCGAGCTTGCCCTCGCGCGCGGCCTCAGTCAGGTTCTGGCCGTATTGCGACAGAGCCTCGAATTGCGTTTTGCCCTCGCGGTCGGTCACGCGCGTGTCGCCGCGCAGCTCGTCGTAGACCTGCTCGATGCGCTTTTTGGTGATGCCGGCCACGGACAAGAGCTTGCCCGCGTCGCCTTTGTCGCCCGCGAGCGCGATGAGCAGATGCTCGGTCGTCGCGAAGGCGTCGCCCATCTTCTCGGCGCCCTTCACGGCGGCGTCCACCACGTCGGCCAGCGCGTCGCCGGCACGCGGCATGCTACGCGAGCCGCTCACCTTCGGGGCGGCCTCGATGGCGCGGTCCACCTCGGCAGACAGCATCGCCGTGTCCGCGCCGATGCGCTCGATGATGGCGTTCAGATTGCCCTCATGCGCATCAAGCAGCGCCTTCAGCAGGTGCACGGGCTCGACTTGGGCCGCCTCGGCATCGGCCGCGATGGTCACGGAATTTTGCAGGGCCTCTTGGGCCGTCACTGCCAGTTTGTCTATTCTCATGTCAATCATCCTCTCTGTATTCAATTGTCCTCGCGCGGCCCGCCCGGGCGGTTTCGGCCGGTGCTACTGGCCCGGCGCTCCTGCCTGCCTGCCTACCCACCGGCTGTCCCGCCGCAGGTCGCGCGTTTGTTCCATGGTGAAGAAGGTGGCCGCGCCTCGTCGCGCGACGCGCCCTCCTCGCCCGCCGTCCCCTATTCGCCGATCGCCTCGCCGCCCAGCAGCTCGTCGATGGCCTCGGGGCTTGCCGCCTCGCCCAGCATGCGCGCGTGGTTGGGCTTGTTCACCAGGTTGCGGATGGTCGCCCGCACCTGCATCTCGCGCAGCTGGTCGGCGGCCTGCTGCATCTGCTCACGCAGCTCGTCGGCCTCGCGTCGCAGCTCGTCCATGCGCTCGCGCATGTCGAGTATGCGGATGACGCCGGCCAAATTGATGCCCTCGTCGGTCAGCTGGCTGATCAGCTCCAGGCGCTCGACGTCGGCCTGCGAGTACATGCGCGTGTTGCCGCCCGTGCGCTTGGGCTTCACCAGCCCCTTGCTTTCGTAGATGCGCAGGGTCTGCGGGTGAAGGCCCGCCAGGTCTGCCGCCACGCTGATCATGTACAGCGGCTTGTTCTTGTCTGCTTTCGCCATCGTCTCGCCTTTCCTCGCCGGGCTTTGCGCCGTGCCACGTGGCGCGCGTCGCGCGGCTTCTTGTCGTGCGACTTTTACGCGTGCGCCGCCACGGCCTCGTCTATCACCGCGCGCATCTTTTCGCCCGCGCCGCCGCCTGCCTCCGCAAATGCCTGCAGCGCCTTTTTCTGCTCGGCGTTCAGGCTCTTCGGCACGCGCACGCACAGGCGCACCTTCAGATCGCCGCAACCCGAACCTTTAAGCTTTGGGGCGCCCTTGCCCTTCACCCGCAGCGTCGCGCCGTCCTGGCTGCCGGCCGGCACGCGCAGCTTCACCTTCGTGCCGTCGGGCGCGGGCACCACGACCGTCGCGCCCAGCGCCGCCTCGTCAAAACTCACGGGCAGCTGCAAGACCACGTCGGCCTTCGCGCGCGTGTAAAACGGGTGCTCGGCGATGTGCGTGACAACGACCAGGTCGCCGCGCTTGCCGCCGTTTTTGCCGTACTCGCCCTTCTCGTGGTAGCGCAGCTTGCCGCCTTCCACCGCGCCGGCCGGCACCTTCACGTTGATGGACTGCTCCTGGCCGTTGGACGGGATGCGGATGGTGACCTTTTTCGTCGTGCCGGAAAACGCCTCGGCAAACGTCAGGTTGAGGTCGACCTGCAGGTCCTGGCCTTTACGTGCGCGGTTGATGTTGAAGTCCCAGTTCGATCCGAACGCGCCCTCGCCGCTGCGTATGTTGTCGAAGATGTCGCCGAAATCGAAGTCGGAAAAGCCCCCGCCGAAGCCGGAGCCATCGCCGCGGTAGGTGTAGGTGCGCCTGCCGCCGCGTCCGCCACCGCAGCCGCCGCCCGGTCCGCAAGAGAAATCGCCCACCGCGCCGAAACGGTCGTACTGGGCGCGTTTCTTCTCGTCGCCCAAGACCTCGTAGGCCTCGTTGACCTCCTTGAACTTCTCCTCGTCGCCGCCGGCGTCCGGGTGGAACTTTTGCGCCTGCTTGCGAAACGCCTTCTTTATCTCGTCGGCAGAAGCGCCTTTTTCCACACCGAGGACGTCGTAGTAGCTCTTCTTCTGTGCCATAGCGCTCACCTACCTTCTCTTTGCTCGTAAAAACGAAACGCGCCTTTCAAAGCGCGCCCCGTCGTGTCCTTGCCGTCTGTCCTTGCCTGCCTGCCTTCGTCAGCCCTCTTGGCCGCCGTCGCCTGCAGGCGCCGCGCCCGTGGCATCTGCGCCGTCGCCTGGCTCGCGCGCCGGCCCTCCTGTGCTCGTGACCACCATGGCCGGGCGTATGACCTTGTCGCCCATGCGGTAGCCCTGCTGGTAGACCTGCACGACCGTCTCCTCGGGCACGCTCGCGTCCTCGGTCGTGCCCACCGCCTGGTGGCAGTTCACGTCGAAGGGTTGCGCGTCTGCCTCGACCTGCGAGACCTTGTGCTTGCCCAGGATTTGCAAAAACTTCGTCTGCACGGCCTCGACGCCGTCGGCCAGGGTGCCGCCCTCGCCGCTTTCCCGAGCGTGCTTCAAGGCGCGCTCCAGGTCGTCGAGCACGGGCAGCAAATCCTTCACGAGGCTTTCCGCCGCACGCGCGCGCTCCGAGTCGCGCTCCGCGCTCGTGCGCTTGCGGAAGTTGTCCCACTCGGCCTGCAGGCGCGCGTAGCGGTCTTGCAGCTCGGCGGCCTTGTTCTGCGCCGCCTTCAGCAGCTCGTCTGCGAGGTCGGCGCCGTCGGCGTCCTTGCCGGCCGCGTCTGCACCCGCATCGGAAACCTTGTCGGCGTCCTCGATGGCGTCGGCTTCGGCGTCGGCCGCATCTGCGCCGTCGCCTTCACCTGCCTGCGCGCGCGCCGCATCGAAGTCGATGACCTCGGCGGCCACGGCCTCGGCGCCCTCGTTCACGTCAGCCGCGCCAGCAACCTTGCCGGCCGCAGCGCCCGCGGCCTCGGCGGACGCGACCTGCGCCTCGCCCGCCGCGCCGGCCGCAGCGCCCGCCTTCGGCTCCTTGTCCTCGGCCGCCGTCATTATTTGCTGCTCTCGTCGTCGTCCACGACCTCGTAGTCGGCGTCGACCACTTCAGCATCGTCGCCGGCCGCATCCGCAGCGCCGCTCGTGTCGTAGCTGCCCGAGGCCTGGTTGCCCGGGGCCGCCGCGCCGCCAGCTGCCGCGTTCGCGTCGCTGTAGGCAATCTCGGCCAGCTTGTAGCTCGCCTGCTGCAGCTCCTCGGTCTTGGCTTTGATGTCGTCGACGGGCGCATCCTCGTTGCCCAGCACGTCCTTCAGCGCCGCGACCTTGGCCTCGACGTCGGATTTCGTGTCTGCCGGCACCTTGTCGCCCAAATCGCCCAGCGACTTTTCCGTGGCGTAGACCAACGAGTCTGCCTGGTTGCGCGCCTCGATAGCCGCCTTGCGCTCGGCGTCCTCGCTCTCGTGCTCCTTGGCGTCGGCCACCATGCGCTCGACCTCGTCATCAGACAGCGCCGTGGAGCCGGAGATGGTGATCTTCTGCTCCTTGCCCGTGCCCAGGTCCTTGGCCGAGACATTCACGATGCCGTTGGCGTCGATGTCGAAGGTGACCTCGATCTGCGGCACGCCGCGCGGCGCCGACGGGATGCCCGCCAGCTGGAAGCGGCCCAGGGTCTTGTTGTCGCGAGCCATCTCGCGCTCGCCTTGCAGCACGTGGATCTCGACGCTGGTCTGGCCGTCGGCCGCCGTCGAGTACACCTCGGTCTTGCGCGTCGGGATGGTCGTGTTGCGCTCGATCATCTTCGTCATGACGCCGCCCATGGTCTCGACGCCCAGCGACAGCGGGGTCACGTCGAGCAGCAGGATGCCCTCGACGTCGCCGCCCAGCACGCCGCCCTGGATGGCCGCGCCCACGGCCACGACCTCGTCGGGGTTCACGCCCATGTTCGGGTCTTTACCCGTGAGCTTTTTCACCTCGGCCTGCACGGCGGGCATGCGCGTCGAACCGCCCACGAGGATGACCTCGTCAATCTCGCCATTGGAGAGTCCGGCGTCCTTCATGGCCTTGTCCACCGGCGTCTTGCAGCGCTCGAGCAGGTCGTTGGTGATCTTCTCGAACTCGGCACGCGACAGCGTGTAATCCAAGTGGACCGGGTTGCCGTCGACTGCCGTGATGAAGGGCAGGTTGATGTTGGCCTGCTGCGTGTTGGACAGCTCCATCTTGGCCTTCTCGGCGGCCTCCTTCAGGCGCTGCAGAGCCATTTTGTCGGTGCGCAAATCCACGCCTTGGTCGGCCTTGAACTTGTCGGCCAGCCAGTCGATGACGCGCTGGTCCCAGTCGTCGCCGCCCAGATGGTTGTCGCCGGCGGTAGACAACACCTCGAAGACGCCATCGCCCAGCTCGAGCACCGACACGTCGAAGGTGCCGCCGCCCAGGTCGAAGACGAGAATCTTCTCGTCTTGCGCCTTCTTATCCAGGCCGTAGGCCAGCGCGGCGGCCGTCGGCTCGTTGATGATGCGCTTGACGTCGAGGCCGGCGATCTTGCCCGCATCCTTGGTGGCCTGGCGCTGCGCGTCGTTGAAGTAGGCCGGCACGGTGATGACCGCCTCGGAGACCGTCTCGCCCAGATACTTCTCGGCGTCGGCCTTCAGCTTCTGCAGCACCATGGCCGAGATTTCCTCGGGCGTGTACTCGTGGCCGTCGATGTCGACCATGTTGCGGCCGTCCTTGCCCTTGACCACCTTGTAGGCCACGGTCTTGCGCTCGGAATCGGTCTCGTCGTAGTTGCGGCCGATGAAGCGCTTGATGGACGCGACGGTGTTCTCCGGGTTCGTGACAGCCTGGTTTTTGGCCGCCTTGCCCACGACGCGCTCGCCGTCTTTACGGAAACCGACGACGGACGGCGTGGTGCGGTCGCCCTCGGCGTTCACGATGATGGTGGGCTCGCCGCCCTCGAGCACGGCCATGGCCGAGTTGGTGGTGCCCAAGTCGATGCCTATGATCTTTCCCATGTGTATCAGTCCTTTCCATGACTCGTGTAGATGCTCTTGTACGCTCGTTACAATAAAATCTAAGTCGCTTCATGTCAAGTTTTCTGCGAGGGTGGCTTCCATCCGTTACCCGCGCGTCACGATGCCCCTGCTGCGGCTGCCCCCGCTACGGCCGCCCGCGCTGCGTCTATTGCCCGCCGCGGCTACCCGCGCATGCTCGGCCGCAGCGCACCCAGCTCGTCCGAATGGTGAACATGGTAAAAATACTGCCGCGCCCAATCGCGACACACTTGCCTACAACAGAGTCGTTGGACCGCGCCGCAGCACACCCATCATGCCGTGCCGCCATGTCCCCGACACCCGCTCGGTACGTCTGCTATGTTGTGCGCTATACCCCCCAACGTCCCTGCAATGCATCCGCCTTGCCCAGCTGGTGAAAGCAGCGAAAGGAATACACGCCCCCACACGCGCAAAAACCGACTTCGGGCGACGTTTCGGGGGGGGCATGCGCGCTCCATGACCGTGATCCAGCGCAAAAAGGGACTTTGGGCGACGTTTTGAGGCTTTCGTTCACGTTTTCAGGGCGTTTTCGCGCAAAAGGGGAGATTGGGCGATG
>CAVECB010000048.1:0-8255 GCA_963614215.1 Ruthenibacterium lactatiformans
AGATATACGACCTGATAGGCGTGCGCATCATCGTGGAGTCCGTCTCGGCGTGCTATAGCTCGCTGGGCGCCGTGCACAACCTGTGGCACCCCATGCCGGGGCGCTTCAAGGACTACATCGCCATGCCCAAGTTCAACATGTACCAGTCGCTGCACACGACGGTCATAGGGCCGGCCGGCCGTCCCCTCGAGATTCAGATCCGCACCGAGGACATGCACCGCATGAACGAGTATGGCGTCGCGGCGCACTGGCGCTACAAGGAAGGTGGTGCGGGCGGCGCGGGCGGCAAGGACAAGCGCAGCTTCGACCAGAAGCTCACCTGGCTGCGCGAAATGCTCGACTGGCAGCAGGAGATGGAAGACCCGCGCGAGTTCATGGACTCGCTGAAGGTGGACCTCTTCGAAAACGAGGTCTTCGCCTTCACCCCGAAAGGCGAGGTGATCAGCCTGCGCGCCGGGGCCACGCCGCTCGATTTCGCCTACTCCATCCACACCGAGGTGGGCAACCACTGCGTGGGCGCGAAGGTGAACGGCTCGATCGTGCCGCTCACCTATACTCTGCAAAACGGTGACCGCGTCGAGATTCTCACCCAGAAAAACGCGAGCCCTTCGCTGGACTGGGTGAACATCGCGCGCACGCCGCGTGCCCGGGCGAAAATCCGCACCTACTTCTCCAAGGCCTCGCGAAACGACGATTTGGAGCGCGGGCGCGACTTCATCTTGAAGGAAGTGCGCAAAGACGGCATCGGCGTGGCGTCGGCCAAGGTGCTGAAGATGCTCGACGAGGTGGCCGCGGAGCTGAGCTTTGCTTCGGCAGACGAGATGATGGTGGCCGTGGGCGCGGGCAAACTCTCGCCCAAGCAGGTTTCGCATCGGGTGATGCGCGCGGTAGCCAAGGCGAGCACGCAGACGACCGACCCCCTGTCGCAGGTGAAGGTGCCCGCCGCGAAGACGTCTTCGCATGCCAAAGGGCGCAAGCGCAACAACGCCGGCGTGGAGGTGCCGGGGCTTGACGACGTGTTCGTGCGCTTGTCGCATTGCTGCAACCCGGTGCCAGGCGACGAGATCATTGGGTTCATCACCCGCGGGCGCGGTGTGTCCGTGCACCGTGCGGACTGCCCGAACGCCAAGGACCTGACGCGCAGCCCCGAGCGCATGATCGAGGTGGCGTGGGAAAAGGACGTGCGCTCCAGCTACCAGGTCGAGATATTCGTCGAGGCCATCGACCGGCTGCGCCTGTTGCAAGACATCGTCGTCTTTTTGGCCGACCAAGGCGTCAACATCGTGTCGTGCGCGACCACGACGCACCACGACGACATAGTGGAGATGCGCTTTTTGTTCGAGATGTCGGACACGGAGCGCATCGAGGAGATACTGCACAATCTGCTCACGGTGGACGGTGTGTTCGGTGCCAAGCGTATGCTGCCCGCGCCGGGCACGAAGAAGGGGAAGGGGAAGAAGAGCCGATGAAGGTGGAGACGCGGGTCGTAGGGCCTATTGGGGAGAACTGCTATCTGGTGGAGGATTGCGGCGAGCTGCTGGTCGTGGATCCGGGCGACGAGCTAGAGCGCATCATGTCGGGCATTGCGCGCCGCCCGGTGAAAAAGATCGTCTTGACGCATGGGCATTGGGACCATATCGGGGCCGCGGCGGGGTTGTCGGCCAAGACCGGCGCGCGCATTGCGGCAGGCAGGGAAGACGCGCATGCCATCGAGACCTGCGAGGAAAAAAGCGTGCGCTCGAGCCCGTATGGGCTGCCTGCCGTGGGGGAGCTTTTGGCAGACGGCGACAGCGTGAACGTCGGCTTCGTCTCGTTTCGCGTGATTGCGACGCCCGGGCACACGCCGGGGTCCATCTGCCTCTACAGCGCCGCGCAAAAGGCGCTGTTTGCGGGGGACACTTTGTTTGCGGGCGGGCGCTACGGGCGCACGGATTTGGCGGGGGGCAGCTTCGAGGCCATCTGCGCGTCGATGCGCGAGAAGCTGGCTGGCATCCCCGACGACGTGAACGTCTATTGCGGGCACGGCGAGCCCACGACCATGGGCGCCGAGCGCGCGCTGAACCCGTATCTCGTGCGCGGGTAGAAGCGGCGAGCGCGCGCGGATAGGTCGCCCGTCATGGCGCGGGGGCATGCCCCGTGCCCTCTCTCATGTATCTGTTCAGATGCAATCTGCTAGTATGGGCGCCACGAGAAACGTTTTTTGAAGTGCGAAAACGAGGTAGTAAACATGCCTTTTGGGAAGAGGACGCGTGAGGGGGGGGGGCTTCATTGCCACTCCTGAACGCCGCGAGCCGCATGACGAGGGGTGCCTAGAGGACGGGGCTTTTCCTACCGCGCCGCGCCGCACGTCTTCGACTAGGCGCCGCTCCTGCATGCTCGCTGCCGCCTGCGCGGCCGTGGCGGCGGTGCTCGTCTTTTCTGCCGGCCCCGTGCTGGCCTACTTCCAGGCGAACAGCTTCAAGCAGAACTTTGTGAGCTACCAGAAGGTCGAACCCGTGACCTACACCTCGTTTGCCGTCTACAGTGCCGACGACGGCAGCCTGAACTTCTACCATCGCCCCGACACCGAGATGCCCACGGCCGGCGACACCTTCGAGAACAAAACCGCCACCGCCGTCTACACGGGCTTCGAGACTAAATCCTACAACTCTTCCAGCACTAGTAAAGCACCTTGGGTCAGTGCTTATGCTGATTCCATCACGTCTTGCACCGTCGTGGACGAGGGTATCAAGCCGAAGTATCTTTCCTATTGGTTTTACGGCTGCAAGAACCTCGCAACCGTTTCTATGGGAAAACTGGACACGTCTGCCGTAGCGAGCCTGCAATACGTGTTCTGCAACTGCAGCTCTCTTGTCTCAGTTGATCTTTCTGGCTGGGACACCAGCATGGTTACTACGATGTATTATATGTTCTATAAATGCGCCTCCCTCGCAGACATTTCGTCTCTTGCCGGCTGGAACACTTCTGCTGTCGCAAACATGAGCTATATGTTTGATAGCTGCAGCTCCCTTGCTGACGCCTCGGGTCTTGCCGGCTGGAACACTTCTGCTGTGACAAACATGAGCTATATGTTTGATAGCTGCAGCTCCCTTGCTGACGCCTCGGGTCTTGCCGGCTGGAACACTTCTGCTGTGACAAACATGAGCTATATGTTTGATAGCTGCAGCTCCCTTGCTGACGCCTCGGGTCTTGCCGGCTGGAACACTTCTGCTGTGACAAACATGAGCTATATGTTTGATAGCTGCAGCTCCCTTGCTGACGCCTCGGGTCTTGCAGATTGGGACACTTCTGCCGTTACGATTACTAGTTTTATGTTTAAGGGCTGCTCCTTCCTTGCGAGCCTTTCGTCGTTTGGAAATTGGGACACCTCTGCCCTCACGAACGCGAGCTCCATGTTCTACGGCTGCAAGTCCCTGCCGGACCTCTCGGGGCTGGGGAAATGGGATGTCTCCAAGATTACGAACGCGAGCTCCATGTTCTACGACTGCACTTCCCTTGCGGACCTCTCGGCCCTCTCGGGCTGGAACACCTCTGCCGTCACGAACGCGAGCTCCATGTTCTACGGCTGCAAGTCCCTGCCGGACCTCTCGGGGCTGGGGAAATGGGATGTCTCCAAGATTACGAACGCGAGCTCCATGTTCTACGACTGCACTTCCCTTGCGGACCTCTCGGCCCTCTCGGGCTGGAACACCTCTGCCGTCACGAACGCGAGCTCCATGTTCTACGGCTGCAAGTCCCTGCCGGACCTCTCGGGGCTGGGGAAATGGGATGTCTCCAAGATTACGAACGCGAGCTCCATGTTCTACGACTGCACTTCCCTTGCGGACCTCTCGGCCCTCTCGGGCTGGAACACCTCTGCCGTCACGAACGCGAGCTCCATGTTCTACGGCTGCAAGTCCCTGCCGGACCTCTCGGGGCTGGGGAAATGGGACGTTTCTAGGGTGACTAGCGCGAAATCCATGTTCTCCAGCTGCACTTCCCTCGCGGATCTCTCTGCGCTCTCGGACTGGAACACCTCTTCCGTCACGGATGCAAGCTACATGTTCTCTAACTGCAAGGCTCTTGTAAGTGTCTTGCCGTTAGCCAGCTGGAACACTTCCGCGGTGACGACTGTGTGTGGCATGTTCAATCAATGCACCTCTCTTGCAGACGTTTCGGGGCTTTCCAGCTGGGACACATCAGGATTGACAAACATGGACTATATGTTTGACTATTGCTCTTCTCTTGCGGATATTTCGCCTCTTTCCGATTGGGACATTTCCAGAGTGACGACTATATTTAACACGTTCTGCGGCTGCTCTTCTCTCGCGGATATATCACCGCTTGCGAACTGGGATATCTCAAAGGTGAAAGATATGGGCGGTGTCTTTCAGATGTGCACCTCCCTCGTGAACCTTTTGCCTCTTTCCAGATGGAGCACTTCGGAGGTGACGAATATGGGCTCCGTGTTCAACGGTTGCAGCTCCCTTGTGACCCTTTCGGGAGTTGAGAAATGGGATACCTCTGCGGTCCTGCGGACAAATGCTACGTTTGCCCGCTGCACTTCCCTTACGGACATATCGGCTCTCAAAGGCTGGAACACCTCGTCCGTGACAATGATAAGTTCTGCTGGCACTGCCGCTTTCGGCATGTTTTCCGGCTGTACCGCCCTCGTGGATATATCACCGCTTGCGAACTGGGACGTCTCCAAGGTGACGGACATGGGTGCCGTGTTTCAGGGTTGCACTTCTCTTGCAGACGTTTCGCCGCTTGCAGGCTGGGATACCTCCTCGGTAAAAAATATGGGCGTAACGTATAGGGTGTCCTCGGCGAAGTACTACGGTATGTTCAGAGGGTGCAAATCTCTCGAGGACGTTTCGCCGCTTGCGAATTGGAATACCTCGAAGGTGATAGGTATGCAGTATATGTTCGACGGCATCAAGTCGACCGCCACAGGAGATTTGTCCGGGTGGGATGTCTCCGCTGTAACGGACCATACGAATTTCTGCAGTGCGTCAGGCGTCACGCAGCCCAACTGGGCCTCGTAGCCACCCCGCGCCTCCTTCGCCCCTTCGCTCGTCTCTTGTTATGGGAGCTTATGCAAGAAGCGGATTCCGGCGACGTTTCGGGGTTTTTGCTGATGTGCTGTTGGGATTGGACGTGCGGTTTTTGCGTATCCGCATCCCGGTGCTTTGCAAAAGTAAAGCGCCGGAGGCAGGTGATGACTCACCGTTTGGGCGCTTTGCGGAGTCTATAGTAATGAATCTCACTTGATGTCAATGACCTGCGCCTTCCTGTTCACGAACAAGAAGCGCTCGACAGCAATTATGCCATCGGCGATGATGCGGATGTTTTTCATGCCTGCCTGGACGAGAAGGCCGAATGTGCGACCAACTTGATGCCGATTCATTGTGAAGCTGGCAATTTGCTGGAATGGGCGCCACGAGAAACGTTTTTCCAAGTGCGAAAACGAGGCTTGCACATCGCGGAGGCTGAGCGCAAAAAGGGACTTTGGGTGTCGCCCGAAGTGCCTTTTCGCACGTGAAATGCGCAATAGTGGACTTCGGGCGACAATATCGCCCCCGTTTACCGTCGCCCAATCTCCCCTTTTGCGCGAAAACGCCCTTTGAAGGTGCATGAGACCCCCTGAAATGTCGCCCGAAGTCCCTTTTTGCGCTGAGTCACGGTTATGGAGCGCGCATGCCCCTGAAACGTCGCCCGAAGTCTGTTTTTGCGCGCGTGGGGGGTGCGGCGCCGGTGGGACGGGCAACACTTGTGCATACTTGGCGTTGCGCCTATATTTTCACTCGTCCTATACTTTCCCCATTGGCTGCCGTAAAACCGGGCTGCTTGCCTGTTGAACGGGAGCTTCACCACAAAGAAGAGGAGAGATGCATGGACGCGACGGTATCGAAGATCATCAACAAGGCGCTTGACGGTGGCGTGCTCGACGAGAAGGAAAGCGCCGAGCTGCTGCGCTGGGACGACCTCTCCGATGAGGCCGCGCAGGTGCGTCTTGCCGGACGGCGTTTCAGCGAGCGCCTTTTGCCGAAGGCCGAGATTCACGGCCAGATCGGCCTTAACATCGGCCTGTGCCCCAAGGACTGCAAGTTCTGCTCGTTTGCCGCGAGCAACAAGGTCTTTTCCGAGGCCAGCGAGACGCCGATAGAGACGGTCGTGGACTACGTCGAGCTGCTCGAGGAAAAGGGCGCCAACGCCGTCTACCTCATGACCACGGCCGGCTACGACCCCGAGAAGTTCCTCGAGTATGGCCGTGCCGCGAAAAAGGTGCTGAAGAAGGGCACGCCGCTCATCGCCAACGTGGGCGATTTCGACGCCGACTACGCCCGTGAGCTGAAGCGCGCAGGATTTGCCGGCGTCTACCACGTCATACGCATGGGGGAGGGGCAGTTCACCCGCTGCAGCCCCGAGCGCCGCTGGGAGACGATACATGCGGCGCAAGACGCCGGTCTGCTTTTGGGGTCGTGCGTCGAGCCCGTGGGGCCGGAGCATTCGGTGGAAGAAATCGTCGAGAAGACCATTATCACCCGCGACATGCACGCGCGTTTCTCTGGCTCGATGCGCCGCACGACCATCCCCAGCTCCGAGCTTGCGGTTCACGGCCAGCTGAGCTACGCGCGCATGGCCACTATCGTTGCCGCCGTCGCGCTGATCACCGGTGCCGAGATCGTGGGCAACTGCACGCACGAACCCAACCAACTGGCCGTGTTCAACGGCGCCAACCTCTTGTGGGCCGAGGTCGGCAGCAACCCGCGCGACACCGAGGGCAAGACCGAGGAAAACCGCGGCTGGACGGTGCCGAACTGCAAGGCCTTGCTCGAAGAGTGCGGTTGGGACGTGCTCGAAGGTCCGTCTGTGTTGTTTGGTGAATAGGAGCGCGGGGCTGCGTTGCGCGGGCTTGCGGCTGCGGCTACGACTGTGGTTGCGATTGCAAACCTGCGCTCTTTGCGCCTCGGGCTTACGGCGCGGAAGCCTTGGAGAAGCGGGTATAGCCGTGCGCGATTTGCAGATTTCCTTTATATCGCCCAGCTGGTTTTGGTAGGCGACTTGCGGCAAGCCGTCGCCCATGTCCATGTCCTCCATGCAGCGCTCTATGACGGCGTACCACTGGCACAGCAGGGCAAGCGTCGGCGCGTCTGATTGTCGGAAATTGCCCTTGCCCGCCAACTCGTCCCATTTGGCGCTCTTGTACGCGTCGGATTCGATGCCGGGCGGCTTTTTTAGCACTCCCATGCGCGCTCCCTTTCAGGCAATGAAAAAGCCGCCCTCGAAAGGACGGCCTGCGCGGCGGTAGGATTTGCACCTACGTCTCCTCTATCAAGGGCACTCCTCGTACTGTGCTACTTTCCGCGCCTTCTATTTTTCCATGTTGAAGTAACCTTGGCAACCATACGTTTTTCCTCAACGGTAAGTTTTGCAGACCCTTTGGCGGAATCTAACTCGTTGTGGTTGTAGCCATGATGTGTATGTGGCTGTTCTCCCGCATGTTGATGGTCTAAATCTATCTGCTTCGAGCGTTTGTTCTCATTGTCGAAATAGACGATGGACTTGATGTCCTCGCCCTCCACATGAACATAAACGCGCCCTCGCGTCATGGTCTCCATAAGCGCTTCAGAATCACGGTTGTTCTTGCTCACGAACTTGATATTTCCCGACTGGTAGACGCTGTGATACTGCGAGCCGTAAGGATTACCGTTGACGCTCGTGCCACTCGATGCGCCCCGTCCACCCATTAAAGCTTCTTCCCGGTGCGCCAATCTATGCCGCGCTTCGTGAGAACGCGCCTAGCCGCCTGAACCGATGCGTTGTCCGGGTGCCCGTGCGCCGTCCTCAAAGACTTCTCGACTTCTGTAGGCGGTCGGACTTTCCCCGCCGCAACTAAGGCCTCGTACTCGCGTCTCGCCGCCGCCCTCTTCTCCGCGTGCGCGGCGATAGCTGCCTCGGCCTCCTTTAGGCGCTTCTCCTTTTGCCGCGCAGTCTCGCCATGCGGTAATTTGATTTTGTCGAGACTCCAGCCGCTCATGACGAAGGGAACGCCCTTTTCTGAATAGTAATCATCCAGCGACATAACCCTCGCGCCCGCCGTCGCGCTGCTGCTACCTCGTCCGCCCATTACTTACCTCCAAACGCCGTATTTGCGGCAAAGTCGATAACCTCGGTTCCGTGAAACTCGAACCCGTCGAGCCGCCCACCGTAGAGAAGTAGCGTTTTCGGCTTCACAGCTTCGAGCGCCGCTTGCATCCCCTCGCGCCATA
>CAVECB010000049.1:0-7778 GCA_963614215.1 Ruthenibacterium lactatiformans
TACCTGGCTGAAACGTCCGCCCCGGCCGGCTACGAGAAGGCAAGCGGCTACTGGAAGGTCGAGGCAAACACAGACGACGCGTGCACCGTCACGGTCGCGGCGCTTGGCGGGGCGCCCTCGTTCACGGGCAGCTACGCGAGCGGCTGGAAGCTCTTCAACGAGGTGGTTCCTGTCGCCTTCTCCTTCACCAAGACCGACCGCGCCGGCACCGCGCTGGCAGGCGCCACTTTCGAGCTTTCCAGCAGCCCGGCTGGCACCTACAACAAGAGCGTGACGAGTGGCGCGAACGGTGCGGTGGACTTCGGCGAGCTGAAGCCGGGTACCTACACCCTCGTGGAGACGGCGGCGCCTGCGGACTACGAAAAGATTGAGGGCTCGTGGACGCTTGTGGTGGACGCGGCCGCGTCGACGGTTTCAATCGCCTCCGTGGACGGGGCGCGGACATTTTCCGGCAGCTATGCGACAGGCTACAAGCTGGTGAACCTGAAAGAAGGGGAGGGGACCGTGCCCTTCTCGTTTACCAAAACGGCAGAAGACGGTGCGACGGCGCTCGCAGGCGCCACCTTCGAGCTGTATGCCTGCGGCGACACTACGCACACGTCTGCGGCCGACCACTCGTGGACGGCAACGACGGACGCGGATTGCTGCTGGAAGGTGGACGAGCCTGTCGCGACCGTCACATCGGCGGCCGGCACCGGCCTTGTGGACTTTGGCGAGCTGGAAGGCGGCCAGTACATGCTGGTAGAGACGGCGGCGCCTTCCGGCTACAGGCTGCCGCACGGCCAGTGGCTGGTGGACGTGGATGCCTCGGCCCAGACCGTGACCATTTCCGCGCACGCCGCAAAGGATGCCGCCGGCAACGTCACGGGCGATTTGCCGCCTGCTTTCAAGAAGGATGCGGGCACGGGCGCCTATTTGCTGCCCAACTACAAGGAGTGGGTCATGCCGCTTGCCGGCGGCACAGGCCCCATCGCGCTTACCGCGACGGGCGCCGCCCTCATCGCCGCCGCCCTCTCCTGGCTTCTCCTCGCCCGCCGCAAGCAACGCACGACCTAGAGAGCGCACGTGAAATCGAGGCGCGGAGGCGTGTCCCGCGCGCAGTTCCGCAGCGCCACGGACAGCCCAGTGGGCTGTCCGTCAGCGCGAGGACTGTTTGAGCACGGGGCATGCCTCCGCGCCCTTTCACCCTTTCACCCGCTGAAGCCCAAGCTCGAAGTGGATGCAGATGGGGCATACCCGTGCCCCTTCACCCTTTCACCAACCTGCTCGCCTCCTCGCCCGGGCGCGCAAAAAGCGACTTCGGGCGACGTTTCGGGGCTTTTGTTCACGTTTCTAGGGTGTTTTCGCGCAAAAAGGGAGATTGGGCGACAGTAAACGGGGGCGATACTGTCGCCGGAAGTCCACTTTTGCGCATTTGAGGTGCAAAAACAGACTTCTGGTGTCGCCGAATGTCGACAATTGCGCCAGGAAGCGGATGTGCAACGGATGCCTTCACCGCGACGGGTGCGGGTTCAGATGCGGCGGATGCCCTCCCACAGCCACATGACGAGCGGCGCGGGCGCGAGCTTGCAAAACACGCGCATACACAAAGCTACGAGGCTGCAGGTGGCCACGGGGTAGTTGCAGCGGTTCACCAGGTCGCTGTGGGCCACGACTCGTGCAGGCGACAGCTGTGGCCAAGGATGCTTCACCGTCTGGCCGTTTGCCGTGTCGCGCGCGACCTTCACGAACTCGGTCTTCACCCAGATGGGGCACACGGCGCTGACGTAGATGCCCCGCCCCGCCAGCTCGCGGCGCAGGGCACGGGTAAACGAGAGCACGAAGCTTTTCGTGGCCGCGTAGACGGCCAGGCCCTGCAGGGGCTGGAAGGCCGCCGACGAGGCAATTTGTACGATGCGCGAGCCGCGGCCCATGTGCGGCAACACCGCCTGCGTCATCTCTACGAGCGCCCGGCAGTTCAGGTCCACCATCGTGGCCGTCTCGGTAGTCGACAGCTCCTCGACGCAGCCGAACTTGCCCAGGCCTGCCGCGTTCACGAGCATCGAGACGGTGAAGTCGGCATCGGCAAGCGCGGCGGCGGCAAGACGCGCGCGCACATCTGCGATTGCTCCGGGTGCGCACAGGTCGGTCGGGATGCAGCGCACGGGGGTTTTGCAGGCGCCGGCCAGCTCGCGCAGGCGCTCCTCGCGGCGGGCTATCGCCCATATCTCGTCGGCGTAGCCCTTGGCGTCGATGCGGCGCACGTACTCGGCGCCCAGCCCGCTCGAGGCTCCCGTGACGATGGCGATGCGCATGATGAAAGACCCTTCTCGTTTCTCAGGCGGCGGCGGTGTGCTGTCCGTGCCCGTGCCCTGCCCGGCGTGCCGCCCAGCCCGCGCCCTAGCCGGCAAGCTCGCGGCAGCGCTTGATGCACGCGCCGTTGGCGGCGCAAAGCGCCTCGGCAAACGGCTCGGCTTCCAGCACGTCGATGGCCGCGCGCGTCGTGCCGCCCGGCGTGGCCACCTGCGCGACGAACTCGGGCAGCGGCTTGTCTGGCGCGGCTTCGAGCAGCTTGGCGGCGCCGGCAAGTGTTTGCACGAGCAGGGCGCGGGCGTCTGCCGCATCAAAGCCGCGCTCGCGCAGGTCGTCGAGCATGCACTCGACGAAGTAGTAGACGTAGGCCGGCGTCGAGCCGTGGACGGCGACGCTGGCATCGAGCAGTTCCTCGCTCATCTGCCGCACGATGCCTGCGCAGCCGAAGAGCTCTTCGGCAAAGGCGAACGTCTCGGGCGGGCAGTCCGGCGAGGCGGCAAGCACCGTCGCACCGCAGCCCACTTCAAGCGCGGCATTGGGCATGGCGCGCACGACGGGCACGTCCGGCAGCAGCGCTCGAATCTTCTCGATGGAAAGCCCGGCGACCACCGAGATGAGCGCGCGCGGCGGGCGGGCGCCGAAGGCAATCAGCGCGGCGGCAGCGTCTTTGGGCGCGACGGCCAACAAGACAACCTCGCAACTTTCCGCGAGCGCATCGGGCGTGTCGACGAGGGCATATCCCGCCTCGACAGCCCGCGCGCCCGTCGCCTCTCCGTGCGCGAGCACGGCCACTTCATCTGCGGCAAGCGCGCCCGCCGCCACGGCGCCGCGTGCCAGCGCCGAGCCCATGTGCCCCAGCCCGATGATGCCGAGCTTCATCTGTGCTGCCTTTCCTTCATCCGCCGCAGTATGCGCCATCGCGCCGCCTTCCTTCATCCGCGCCTCGGCCGCATCGCCGGCCGCCGCCTGTGTCGCCGCGCCCGTCACCGCGTCCGTCATCGCGTTTCACCATGCCCTTCGAGCTGGTAACGATAGGTCGTCAGCTCGGCTAGGCCCATGGGTCCTCGTGCGTGCAGCTTCTGCGTTGATATGCCTATCTCGGCGCCCAGCCCGAACTCGAAGCCGTCGGTGAAGCGCGTCGAGGCGTTGTGGTAGACGCAGGCCGAGTCGCAGCCGTCCATGAAGGCCTGCACGTGCGCGGGCGTCTCGCTGACGATGCACTCGGAGTGGTGCGTGCCCCAGGCCTCGATGTGGTCGATAGCCGCCTCCACGCCGTCCACGACGCGCAGGTTCATCTCGAGTGCATCGTATTCCGTGCCCCAGCAACCCTCGTCGGCGGCCACGGTGGTGTCGGGCGCGAGCGCGTGGCTGCGCTCGTCGGCGTGGATGGGGCAAACCCCCTCGCGCGCCAGCACGCCGGCGATACGCGGTACGAAAGGCTCGGCGACGGCCGCATCCACCAGCAAGGTCTCCATTGCGTTGCACACGCTCGGACGCGAGCACTTCGCGTTCACCACGATGCGCTCGGCCATGTCGAGGTCGGCCGAGGCGTCCACATAGACGTGGCAGATGCCGGCGCCGGTCTCGATGACGGGCACCTTCGCGCAGCTGACGACCGTGTCTATCAGGCGCTTCGAGCCGCGCGGGACGAGTAGGTCCACGTGCGCGCGGTCTTGCATGAACTCTCGTGTCTCGTCGTGGCTCGGGCGCTCGCCCAACATGACGGCGTCGGGCGAAACGCCGCACGCGGCCAACGACTCCTTCATCGCGTCCACGAGCGCCGCACAGCTTTCGTAGGACTCCTTGCCGCCCTTCAGCACGCAGGCGCTGCCCGCCTTCAGGGCAAGGGCCATGCAGTCGGCGCTGACGTTGGGGCGCGACTCGAAGACGACGCCAATCACGCCGATGGGGCAGCTGACCTTTTTCAGGTGCACGCCGCTGGCGATGTCGCGCTCCTCGAGCACGCGCCCGAGCGGGTCGGGCAGGGCGGCCACCTGCGCCACGCCCTCGGCTATTTGCTCGATGCGCGCCTCGTCGAGCGTGAGGCGCTCCAGCATCGGCTCTGCCATGCCGGCCTCGCGCGCCGTCGCGCAATCTGCTTCGTTGGCCGCGAGCACCGCGTCTGTGCGCTTCACCAGCCGCGCCGCGTAATCTTTAAGCACGGCGTTGCGCGTCGCGCAGTCCAGCCCGCGCAGCGCACGGGATGCGGCCTTGGCGGCGGCCGCTTGTTCGAGCAGGTTCATCGCGTCTCCTCCTTCATCGCAGCCCTTCTCTCATCGCGTCTCTTCCCTCATGGAAAACAGGGTGCCCACCTGCTTGCCTTCCAGCAAGTCGTAGAGCAGGTCGGGCTCGGCTCCGTTCACTATGGCCATGTCGATGCCTAGGGCAAGGCAGCGTGCGGCGGCGTCCACCTTGGTGGCCATGCCGCCCGTGCCCAGCTCGCTTCCTGCGCCGCCAGCCAGCGCGCGCACGGAATCGTCCACGCGTCCCACCCGGTGGATGAGGTGCGCATCTGGGCAGGTGGTCGGGTTGGCATCGAAGAGCCCGTCCACGTCGCTTGCAAGCACGAGCAGGTCGGCCTCGGCGTACTCGGCCACGATGGCGGCCAGGGTGTCATTGTCGCCAATCGAGGCAATCTCGGTGGTCGACATCGTGTCGTTTTCGTTGAAGACGGGTACGGCGCCCATGTCGAGCAGCCGAAATATTGTGTTCTTGAAGTTCGTGCGGCGCTTTTCGTCGGCTAGGTCGCTGCCGATGAGGAGCACCTGGCCCACCGTGTGATTGTGCTCGGAAAACAGCCGGTCGTAGACGTACATTAGCTCGGTCTGGCCCACGGCAGCACAGGCCTGCTTGCCCGGCATATCGTCGGGGCGCGCGGGCAGGTTCAGCTTGCCCACGCCCATGGCGATGGCGCCCGAGGACACGAGCAAGACTTCGACGCCGGAATTGCGTATGTCGGCCAGCACCTTCACCAGCCGCTCGACGTGGCGGATGTTCAGGCGCCCGCCGGGGTGCACGAGGGTGCTCGTGCCCACCTTCACCACGACGCGTTTCCATGTGCTCATATGCCTGCTGCCCCGTTTCTGCCTCGTCGTCTCGTGCGCCCGCGCGTGTCTATGTGCCGCGCGCCTCTGTGCGCCGCATTTGCGTGTCGTGTGCCGGCGCGTGTTACGCCTATGCGCCGCATTTGCGTGCGTGTCCATGATTGTAAAGGGAAATTTCTCGCGTTCGACGATTTCTGCGACGTGTTGCTTTCTTTCATTTGAAAAACAATCTAAAATAAATTCATTGCATGCGCAGGATAAACGATGACCCGCATCGTCTGCCCGCGCGTGGCCGTTTGTACAGTTATGTGGGAAGGAGAGGGCACATGGGTAGAAAACATGCAGGCAAAATCTTGTTCGGAGGGGGGTCGCTGCATAAAGTGCTGGCAGTTGTGTGCTCGCTGGCGCTGTGCATGACCTTTTGCCTTCCGTCTGCGCAGGCAATAGCCGCCACGGCGGGCGCGCAGCAAGGCAACGCCGTCGAGAGCGCGCAGGAGGTTTGCGCAGACGGCGCCGGGGCAGTGCAAGGCGAAAAGGTCGCGTCTTCGCTGCAGGTGCAGCCTCTAGAGGGTGGCCAATACGAGATAAAGGTGTCGTCGTTTAAGACCACGGGCTCGGATCTGCTCGAGACCATCAAGCAGGACGTTACGGTGAAAAATCCTGACAGCGAAAAACTCACGCTCGACACCGACTACGACCTGTCCTTCACCGATGCCGAGGGCAATCCCGTCTCCGAGATTGTGAACAAGGGCACCTACACTGTGTCTGCCGCGGGCAAGGGGGCGTATGCGGATGCCTTTACCAAGTTGACTGCCACCTTCGAGGTTACGCCGTTTTTGACGGTGAAGCAAAATCGCGCGGGCAAAGGCGAGCAGGTGCTCGCCGAGTACTCCAAGACCGACTTCGAGGCGCTGGTTGACAACTCCGGCACGCCGGTCTCGGGTATGTACTTCAAGGGCGATGCTAAAAACGTCGACACGGCGGCCACCTACGTGACGGTCGCGGATCTGTTCAAGAGCGCGTTTTCCATCGACAACGCGCGCGCGGACGGCGATGCGGCCAAGGTGAACGCCGACAACATGACGGCGGCTCGCGCCTACTCTGAGAAAAATACCACCTCGGTGTCTTACGCCTCCGGCACTTTCGCGATGTCCAAGACGTATTCCGAGCTGGAAAACGGGCGCTTCTACAGGAACACAACCCAAACGACCACGGACACGACCGCCTACGACAAGGCGCCGGCCGTGCTGTCCATCACCGAGGCTAGCTCGGCCATCGGGGAGGACCAGACGGCTGCGGAGGTCGAGACGGCCAACAAGGCGAGTGCCAATACCGATAGGGAGCCGCGCATGGTGCTCGGCATGTCTGAAGACGAGTACACGGCGGGCAACTTCGCCGGCAAGTCGTTCGTCTCCAACATCGACACCGTCACCATCTCCTACAACGAGCCCATTGTCATGAAGGTGGCGCTGCAGATTGGCGACGACGCCGAGGCGACCGTGGTGAAAAGCTACACCGATGCCGAGTTCAAGGATCTCTCGGCCGGCAAGAACGCGACGCCCGTCTCCGGCATGTACTACAAGGGCGACACCTGGAACGTCACTACCACGGACTACTACGTGACCGCCGACGCGCTGTTTGCCGATGCGGGCGTCTCCCAGTACTGGAAGAGCGGCACGGCCTTGAACTTCGGGGCCACCAAGGGCGGCAAGGCCACCTGGGACCTGGTCCAAAAGCAAAAGTACTTCTTCCCCAATGCCATGGGCGGGCAGTCCAAGGATCCTGCCACCACGAATGATGCGCCCTTCGTCTTCTCCATCACCGAGATGGCGTGCGCTCTAGGCGAGAGCCAAACCGCGGCCGAGGGGCAGGCGTACAACATCCAAAATGCGGACACGACCAACTACCCGCGCAGCATCTGGGGCATCTCCGAGGAAGACTACACGACCCAAGGCTCCGGCACCGGTTCCGAGGCTGGCGGTTGGCGCTACTGGAACACGATCGAGCAGGTCACGCTGGTCGTGCCTGAGGAGACCAGCTGGACGCGTCTGGCCGGAAACACGGCCATTGGCACGATGAAGCAGATTGTAAACGAGGGCTGGGACTCCAGCGAGTACGCCATCGTGGCCACGAACAAGAGCTACCACGACGCGCTGGCCGCAAGCGGGTTGGCGGGGCTTTTGGACGCGCCTGTGCTGCTGACGGCACAAGATTCCCTCACTCCTGCCACGAAGACCCTCATCCAGGAAAAGGGCGTGGAGCACGTTGTCGTCGTGGGTGGCACCGCGGCGGTTTCCGATGCCGTGCTCAATCAGATTGAGGCCATCGACGGCGTGTCCGCCGAGCGCGTATGGGGCAACACCGCCATCGGCACCGCGAACAAAATCTACGACTACGGCAAGACGGTGAAAGATGGTTGGGGCACCGACGCCGTCGTGGCCA
>CAVECB010000050.1:0-7133 GCA_963614215.1 Ruthenibacterium lactatiformans
CGGTTCGTTTAATCCCTTCATCTACTTCCAGTTCTAGGAAAGGCGGCCGCGGTGGACGAGCGAGCAGAATCCAAGGAAAGCAAGGCAACTGAGAAAATACGGGCTGCCGTCTTTTCCGCAGCTGTCGCAATCGTGCTCCTCTCCCTGCTCGCCTACCTAGGCATAAGCGCCGTGGCACCGGAACTTGGACCTGACGAGCAACTCGATTTGGAAAGCAAAAACACAGCGCTGTTTCCCAAGATGACGCTTGAATCGCTAGCAACAGGCGACTTTCAGAGCGATTTCGAGGAAGCGGCAGGCGATCGCATTTTGTGTCGTGACGAAGTGCTGCTTGTAAATGCCGCCGTACAACGCCTTTCCATCAAGGTGGCCAACCTTCCTTTTGGTTACAAGGCATTTCCCACATACTACGGCTCAAACAACATAGAAGCGCCAGGCGAAGAGATTGTTTGCGACAAACCCAACGCAAAATCCGAGACACGTGCACGACTTTTGGGAAAATCAGCCGATGAGCTCGAAGGTCTTGCGCAAAACATAGATGGAAAGAAAGTCGCGTGTGTTGTCGAGAACATAGGAACCTCAAGCGTCAATCCCGGCAGCGGACTCGTCAAAAACGAAATGGACTCTTCCTATATACGGAAAAACTTCCTGGAAAAACTCGGCTCGAGTTGGGGCACCGTCTTCAAAACGTACGATTCTCTCGACGAGTACAAGGACGATTTCTACCGCACCGACCATCACTGGAAAACAGGGGCGGCGGTGCGTGCCTACAGGCAAATCATGTCGCAGTTGGATAGAAAACCCATTTCCGTCTCTGCGGAAAGCTCCGCTGGATGGGGGGCGTTTTACGGCTCGCGCTCGAGATCGGGTGTCGATCTGGACGTCCAGGCAGACGAGGTGACCGACGTTTTCTACGAACATAGCACGCTTTCAGTCAAAGTCGATGGAGAGGAGAAAGGGGAGGATTTTCTTGACGCGGAATGGGCATCGGATGGTGGGGAGTCACGGCGCCCACAGAAATCTTACGGCGCTCACTACTCGAACAGGTTCTACCTTCCCAGCGAAAAACTCATCGTCATAGAAAATGCGTCATGCGACGACGGGGGAACTCTTCTCTTGATAGCCGATTCGTACGCGAGCTGCATCGCCCGTTTCTTCGCAGAAAGCTATAGCCGAGTAGTCGTAGTCGACCCTAGAATGTATGCCAACTCGCTTCGCCAATTGGCTGACGACTACGATGTCGACGATTTGGTCTGCATCGCATGTCCCTACACGCTTTACCAAGATAAAACGGTTAAGTTGCTTTCGAGCTGATGCGCCCCGCAATAGGAGCGACACAGGGCAAGGCCCATATCAAGACAAGGCCCATATCAAGATATACCGCCTCTCCAAGCGAGTGTTTTTTGCAACCATCCCCTTCTCGTCGAAGGAAAGCTACGCTCAGGTCAGGCAAGGGTTTCTCTGATATATGCGACGATACGCTCGGTCGAATGTCCGTCGCATGCACCCATGTAGCGTTCTTTGAAGCGTTGCGACTGCTCAGCAAAGGCGCCGGACAGCCCCTGCCCTATCAGGAACGGCAGCTCGTCCGGGTTGGTGCATAAGCTCGCACCGAAATCCTGCGGGAACTTCAAGTAGAAACTCGTCTCGTACTCGGCGATATCAGGGCAATAGAAGACAAAGGGTTTGTCCATCAGGGCGAAATCGAAGACGATGGACGAGTAGTCGGTGACGAGCAGGTCGGCGGCCGGTAGAGCATCCACATCGCCTTCTCCAGCCAACTCGACGATGTTTGGATACTCGCCCGACACGAGCATGGTTGTCTCGAGCGGATGTCGTTTCACCACGAGCATCACATCGGGCGCGAGGCTTGCGGAGAGAACCGCCCAGTCTATTTGCGCGTTCCAGACAGCTTGCCTCCCCTCCTTCTGGCGAAAGGTCGGCGCATAGAGCACGATCTTCTTGTCCTGCCCGATGCCGTGCGCGGTTAAAAAGCACTCACGCTTCTCGGCAAGGTAGTCCGCATCAAGAAGCAGATCAGTCCGCGGCACGCCCAGTGCGCGCACCTTGTCTTGTGCTATGCCAAATGCCTTCGCATATATCGAACGCACCGTATCGGAGCTGACGGATACGAGAGAGTAGCGCCTGTGCATGTTCCGTTCGTTCTTTATCGAAGCGCCTACATAATCCAAACCGAACTTCTTGAACGCTCCGCAGGCATGCCAAAGTTGGACAACCACGCGGTTCGGCTTCGCAGGCACCTTGGAGAGATAGGGGCAATAATCGTCGGTGACCACGATGTCTGCGCGTTTCAGAGCCTCCTTCACCTCGTCTTGGTAGGCCAAGGGATGCGGCAATGCCCTGCAACACACCACCTTGTCGACATCTCCGAGGGCGTCGTAGACGAGTTGCAGGTTTGCCGAAAGTTCCCCGCCGTTTCGCTGGGTGAAGAAGAGCGCTGTCTTTTTGCGGGGTAGCGCTCTCGTCGCCTTGCGCCACGCCCGGGCAAGGAAGCGTTTTTCCTTTTCCCGCCGTTCCCAGCGACGCGCGTATTCCTCGTTGCCAAGGCGCACAAGTTTCGCGGCCTCGGATTGGGGCAGTTGTCCGAGAAAGATGTCCTGCCCTTCAAAACAAGCCATGCAATAGCTCTGGCGTTTCAGAAAACTGAAATCTCTATAGCAAGCAGCGGCCAACTCGGATAATTGCATGTCGTCGTGGTGTAAAAGCGCCGTTTTTTTGAAGATTTTGTTACACAGCGAAAAGTCGGCGTCGTTGATTTTTGCTTCTATCGTTGTTCTGCGGCAAAATGGTTTTTCGAATGCGGCGGCGCTCGGTGCCTTCCAAAGCCGCTTCCCCTCCTCGTCGATAGCAGCCATGCCAAAGGCGACGAAATCCTCACGGGCCCACAGCATTGTCTCGTACATGGTCTTCAGGGATTTCGGGCCGTGGCATATTCTCGCGTCGAGGAAGTTTATATAGGGAGCTTTCGCATTCTCAACAAAGACGTGCGTCGTGCTGACATCTTCATCTAGGACGCGAATATTGGGTATGTCGGTATATTTTTCTGGCAACTTGTCGAAGGTAGCAGCATCCATTAGTAATTCGAAGGCGGGGAAATTTTGCGCATATAGCGCGCCGAGGTGCAGGGCAAGTGCTTCGTCTTCCATGCCGCCGACCAGACAGACGCTGACGAGGGGACGGGCGGCGAGCTCCTCTTTGCCCATTAGGCCGCTTTCTAGATGCAAATCAGCAAGATAGGAGTGTAGGGTCGTGAGCCGCTCTGCGGAAAGATGCTGTTCGAATTCTGACAAGTTTTCTTGGAGGTATGCAAGGGCTTCGGCATCCATCATCCAAACATGGCGATAGTACCTGTCACAGAAAAGGCCGTACATGCGATTGTAGACTGCCTCTTCGAAAGAGGCGCGAGTGCCTTCACCCAAGCGCGCCCCCATCTCGTCGCCGGCCAGACGGTGCGTTTCGATGTATCGACCGATGCTTTCCTGAAAGGCCTTCCCAACGGCCAAATGAGAGGCTACATGCGATTTCACGTGCTTTGCATCGAATGCGCCCGTGGCGGTCTTTCCCTCGAACCATAAAAGCTTGCGATATCTGTAGACAAGGTTGGGGCATCCCACTGTCTTGTTCGCAAAGCCGACGAACAGGGAGAAAAAAAGGGCGTCTTCGCCAACGGGAAAATCTTTAAAGCGCAAACCATGCTCTTCAATGATCGAGTGACGTAGCATCTTGTTGCACAGCGTCAAAGAGAACATGTGATCGCAATCGTAGGGCTTGATGTCCTTCATCTTGGAAAAGCGCTTTGTCTGCGGGTAGACAGTTGTCTCAAGCAGAGAGAATTCTTCCATCACTCCGATGGCCATGTCCGCGCCCGCAAGTTCGATGCTCCTGTACAGGCATTCGTAGGCGTCGTCGGGAACAAGGTCATCGGCGTCTGCGAAGACGACATAGGTGCCTTTGGCAAAGGCCAGCCCCATGTTGCGGGCCGATCCAACTCCGCCGCTTTTCTTGTGAAAGACGCGAAATTTAGGCTTGCCTGCACAGAAGCTATCCAAAATGGCGGCAGACGAATCAGTCGACCCATCATCGACAAGCAAAATCTCTATTTCGCATAAGGTCTGTTTATGTAGCGAGTAGAGCAGCTCTTCGAGATGCTTGCCCGCGTTGTAGACGGGGACGATGACAGAGACCTTGGGAACGGAGGCGTCTGCGTCTCTGCATGCGTCTTCCGCAACAACAGCAGCGGGATCCTCGATTGTGCGCATGAGGCGCTTCCACACAGCCGGGGCAAAACGCTGCTCGTCCAGCTCCCCTTTTTCGAGGGCGCTTTTGTAGTCCGCTTGCACTCGCTCCAGAAATCCCTGTCTGTGCTCGGAAGCGATGCGGCCGTAGTTCCACCGGTACGTCGCATAGCGCTGCGCCTGAAAAAAAGTCCCCAACGTCTCCTTGCGCGCGGGGCGACAGTCTAGGAATTCCATGATGGAGTCCCATTCGCCACAGACTTCATACACCTTATCGTCGCTGTTTGCCGAAGAATCCGCACGGTCTATGCGGTAGTGCACAAGATAGTCGTGGATGATGAAGACGCGCTTTGCAGCCGCCCAGGTCTTGAAGACGAACCCCGTGTCCTGGTACGCAGCTCCTGGGGTTTCGAGAAAGCGGATCTGCTCCTTCTCGAGAAACGAGCGGCGATACAGGCCCGTCCAAATTGCCGGAGTCGCGTAGATGACATTGGTCCAGGCTGTATCGGCAGGGTCGAACAAGGTTTCGCATTGGCGTTCGCGGTAGTTCTCCTTTTTGTAGGATCCGACCTCGCTGTCGTGGTTCCAGTAGTTGCACTTCGCCAAGTCGCAGTCGTGTGTTGAAGCCGCAGCATAGAGCTTCTCAAAGAGCTTCGGCTCGGCGAAATCGTCGGACTCGAGTATGCCTATGTACTCGCCTCGCGCCGCATCGAGCCCCGCGTTCATGGCGCTGCCGTAGCCGCCGTTTTCCTTGTCGATGACGCGAAAACGCGCATCGCCTGCCGCGTACTCCTCGACGATGGAGAGGCTGGCATCCGTCGAGCCGTCGTTCACGACGATGAATTCGATGTTTTCGAGTGTCTGGGCTTTGAGGCTGTCCAAGCATTGACGCAGGTAGGCCTCGACATTGTAGACTGGGGTGATGACCGTCACGCAAGGCGCTGAAAGATTACCCCCCCCCATCTCAATTCTCATGTGCTCGTCTTTCATCTTCTCCGTTTCCATTTCTCAAATCGTTCCAAGGACGACCATCGTCGACGGAGGGGGCTCCCATGGAAGTCCCCGTCAGTGTGCTGATGCCCCTCGCGAAACTCTGTTCACAACCTATAAATTATGGATATGGGCGCATATGGGGATGAGACAGGCAGCATATACAGCACAATAAATTCACACTACCAGTAAATCCACGTCGCCCCTTCCTGTTTTTCTGAAGGGACTTGCCTAGTTTAGAGGTCTCTTCCTGAATTCCGCGAGCAGAAACCTATACATGTCCTCGCACCTCATGTTGAACCTGAACTCGCACTCCTTCAGATGTAGGTAGAAATCGTCTCCCATGATACCTTGAAACTTGACGACCCTGTTTTTGGCGTAGCCCCAGAAACTCTCGATGCCGTTGATGTGGTTGCGCCTGTTGGCCAGCTCCACGAACTCGTTGTCTCCGTGGTTGACGCGGTAGTAGTGCCTGTAACCCCAGTCCACCAGGCCGTCGTAGGACTTGAACCCATCGGTGTACATGATGGCATCTTTTGCCACTTTGCCGTCTGTGACCTGCATTAATGTTTTCCTCGAGACATCTGGAACGATCTGTGTGTACACCCTGCCGCCGCGTTTCAGCAGCCCGAAGACGATCGTCTTGCGCCCCGCCCCGCGTCCCCTGTGCCCTCTGACACGCCTCGGCCCGAAGTAGCTCTCGTCGGCTTCCAGCTCGCCCGAAAACGGGGAATCCGCCTCGCATATCTCGGCGATCCTGCTGCGGAAGAGGGAATAGTAACGGTTCGCGGTGTTGCGGTTGAGCCCCGTCAGTCGGGCCGCGGACAGTGCCGTGACGTCGGCGCAGAACAGCTTCAAGAGCTCTCGGAACTTGCGCTCTGAGAGGTGTGATTTTGTGACGTACTTATTCTTGGCTTTGTTCTTGCTGCTCATATTGCCTAGTTTAGGCCTTTCCAAGTCCCTAAACTAGGCAAGCCCCATTGCGAAATATGTGGTTTTACTAGCTATCAAAAATGCCTCCGCTACAGCGTTTCGATTTTTTAGCGAATTTAACAGTCAACAAAACGGGTGATACGAGACCGTGACCAATAGCAAACGTGCTGGCTGGTACGTCTACCTGTTCAGGGTGAACCGGACGCAGGAGAAATGGCCGAAAACGGAAAGGGTGGTGCGCCATCTGCTCGTGGCGGAAACGCAGTACCGCAGCTCACGAGCGTAGACCCATCACCCGTTTCGTTGACTGTTAGAAAACGGTAAAGTCGCTTTCGAGCTGATGCACCCCGCAATAGAAGCGACACAGGGCAAGGCGTATACCAAGATATGCCGCTTCTCCAAGCGAGTGTTTTTTGCAGCCATCCCCTTCTCGTCGAAAGCAAACTATGTTCAGGTCAGACAAGGGCTTCTCTGATATATGCGACGATGCGCTCGGTCAAATGCCCGTCGTATGTATCCATGTAGTGTCCTTTGAAACGTTGCAATCGCGCGCGCGCTTCCATCTGTTGACGGCGTGAAGTTTCCCCTATAATGCGCCCGTGGTTTTCTCCTCGACGACATTCCTCTTCTTTTTCATGCCCATCGCGCTGGGGCTTTACTTTATCTTGCCCTGGCGCAAGGCCAAAAACGTGTGGCTGCTCGTGGTTTCGCTCGTCTTTTACGCGTGGGGCGAGCCGGTCTACGTCTTGCTGATGGTCGCCTCCATCGTCGGCAACTGGCTGTTTGCCCTCGGAATGGGCGACAGAAGCGACGCGCGCTGCCTCGAGAAAAGCGCCGCGGGGGGGGTTCTTCACAGCGAGCGCGTGAGAGCGACCGCGCGAAGGCGCTGCTCGTCGCATCCGTCGCCTTCAACGTCTGCGTCATAGGCTTCTTCAAGTACGAGGGCTTCCTAGC
>CAVECB010000051.1:0-6804 GCA_963614215.1 Ruthenibacterium lactatiformans
CCTGACCGGCCTGTTCTGCGTGCCCGAGCTGTCCTGGACCGACTTCGGCGGCCTGTTCTACACCGGCGACCCGTCCCTGCTGCTCAGCCAGCTTGCGGGCATCGGCATCACCATCGTGTTCGTCGGCATCATGACGCTCATCATCGGCCTCGTGGTGAAGGCCTGCTGCCACGGCAGCTTGAGCGTGGAGCCCGAAGAAGAGGCGCAAGGCCTCGACATTGTCTGCCACGGCGAGAACGCCTACCCCGCGTTCGACGGCCTCGACTAGGGAAAGGGGCGAGTAGCGATGAAGAAGATCCAAGCGATCATCCGCAACGAGAAGCTTGAACCGCTCAAGGAAGCGGCGCTCGCGGCCGGCATCGGCGGCATGACCATCAACATGGTGCATGGTTGCGGCACTCAAAAGGGCTGGAAGGAGTACTACCGCGGCTCCGAGATCTTGATGAACATGGTGCCCAAGGTGGAGTGCGAGTTCGTCGTGGACGACGCCGACGTGGATAAGGTCGTGGACCTGGTGTGCGAGACTTGTCGCACCGGCGAAGTGGGCGACGGCAAGATATTCGTCATCCCCGTCGAGACGGCCGTGCGCATCCGCACCGGCGAGCGTGGGGGTGCGGCCATCTAGCGGCTGCGACATGTGCGAGGCGGGCGCGACGCGCAATGGAGCGCCGCCCGTCGACGCGAGAGAAAGCCTTCCTGTTGAAGAGGGGCGCGCGATTCGATACGGGTTGCGCGCCCTTTTTCGCGCCCTAGTCGCGCAGGTCCTCGAAGCGCATGACGAGCCATTCCGCCCAGCGCTCCATCCCGTCGCCTTTCGTGGCCGAGATGGGAAAAATCGGCGCGGTCGGATTCAGCGACTTTACCGTGGAGCGAAACGCGCCCTCGTCGAAGTCGAACACGGGCATCGTGTCCACCTTGTTCAATACGATGGCATCAGCCGCCTCGAAGATGCCCGGATACTTGATGGGCTTGTCGTCGCCTTCGGGCACGGACAAAATCATGGCCCGCGCGTTCTCGCCCAAATCGAAGTCGGTCGGGCACACGAGGTTGCCGACGTTTTCCACGATGATGATGTCGGTCGCGTCCAAGTCGAGCACCCCGAGCGCCTGGCGCACCATGTCGGCCTCCAGGTGGCACGAGCCGCCCGTGTTGATTTGCACAGCCGGGACCCCCGCCTCTTTCACCTCCTGCGCGTCCACGTCGCCGGCGATGTCGCCTTCGATGACGGCGAGGCGGTAGCTGTCTTTGAGCGCGGCGATGGTGGCCATGATGGTCGAGGTCTTGCCCGCGCCCGGGCTGGCCATGAGGTTGAGCATGTAGACGCCGTGCTCGGCCAGCAGCGCGCGGTTTTCCGCCGCCAACTCGTCGTTTTTACCGAGGATCTTGCTGTCCAGGTCGATGTGCGCCATGATGCCCCGCTCCTTGTCCTAGAGGTTTTCCCACTCCGCTTCCTCGGCGGCTTCGCGCTCTTGTTGGCGCTTGATCTTCTTTGCCAGCGCGACACGCGCAACCAGCAGCGCCACCTCGTAGAGGGCCACGAGCGCGGCGAACATGATGAGCATGGTGACAGGCGAGGCGTCCGGCGTGACGACGGCCGAGAGAACCATCAGCGCGATGTAGACGTAGCGCCATGAGCTGCGCAGCTTCTTGTAGGGCACGATGTCGAAGAGGACGAGGAAGAACACGACCAGCGGCAGCTCGAAGGCGATGCCGAAGGCGATTTCGAACAAAATGACGTACTTGATGTAGTCGCTGGCCGAGGGCAGCAGCGTGGAAAAGCCGCGCGCCTCGCCCGTGAGCCACTCGAAGGCTGCACCCAGGCAAAACGCGTAGCAAAAGACCATGCCGACGATGAAGAGCACGACGGCCACGAAGAAGGTGGGCAGCACGTAGCGGCGCTCGTTGGGCTTGAGTGCGGGCAGGAAAAACGCGAACAGCTCCCAGAAGATGATGGGGCTCGTGACGATGAGGGCGGCAAACGCCGAGACAGCGAACTTCAAGGTGAAGCCCTCGAACGCGCCCGTGGTGTAGATGTCGCCGTCGGGGATGTAGTCGGCGATGGGTTGCTTCAGAAAACCTATGAGCTGGTCGGCGACGGCGTAGAGCGCGACGACGGCGATGAGGAAGCACACGACGATGATGACGACGCGGCGGCGCAGCTCGCCTAGGTGGTCGAGCAGGGGCATGCGTGCAGGTCCGATGGGCATCGCTATTCACCGTCCTCGTCGTCGAGGCCGTACAGCGAGGCAGCGACCGTCTTTTTGGGGGCGGCGTCCGCGTCTGTCTTGGGCAGCGGCTTTGCCTCGCCTGCAGGCACGGCGCTTTCGGACGGTGAAGCAGACGGCTGCGTGCCGGCGGCTTTTGTGGCAGAGGGCTTGCCTGCGGCAGGCGCCGCGTCCTTCGCGGCGGATCCGTCCGCAGCGGTGTCGGCGCTCGTGGCTTTTGCAGCGGCGTCCGTGGCCGTATCGGCGTCGGCACCTGCGGCTTTGCCAGCCTTCTCGCGCGGCAGGCGCCCGGCGCGGTCGCGTATGACCCCGTCGGCATCCCCCGTGGGAGCCGGGTCTGAGGCGAAGGGGTCGATGCTCTTTTTCATCGCCTCGCCTTGCGCCTTGATGTCCTTGAAGGGCTCGTTGACCATGCTTTTCGTGTCGTTGATGATGCCCTTGATGCTGTCGATGTCGTCTTTGTAGGGCGCCACGTTCTTCTCGGCCGCCTCTTTCACGGGCGCGACCGCCTCTTGGAACGGGTCGTAGACGTCTTCTTTGAACTTTTTGTTCATCTGCTCGGAGGTCTCTCGGAACTGGCGTATGGCACGCCCCAGGGTGCGCCCCATCTGCGGCAGCTTGTCCGGGCCGAAGACCAGGAAGCCGAAGAAGAGTATGAGTACGAGCTCTGTTCCGCCTATGCCAAACACTATCTGCCTTGCCTGCCTCGTCGCCTGCTGCGAATGCGCTGGGAAAACGGGCGCACCGCGCGGGTGTTGCCGCCGCGTGAAAACGGCGGGAAACGTCACATGTGCTCGGTACTTTACCACGAGGGAAAACATGCATCTACCAGACACGCGAGAATACCGCCACGCGCACAGATTCCGCATGGGCGGCGCGCAAGGCGTCTGTGGCGGCAGAAGCGGTGGCGCCCGTGGTCATCACGTCGTCGAGCAGCAGCAAGCGCGCGCCAGCCACGTCGGCGCACACGATAAACGACCCCGCCCGATTGCGCCGCCGCTCATCGGCAGACAGCTCGCGTTGGTCGGCGCTTTTGCGCGAGCGCAGGGCGGCCACGACGGGCAGCCCCGCACGCCGCCCCAGCCCCTCGGCCACAAGCCCCACGTGGTCGAAGCCGCGCCGGCGATGCGCAGCGGCCGTGCAGGGTACGGGCACGATGCAATCCGCCCAAAGCGCCCAATCGTCTGCCCGCCGCGCGCGCGCCGCGAGGTCGGCCGACAGCGCGGGGTGCCACGTCGCCCGCAGGGCGCAGGCCAGCTCGTCGGCCATCACGTCGGCTAGGCGCCGCTCGTCGCCGTCTTTGTAGGCGTGCACGATGTCGCGGGCGATGCCGCAAAAACTCGTGGCAGCACGCGCGGCCTCGAAGGGAAAAGGTGCGGGTAGGGGCCGCTCGTCGCGGCCGACAGCGCCCGGAGCTGGGCATTGCGTGCAGACGATGTGGCCCCAGGGGGCACCGCAGCGCGGGCAGGCGAGGCGCTGGTCGATGCGCTCCAGACGCGCGGCGCAGCTCTCGCACAACAACGCGCCCGGTTCCTCGCAACCGACGCAGCGCGTCGGCCACAGCGTTTCTGCAAAAGATGTGGCAAGCTTTTCGAGTATGCGGTTACAATCGTGCACCGGCGGGGCTCCCTTCGAGCCTCTTCGCCGGTTCGCGCTTTTCCCCAAGCGGGGTTCAGTATAAAACGGGCACGCCGCGTGTTCGACTAGGAAAAGGGACATTTGGGCTTCATGGAACTCATCATCACCGAGAAAAACGACGCTGCCGGCCAGATTGCACGCCTGCTCGCAGACGGCAAGGCGACCAAGGATACGGTCTACAAGACGCCGGTGTACCGCTTCACCCGCGACGGCCACGACTGCGTGACCATCGGTTTGCGCGGCCATATTCTGGGCGTCGACTTTCCCGACGAGATGGTGTGGGGCAAGAAGCGCGGCTGGGTGGGTCTGACCGCCGAGGGCGAGGTGGTCGAGGCACCCGACGTGCCCGACACGCTGCCCACGCCGCCTTGGGAGAGCAAGCGTCGCCCCTTCACCGCAGAGGGCATCGCGCTCAAGACCTGGAAGATTCCCGCGCTGCCCTACCTCACCTACGCGCCCATCATCAAACTGCCCGCGGAAAAGGAGATTATCCGCGCGTTGAAAAACCTCGCGAAGAAGGCCGATTCCATCGTGATCGCCACCGACTTCGACCGCGAGGGCGAGCTGATCGGCCTTGACGCGCTGTCCATGGTGCGCGAGGTCAACGACAGTGCCCCCATCAGCCGCGCGCGCTACTCCGCCTTCATCAAAGACGAGATCCGCCAGGCGTTTTCCGACGAGGGACTAGTCGAGCTGGACTTCGATTTGGCGCACGCCGGCGAGACGCGCCAGCACATCGACCTGATCTGGGGCGCCGTGCTCACGCGCTACCTCACGCTCGCGCGCTACTCCGGCTTCGGCAACACGCGCAGTGCCGGACGCGTGCAGACCCCGACGCTTGCGCTGGTCGTGGCAAAGGAAAAGGAGCGCGAGGCCTTTGTGCCCGAGGACTACTGGGTGCTTTCCGGCATGTGCGCGCCGGAGGGCGCGGGCGACGACGATGCGTTTGGCGTCACGCATGCGGCCGGCCGCTTCAAAGACGAGGCGGCGGCAAACGCGGCGCATGCGGCGGTGAAAGACGCGACGCGCGCGACCGTGACCTCCATTGAAAAGAAGCGTCGCAAGAGCCGTCCGCCCGCCCCCTTCAACACGACCTCGCTCATGGCCGCGGCAAGCGGCATCGGCATGCGCCCAAGCCGCACCATGCGCATCGCCGAATCGCTCTACATGGCCGGCTACATCAGCTACCCGCGCGTGGACAACACGGTGTATCCGGATGGGCTGGACTACGCCGGGCTGCTGAAGATGCTCGGCGCGGGATACGCCGCCTACAAACCGCACGCCGATGCGCTGCTGGCCGCCGGCGCCTTTCACCCCACGCGCGGCAAGCAGTTCGACACGGACCACCCGCCCATCTACCCCACAGGACCGGCCGACCCCGACAAGCTCAAGCCCGAGGAGTGGAAGCTCTACAACCTCGTGGCGCGGCGCTTCATGGCCACGCTGTCTGACGAGGCCGTGGTCGAGGGCACGAAAATTGGCGTGGACGTGGCCGGGCAGCCCTTCACCGCGAAAGGCGACGTGCTGGTCGTGCCGGGGTATCGCGCCGTCTACCAGTACGGCATGAAGAAAGACGAGCAGATGCCGCAGCTGGCCGAGGGGCAGGTGCTGGGATTTTCTGAGCCGAAGCTGGAAGCCAAGCAGACCGAGCCGCCCGCGCGTTATTCCTCCGGGCGCCTGATTCAGGAGATGGAAAAGCACGGGCTGGGTACGAAGGCCACACGCCACGACATGATCGAGCGCCTCTACAGCCGCCGCTACATCGTGAACGACCCCATCGAGCCCACGCAGCTGGGGGAGGCCGTCATCGACGCGCTGCACCGCTACGCGCCGCACATCACCTCGCCGGACATGACTGCCGAGCTGGAGGCCGAGATGACGAGCGTGGCCGAGGGCAAAAAGGAGCGCGACGCGGTGGTGCTGCACTCGCGGCGCCTGCTCGCGGGCATCATGGACGAGCTGATTCCGCGCAAAGATGAGATGGGCGAGGCCATCGCCGATGCCGTGACCGCCGACAGCCGGGTGGGCGCCTGCCCGAAGTGCGGGGGCGATTTGTGCGTGAAGAGCAGCGCGAAGACGCGCTCGAGCTTCGTCGGCTGCAACAGCTGGCCGGATTGCGACGTCACCTATCCGCTGCCGCAGGGCAAATACGAGGCCGTCGAGGAGCCGTGCCCGCTGTGCGGCACGCCGCAGGTGAAGGTCACGCCGTTTCGCGCGAAGGCCTACGTGCACTGCCTGAACCCGGAGTGCGAGAGCAACAAGATGCCCGAGCTGGTCGTGGGCACCTGCCCCGTATGCCGCGAGGCCGGGCGCGAGGGACGGCTGGTCGCGCAGAAAAACCCGCGCACCCTAAAGCGCTTCATCCGCTGCGAGAACTACGAGGAGTGCGGCGTGAGCTATCCGCTGCCGCAGCGCGGCGAGCTTCAGGCCACGGGCGAGGTGTGCGATGCGTGCGGGGCGCCCGAGGTCGTGGTCACGACGACGCGCGGGCCGTGGCGCATCTGCGTGAACATGGATTGCCCGAAGCGTGAGGAGGCCGCCGCCGCGAAGGCCGCGAAGAAGGGGAGCGGCGCCAAGGGCAAGGGCGGCAAGGGCAAGGGCACGACAAAGGGCAGCAAGGCCAAGGCCGGCAAGACCAAGGCTAGCGCGAAGAGCAAAAGCGGCGCCAAGACCGACAAGGCCGGCGCGAAAGCCGGGGGCACGGCCAAGAAGATTCGCTAAAGGCAGAGCTCGGTATGCTTTTTTACCCAATCAGCCATCCGCGCTTTTTCCATTCCCGGAACTCCCCATATGCCATGATGACGCACAGCACACAGGTTAGGGCATCTGCAATGGGCACAGCGAAAAGTGCGCCGTCCAATCCCCACTGGCTGGAAAGCAGCAGCGCCAGCGGGATCAATAGGACACCCTGCCGAATCAACGGGATCAGCAGCGAGCGTGT
>CAVECB010000052.1:0-2352 GCA_963614215.1 Ruthenibacterium lactatiformans
CGCTTCACCGCCGTGATCTGCGGGCCATCGGGGTTTTCCACCTCGTGGGTGACCGTGGTGGTCTTGTCGCCGTCGTCGCCGTCGGTCCACACGGCGTAGTTGTCCACGAGTTCGCCGTTCTTGGCGCTCTCCGACACCTTCACCTTGAAGGTAAAGGTTTTAACCTCGCCGGCCGCCAACGAAACACCCGTCCACTCGATGCGGTTGCCCGCCGCGTTGGGCTGGCCGCCGCCCGAAGCGCTGCCTGCCACGTAGCTCGCGTTTCCGGGCAAGACGTCGGCGATGTAGAGCGAACTCGTCGCCCCGCGGCCGCCGTTGCGCACGGTGAGCTTGTACTCAATCTCTTGGCCGGGCTTGACCTTCTCCGAGGTCGGGGGCGTGACGGCCTCCTTGCTCATCGAGATGTCCGGGTACTCCTCAGGCTTGTCAACCGTCCAGTGCGTCACGTCGTTGCTCTTGGCTCCGGGGTCGTCGCCGGTCTTGCCGGGGGTGCCCGGGTTTGTGTCGGAGCAGTCGTAAAGCGCCCAGTTCGTCACACTGTCACCGGCGCCAGCGAGCACCTGGGCCTTCCACTCGACGGTGCGCGTCTCAGAAGGCTTCAGATCCTTCAATACCCACTCGACGAAGGTCGCGTTTCCGCTCGTGCCCGTGCCCTCGCCGCCGGAGACGTAGCCCATGCCGGCGGGCACATAGTCACGCACGCGCGTGTAGGGAATGGTCGCCGAGGAGGTGTTGGTCACCGCAAGGTAGTAGGTGATGACCGTCTCGCCCTTGGTCACCGTCTTGGTGACCGGGATGTCCGAACTCTTCACCACGTCGACGGCGTCCTTCACAGGATGCTCGGTCGGGCCGGCCTCGCCCGGCGCCTTCTCGCCCGACGTGGGGTCCCAGCCGTCGCCGTAGGAGGCGGTGTTTTTCACCACGAAGCCGTCTTTCACGTCGGCGTTCACCCGCACGGTGAATTTAACGGCCGTCGTGCCGCCGTTTGCGGCCACGGAAAGACCCGTCCAGTCGATGCAGTCCTTGTTCTCGGCGTTCTTCGAGCGCGTGTAGTTGCCCTCGGCGCTCACGAAGGTCGTGCCCTCGGGGATGGCGTCGCATATGGCGAGCTTGTCCGTCGCGGAGTCACCGGTGTTCGTGGCCGTCAGGGTGTAGACAATCTCCTCCCCCGGCTTCACGGTCGTGCCGCTTGCCGGATCGGCCGTCTTTGCCACCGAGACGTTGGCGCCCTCCGTCTTCACGGGGTGCTCTATCTCGTCGGTCTTGCCTTCGGGCTCGCCCTCGTTCGGATTCCAGTCAATCTGATACCTGGCCCAGTTCTTCACCACGCCCGCGGTCTTGGCCGCATCGGTCACCTTCGCGCTGAAGCTCAAGGTCGTGGACTTGCCGGGCTCCAGCGAGATGCCCGTCCACTCCAAGCGTTTGGCGCCCGTATTGTTGTTGAAGGTGCCTGCGCCCTTGGCGCTGCCATCCACGTACTCGAGCCCCTCTTGGATCGTATCGGTCACGCAGGCGTTGTTCGTGGCGGTGCCGCCCCTGTTGGTCACCGTCAGGGTGTAGTCGATGGTGTCGCCGATTTCGACCTCCGTGCCAGGCGCGGGGGTGGAGTTCTTTTGCGTCCACAACCTGGCAGGCGTCGGGTCGGGTCCGGTGGTGTGCTCGGTCGAGCCACCCGTCTTGGTCGGGGTGGTGGTGATGCTGCCCGGCGTGCCCGGGTTGGTGTCGCTCGGCTCGAAAATCACGGTGTTCTTGATGGTGGTGCCGGCTTGCACCTCGTCGTCGTTGTTCACCGTCACGCTGAAGTGCAGTTTCGTGGATTCGTCCACGCCCAGGTTCGTCACGACCCACTCGACGTAGTCGCTGCCCGTCTCGCCGGCATGCGCGCCCCCGTCCGCCACGCTCTTGAAAGTGGTGTGCCCAGGGATGTAGTCGCGCACGTGCACGTAGCGCGCGACGTCCTTGCCGGTGTTTTTCACCGTCAGGGTGTAGTCGATGGTGTCGCCAGCCTTCACCTTGCTGCCGTCCACAGGGTCAGCCGTCTTCTCGACGTCAACCGTGGGGGGGTCAGGCGGGGTGATGCCGAGTTTATGCTCGACCTTGTTGGTCGGCGTCGCCGGGTCGTCCGTGCCCCCGGCCCAGCCATCCTCGAAGCGCGCCTGGTTCACCACGCTGGATTGTTTGGCGGCCGTACCCGTGTCCACCTTCACCGTGAATACCAACTCGGTGCTGGAGTGCGCGGCCACGGAGACGCCCGTCCACTGCACGTAGGCTTTGCCGTCCTTCGTGCTCGTGCTGTACTTGCCCTCGGCGCTCACGAAGCTCGTGCCCGTCGGGATGTAGTCGCGCACGCCG
>CAVECB010000052.1:2643-6622 GCA_963614215.1 Ruthenibacterium lactatiformans
GCCGTCACCTTCACCTTAAAGGTCACCACCTGCGGCGTGCCAGACTGGATGTCCGTCAGCACCCACTCGGCATATCCGCGCCCCTCGGACACGGTCACGCCGCCATTGCTGGCGCTGCTTGCCACAATCTCGGTGCCTTCCGGCGCGTAGTCGCGCACGTGCATGTATTTCACCGGCTCGGAGCCTTCGTTGTAGGCCGTCAGCTGGTAGGTGATGATGTCGCCGGCCTTCACCGTATCGTCTGGCAAGTGATCGTCGATGGCGGTCTTCTCCAGCCCCGCCTTTCCGGGGATGCTCACATAGTGGACAATCTCGTCGGTGTTGGTCTCCGGCGTGTTGTCGTCGCCGTAGCTCGCGATGTTTTTAATCTCGGTGCCGGAGGTCGTCGTGTCCTTCACCTTCACCTTCAAGGTGAGGGTCGTGGTCGCGCCCGCCTCGATCCGCGGGATGCGCCACTCGATGCGGCCGGTCGCCTCGTTGTACGTGCCGTCGTTGTCGGCGCTCACAAATGTCGTACCCGCAGGAAGCGCGTCGTTCACGTACGCCGAGGTCGTCGCCGCGTCGCCGTCGTTGGTCACGTCGATGGCGTAGGTGATGACGCTGTCGTGGTAGACGCGCTCTTTGTTTGCGGGGTTCACCGCGCGCTTGTTGGCGGTCACGTGTGACGCCAGCGGCTTCACGGGGTGCTCAACCTCGTTGGAAACGCCTTCGGGCTCGTTGCCGGAGCTGGAATCCCAGTCGATCTGGAACCTGGCCTGGTTTTGCACCTTGCCCGCGGCCAAGGATGCGTCGGTCACCGTCGCGGTGAAGCTCAAGGTCTTCGATTCGCCTGCAGCCAGCGAGATGCCCGTCCACTCCAAGCGGTTCGCCTTGTCGTTGTGCTTGAAGCTGCCGGAACCCTTGGCGCTGCCGTCCTTATAGGTCAGCCCCGTCTGGATTGTGTCGGTCACGCAGGCATTGCTCGTAGCCGTCTCGCCCTCGTTTGTCACGACCAACGAGTACTTGATCTCCTGCCCAAGCTCGACTTGCGTCTTCGAATCGGGATCTGCGCTCTTCACCACGTTCAAATCGGGATCCGTGGGGTCGGCGCTCGTCTTGTGCGTGGTCGAGGTGCCCGTCTTGGTCGGCTTGGGCAGCCCGCTGCCGGCCTCGCCCGGATTGGTGTCGCTCGGCTCGAAGATCACGGTGTTGTAGATGAAGGTGCCGTTCTTCACAGCATCGTCGTCTTTCACCGTCACGGTGAACTTCACCTCTTGGGCGTTCTCTTCGCCCACCCCGAGGTCCGTCAACACCCACTCGACGTAGTCGCTGCCCTCCTCGCCGACGTGTACGCCGCCGTTTTCCACGCTCTTGAATTTGGTGTGTACGGGCATGTAGTCGCGCACCTGCACGAAGTTCGCCTTGTCCTTGCCGGTGTTCACCACGCGCAAGATGTACTCGATGGTGCTGCCTGCCGCGACCTCGCTGTTGGTGGGCGGGTTGGCCGACTTGTACACGGCCACCTCTGTCTGGTCGGGTGGCGGCGGAGTCCCGTTCACCGTGTGCGTCACGGGCCCGGCCGTCTCCGTGGGGTCGACAGTCCTGTCCGTCCAATTGTCCTGCCAGTTCGCCGTGTTGGTGATGACCGTGCCGTCGGCCACGTCGCTGTTCACCGTCACATCAAAGCTCACGGTCACACTGCCGCCGTTTCCGGGGACCGTCAGATCGCGCCACTCAACACAAGGCTTACCGGTGGTCGACATGGTGCTCCTGTAGCCTTCGCCCGAAATGCTACTGACCACGAGCGTCGTATTCTCGGGAATCTGGTCACGTATGCCCACTGCGGTCGCCGGCGTATTGCCCTCGTTCGTCAGCGTGACGTAGTAGGTAATCTTATCGCCGCGCTTCACGTCCGAGCCCGACGCCGGGTCTGCGGTCTTGGTCGCCGACAGCTTCACCGTCTTGTTCAGCGGATGCTCGACGGCTTTAGTGTGAGTTGAAGGGGGCTTTGAGGTGCCCGGCTGCGACTGGGTCCACTCGTAGAGGCCCTCGTTGTAGATGTTTTGCAGCGAAGAGTCGGCACACGCGCCGTCGTTTACCTTCACCGTAAACGAGCATATCTGCGGATTCGCTCCGTAGGCCTCCACGTTCGTCAAGGTCCACTCGACGTATTTGCGGCCCTTGTATTCCCCTTCGTTGTTGTCCGTGGCCACCGTGCCGCTTGGCGAAAGGCTGCTCTCGTCAAGGGTCGTGCCCACCGGCACGTAGTCGCGTATGCGCACGTAGGGCGCGGCCGTCACTGAGTCTTTCGAGGTCTTCGCCTCAAGGTAGTAGGTAATAGTGTCACCGTCTTTCACCGTCGTGTTGCCGGGGGGGTTGGCCGTCTTGTTCACCTCGACCGCCGGCAGGTCCGCGAGCGGATGCACCACGATGTTGGTCTTGTTGCCCGGGTCGTTTGTCGTGTCCCAATCATTTTCATACATCGCCTGGTTGCGGATTTTGTTGTCCGCGGGCCACCCAGCGCTGCCCGCCTCCTTCACCTGCACGGTGAACTTGACGGTCGTGCCCGTGGTGCTGTCCTTCGGCACGGAAAGCCCCGTCCACTGCACGTAGGCCTTGCCGTCTTTTTCGCCCGGTTTACCCCCGTTGTCGGCGCTCACGAAGGTCGTGCCGTCCGGGATGTAGTCGCGGATGCCAGCGTTGGTTGCATCCTCGCCGCCCGCGTTGGTCAGCGTGATGGAGTAGGTGATTTGGTTGCCGGTGTTCACACCGGTACCAGGCGTATAGGGTTCCTCGCTCGTCTTGCTCGCATGCAGCAGCGGGGGCACGGCCGTGTCGCCCACCTGGTGGATGGTCTCGTCGGTTTCTTTGTTCGGGTCGACGCTCGTGTCGGGTTCGGTGTCGGTCGTTTGGTAGAGCGCCGTGTTCTTGATGTAGGCGGGGGCATCTTCGCTCACGCGCACGGAGTAGCTGCCCACCGTCCTGGTCTCATTTTTCCCGAGACCCTCCACCACCCACTCGACGTAGGTGTTGCCGCTTGCATCCTGCCCCACTCTTCCGCCGTTGTTGGTGCTGACGCTGTTCGGTGCATACGAGGTCCCCGTGGGGATGTAGTCGCGCACTCGCGTGAACGGCGCCTCCGCATCACCGGTGTTTTTCGCCGTCAGAGTGTAGGTGATGGTTCCCTTTTCCTCGTCAGCCGAGTATTTCTCTACCTTCGAGCCAGACGCCGGGTCGGACGTCTTGTAGACCGTGGTCTCGTAGCCTTCGGTCTTCTTGATCGTCAGCGTGTTGTGCTCGACGATGTCCGTCCACTTGTCGGGGTTTCTGTCCGCATCTGGCGTCCACTTGTTCTCGTAGTACGAGAAGTTCTCAATCAGCTCAGGAGGATTCTCGTTCACCCTCACCTTGAACTTGATGGTGGTTGAATCCTTCGCGCCCCCGGCTGCATCCAGATGGATGCCGTAAAGCTGCACGCACGCCCTGCCGTTGACGTTTTTCTGGTAGCCGTCCTTGTCATACACAGTGTTGCCGTCTTGAGTGATGGATCCGCTCACAAACGTCGTGCCGTCGGGGATGTAGTCGCGCATGCCCGCCACGTCCGTGGCCTTGTCGCCCTTGTTGCGCAAGACCAGCGTGTATTCGATTTCGTCGCCTTCCTGCACGACGGTATCGGACGGCGGGTTCGACGACTTCACCATATCCAGGTTCACTTCACCCGGAGCCGTGTTGGTGGTGTAGTGGTACACGAGGTTGGAGGTCCACATGTTCGTGTTCGCGATCCCCAAGTTGCCGGGCGTGCCCGGATCGCTCGTCACAGCATTGTCGTAGTCGTCGGCCGCACGGTAGAACGCCGTGTTCTCGATCAGGTCGTAGTGGTCCGCATTGACAGTGGCCGTCCACGTCATCGTGCGTTCCTCACCCGGCTCCATGTCCGTCAAGACCCACTCGACGCTCGTTTTATCCTTGGTGGGGGCACCCACATCGCCCTTGCTCGACG
>CAVECB010000053.1:0-5544 GCA_963614215.1 Ruthenibacterium lactatiformans
CGCGAGCCAGACCTGGACCTTTGTGCAGACCGACTGGATTTGGGAGGACAGGCCGACACATCTGTCGGGCGACGGCGAGCTGGACGCGAAGGTCATTGAGATTGCCGATTCGCGCTCGCTGTGGGACTGCTTTGACTATGTCCGCTCAATCGCCTATGTGGGCGAGCACGGCTTGTCTGCGCCGGGCGCGATTTCCGATTGGGTCGTGAGCAAGGCCAAAGACCATCTGCTCTACGGCGGGTCGAACTGTTATGGCTACGCGAGCGCCTTCTACTGGCTGGCAAAGCGCAAAGGGCTCGACGCGCACGTGGTCACGGGGCTTGTGCCTAGCGCGAGCCGCGGCATGACGCCCCACGGCTGGGTCGAGATAGACGGTCTCGTCTACGACCCGAACCTCAGCCGCTCCTACCCGAGCGGGCGTTTCTACGGGGTCAGCTACGGCGATGCCTCGTGCGTGTACGAGAAGCAGGAGTGGTACTAGGCGCGCACGCGCGGGCGATGCGCGCATCAGATGTGCCGCGCGCCGCCTTTTACGAGAGAAAACAAGACGAAGGGAATGGTAAAAACGATGAAGCAGATAGCAAAACGGTTCGCGGTCCTTGCGCTGTGTGCGGCGTTCCTGTCGTGTGCGGGCGCTCTGGGCGGGTGCGCGGGCACCAATAGCGACGAGCAGCAAAAGGCCGACGCGGCGGCGCAGCAGGCAGCCGAGCAGGCAGAAAAAGAGAAGAAGGAAGCCGAGGAGAAGGCGGCCAAAGAGGCTAAGGAGGCCGAAGAGAAAGCCGAGCAGGAGAAAAAGGCTGCCGAGGAGCAGGCACAGCGCGAGGCCGAAGAGGAGGCGCAGCGCCAGCAGGAGGCCGCCGAGGCCGAAGAAGAGGAGCGCTCCAGCTCGTATTCCTCTTCGCGCAGCTACGATGACGACGATTCTTCATCGTCTGGCTCCTCGTCTGGCTCGTCCTCGTCGTCTAGCGGGTCTTCGAGCGGAGAAGAGGCCTGCGTCGACGATCTCGTCATGCGCTAGTTCGCCTGCCCGAGAAAAGGGGAGGGCGCCCCTTTTCACCATCGTCAAAGACGTTTTCTTCCGAGCGGGCGGCGCCTAGTGATAGGATGCACCGACGTGTGCGACGCGCCCCCCCCCACGAACGGGGCTGTCGCCTGCGCACGCTGCGAATACGCATACCCCACGACACGACGGAGGCCCCATGCCCACGATGAACTTCAAGCGCCGCCTGCCCATCCCGCAAGAGATCCGCGCCGAGCTGTCGCTTACCCCCGAGCTCGAACGCGCCAAGGTGGACTTCGACCGGCGCGTGAAGGACGTCATCTGCGGGGCAAGCGACAAAAAGCTCCTCGTCGTCGGCCCGTGCTCGGCAGACCGCGAGGATTCCGTGCTCGACTACATGACGCGCCTGGCCGCGCTGGCAGACGAGGTGGCCGACAAGTTCGTCGTCGTCCCGCGCGTCTACACGAACAAGCCCCGCACGCGCGGCACCGGCTACAAGGGGCTGCTACACCAGCCCGACCCGACCGGCCAGTCCGACCTGCTTGCGGGGATAAAGGCCATACGTCGCATGCACCTGCGCGTCATCGAGAACACCGGCATGTTCACCGCTGACGAAATGCTCTATCCGGAAAACTACCGCTTCCTCTTCGACTTGCTGGCGTATTCGGCCGTGGGCGCGCGCAGCGTCGAAAATCAGGAGCACCGCCAGGTGGCCAGCGGCATCGAGGTGCCCGTGGGGATGAAAAACCCGACGGGCGGCTCGACGTCGGTCATGCTCAACGCGGTCTACGCCGCACAAGCCGAGCAAGACTTCATCTATCGCAACTGGGAGGTCCACAGCACGGGCAACCCCTACGCGCATGCAATCTTGCGCGGCTACAAGGGTCTCGACGACATCAACTACCCCAACTACCACTACGAGTATTTGGAGCGCCTGGCGGCCGTCTACACGAAAGGCGAGTACGCCAACCCGGCCGTCGTCATCGACTGCAACCACGACAACTCGGGCAAGCGCCCGCTCGACCAGGGGCGCATCTGCCACGAGGTGCTCGACTCCTGCGCGCGCAACGCCGACATCGCGGCGCTGTTCAAGGGCTTCATGGTGGAAAGCTACATCGAGGACGGCAACCAGCCGGTGGACGGCGGTGCCTACGGCAAGTCCATCACGGACGCGTGCCTGGGCTGGGACAAGACCTGCGCGCTCGTGCGCGAGTTGGCCGAGCGGCTCTAGTCTGGCAATTCACACGTTTTTTACCCGCGTGCGTGCGCCTGAGGCTCTAGACTTCAAGGCATCTTTGAACCGGAGGCGTTTGACGGCAAGCCACAGGGAGGGCAGACGCGATGGGCTTGGTGAAGACGGTGAAACGAGGCGAGCTCGAGTCGGATGCGCCATATCGCAATAAGGAGGGCCTGATCGAGTGCGAGGTGCCCAAGGCAGGTGGGGCATCCGGCGAGACCGAGAAGCTCTACCTTACCCAAGACCAGATAGACGAGCGCACGCAAGCAGGCGAAACCGTCACGCGCTTGAACTGGGCGGGCAACTACGAGAACGCGGACGGCAAGAAGATCTACACCGACCGGTCGGTGGACGATTCCCTGTGGAACGCCTCGCTCATGAACTTGGAAAACGGCAACACCCTGCCGAACACGACCATCTTGAAAGACGGCGAGTACGACCACACCGACTTGGCTGCGGTTGCCGCCATCAAGAGGGAGATTTGCGAGCGCGGACGGGCCGTGGCCTGCGCCTTTACCGCGTTTGACGGCTATTACAACGAGGACACGGCCTCCTACTACAACTCCGACGCCAACGACGCCAACCACGCCGTATGCATAGTGGGCTTCGACGACGACTACCCCAAGACCAACTTCAACGACGGCAAAGACTACATCCCGCCCGAAAACGGCGCGTGGCTCGTGCGCAACAGCTGGGGCGCGCAAAGCGAGGACTTTCCGAACAACGGCAACTGGGGCATCGTCGAGGATGGCGAGCACACGGGGTATTTCTGGCTGTCCTACTACGACCGCTCGGTGTCGTATTTCGAGAGCTTCGATTTCGACTTGGAATCCTACGGCGACACGGCCGAGTACTACATAGACCAATACGACTACCTCCTCGGCGAGAAGACGGTCGTGAACTCCTATGATGCGCCCACAAGTTCGGCCAACGTCTTCACCGCAAAAGGCGATATGACGCTGCGCACGCTGGGCTGCACCACGTTTCGGCCCAACACCACGGTGAACTACCAGGTCTACCTGCTTGATACCGAGGCGGCCAGCCCCACGGATGCCGAGCACGCGAAACTCGCCTATTCTTTCACCGACGTCTACGAATATGGCGGCTACCACCGCGCGACGCTTGCTGAAGACGACTGGGTGGCTATGCGCGCCGGCCAGCGCCGACGGTTCCGATGTGGACGAGGGCGCCATGTGGCTTTCGCAGGAAAAGAAAGACGAGCTGGCCAGCGCGCTGCCCGGCGCGCGCGAGACGCTTGCCCTGGCGGGGGAGGGGTATAGAGATGTGCTGGAGAACACCACGCCCGACTCCGCGACGGTGAACGCCGCCACGAACTCGCTTGCCTTCGAGGCGGGATATGGTGCCGCAAAGCCTGCGCCTGCCGCCGATAGCCCTACTGCGAGCAAGAACACGGCCTCGACTGGGGATGCGGCCTTTACCGCCTTGCCGGTGCTTGTTTGCGTGGCCACCGCAGCATTTGCGGTGCTCGTGGCTGCCGTGGCCTACCGCCGCATCCGCACCCGTCGTCGCTGACATTTTTTGCCGCAAACGTCAATACGGCGAGCCTGCTTTTGTCCGCTATGGGGTGCCAAATTGGCGGGATTTTCCCTTTGCTGAAAACCCGCGCCATCCTTTCTCGCGCACCTTGGAACGTGTATGCTTTCCGCCTGAAGTTTTGACAGCCGCGCCGTGTGCGCTGCAGTTTTTTTGAGAAAGGCCGCTCATGCAGTTTTGGATTTTGTTCGCCGTTGCCATGGTCGTAAGCTCCATCGGCTGGAAACGTTTCGTCTGGTTCATTTCCTTGGGCTACGGCTTTTCCATGGCGGCGATCGGCGTGGCGCTTCTCGTCATGTTCGGGGCTAGTGCAGACCCGGCAAGCATCGCCATCTGCATCATGCTCGTCGTCTACGGTCTGCGTCTGGGTGGCTACCTGCTGGTGCGCGAGCGTCGGAGTGCCGCGTACAACCGCGTCATGGCCACGCAGGTCGACGACGGTTCCGATATCGCCAAGCCCGTACAGGCTCTCATCTGGGCGGTGTGCGCGCTTCTCTACGTCTGCGAGGCAAGCCCGGTGCTTTGGCGCATGGCAAACGGTGCGCCGATGGACGCCTGCGCGGTGGTGGGAGCTTGCATCATGGCAGCGGGCATCATCCTTGAGTCTGCGTCCGACCTGCAGAAAAGCGCGCAGAAGCGCAAAAACCCACACCGTTTCTGCGACAAGGGGCTTTTCTCTATCGTGCGCTGCCCCAACTACCTAGGCGAGGTCTTAATCTGGACGGGCATGTTTGTCTCTGGCGTGACGGCGTGCGCGGGCATGTGGCAGTGGGCGGCCGCCGTCTTCGGATGGGCGGGCATCGTCTATGTGATGTTCGGCGGTGCGCGGCGCCTCGAAATTCGGCAGAACAAGAACTACGGAGACGACCCCGAATACCAAGAGTACGTGCGCACCACGCCCATACTCTTGCCGCTTGTCCCCCTTTATAGCGTCGAGAGGTGCACGTGGCTCAAAGGCTGACGCCCCGCACGTGCTGGCGCGACAACGGCAACGCCTGTCGACACGTGGACGGAGGATGCCACGAAGGCGTGCTGGGCACGTTCATCTTGGCCTGCCCGGACACGACCGCCTACAACCCGGACACCACGGACACGCCGCGCACCCTCACCATGACGGTGAAGGAGAAAACCGGTGCCCAGGGCTGGTATTCCGATTCCGCGAGTGTGATAAACACCATTACCATGTCGTAAGGGAGGCTCTCGTAGAGGGCGCTCTCGCGGCGCCAAGCTGATGTAGTTGCTTTACTTGCAGGAGCGATTTTGTCTGAAAAGTAAAGCTTTGAGTGCAGAAAGGTAAAGGCAGGCCCCTGCAGAGCTTGCGCGCTGATCGCGCGTCAGGCGTATGTCCATGCGGCACTGCTTTTCTTTTTTCTCGATTGTCGCGGGCATGCGCATTCCTTTTGGGACGTGTTTTTGCCGGGCATCGCCGTCGGAACCGCCGCGTGCGCACGATTGCCGTTCGGGCGCCGTTTGAATTTCCCGGCTCGTTTGCTGCGCTCGTATTGTACGCGCAAACCCCGTACACAACAACATCGTGAAGACGCAGGCTGACAGCAAGAAGGAGAAGACGGGTGCCTTCGCACCACCAAGAAGGGCGGTACACGGACGCCCGTCGCTGGAGAATGTAGCACGCGCAAGCCGGGCAAGGAAATATGCGGGTTGAATTAGGAGAAGAAGCTGGTCGGGTGGACAGGATTTGAACCTGCGACCCCTTGACCCCCAGTCAAGTGCGCTACCAAACTGCGCCACCACC
>CAVECB010000054.1:0-5458 GCA_963614215.1 Ruthenibacterium lactatiformans
CTATCCGCGGCGCTGCTCCTTGATGGCGCGGTCGATGGCGCGCTTGGCGTCGCGCTCGCGCAAGGTCTGGCGCTTGTCGTATTGCTTCTTGCCGCGGCACACGCCCAGCTCGACCTTCGCGCGGCCGTCCTTGAAATACACCGATAGCGGCACGAGCGCGCAGCCCTCGCGCGCGGCCTTTTGGCCTATCTGCAATATCTGGCGCTTGTGCAAGAGCAGCTTGCGGCGCCGGTCGGAATCGACATTCCACACCGTGCCGTGGCTATAGGGAGGGATGTGCATGCCGTTTAGCCACACCTCGCCGCCGCGCACCAGCGCGTAGCAATCTCGCAAGGTGCAACCGTTTTCGCGCAGGCTACACACCTCGGTGCCCGTCAAGACGATGCCGCACTCGATGGTCTCGTCGACGAAGAAGTCGTGGCGCGCCTTGCGGTTCGTCGCCACCTGCCGTGTCTTTCGCGCATCGTTTCCGCTCATGGCAAATGATTCTACCCGCCGTGCGCCGTCTGCGGATTATTGAAGCGCTTAGCTGTAATCCAACCGTTTCGCGGCAGACTTTCGCGCCCAAGACCAGTATAGTCCGGACGGTAAGAGCGAAGCCTTCAGCCGCAAGCGTCCGATGCGCGCGGCGCACATATATAGAGGGCTTTGGCAAAGGCCGATGCAGGCGAGGGGGCGCGCACGCCAGGGGGGCGGGCACGTCTTGCGAAAAACGCCTTCGCGGCCACGGGAAAGATGGAGGTTTGTATGGCTGATTCGTTTTACGAGTCACTCGCGGCGCGCGGAGTAACGCGCCGTAGCTTCCTCGCGTTTTGCGGCACCCTCGCTGCGGCGATGGGCGTCAAGGGCGTGACGGGAGCCGATGTGGCTGAGGCAATCGAGACCAAGCTGATCGGCAAGGCGACGGGCAACCTCGCCCCGGTCATCTGGATGGAGCTCGGCTCGTGCACCGGCTGCACCGAGTCGTTCGCCCAGGCAGACGACCCCGATCCGGCCACGTTGCTTCTCGAATACATTGCGTTGAATTACTCCGAGACCCTTTCCGCAGCCGCCGGCTACTCGCTCGAGGAAGCGCGCGAGGAGACCATCGAGGGCGCGAAGGGCAAGTACATCGTCGTCATCGAGGGCGCCGTCATGACGGGCTGGGACGGCGAGGCGCTGCGCATTGCCGGCGAGGCCACCTGTGCCCCCGGCGATTCCCCCGTGCTGCGCACCTGCAAAGACGCCGCGGCCGTCATCGCTGCCGGCTCGTGTGCCGTAGACGGTGGCTTCTGCGCCGCCTACCCCAACCCGGCAGGCGCCGAGGGCATCCAGAAGTACCTGCAGGACAACGGCGTCTCCACGCCGGTCATCAACGTGCCCTCCTGCCCGGTGAACCCGGCCACCCTGGTCGCCATCATCGTGCAATACATCTTGTTGGGCACCCTGCCGGCCTTAAACGAGCTGAACATGCCCAGCGCGTACTTTGGGCAGACCATCCACGACAACTGCCCGCGCCGCGGCCACTTCGAAAACGGCGAGTTCGTCTACAAGTTCGGCTCGGAAGAAGAGGCCAAGGGCTACTGCCTCTACGCGGTGGGCTGCAAAGGTCCTCAGACCAACTCGAACTGCGCGCAGGTTCGCTGGAACCGTCGCGTGAACTGGTGCGTCGACGCCGGCGCCCCCTGCATCGGCTGCGCATCGGCCGACCCGCGCGTCACCCAGCGCAACTGGGTCGACAACAACGGGCCGTTCCTGTCGCGCCTGAAGACGCTGCGCATCGGCGACGTGCGCTTCAACCCCACGCCGATTGCGCTGGGCGTCACCGGCGTCATCGCGGTCGTGCTCGTCATCCACGGCATCGGCATGAAGGCCGCGGGCCGCACCAACGGCGGGCCGGACTACGAGACGGAGCGCGCGTGGTACGCCAAGCACGGCCTGGTCTCCGGCGACACGGTGGTGAACGCGGCAGACGTCGAGGATAAGGCTGCCGACAAAGAGGCCGAGGCGGACAAGGCGCCTGTGGCCGACGGCGCGAAGGGCGGTGAGTAGGAATGGCGAAGCACTCTATCATCGACCCGGTAGACCGCATCGAAGGCCACCTGCGCGTGGAGATGGAAGTCGAGGGCGGCAAGGTTTCCAAGGCATGGGTTTCCGGCGGGCTGTTCCGCGGCCTGGAGCTGATTCAGGAAGGCCGCGAGCCAACCGACGCGGCCATGATCGCCCAACGCATCTGCGGCGTGTGCCCGGTCTCGCAAGGACATGCGTCCATCTACGCGGCCGAGGAGGCCTACGGCATCAAGCACCCCGAGGGCGCGCGTTACGTGCGCAACCTCGTCGAGGGCGCCCAGTTCATGCACAGCCACATCCTGTGGTTCTACCAGCTCTCCGCGCTTGACTACGTCAACCCGCTGAACGCGCTGAACGCCGACATCGAGGCCACCTACGAGACGGCACGCAAGCACGGGCTGGCCATCACGGACTTCGGCGCGGTTCAAAAGCGCCTGAAGAAGTTTGCGGAAGGCGGCCAGTACTCTTGGCTGTCCGGCGGCTGGTTCATGGACGGCCAGGCCCCCGAGGCCTACAAGCTCACCCCCGAGCTGGATCTGATTGCGACGGCCCACTACATCGAGGCCATCGATATGCAGGCCACGGCCGACGAGATCGCGGCGCTCGTGGGCGGCAAGATGCCCCACATCATGAGCTCCGTGCCCGGCGGCACGACCTTCGTGCCCAGCGTGGAGAAGCTCGACGACATCATCACGCGCGCCCAAAAGCTGCACGACTGGGTGCAGACCACGATGATTCCCGATGCCATCGCCATCGCGAGCGTCTACCTGAACGACGTGGCCGGCGTCGGCAACAACCAGCACGGCAACTTCATGGCCTACGGCGTCTTCGACGACGAGAGCTACGAGCCGGCCAAGCGCTACTTCCCCGCCGGCATCGTGCGCATGAAAAACGGCGCGGCCAAGCTCGAGAGCTTCGACATCGACAAGCTGGCCGAGACGACGGCGCACGCCTACTACTCCGACAACGGCGATTTGCTGCACCCGACCAACGGCGTCACGGTGCCGCCCGCGAAGTTCCCGGGCTACTACAAAGACGAGGCCAAAGAAGAGGTCAACGACAAGTACACCTGGTCTAAGGCACCGCGCTACGACGGCGAGCCCATGGAGGTCGGGCCGCTGGCCCGCGTGCTGGTCAGCTACCTGTCCGGCGTCGAGGGCATCAAGAAAAACGTCGCGACCGTGCTCGAGGGCCTCGGCCTTCCTGTGGACACGTCGTCGCTTCTCGCGCTGAACTCCGCGCTTGGCCGTCTGGCTGCGCGCCCCATCGAGGCCGAGTACGTCTCCGGCAACATGATTTTGTGGGCCACCCAGCTCGCGACCCTGCTGAAGGAATCCGAGGGCAAAAACATCTGGTTCACCGACCGCGCCCGCGACACGGGCACCGGCCAGGGCGCGTGGGAGGCTCCGCGCGGCGCCCTCTACCACACGATGAGCATCGAGGGCAACCACATCACCCACTACCAGGCGATCGTGCCCTCTACGTGGAACATCTCGCCGCGCGACCAAAAGGACGTGCCCGGCACCATCGAGCAGGCGCTCATCGGCTGCCCGATTGACAACATCGAGGCGCCCATCCACGCGCTGCGCATCGTGCACGGCTACGATCCCTGCATCGCCTGCGCCATCCACCTCGTCGAACCCAAGACGGGCAAAGAGTTCCGAGCCGAGACGAGTCCTTGGGGAGGTCGATAGCAATGGCAGAAATCGCACACTACAGGGAGATGCACCCGCTGCCCTTCCAGATCACGCACTGGGTGAACCTCATCGCCATGATCATCCTCATCCTGACGGGCATCGAGATTCACTACCCCGTCATTGGCGGCATCATGGGCCTGGCCCGCGGCATGCACATCTTCTTCGGGCTGGTCTTCCTCATCAACTGCATCGTGCGCATCGTCTTGGCGTTCGTCGTTAAGAGCTCGCCCATCGGCGGGTCGCGCGAGACGGTCACCGACTTTTGGAACTGGCTGCCGCAGAAGTACAACCGCCACCAGCTGGTCTCGTGGGTGAAGTACTACACCTTCTTCAAGAAAGACCACCCGCTGTCGGCCAAGCTCGGCGTGCCGCAGAAGCTGTCCTACCTGCTCATCGCCGTGGCGATTCTCTTCATGTCCTACACGGGCTTCTGCCTGTGGGGGCCGACCATGTACGTGCCGTTCTTCGCGGGCTTCACGAGCCTCGTGGGCGGGCTGATGAAGGTGCGCATCATCCACTACTTCATGATGTTCTTCTTCATCTGCTTCACCATGATCCACGGCTACCTCGCCCTGATCGACGGTGCCGCGCTGCCGCGCCTGATGTTTTTCAACAAGGAGTCCGGCGGCTACACGCAAGACCCCAAGACCTGGCACTTCAACGGCTACGATTCGCTTGGTGAAGAGGGCGAAGACGAGCTGCAGGCCATCCGCGAGCTGGGCGGCGGCGTGCCGGCGCCCGAGGAGGCCGAGGAGGCGAAGGCAAGCGCGTAGCGCCTGAGCTTTCTTGAAGCGAAGCGCCGGGTATCCAGCTTGGCGCAAGGCTTGGAATGGCGGCCTGTCGCACACATCGTGCGGCAGGCCGTTTTTTTGCTGCAGCAAGGCCGGCGCATGCAAAAAGGTCGGCGTGCGCAAGTCGGCACATGCAAGCCGGCGCACGCAAAACCCCCGCCCCTTCACATAAAGGGACGAGGGTTTCTTCATGTCTACCTCGAATGTCGGTAGCAAAGCTCGCCCGGCTTCAAAGCAGGCAAGACGGGCAAGCTACAAGATTTCAGTCTGAGGCCACCTCTTGGGAGGGGGCGGCCAAAGAGTCGGCGTCGAGGCCGAGCTCGCGCAGGATGCAGCCAACGACGATGGGCACGGCCTCGCGCAGCGGCTCGGTGATGCCGATCTCGAAATCGTCCGGCTCGGCGTCGAGTTTTTGTACGCACACGCACGAGATGTCCGCCTCGTGGCCGGCCAGCGCCGCGTTGGCGATGACGTCGATGAGGCGCAGGTCGTGCAGGGAGTGCAGCACCGTGTGCTCGGCCATGTCCTCGGGACTTAGCACGTAGACGGTGCCGGGCGCCACGCCGCTGTCTTGGCCGCAGTCGATGATGTCGACCAAGACGATGCGGTCGTAGCGCTCGATGTAGGGCACGAAGCTCATGCCCATAGTCGCGCCGTCCATGACCGGGATGCGCGCGTCTTCACTCGCGTGGTCTTGGTCGCCGCAAAACGTGCGCATGAGAAAATCGGCGTGGGGCTCGTCGAAATACTCGAGCGCCGTCGCGCGCTCCGTCAGCACCTTGAAGACGTGCGGGCCGAAGCCCTCGTCTTTCATCAGCAGGTTGCCCATGCAGGCAACAAGCGTCTTTTTTTCATCCATAGACGATGCCATGCGCTACACCTCGTCCGTGTCCGCGTCGCAAAGGCCAGCCGTCGCGCCGG
>CAVECB010000055.1:0-4975 GCA_963614215.1 Ruthenibacterium lactatiformans
ATGACCGCGCCGAACAAGCTTACCGACACCACCTCGGCGCTCATCACGTCTAAGGGCGTGAAAAACGTGATCGTTGTGGGCGGCACCTCGGCGGTGTCCGACAACGTGAAAAAGCAGATTGAGAAGCTGGGCGTGAAGGTGGAGCGCGTGGCGGGCAACACCGCTATCGGCACCGCGAACAAAATCTACGAGCGCGGCAAGAAAGTGGGCAGCGGCTGGGGTAAGGATGCCATCGTGGCTACAGCATCCGGCTACCAAGACGCGCTTTCCATCGCGCCGTATGCTTATGCGAAGAAGGCCCCCATCTTCCTTGCGAAGGGCAAGCCCGGCACGCTGGCCGACACCAGCTCAAAGGCTATCAGAGGCGGCGGCTTCACCCGCACCATCATCACGGGCGGCACGGCAGCCGTGGCCTCTTCCGTGGAAAGCCAGGTGACAAAATCGTGGAAGCGCCTCTGGGGCAACACGGCCTACGGCACCAGCCGCAAAATCGCCGACTTCTGCATCAAGGACGGCAAGATGACCGCTGCGCACATGGGTGTGGCCACCGGCAGGTCCTACTACGACGCGCTGGCCGGTGCGGCGCTGTGCGGCAAGAAGAACTCCGTCCTCATTTTGGCCGACGACGGCAACTCCAACACCGTCGACAACGTGGTGAAGCCGAACAAGAAGGCTCTGCAGAAGAATTGCTACGTCTTCGGCGGCAAGGCCGCGGTCTCCGAGACGGTCTGGAACAAGGTTCTGGCGGCCAGCAAGTAGCGCATCCGTTTCGGACAACCGCTCAGGAAAAGCAGGGCTCCTCGCGGGGCTCTGCTTTTTCCAAGACCCCGACAAAGGGCCTGACTACATGCGGCTCGCAGAGCTCAAGCCCTCTGCGCTTTTGGAGGGAGCCGAACCCAGGCTGCTCGATGAATGGCAAATGGCGCCGCAGTTGTGGGATGCGGTTCGCTACGCCATAGACCGCGGGCATGGGCGTGGACGATTCATCCTGACGAGTTCCGCGCTCCCCCGCAAAGACGAGCAACCTGCCCACTCCGGCGTTGGCAGAATCGCCCGCCTTGCTATGCACACTATGTCGCTGTTCGAGACAGGGGAGTCGACGGGGGAAGTCTCGCTTTCCGCTCTCTTCGACGGGCAAAGCGACGTCGCGGCGCTGTCCGGTCTCGACGTCGAGCAGATCGCCTTTGTCCTCTGCCGGGGCGGTTGGCCGGAGGCTGTGATGGAGAAAAACCGGGAGACGGCGCTTTCCATGGCACGCGATTACATGGCCGAGCTGCTGGACGCCGACATAGAGGAGATGGACGGCGTGCGCCGCAACCGCACCTGGATGCGCTCCATACTGCGCTCCTACGCGCGCAACACGGCAAGCGGCGCGACGCTTGCCACCATCGCCGCGGACATGCAAGACGAGCCCCCCTCGCGCGACACCGTCTCCGAGTACGTCGACGCCCTGACCCGCGCCTGCGTTCTCGAAGATCTCGACGCCTGGACGCCGCGCCTGCGCTCGAAGACGGCGGTGCGCACAAGCCCCACGCGGCATTTCTGCGACCCCTCCTTGGCGGCGGCCATGCTCTCCGCGACGCCCGGCAAGCTGTTGGAGGATTTCGAGACCTTCGGCCTGCTCTTCGAGTCGCTGTGCGTCCACGACCTGCGCGTCTATCTCGACGCCCTCGGCGGGCGCGTGTGCCACTACCGCGACAAGACCGGCCTCGAGGCCGACGCCGTGCTCGTCTGCGACGATGGGAGGTGGGCGCTCGTCGAGGTTAAGCTGGGTGCGAAGGCTGCCGATGAGGCCGCCGGCCACTTGAAGAAGCTCGCGGAGAGAATCGATTGCTCCCGCATTGGCGAGCCGGCCTTTCTTTTGGTGCTCACGGGCGCGGCGACGGCGTACCGCCGCCCTGATGGCGTGGTCGTCGCCCCGCTTGCGACGCTGGGGCCGTGACGGGGCTCATTTCACTTGGGACGAATTTGTCCGAACTTTCATGTCGATGCGGCGCGATTTCGAAAGAGGCGGGCCGTCCTTTTTTCGGGCACGCACGCGCGAGGGACCCTTGAATCAACATGGTTTCGTGTTATATTTTGAATCACGATTTTAGGAGGACTTGGCGACATGGTTCTGGTTCACCCTCATGCGTTGAAGCACGGTCTCGCGGAAGACGAAATCTTGTACGCGTGGGGAAACTTCGTGAAGAGCCAGCAACGCGAGACGCCGAACGAGGACCAATGCGTTCGTGTGGGATACGGGCGATCGACGCCATCGGCAATACAGATGGTCGGCGTCGAGAAGCCGTTTGGTACCCTGATAGTGCACGCGATGACGCCGCCGCAGGCACGCGTCCTCGACGAGCTTGGAATACCGAGGAGGAATTCATGAAGACGGCAGAAGAGCTCGAGAGCATGTTCGGCATACCCCCCGAGCGGATAGCGCAGATAGACGAGGACGCCTCCCGGGGGGTGCTCCAGGGCACGCGTGGCGCGACGGTTGTGGGGCCTGGACGCCCGCCCATGTTCGAGGAGGCGATGCAGCAGGTCACCTTTAAGGCGCCGGCAAACAGGGTGGAGGCGATGGACGAGCGGGCCGAAGAACTCGGTGTTCGCAGGTCGGACTACCTGCGCCGCCTCGTGGAAAACGACCTGCGCTGCGCCGGGGTGCTCTAGCCGCTGCTAGCACCAGACGTGCGGGCGTTGACGAGTCCTGTTGCCTTCACGTGCAGAGGGACCGGGTCTGCCGTTGTGCGCGCATCGATGAACTTTGCCATCTCCGGCGCATGGGAGGCCGATTTTGCCGTTGCGCGTAAATGACGGCTGGTAGCCCATGCGTCCTCCTTTTACCGCCAATATTTTACCGTCATTGGCGGCAAAACGGCGCAAAGGATTCAGGGGGGGGCGCGAAAGTGCCGTTGCCGGTACCTGCCCGCATCGCGCTTGCGTACGCGTCAGCAAAAGGCCAAGAGAAGGGAATGGCAACCAACTTGCTGGCGTGAAACGGTCCAACTTGCGGAACTGAAACGGTCCAACTTGCGGAATTCGCCTGAACTTCTGGTGCGGCGCGCGCTTCCCCCGCTCGTTGACAGCCCCTCCGGGGGGGGGTATATTTCACCGCCCTATATGCCGGGTGAAGGGGGAAAACAATGGAAAACGACGTGGCATTTCGAGTCGGGGGCAGGACCAGGCGCCTGGCCGCTTTCGCCCTCGCGGCGCTTGCAGGCGTCCTTCTCGTGGGCGCCTTGGCTGTCTGGACCGGCCGGCCGGCCGAGGCCTCCGCGGCAACCGGGGGCGCCGATGCGGCCGAGACGGTCGCGGACGCCGGCACGACCGCAGGTGTCGGCACAACTGGCATTGCGTCCAGTACAGCCAGCCCGTCGTCCACGCAAAGCTACAGTTTTCAAGCCTACGTTATCCCCAAGGTCACCTATACCGACGAGCTGATCCCCATCTACGTGAAAACGAGCTACACAAAGGAGTTCTGGCTGTCGTTTACCGACTCCACGGGCAAGGCCGACGGCCTGACGAAGAAAGACCGCGTCGACGCCGACGACATCATCAACGTGGCGGACGCGGAAAACGGCGGCTACAAGCTGGGCAACGCGGAGGGCCGGATTTTCGCGCATTCCTTCACCACGAAAGGCGCGCACACTATGTACGTCAGGGATGCCGCCGACAACAAGGTGCTCGCCCAGTTCGACATGAACATCGACTACAGCTACGAGGAAGCGGAAAGCGCCTACATCGACCAGCTGATAAAGGAACGGACGAACGATTCCATGGATCCGTTCGAGAAGATGGACGCGATCCAAAGCTACCTGCTGTCCAAGATGAAGTACCTCAAGGGCTTCAAGTCGGCGAGCGGCACCTACAACGGGCCGTGCAAGCTGCTCGAGGAGTACCTCGGCTTTTGCAACCCGTGGTGGACCTCGTTCATCGGCGACTCGTCTACTACCCCGGCCATCTTGGAGAGGATCGCGACACGCGTGGGCGGCTTCACGGACGTGCACAACTGCTACTACGACTACTCTCAGGGCACGGACGGCTGGAATAGCTTCCACGACAAGTGCAGGTGCACGGGCGCGGACGGGGATGGGAAGACGCAAACTGTCTACTACTCCATTTGCCCCTCGGGCACCTCAAACCTCGTCGATGCCGAAGACGCCTCGGGCATCGCGAAGATTGACTTCAGCGAGAAATGGACCTCGCGTTGGCAGAAGCTCGTGGGCACCACGGTGCCCGACCCCATCTCCATCGAGGACAGCCGCGTCAGCATCTCCGAGCTCGGGTGCTACACGTACACAGGTGCGCAGATTAAGCCGGATGTGACGGTCACGTTCAAGGAGGACGCGTCCAGCGCGGCAGTCGAGCTGGTCGAGGGCATCGACTATACCCTCTCGTACGGCGAGAACCTAGATGCCGCCGGCGACGGCTTCGTCACGGTGTGCGGCATCGGCAGATTCGCGAAAGACACCAGCAAGTTCTTCGAGATCGACCCTGCCAGCGTTGCGGATGCCACGGTCTCCAAGGTCGCCGACCAGACCTACACCGGCAAGGCCATATGCCCCGAGCCTACCGTCAAGGTGGACGGGCGCACCCTGGTCAAGGGCAGTGAGTACACGCTGTCCTACAAGAACAACGTGAACGCGGGCACTGCGACCATCATCATCATGGGCGAGGAAAACTACACGGGCAGGAAGGACGTGAGCTTTAAAATCGCCTCGTCGGCAAGCCCCGACCCTGCGCCGACGCCCAGCCCCGATTCCGACTCGGATGGCGCGGCCGCCTGGAAGCGCCTTTTCGGCAACACCGCCATCGGCACGATGAAGCAAATCGTGAACGAGGGCTGGACCTCTGGCAGCAAGTACGCCATTGTGGCCACGACGGCAGGCTACTACGACGCGCTGTCGGCCTCCGGTTTGGCCGGCCTACTGGACTGCCCCATCCTTATGACCGCGCCGGACAAGCTCACCGACGCGACCTCGGCGCT
>CAVECB010000056.1:0-4863 GCA_963614215.1 Ruthenibacterium lactatiformans
CTCATCGGCATGTACAACAACCTCGTGCGTCTGCGCAACCGCGTGGACAACGCTTGGTCGCAGATCGACGTGCAGCTGCAGCGCCGCCTCGACCTCATCCCCAACCTTGTCGAGACGGTGAAGGGGTATGCCAAGCACGAGTCAGAGACGCTGCAAAACGTCACCGAGGCCCGCGCCGCGTGCATGAAGGCTACGACGCCGGCCGAGCGCGTGCAAAGCTCCAACCAGCTGGAAGGCACGCTGAAGACGCTGTTTGCCAACCTCGAGGCCTATCCCGACCTGAAGGCGAACCAAAACTTCCTCGACCTGCAGGCGCAGCTGCGCGACAGCGAGGACAAGGTCAGCTACATGCGCCAGTCCTACAACGACACGGTCATGAACTACAACAACGCCATCCAGACCTTCCCGGGCAGTCTCTTTGCCGGCCTGTTCCATTTCGAGGCGCGCGAACTGTTCGATGCCGAGGAGGGCGCGCAGGCCGTGCCCAAGGTGCAGTTCTAGGCCGCGTCCCGCTTTTTTGCGAAAGGGGGCTTTCGAGATGAACCTCTTCGCCCGCAGCTTTGCATCCCCGCATCGGGGCGCACCGGCAGCCTGTGGTTCCGCCGCCGCTGGCATGTCTACAATTCGCGGCATCAACGTCGCTGACGTGTCCACGGCTCGCGGCACCGTCGCCGCTGGCATGCCTGTAGCCCGCTTCACCGTGCCCCTCTTCTTTGTTTGCCTGCTCCTGTGCGCCTGCGCCGCTTTTCTGTGTGCGCCGGCGTCCGCCCAGGCCAAAAGCTATGATGTGGACGCGTGCGCAATCGATGCGACACTCGGCACAGACGGCACGCTGTCGGTGGTCGAGACGCGCAGCTACACCTTCTCCGGCGACTTTTCTCTCGTGGGTCGTGTGCTCGCCGCGCCCAACGGCGGCACCTGTCAGGTCTCCGAGGTGTCCGTGACAGGTGCGGACGGCGCGAACACGCAGTTGCCCCGCGTGGACTTCGACGTGCAGTGGCGCGACGAGGGGGGCCCTGCGAGCCCCGCGTATGCGATTGACGAGGAAAAATCGACCATCTACACCTTCTCGAACTTCGGCGACGGGCAAGCGTCGGTCACCTGGCGCTACAGCTACGAAAACGCGCTTGTGTGCCACAGCGACGTAGCCGAGCTGTACTGGCAGTTCGTGGGCACGAACGAGGAGGTCTCGCTGTCAGACGTGGATCTGTCCGTGCACCTGCCCGTACCGGCTGGCACGCAGACGGTTGCCGGCGACAACGTGCGCGTCTGGGGTCACGGCGCACTGGATGCAAGCGTTTCTGTGGGCGATGCGTCCGTGTCGTGCACTTGCCCGGTCGTGTCGGCCGGCGAGTTCGCGGAGCTGCGCACGACTTTTCCCGCGCAGTGGGCGCCCGACGTGGCAGCCTCGTGCGTGAAGGACGGAGCCGCGCTGTCTTCAATCGTGGACGAAGAGACGAAGTGGGCCGACGAGGCCAACGCCCAGCGTGCCAGCCAGACGTTCTTGCGAAACGCCGTCATGGTCGTCTGTGTCGGACTTCCTCCCGTGCTGCTGATAATCTCGCTCGTGCTCTTTTTGCGCTATGGCCGCGAGTACCGCCCGCGTTTTAAAGACGAATACTGGCGCGACGTGCCGGCGCCCGGGCTCGACCCCGCGGTGGTGGGCCACATCTTGAACTGGAACAGGGAAAGTGGCGCCGACCTGACGGCTCAGCTCGTGCATCTTTCCGCCATTGGCGCCGTTGCCTTGGAGCGTACGACCGAGACGACGGGCACTATCTTTCACAAGGAAAAAGACGCGGTGCGCGTGACGCGCGTCAAGACGGCCGACCAGCTTGACGACCTCGACGCAAAGACCGTCCAGACCGTCTTCGACAAGCTCGTCGGCGCCGACTCTTTCACCTCGCAAAGCCTGGCCCAGGCGGTGAAAGACGACAAAGAGGGCGCCTACGACGCGATGCAGTATTGGCATGGCGCGGTGTGCGCCCTGGTGGAAGACGGCGGCTATCTGGAGAGGCGCGGTCGAACGCTTTCGGTGGTGTGCGGGTGCATCTCCGTGCCGGTATTTCTCTTGCTGCTGTACGCGACGGTCGTGTTCGAGCTGCCCCTTTGGATGCTGGGGCTGTCGCTTGCATGTGCGGTGGGCACCGTCGTGTTTGCGGTGAACATGAAGCGCCGCAGCCGCGAGGGCGCCGAAATTGTCGCGAAGGCTCGCGCGCTCAAGCGCTGGTTCAAGGACTTCACGAATCTGAAAGAGGCCATCCCCACCGACGCGAAGGTGTGGGGCGAGCTTTTGGCGTATGCCACGCTGTTTGGCGTGGCGCAAGAGGTGGTGGAGAAGCTGCGCGTGGCCGTGCCCGAGCTGTGGCAAGACGATGGCTTTGTCTATTGCTCCTACTGGGGGCTGGCCATGCCTGCCGGCGCGCTCGACACCAGCTTTTCTAGGGCAATCGACCTAGCTTCCATGTCGCCTTCGAGCGGCACGGGCGCAGGCGGCGGCTTTTCTGGTGGGGGAGGCGGCGGCTTCGGCGGTGGCGGGGGAGGGTTTGCCCGCTAGAGCCTGCAGAGCAGCAAACAGAGCAGGGGCAGGGGCGTTTTGCCCTGCCCGGTCTGCGTGTTGTTGTAGTGATTGGTACCGGAGGTGGGACTTGAACCCACACGCCCGAAGGCAACGGTTTTTGAGACCGTCGCGTCTGCCATTCCGCCACTCCGGCTCGTCGCGTTGACGTGCGCCCTCTATTTTCCTTTGCAAATCGGCGCAAGTCAAGACTGGTTTTGCGTGAACGCCGCGTCTATAGTCGAAGACGAGCTTCATCCCTTGCGCCGGTTTTTCGCGATGGACCGATGTCAGCACTTTGGGATCCCTAGATTTCGGGTCGTACAGGTATCCTGCTCGAACGTGAGGAAGCTGGAAAACCCGATGCGGGCACCCACCTTCACCAGGTGGGTTCATCCTTGCCGGGCATGGGGTGGGGCTTTCCTTTTGCCTATCGCGCGATGCATGTGGCCTGCAGTGCCGCGGCGTGTGCACGCGTTCGAAAATGTGCGCACGCATCCGAAATGCACCCTGCGCGCCGGATGCCCCGCATACACCGCGTGGCGCGCGCAGGACGCCTCATGCGAGGCTTCGAGAGAAAGATGCGAAAGAGACGAGCAGCATGAGCGCCCAGATGGACACCCTCTTCACCGAAGTCGAACAGGCCAGGAGGCGGGAAAACGCGCCGCTTGCCGTGCGCATGCGCCCGCAGACCCTGGCCGAAATCGTGGGCCAGGACGAGGCTGTGGGGCGCGGCAGCTGGCTTGCGCGCGCCATCGAGTCCGACACGCTGTCGTCAATCATCCTCTACGGGCCGGCCGGCACCGGCAAGACCTCCATCGCGCACGTGATCGCGCTTACCACGCACGCGGCCTTCGTCGAGGTCTCGGCTGTCACGGGCACGGTCGCCGACCTGCGTCGCGAGATAAAGGCCGCCGAGCAGCGCCTGGGCGCTTCCGGCATGCGCACCATCCTCTTCATCGACGAGATCCACCGCTTCTCGCGCTCGCAGCAAGACGCGCTGCTACATGCCGTGGAAGACCGCGTGGTCGTGCTCGTGGGCGCCACGACCGAAAACCCGTTTTTCGAGGTGAACTCCGCGCTGATCAGTCGCAGCCGCATCGTCGAGTTAAAGCCCATCGGCGCGTCCGGCGTCGAGACTATCGTGCGCCGCGCCCTCGAAGACGAGCGGGGGCTGGGCGGCGCCTTTGCGATAGACGACGACGCGCTGTCGGCCATCGTCATCACCGCAGGTGGCGATGCGCGCATGGCGCTCACCACCCTGGAGCTGGCCGCGCAACTGGCAGGCGAGGGCAAGCGCATCAGCGCGCAAAACGTGGCTGACGCGATGCCGCACCGCCAGCTGCCCTACGACAAGAAGGGCGACAACCACTACGACATCGTCTCGGCCTTCATCAAGAGCATGCGCGGCTCGGACGCCGACGCGGCGCTGTACTGGATGGCGCGGATGCTGGAAGGCGGCGAGGATCCAAAGTTCGTCGCGCGGCGCATCTTCATCCTGGCTGCCGAAGACGTCGGGCTGGCCGACCCGCGCGCACTGCAGATCGCGGCGTCTGCCTTCAAGGCCGTTGAGGTGCTGGGCATGCCCGAGTGCCGCATCCCGTTGGCCGAGGCCGCCATCTACATGGCGCTCGCGCCGAAATCGAACTCCAGCGAGGCGGCCATCGACGCGGCGCTTGCCGAGGTGCGCACAGGACCGGCGCGCGAGGTGCCGCCGCATTTGCGCGACCGTCACCGCCCGGGCGCGGAGAACTACGGCGCGTACAAATACCCCCACGACTATCCGGGCGCCTATGTCGAGCAGCAGTATCTGCCGGACGGGCTGGCGCGCGGCGCCTTCTACAAGCCGACGAGCCACGGCTGGGAGAAGCTGCGCTTTCCTGGCGCCCACGACGAAGGGTGAAAGGGCGGTTGAAGGGTCGGTTGAAGGGACGCGCGCCCTGCGGTGGCGGGGGGGGCGCTGCCGGATGCAGGTAAAGAAGGTGTGCCGAACCGCCTTGCCTGTGGGGCGGATGAAGAAGGGTGTGGGGGCGCGCCCTTGCGCCCCACGTGTCCCTCCAAGCACAATTTGCTAGAATGGGTGCCACGAGAAACGTTTTTTGAAGTGCGAGAACGAGGTAGGAAACATGCCTTTTGGGAAGAGGACGTGTGAGGGGGGGGCTTCATGGCCGCTCCTGAACGCCGCGAATCGACTGGTGAGGATTGCCTGAAAAACGCGGCTGCCGTCGCTTCTGTCCCGCATGACGCGCGCGCGGGTGAAAACTCTTCGGAGGGGTGCGGCGCGGCACGCTCTTCGGTGAAGAGGA
>CAVECB010000057.1:0-4833 GCA_963614215.1 Ruthenibacterium lactatiformans
TGACGCCCGCGCCGTCCAACCCACTACAGCGAACGGCGCGAGCGTTTTCTCTCTCCTTGCTCATGCGCTTACCTCCCTTGCATAGGCGGCGCGGCGCAGCTGTTCCTCTATCTGCGCTTGAAACAGGCCGCGCGGGATGCAGATGCGGTTGCCGATTTTGACGCTGGGAATCTCGCCCCGGCGGCAAAGGGCGCGGATGCTTCCCTCGCAATGCCCCGTCAGGGCGGCTACCTCCCTCACGCTCATCAAATCGGTTGCGCTCGACATCGGCACCGAGGTACATTCGTCCATGCTCATTGATAAGAACCTCCTTACTTAGATTCGACACTTACGAACAAATCCTCTGGGTTTCCCGTCCATCCGAGGGCGGCGGCGAGCTTCTTTTGCTGGGAGGGATACGGGATAAACCCACGTGTTTCCGCAAAGGCTATGTAGTTTTGGCTTATCCCCGATTCCTCGGCCAATCGCCTCTGAGACCACTCTTTCAAAACTCGCTGTTCCTTCAACTTAATCATCTAGATTCCTCCTTTCTTCAAATCGAAGATTTGTCGTTGCATTTTCCAAATATAGTGATTACAATCAAAACACGTCAAGTAGTTTTCGTCGTATTTTTTGAAACTATTAAATTTGACTAAGAAAGGTGTTTGAGATGGATTCCGAGGGGTTCGAGATTTTCGACTGGGCAACATGGGCGGCGATTGTTCGGGCGAAGCGAAGAAAGCTAGGGTATAAGGCAGCGGAAGAGTTCGCGCGGCGCATATGGCTTGAAACCAGAGTGAAGCTCACGCGCGAGATAATCTACAAGATAGAGGGCGGCAAGCAACAGCCTAGCGCGGAGCAATTCTGGGCTATCAACCTCGTGCTATTCGGGAAGCTCATGCCAGGTGAAGAGATTTTCTCCCTTTGCCTAGCAGACGAATGGGGCGCTCTCGTTGATTCCGTGGGGCGCGGCGAACACAAGATTCCTGACAAATGGAGACGCGAGAACACGAAGTTTATAACAAGGGAATATTTGCAAACCCACAAATCACTGCCACAACTCGAATGGAGCGATATGACATATACCGCCCTCATTTCTGCGGAGGCGGCTTCCTTCTCGAATTCCCCGCGCTCGCTGTTCGAGGCACTACCCGGGGAAAACTGGACAGATGAATCTCTTTCAAAGAATGACCCTCTTTCTTCCTCGACGGATGAATGCCCCTTCTAGGGGGGAAGCGCGAGAAAGCCGCCAAGCAGGCGGGCGAGAAGCGGCGGGCTTGAAGGGTTCGGCGGGCAGGGAGACGGAAAGGAGCGAAGCAAAATGGCGAAGGGCGACGGGTGCATATTCGCGGTGAAGGGAAAGAACGGCAAGCCCATACCGAACCTCTGGAGCGTTCGCGTCTCATACGGCTGCGACCCATGCACGGGCAAGTACAAGACCGTGACGCGGCGGGTTCATGGCACGAAGGCGGACGCGCGCAAGGTGCGCGACGCTATGCGCAAACGAAGAGAGGAAGGCGCGACCATCGACGGCTCGAAGATGCGCTTCTCGCAGCTCGCCGACGAATGGCTCGCCCTGCGCATGGCAGACGAATCCCTCTCGGAAAGCACGAAGGGCGAGAACGCGGCGAAGGTGCGCTTCCTCAAAGAGCGGTTCGGAAACAAGGTGATAGGCTCGATAACGCCCGCGATGGTGGAGCGCTACTACTCGGACTTGAAGAGCGGGAAGGCCGCGCCCAGCGGAAAGCCGCTCGCGGGAACGAGCGTGGACAAATACCACAGGTGTTTATCCCAAATCCTAGACCGCGCCGTGAACCTCGATTACATCGTGCGCAACCCGTGCGCCCGCGCGACCAAGCCGAAGTGCGCAGCGCCGAACCGGAGCGCGCTCGACGCGCAAGACGCGCAGAGGCTGCTTACCCTCATAGACCAAGAGGAAGCTGACTTGTACGCGGCATATGCGGAAAAGGAAGAGCGCGCAGCCGTGGGGTGGGCGTTGGCGGGGCGCTCCTATCTCGGGGGTTTCAACGAGATAGGGCGGCGCATGTTCGTGCGGGTTGCGCTCGCCACGGGGATGCGGCGCGGCGAGATTTTGGCGCTCACGTGGGCAGACGTTGACCTGAAGGGCGGGGCGCTGCACGTAAGGCACTCGCTCACCGCCAAGCGGAAGGTGAAAGCGCCCAAGACGAAGGCGGGCGTGCGCACCATAGCGCTCGATGCCGACACCTTGGAGCATCTGGAGAAATGGCGCTCCTTCTCGGTAAAGTCGCTGCGCGAACTCGGCGCGCGCGTTGAGGTGAAGGCGCTTCCCGTCATATGCTCTGCCGTGGGCGCGTTCAGCGACCCGAACAGGGTTTCGCAATGGTGGGTCAAGTGGAGGGGCGAACACGGGTTCGACGGCCTGAAAGTCCACGAGCTGCGCCACACCCACGCAACGCAGCTCATAGCAAACGGGGTCGACTTCAAGACGGTGCAGACGCGCCTTGGGCATTCCAAAGCATCCATAACCCTCGACATGTACACGCACGCGCAGCCCGAAAACGACCGCAAGGCCGCAAACCTCATAGGCGGCATACTCCACGGCAAGGTCACCCCGATTCACGGCGCGGAAGCCTTGGAAAAGCGGGCGTGAATTCAGGGCATTCGTATCTTTATTCGTATTTCGGGGCTTTTTAACCCCTTGGAAAAAAGAAGCAGGCCAGACGCTTTACTCAGTCTGACCTGCGGTTTTACGATGGTGGGCGTTGCTGGTTTCGAACCAGCGACCTCTGCCGTGTGAAGGCAGCGCTCTCCCGCTGAGCTAAACGCCCGTATCTTCAAAGGGGGCGCCCCGAAAGGAACCCCCTCGAAAAGACTGGCTCCCCGGGCAGGACTCGAACCTGCAACAACTCGATTAACAGTCGAGGGCTCTGCCATTGAGCTACCGAGGAATGCATGTGCGCATCGCGCAAGACGGCATAGTAGCATAAAACGGGCGCGTGGCAAGGGATTTTTTCGCAACCCCGCGCACAGCCCTTTTGCATGGCACGGCCGTCCGGGGCGTTTTTTCGTGTGATAATGGATGCGGTTTTCAAAAGGTGAAATGCCGATGCGGCAAGGGGGCATGTATGCGGAAGATGAACGACGGGCAGCCGGGTCGGGGCGCGCATTCGAAGGCAGGGGTTGCAGACGGCGGGGATGCCGCCGTGTTGAGTGCGCTTGCAAGGGCTGCACTCGCGCAACAAAAATCCGCGTCGCCGCAAGAGGGCGCCGACCAGGGTCAATCCGCGCAGCCAGGTGCCGCGCAATCTGATGCTTTCGATACGGGCACCTCTTTCGCGCAGCCTGCAGCGCAACCTGCGCAACCGGCGCAACCGGCGCAATCCGCCCAGCCTGCGCAACAACCCGCCGCGCAGCAACCCGCAGCACAGCAACCCGCAGCACAGCAACCCGCAGCACAGCAATCCGCGGCGCAACAACCCGAGTTCGATCAGGTGCAGCCGTATGTCACGCCCATGACGCAGCAGCAGCCGCAGCCCTGGCAGCCTGCTTCCTATGCAGCCCCTGTGCAGGCAGACGGCTTCGCGCAGCCCGAGCCCGGCACCGCTTTTGCCGCGCAGCCCTTCGGTTTAGGAGAGCCGCAAGCTTACGCCGAGCCCGTGCCGCGCTACGAAACGCAGCCTCAGGCGCAGCTCGCAGACTTTGCGCAGCCGCAATCGCAGCCGTACGCCGCGCCCGTGCCGCAACCCGCCGTGCAGCCCATCTCTCAGCCCGTGCTGACAGAACAAGCGCAGGAGGGCGACTTTTCTGCTAGTGCGGCATATACCCCAAAACCCGTGCCCCAGGCGCAAGACCGCACGGACGGCGGCGCATCCACCGCCCCGTTTTCTGTCGAGCCGGCTTCCGATTTCCCGGCATTCGCGGCGGGCGCCCATGCCGCGAGTGCGGGGGAGAGGGACGCTGCTGCATCAGGCGACGCGGGTGCGGACGGCTTTGCTGCCACGGCAGGTGCGCACAGCGCGGGCGCCGCATCTGCTGCATCTGCCGCATCTGTCGCATCTACCCCAGCTGCCGCAACCGGTGCGCACAGCGCGGGCGCCGACGGGAAGTCTGCCGCTTTCGCCGGAGAGAAGGGCGCGCATACGGCAGGCGCGGGCGTGAAGGGAAAGACGCCTGCGGCCGGCGAGAAGGAGAAATCTCCCGAAAAGGGCGCGCACGCTGCGACGGGTGCAAAGAAAAAGAAACGCGCCCCGCTCATCATCGCCCTCGTCGTGGTCTGCGTCGCCGCCATCGCGGGCGCTGTGTGGTTTTTCGCCTCCCACTCGGTGCCCGACACCGAGGCGGTGAAGGTGGTGGAAAAGGCCCTGGACAGCGCGAAATCCACGAGCGCCTCGACGGTCGCGCAACTGGTCGAAAAAGACGCGGGCGAGAGCCTCTCGCGATACGGCATCGACACGGCCTCGCTGGCCTCGTGGCTGCAAAAGGACATGAGCTGCAAGGTGACGAAGCTAGAAGAGCAGGACAGCACGGCCACCGTCACGGTGAAGGCGACCTGCCACGACCTACCCCAGTTCCAGGAATGCATCACCGCGGTGGCAAAAGAAGCGGCCACCTCGACGGACTTCCAAAACATCACGACGGCAGACGACGCCTACAAGCTCATTGGCACCAAGGCCTTCGAGCGCGCAAAAAGCGAGTCGCCGGCGAGCAAGAGCTTCGAGGTGAAGCTTGTGAAGAAGGGCGACACTTGGGAGCTGGCAAATAAGGACGAGTCGGCCATCCTTTCGCAGCTGTGGGAGTGAGGTTGTCTGGGTAAAAAAGGTCAACACCCGCGCAACCGGATCCTTTGTTGGTGAAGACGAAGGTGGCGCGCCG
>CAVECB010000058.1:0-4562 GCA_963614215.1 Ruthenibacterium lactatiformans
CTCCACCCCGCTCACGCTCTACGCGAACTGGATTCCGGCCGCCGACGGCGACGCCCTCACCTATTGGATCAGCCCCTCATGGAAGATGACCACCTCCAACGCCTCGGTGCAGGTGGTGAATACCGACAACTACGTGAAAGAGGAGTGGAACGTCAAGAAGAGCTCTGCCGAAATCCAAGCCGACGTCGCGGTCTTGACCGACACCGAGCATGCCGTCTACACCCTCTCCAAGTACAACGAGGTCTTCGCCGAGTACACCTCGTTCATGGAAAACGACGACTACCACCTCTACACGAAATACGGCTCGGGCACCTCGACCAACGACTACTTCGAGTTCCGCATCATCAACGTGGGCGCGCACGACGGCGACGAGAGCGCGCTCACCTTCCAGGGCGTGCACGCCTTTGCCGACGCGCGCCAGCAGAACTCCGTCGGCTCCGACACCGAGGGCGGCTGGAGCGGCACGGAGCTGCGCGAGGTCATGCAGACCACCCTGCTCGATGCGCTGCCCGGCATCAAAGGCGACATCATGTCCGTGGTGAAGAAGGGCGCGGGTGGCCTGTCGTCTCCCGATCTCGTTTCCACCGAAGACGCGCTGTGGATAGCCGCGCTCACTGAGATATACGACAGCAATGTGCGCACCGACGGCACGGGCAAGTCCAATCCCGACGAGGGCTCGCAGTACGCGTACTGGAAAGACGTCATCGACGTGAAGATCGCCAACGCCTCCAACAACGCGGTCGCGGCCGTGGGCCTGCAGCGCGACGGCAGCACTGCGGCAAGCTTGGGCGACACGGACTGGCGCATGTGGTTGCGTTCGGCGAACACGCTCAAAGACGGCGACTTCCTTTGGGTGAACAGCGTGGGGGCCAGCTCGAAGAACAACATCGACAACGCAATTTGCAAACTGCCCATCGTGCCCTGCTTTGCCTTCGGCGACTCGCGGCTCGTCACCTTCGACAACCAAGGTCATGGCAACGAGGTGGCCTCGCGCTACGTGAAAAGCGGCCAGACGCTAGAGGACCCCACCGACGAGGCCGGCACGAGCGAGGGCCTGCGCCTGGAGGGCTGGTACACAGATGCGCGCTGCTCCGAGGATGCGAAGTGGGATTTCTCGCAGCCCGTGGACTCGGGCATGACGCTGTATGCGAACTGGGTGCCCGACACCGATGCGAACGTGTACTGGATTGCGCCTGCCATGAAAACCACGACGGGCAACACGACCGACACTGCCAACCAAAGCAACGACAACTACGTGAAAGAAGAGTGGAACGTCAAGAAGTCGTCGGCCGAGATACGCGCCGACGTGCAGACGATACTCGAAGAGCAGACGGCCGGCACGCTTGGGCAGGCGGGCACCGTGTCCAAGGAGTACCAGGACATGATGAACTCGGATGCCTACCACCTGTACACGAAGTGGAAAGGCTCGACTGCCGACTTCGCGGGCACCGAGCAGGCAGAAAACGCCTACGTGGAATGCCGCATCCTGCAGGTGGGCACCCACGACGGCGGCGAGGCCTTGACCTTCCAGGCCACGCACGCGCTGCCCACGTCCTACAACATGAACGACACGGAGACGTCTGTCGGTGGATGGGGTTCATCGTTGCTGCGCAAGAGGGTGCACGAGGCGGGGTATGTGAGCGCTGGGACGGGCGGAGAAATTTGGAGCCAGTTCAACACCGGCTTTACCGACGATTTGGCCACCATCTCGAAGCAGACCTGCGCGGGTTCGGCTTCGACGACCCTTACCACCTCCAACGACAAGATGTGGGTCCTCTCGCTTGCGGAGTACTCGGGTTCCACTAACAGCATACTCGGCCAGCTCGAGGGCACTCAGTACGCCTATTACACGGGAAAAAGCATCAGTCCCACGGCGGCCAATCCCGCGCTCGTGATGAAAGACCGTGCGGGCACCACCCCGGCCTCCACCCTGCGCAACGAGTGCATCTGCTGGATGCGCTCTCCTTCGACAAATTCCACCTGGTCAAGTGCTTTTGGTGTGGTGAAGGCTGCAGGCGCGCTGGAATCCACGGGCAACTACGTACCTACCGCGAACTGGGGCATCATCCCCTCGTTTGCTTTCGGCGGCAACCTCGTGAACTTCGATTTGCAAGGCCACGAAGCCACCGAGGCCACCACGCCGTCCACCCAGCTGGTAGACACCGGGGCCAAAGCTACACAGCCCACAGACCCTGTGGACAAAAACGGCGAACTCACCTTCGGCGGCTGGTACACCGACACCTCGTTCACCACGAAATGGGACTTCTCCACCAACACCGTGAGCGGGCCTACGACGCTGTACGCCTACTGGAAGCCCGACACCGACAAATATTGGATCGCGCCCGCGAGCAAGAAGACCACGGGCAACACCGCCACGGGCACCGACGTGAACGTCTCCAACGACTGGAACGCCACCACGAACCCCAACGGCTACAACGACGAGGAGAAAAATGTCGTGAAGTCGGCCGCCGAGATTCAGGCCGACGTGAAGGTGTTAAACGACAAGGCACACGAGGTCTACTCGGCCGAGGAGTACGCGAAGGTCCATGACACCTACCAGGGCTACATGACGGGCGACACCTACCACCTGTACTGCAAGTACGGGGGCGCGACCACGCAAAACGTTGACGACTACCTGGAGTTTCGCATCATCGGTGTGGGCGAGCACTACGCCATTGGCGACAGCTCCGACGGCACAACGTTGCAAAGCGACGGCAGCGTACTCACCTTCAACGCGGTGAACTCGATACCGCTTGCATACCCCGTGAACTTAACCGACGTGAACACTGGCGGATGGGGTGCCTCGGAGCTCTACCAGCAGATGAACAATGTCTCAGGCAAGAGCACCATCTACTCGCTGTTTCCTGCGGCGCTGCGCGACGACGCCATGAGCGTGACGAAGTACTCCACGACAGGCGCCAAGTCCACGGCTTCGGACAGCGGCTCGGCGAACAAGTTCTGGAGCGTGTCGGTGAGCGAGGCTACGGGATATACCGCGGCGGGCTACAAGCTGGAAGGCGAGCAGTACGCCTACTACCAAAACATCGGCGTGACGGCGGTGGAAAGCGGCACGGCCGGGTCGCTGACGGTGCAAGCGGCGCTTTCGGGCGCGGACAAAACGCGCAGCGGCGCTAGGCCTTCCAACGGTGGCAACACGCATTACGATTTTGCGGCCATGCGCTCGCCCGGTTTGAGCAACACCACTGGCTGGTCGTGGCTAGCGACCTCGGGGCAGATTTCCTACTACCATAGCGGCTCGAGCTACTACGATTCGGTGCTGCCGGCCTTTGCCTTTGGTGTGGGCTATACGGTGAAATTCGACGGCAACGGGGAAAGCTCGGGCACCATGGCCGACCAGACCGGGCGCACCCTAGGCGACGGCACGGCACTCACTGCCAACGGCTTCTACAAGGACGGCTACGGCTTCACCTCGTGGAACACCGCCGCCGATGGCTCTGGCACGAGCTATACCGACAAGCAGGTGGCAGACCTGGCCACGTCCGGCCAAAGCACCGTCACGCTCTACGCGCAGTGGACGCCGCTGGAAGACTACTGGATTGCGCCGGCAACCAAGACGGTTACGAGCCGCACCGACACCGGCACGGGCAACGACGCCTACACCAACCCCGAGACGGGCGTGGTGAAGACGCAGACGCAGATTCAAGAAGACGTGAAGGTCTTGAGCGACACCTCGCACACCTACTACACGGCGGAGCGCTACGCCGAGGTGCAAGCCGAGTACGCGGCCTATATGGCAGGCGACTCCTACCACCTGTACTGCAAATACAACGGAGCGGGTGCCACCTCGCGCGCGGACAACGACTACATGGAGTTTCGCATCATCCAGATAGGCGCGCACGACGACGACGGCAGCGTCTTGACCTTCCAGGCCACGAACGCGCTCCCGACGGCCATGGCGGTGAACTCCGATAAGACCGACGTGAGCGGCTGGGGCAACAAGCCGCTGCGCACGAGCTTAAACGGCAGCATCCTAAGCTCGTTGGGCGGCCTAGGCGACGACATCATGACCGTGGTGAAAAAGACCGGCTCGGGCGGCCCCACCTCGACGCTGGAGAGCTTCGATGAGACGCTGTGGATTGCGGCCTTGAGCGAGTTCTACGACGGTAGCGGCAACTCGACTGCCGGCGAGGGCACCCAGTACACTTTCTGGAAAGACCTGGGCATCACGCTGGGTGGCGCGACCACCGCGGCGTCCACGGCTGAAAACCCCGCCCTCACGAGCATCGGGTATTTGCGCAATGGCACAAACCTGACGAGCTGTGCGGCGTGGCTGCGCTCGCCGCACAGCACGACAACGGCGGACTGGCTCTACATCTACGGCAACGGCATCACGAACGCTACAAACCAAGGCAACATCGACGCCCAGCTGCCCATCGTGCCCTGCTTTACCTTCGGCTGCGATGTGACGGCAAGCTTTGACACGGGCGACGGTGGCAGCGCGGTGGACGACCAGCTACTGCATGCGGGGGCGTACGTCACGCAGCCAGACGACCCGACGCGCGACGGCTACGTGTTCAAGGGCTGGTACAAGGACTCGGGCT
>CAVECB010000059.1:0-4510 GCA_963614215.1 Ruthenibacterium lactatiformans
TGGCCCAATCGCTCTGCTTCCACCCCTCGTTCACAATCTGCTTCATCGTGCCGATAGCGGTGTTGCCGAAAAGGCGCTTCCAAGCGGCCGCGCCATCCGAGCCGGAATCGGGGCTGGGCGTCGGCGTAGGCGCGGCCTTGATGATGAAGCTCGCCGTCTTCGTGCCGGTGTAGTTGTTCTTGCCGGTGACGGTCACGGTCGCGGTGCCGGGGTTCACGTTGTTTTTGTAGGACAGCGTGTAGTCAGTCCCCTTGACGAGCGTCCGCCCGTCCACCGTGACGGTAGGCTCCGGGCATATGGCCTTGCCGGTGTAGATCTGGTCGGCGACCTTGGAGATCGTGGCATCCGCGACGCTGGCGGAAACGATGGTGAACGTCTTGACGACGGCCCCCACATAATCCCCCATCCCCACCAGCTTGACGTACGGCGCACCGTCGGCATCGGAGGCGCATGCATCGACGTTGTTGCCCCACGACAGTCTGAAGTCCACGTCCTGCGTCAGAGAGGCGCCATCCACGGAAACGGAAGAGGGGACGGGTGCAATCGGGCGAGAGGTATACGCAAACGAATCGGCGCTCATCGAAACCTCTGCGCTGTCCAAGAACTTGGCAGTCCCCTCCGACACTTTCAAAAGCGAGCTCCAAATATCCTCAGAGACCGCCGCCGTGTCGCCGAAGACGTAGCAGTTCTTCTGCAGCATCTCCTTGTATGATGCGACGAGACGGTACATGTCGTTGTTCGCAGGGCCGTTGTCCGCGTCCATCAAGATGACGATCGAGTTCATCTTGCCGCACAGGGCGACGCCGGCCACCGAAACATCGTGATAGAGACTGCCGCTGGCCACGCCCATGTGGTCTGCCTGCATGCCCTCCGCGACGGCGAACTCAGCAATTTTCTTGCTGGTTTCATAGACAGTGTTGCCCGCGAGGCGTCTCGGATTCGTCACCAGCGACTCCACGGACTTGGCCACGGCCGTCTCGCCGCCCGCGATGATCGTGCGGGTGAAACCGCCGGCCCTGATGGCCTTTGCGGTGGCGCTGGAAATCGTGCCGCCCTTTTCGGTGGCGAGAAAGATCGGCGCCTTTTTCGCATAGGCATACGACGCGATGGAAAGCGCGTTTTGGTAGGAGCCGCCGGCTGTGGTCACGATGGCGTCGCTGGCCCAGCCGCCGGCCACCTTCTTGCCGCGCTCGTAGACCTTGTTCGCGGTCTCGTCGGCGGTGTCGCCGGCCACGCGCTCGACGGAGACGCCGAGTTTCCGTATCTGCGACACCACGTCATCGGATACCGCCGGGGTGCCTCCCACGACGATGACGTTCTTCACCTTCTTCGACGTGATGAGCGTAGATGCCGAGGAGCTGAGGCTACCCGACTCGGTCGTGAGAATCGGGCAGTCGAGCAGGCCCGCCAACCCGGCGGCAGGAGCTGCGCTTGCATCGTCGCCCGAAGCGACCACGATGGCCCAATTGCTGTTGCTCCACCCCTCGTCGACGACAGCCTTGTCGGTGGCAAGCCGTTTCCACGCGTCGGCACCGGCCTCAAGAGGCAACAAGGACGAATCCCCTAGAAGAGCCGCACGGGCACTCGGTGTCCCGCACAGAACGCCGCCGGCCGCGAGGGCGGCAATCACCGCACATGCGAGCAGCCATCTCGACAGCCCCCGTGCATGCGAGAGGCTTCTGGTCGCGTTTCCCGCCGCGCATCGTTTCATACCCCACATGGATTTCCCCTTTCATCGCACCCCGAAGCGAATATGGGAAAAATCTACCCCCCCCCCCGGCACTTGTCAACGAGAACGGCGGGGATGCATCGCCGGCTCATTTTCCTTTTCCTAAGTTTTCCTTTTCTTTCCTTTTCTTTCCCTTTTGCCGACATGCGGGAACGCGCGATGCGGGCAGGCCGGCGGCGACATAGCGCTAAGGAAAAGATGAGCGCCCCACTGCGACGTGCAGGCATCTACAATCGGCAGTGTCGGGACAGCCCGCGCCGGCCACGGCGGCGCGGACGGACGAGAAAGGGAGGCGCGCCATGGGATCGTACGAGAGAGAGCAGGCCGAAATCGCCGCGGGCACGGCGATGCGCGGCGAAACGGCGCGGCGCTATTTCGCCGAGCTGGACGCCGAGCTGTCCGAGGAGGAATCCTTCCTCTCGCATCGGCCGAACTACGAAAAGACGCTGTTCGCGCCGGAAAACGACGACATCTACCGCGAGTTCTGCGCCTACGTGGATCTGCCGCGCCCGCGCTTCTTCGACGTCGTCGAAAACCCCCTGCGCATCGGCGGACACACGGCGGCCGAGGTCTACTACGCGATGAAGGCGCACAACCCGCGCATCGTCTCGATCGACGGGGCGGCCGTCTACAACATGCTCGTCAAGCTGCGCACCCAGCCCGAAATCGCGCAAAAGGTACTCGATTTCCGCCCCACCTGCTACCAGGGCGGCTGCGGCGCCGGCGGCAGCGCTTCTACGCGCCTCTGAATCCTTTGCATCCTTTCACCGCCAATGACGGTAAAATATTGGCGGTGAAAGGAGGACGCAAGACGCCCCCCCGCAGCCACGTTCAGCCTTCCTTCGGTCGTGCGCATGCACATACTCGCGAAACGAAAACGACAGCATCGGCCCCCTGCGCATGAAAGCGACGGAGCCCTTCGGCGCCACCCCTCGATGCAAGCGCCGCATCTCTCAGACGAGCCTCAGTAGTTTCGCTGCCACCAACTCCCCGGCCGCATCCGGGTCGTAGTGCGGCGCACCCGCCTTGACCATAGCGCATACATCGTCGCGAAACTCGGGATCTTGTAGTTTCAAGCGCAGGTTCGCCAAAACATCCTCGCCGGTCACACCATCTGGCCTGTACGCCGGGTAGGCGCTTGCAATCTTTTCCGGGTCGAGCTCGAGGATGGTGAGCGCGAGCCACAGGTCGTACAGGTCGCGGCCTTTCTTGCGTTGATAGAGGGCGCGCAGCTTGGTGGCCACTAGCTCCTCGGGCGCAAACGTCGGGACAAAAGCAGAGCCGCTGTAGAAGGGGTTTTCGACCGAGTGCTCGCGCGCGGTCAAATTCATCATAGGGGAGCGCTCGAAAGTGTTTATCTCGAGTTTTATCTTGCCGGGCACCCCGTCGGCAAAGGTGAAGCGCCACATGACTTTCGGATACATCCCCATCCGAGTCCGAACCTCGAAGCCAAGCTCGCGTCCCAAGGCAGTAAGTCGCTTCATCACGTCGCCGATGCCGCCGGCAGTGGTGCGCACGAAATCGAGATCCTCGCTATAGCGGTAGGGTTCGGGCAAGAAAAGCTTGTGGAAGGCCGTGCCGCCCCGCAAGACAAGCTCGCCGCCAAGTAGTGAATCGTTGGCAATCTCGATCATGGCACGCGAGAGCAGCAGATCCTGCTCGACCTGGTTCTCGTTTTGCCAAGGATGCGTGACACCCCACTGGACTATGTCGCTTCTCCTGATCACAGGTCTGGGTCGAGCTCCTCGTTGAGGACGACGTGCCACGCGCGGTCGAGCACGCCCGCCTTGGGCGCAGACGGCGAAAGATACGACGGCTGGCTGGCAAGGCTCGCGCAATAATCCCTGAGGCGCGACGGGGCGCCGCCGCCGAACTCGTCCAAGATATGCCCCACCCGGCGCGGCGCGGCGTCGGCGAACAAGCCTGCTGCATCCAGCACTTCACCGGCATATCCCGGGTTTTCCTCGGCCAGCTCCACGACGGCAGTGGCCACATTGTCCATACCTCCGCAAAAGCCGGGATCGGCGGCGAGCATGAGCATCGTCACCCCAGGGGTGGCGACCCGCGCCCCCGTCTTCGCCAGCTCGCGTTGCGAACAAGGCGCCCGCGTCGCGTAGGACCTCGTGTGAAAGCGAAGGCGCGAGCGACCAGCCTCGCGGTTTCTTAGCGTCCGCGAGACAGCCACCTGAAACACTTGAGGCGCCTGATGGCTCGCACCGTGCCGGGCAGCCGCAGCAAGCCAGCCAACCAAGTAGCCGACCTGCAGGTGACCCATCATGTCGCCGATGTAGAGCAGCGGGTCGGGCGCTCCCCACGTCCGGTACTCGGGCGGCACGGGCACCCACAGCCCCCTGGCGGGCGAAAAGATGCTCGACTTTCCGCGCAAGGGCGCGAGACGCTGCGGCACCTGCCGTGCCGGAACGCCACAAAGGTGCGCCACCTCTTCCGTGGTGAAGGAGGTGACTCCATGCGAGAGTGCCCAGTCGGGCAGATCAGGCGCGGCCACCGACCCCTGTTCCACCTGTTCAATGAATTTATTCATATCGCATATTCTAATGATTTTCGTGATTTTACGCAATATGGATCATTAAATGTGGAATGACTAGCGTCCTCATTTCACCGCCAATGGCGATGAAATATTGACGGCAAAAGGAGGACACATGGGCTGACGGCCGGCGTTCGCGCGCAACGACAGGGTCGATTTCTCGCATATGAAAAAAGCAGGACCCCGCGAGGAGCCCTGCTTTCCTTGAACGGTTGTCCGAAACGGGTGCGCTACTT
>CAVECB010000060.1:0-3847 GCA_963614215.1 Ruthenibacterium lactatiformans
CCTCATGTGCCCACTGTGCGGGGCTATCCACAGCACCTCAGCCCCTCATTATTGGGACTGGGGTGCTGCTCTATGCAGGCTGTTTTGTTGTGATGCTCGCGCAGACTTCTTTCCCCGATTATCTGTCCAAGATATTGGCTTCGACCCATTTTGTGAGACGGTCGGGCGAGACGCTTCCGTCGGCGATGCCAGTCATGGCTGCTAGCAGTTCGTCAGGCTTTGGCCTGAAAACACATTCGTTCACACGCAGAAAAGCGCCCATAACCGCTGCCGCCGCCCGCTTGTTCCCGTCGGCAAAAGGATGATTGCGTGCGATTCCGTAGGCATACCATGCGGCTTTTTCGGCGATGGAAGGATGCAGCTCCACGCTGTCGAAGGTTTGGAACGGTTGGGCGAGCGCGGACTCGAGGAGCCCCTCATCTCGCATCCCGTCGCATCCGCCAAAGCGTTCGATTGCAACTGCATGAATGCGCAGCGCTGTTTCCTTGTCTATTGGTTTGACAGAATCGCTCATCTGGCGAGTTCCCTGAACACGTCGGCGTATTCGTCCATGAAATCGACCGCTATGTCGAGCGGGTCTGCAGGGGCAGCATAGCCGTCGGGTGTGGCGGGGTTTATGACGACCCACGGCCGGTTGTTTTTGAGTACGGTGACGGGACGACCTGTCTTGTTTACTTCGGCCGTGACGCTCGAGAAGTTGTTTCTCGCCTCCGCAAGTCCTATCGTGAGTGCCATGAATCCCCCCAATTGTCGAACTCAATGTGTGCAAAATTCTAGCTACTTTACCCACGGCGCTCAAGCCGCTTCGCGTTTATGATGCCCCTGCGCCTCTTCAAACTTGCCGCTAGCCTTCAACAAGAGCTGCCGGATGGCGGCACGGAGTTTCTCGCCGCAATGAGAAGGGGCGGCGCACATATGCCATATTCTGAACCGGTATCGGTTTACAATTTTGGAACTGCAAAGACGATATCTGTGTCGGCATGATCGGCGAGAGACGATGCCGGAGAAAGGAAGCGAGATGAATGACACGAACGGCGATGTGAGCCGGCGCGAGGAGCTCCTCCAGGCACTTATGCTCGAGATGATAGAGTTTGACGCGGGCGATGCCATGCGCATCCAGCATTTTGTCAAGGTCGCGAGCTTTGCCAGAACCATCGGCGTGGGCGAGAAACTCGACGCCGAGACGCTGCTCACGCTCGAGGCTGCGGCCATCGTGCACGACATCGGTATCCACCCGGCGCTCGAGAAATACGGCCGTGACGACGGCGAGCTGCAAGAAGAGCTCGGCCCCGAGCCGGCGCGCAAAATGCTTGCCGAGGTCGGGTTTTGCGCCGAGCGTTGCGAGCGCGTGGCCTATCTGGTGGGGCACCACCACACCTACACCGATATCGACGGCATCGACTACCAGGCGCTTGTCGAGGCCGATTTCCTCGTGAACCTCTTCGAGGGCAATTCGCCCGAGCAGGCCATCGTCTCGGTGAAGGAGAAGATTTTTCGCACCACCACCGGCAAGGCCCTGCTCGAGACGATGTTTGGCGTGTAGGCGTACGGCGCGCGGGGGCGCATGCAAAGGCGGCGGATCGGATGAATGTAGCGCTGCATCAGAGCAGGTGTGCCATATAGAGCGGCAGGCGCACGAGGTCGCTCTCGATATGCAACGGCTTGGGGTGCAGGTTGTCTGTCGTGTTGCGACATATAGTTTGACCTGCGAAATACACGAATGGCATGGTGTCGACAAGGCGAAACATACACGAATGGCACGATCTGCGAATTTGGCGCAAAAAGCGGCATCGGGCGACGTTTCGGGGCTTTCGTTCGCGTTTCAAGGGCGTTTTTGCGCAAAAGGGGGGATTGGGCGATGGCAAACAGGGGTGATACTGTCGCCAAATGCCCACTATTGCACATTTGACGTGCAAAAACAGACTTCGGGTGTCGCCGAATGTCGATAATTGCGCCAAACGCTTGCTTGCGGTGAAAGGGGGCGCGAGGCACGCGAAGCGTTGCGGTTTGCGAATCGCAAGTAATTTTGGGGAGCGCGGCGCAACTTTGCTATACTCTCGTCTTGCGCCTGCGGGCGCACGAGCCTCATGCGGAGGGATGTCCGAGTGGCTTAAGGAGCACGATTGGAAATCGTGTGTGCCGTTTTTAGCGGTACCTAGGGTTCAAATCCCTATCCCTCCGCCAGTTTTCTTAACATATAGCATCGAAAAACCCCAGCTAGAGCACTTACTACCCAACAGGGATTTGAACCCTGCGAAGGCGCATCGTGCCATATGGCACGATGCGGGTCGAGCGCCCGTAAGGGCGCGAGGCCCACGCGATGCGCAGCGCCGCAAGGCGCGAGCAGGCGCGTCAAATCCCTATCCCTCCGCCAGTTTTCTTAACATATAGCATCGAAAAACCCCAGCTAGAGCACTTACTACCCAACAGGGATTTGAACCCTGCGAAGGCGCATCGTGCCATATGGCACGATGCGGGTCGAGCGCCCGTAAGGGCGCGAGGCCCACGCGATGCGCAGCGCCGCAAGGCGCGAGCAGGCGCGTCAAATCCCTATCCCTCCGCCAGTTTTCTTAACATATAGCATCGAAAAACCCCAGCTAGAGCACTTACTACCCAACAGGGATTTGAACCCTGCGAAGGCGCATCGTGCCATATGGCACGAGAGCCCTGAGAAGGCGCATCGCGGCGCTGCGGCGCCCCCTTTCACCCTCTTGCGCTACCATGCGAACGGCAAGAGTGCAGTACGAGACAAAGAAGGCGCGTGTCCCATGCCCCGAAACCTGACGCTGATGACCGACCTCTACGAACTGACGATGGCGCAGGGCTATTGGCAGCAAGGCAAGGCCGACGCGCAGGCCTGTTTCTACGTCTTCTTTCGCGAAAACCCCTTCGACGGCGGCTACGCGGTGCTGTGCGGCCTCGACCAGGTCGTGCGCCTAGCCGAACAGTTCGCCATCACCGACGACGACATCACCTACCTGGCCGACCTGCCCGCACCGGGCGGCGGCACCCTCTTCGACCCCGCCTTCCTCGAGTGGCTGGCCGCGACCCCGCTGACCGTGGACATCGACGCGCCGGCCGAGGGCAGCGTGGTCTTTCCCCGCGAGCCGCTCGTGCGCGTGACGGGCAGCCTCCTCCAATGCCAGCTGCTCGAGCCCGCTATTTTGAACGGCGTGAATTTCCAGACCCTCATCGCCACGAAGGCCGCCCGCATCTGCCGCGCCGCGCAAGGCCGCCCCGTGAGCGAGTTTGGCCTGCGCCGCGCCCAAGGCCCGGATGGCGCGATGAGCGCAAGCCGTGCCGCGTTTGTGGGCGGATGCGCGAACGTGGCAAACGTGCTCGCGGGCAAGGAGTACGGCATTCCCGTCTCGGGCACGCACGCGCACAGCTGGGTCATGGCCTTCGACGACGAGCTGGAGGCCTTCCGCGCCTACGCCCGCGCTTTCCCCAACAACGCCGTCTTGCTCGTGGACACCTACGACGTGGAGCGCGGCGTGCAAAACGCCATCATCGTCGCCCGCGAGATGCGCGCGCGCGGCGAGAGGCTGCTGGCGGTGCGCATCGACTCCGGCGACCTTGCCTGGCTGTCGAAAAAGGCGCGCGCGATGCTCGATGCGGCCGGCTTTCCCGAGGTGGGCATCGTGCTGTCCAACGACCTCGATGAATACACCATCACCTCGCTCAACGAGCAGGGCGCGAGCTATACGGCGCTCGGCGTGGGCACCCACCTGTCCTGCGGTTTCGGCCAGCCTGCGCTCGGCGGCGTCTACAAGCTGGCCGCCATCCGCGAGGCGGGCGGCGCCTGGCAACCGCGCATGAAGGTGAGCGAGAACACCTGGAAGGTCAC
>CAVECB010000061.1:0-3553 GCA_963614215.1 Ruthenibacterium lactatiformans
GCAGCCCGAGTCCTTGTACCAGCCCTTGAACACGTAGCCGTCGCGCGTCGGGTCGACCGGCTTTGCGACCTTGCCCTCGTAGTCGACATACTGCGTGTCCACTTTCGTGCCGCCGTTTGCCTCGAACGCGACCTTGAACCCGCCAAACGCAAAGCACGGAGTGACGGGGTTGATGCAGTTGTAGCCCGCCGCATGCGCATAGCAGATGAAGTTGGTGCCGGGTTCGTCCCAGCTGTGGCCGACCCACGACCAGCCCGTCGTGTTTACCGTCGGTTTCGAGCGCAGCGCAAACCAGGGGTTTTTCGCGCCCGTCGGCTGCGCCCCGCTTCTCGTGTGCTTCAACCCCGTGAGGGCAGGCTGCCATTCGAGCCCGATGCCCCACGAGGCAGAAATCGAGGTGGCCTCCGTGGCGACGATGCCAATGTTCTTGTACTTCTCGTATTGGTCGCCCTCGCCAACATAGCCGGCGGCAGTGTAGCCCGTCAGCTCGCTGACCGAGATGGGCCAAAACTGGCTCGCGCAGCCGCCGCCCAAAGTCGTCACGGGCGCGGCAGACGACCCGCCACCGACGACCGAATCCTTGTACACGTTCATAGCGTCGTCGCGCAGCGCCTCCGGGAACTTGGGGTACAACGTGCCCGAGGCGTTGTTGAGGTTGTAGTACTGCCGGGTACTCTTCCAGCCGCCCGTATTGTCAGCCGCGTAGAGCATGTCGCTGGCCAACGGCAGCGCGCTCGTCAGCTGGAACGTGAGCGCAGTTCCGTCCGAGACCCCGTTTGCCGAGTGCGTGCCGACGCCAATAACCCTGAACTCGAGATAGTCGTCCTCTCCCGTGCCCGTCGAGTTGTTCCACTTGCAGTACAGGTGGTAGTTCTCTTCGTTCATCACCTGCTTCCACGCGGCTATGACCGTCTGGTCGCCCTCGCGAATCTTCTTCACGTCTGCCTGTATCTCCTCGCTGGAGCGTTGGACGCGCCACTCCTCGGAGACGTAGTTGTCGTTGGAGGCGTTCACGTCGGTGCCCACGGTGGTGTTGCCCGTCGTCTTCGAGCGCGACGTGGCCAGCCAGTACTTGGCCGTCTCCGTCGTGGTCGGCACCCAGTTCGCGTACAGCGTGGTGTCTGCCGTGACGGTGTCGGTGTCGAAGTCCCAGCGCTTGTTTGCGGTGGTGCCCGTCGTCCCTTCCGTGCGGCACCATTTGTTGTTGTACCAGCCTTCAAGCGTCAGGCCGCTCGTGTCGGAGACGGTGGGCGCGCTTGCCTTGCCGCCGTTTGCCACGTACTGGGTCTGCACCGACTGCGCCTCGCCGTGCTGCTGCATGTCGAAGGTGACGGCGCTATTTCCGCTGAAGGCAAAGCAGGGCAAGATGGCGTTTTCGCCGCGCATGGTGATGTCGTGGAAGCGGATGTTGTTGCCTGTCACATAGCCCCAGGTCCAGTTCTCGGCACTCGTCGTATCAGGCGAGCGAAACGCCCAAAACTTGTTGTAGACGGGGCCCGAGGCCTTCCTCGGCTCCGCGCCGCTTCTCGTGAGCCACGAGTTGGTGATGGCGGTGGGCACGTTCAGATAGCCAACCTTTTGCAAAGAAGCGGTCACGCCAATGTTCTTGAAGTAGTCGTACTGGGCGCCCTCGCTCGTGAATCCCGCTTCCTCGTAGCCCGTCAGCTCGGTGAGGGAGTAGACCCAAAACTTCGAGTTGAAGGACGTAAGGGCAGTGGCGGGCGCGGCTGCGGTGCCGCCGCCGTTGGTCGAGTACTTGCCCACCGTCGCCGCGTCGTTAACCAGCCCCGTGGGGAATTTCGAGTACAGCGTGCCGCCCTCGCTGTTCAAGGCGGAGTACAGCACCGAAGACCCCCAGCCGCCAGCGTTGGTGGGCTGGATTGTCTTGTTTGTGTTGCCGATGGTCTCGGCATAGGGCATGGCGTTGACCGCGCAGAAGGTGACCTGCGTGCCGTCTGAGGCGCCGTTGGCCGTGTGCGCGCCCACCTGGATGATGCGAAACTCCAAATAGTCGTCAAGCCCCGTGCCGGTGGAACCGTTGTACTTGCAGTACAGGTGATAGCTGTCGTTGGCCATGTACTCCTTGTACTCGGCGATGACCTTCTTGTCGCCGCTTTGCATGCGCTTCACGTCGTATTGAATCTCGGCGGCGGTTTTCTTCACGTTCGTCTCGGGGTTGACGTAGTTGGCGGTGTTTTCCACATTCACGTCGGTGCCCACGGCGGTGCTACCCGTGGTGCACTTGTACGCGGGCGCAAGCCAGTAGTTGTTGGTCGTCTCGGCGGTGGTGGGGATCCAGTTCGCGTAAAGCGTGATGGACGAATCGACGGTGTCGGTGGCAAAGGTCCACTTCTTGTTCGCCACGCCGTCCGTCGAGTCCGTCGTCTTGCACGCGGGGTTGTTGTACCAGCCCTCGAGGGTCAGGCCATCGAAAGTTCCCACGTCTGCCGTCGGGTCGTTTGCCGTGGCACCCGTCGCGACGTATTGCTCGGCCACGTTCGCGCCGTGGCCTTGCGTGTCGAAGACAACCTTGTTGCCGCTCGTGGCACCGAGGCTGAAGCAGGGCGTGACGCCGTTGACGGCCGTGGCCGTGGTATGCGCGGTGATGGACGTGGTGGCGTTCGAGTCGAGCGCGTATTGCCAGCTCCACCCGACAGTCGAGTTCGTCCGCGGGCTCCTCAAGATAAGGAAGCCGTTGGTGGTGCCGTAGTACGTGCTCGTCGGCCTGTTTCCGGCCCTCGTGTAGCCCTTCTTCAAAAACGAGGGCATCGCGGAGAGGTAATTCGTGTCGGCCGCGACCGTCGCGTCCACGCCGATGTTCTTGTAGTAGGCGTACTGGTCGCCCTCGTCTTTGTAGCCCTCCCTGTCGAAACCGCGGATTTCGGAGACGGAAGCGACCCAAAACTTGCTCACGGCGCTGCCCGTTTGCTCGGTCGCGGGCTTTATGTCCGAGCCGCCGCCGGACGTGGAGTTCTTCACGATGGAGAGCGCGTCGTTTTGCAGCGCCTCGGGAAAGAGGTTGTAGACGTCGCCGCCTGCCTGCATCGCCTCGTAGATGGTGCTCGCAGCCCAGCCGCCCTTATTCTCGTCGGTTTTGTTCGGGATATACGACAACGGCAGCGCGTTTGTGGCCTCGAAGGTGAGTGCCGTGCCGTCCGAGACGCCGTTGGCGGAATGCGCGCCCACCTGCAAGATACGAAACTCCACGTAGTCGTCTTTGTTCGTGGTCGTCGCAGCGTTGTATTTGCAGTAGAGGTGATAGTCGTCGTTTTTCATGAACGATTCGTACTCGGCGAAGACCTCGTTGTACTTGTCGGTGTTGTAGGTGGCATGGTCGGTGTCGGACAAAACGGCGAGGTCTTCTTGGATCTCGGCGTAGCTCTTCTTGACGTTCCACTCCTCCTTCACGTAATTGGCGGTGTTTTCCATGTTCACGTCGGTGCCCACGGCAGTATTGCCCGTGGTGCATCTGTACGCGGGGGCAATCCAGTATTTCAAGGCGTCGCCGTCGGCGGCCGGAATCCAGTTCGCGTAGAGCGTGAGCGGGGTGGAG
>CAVECB010000062.1:0-3532 GCA_963614215.1 Ruthenibacterium lactatiformans
GTGGGCACCTCCACAGGCCTCACCCTGGAGGGTTGGTACACGGACGCGAAGTGCAGCACGGCCAACAAATACGACTTCACCACCCTCGTCACCGACTCCACCCCGCTCACGCTTTATGCGAATTGGGTGCCTACCACAGACGACGAACAGGGCCTCGACTCCTACTGGATAGGCCCTGCCTCCAAATATGTGGCGCAAGGCGAAAACAGCGCCGCGGTGGCCAACGCCGACAACTACGTCAGCGCGACGACGAACGTCTTGAAGTCGTCTGCCGAAATCCAAGCCGATATCCAAAAGCTCATCGACGGCGACAGGGAGACCGTCAACTACTACACGACGCTTATGAAAGAGGACAAGTACCACCTCTACACGGTGTACAAGGGCTCTGACGCCACGGCCGACGAGGACAAGTACCTCGAGGCGCGCATCATCCAGGTGGGCGCGCACCAGGCTTCCTCGGACAGCACCGACCTGGACAACTCGGTGTTGACCTTCCAGGCAACGCACACCATGCCCACGGCGCTGCAGATGAACTCGACTGCCTACAACGACGGCGGCTGGAAAGACTGCGACATACGTGCGGCCATCAACGACATGACGCAGGGGACGAGCTACTTCAACTCGAAGTTCTTGAACGCGCTTGCCTCGACCAAGAAGGTCTCCTACGACGGCGGCTGGCCCATCAACGACAGGATGAACACGACCTACGACAAGTTCTGGCTGCTGTCGGTTGGCGAGGTGACCACGCAGAGCTGGACGCACAACGCCGCCTACACCCAGCTGGCCCCGGACTACGGCAGCGAGGGCGTGCAGTATGCTTGGTACGCAGATAGGACGCTGAACGGCGACCGCACCGCGAACCCGTGCATGGCCTTGCAGACGCGCGCCGGCAACGTCGCGACGGGCGAGGAGTGGAGCACTTCGTACTGGCGGCTGCGCACCGCAGGCTACGAAGACGGCTCGACCGCGTTTCACACAATCACCCCGGAAGGCGCCTACGGCGACGACTTCTTGGTCACGGAGTCCCACGGCTTCTCGCCGTGCTTCTCGTTCGGGCGCCCGGCCGTCACCTACGATATGCAAGGGCATGGCGACCAGGTGGCCCAGCAGCTCATCTCCGACGGCAAGGTGGACGGCTACACGGCGGCCGACATCACCGGATATGACGCCAACAGCCTCGTCTTCGGCGGCTGGTACGACAACGCGGCTTGCAGCGGCGATGCAATCACGGACTTCAGCTTCACGACCAGCACGACGCTGTACGCGAACTGGAAGCCGACGGACAGTCTGAGCAAGGTCTACTGGATTTCGCCGGGGTCCAAATACCTCACGCAGGGCAAAAACGTCGTCTCGGCCTCGAATGCGGTGGCAAGCGGCGGCAACTACGTCAGCGAGACGACGTGCGTGCTGAAGACCGCTGACGAAATAAAGGCGGACGTGGCGAAGATTCGCCGGGGCGACCTCGCCACCACCGCGTACTACACGAAGCTGATGAAAGCCGACAAGTACCACCTCTACACGAAGGTGGGCACCGGCACGGCGGCAAACGACTATGTCGAGTTCAGAATCATCAACGTCGGCGAGCATTCCGCCATCGGCGACAGCGCGGACGGGTCGACGCTGCAATCCGACGGGTCGGCGCTCACGTTCCAGGCGACGCACGCCCTGACGACCTCCTACCAGCACAAGACGACCAACTCGAACGAGGGCGGCTGGGGCTCGTCTTTGATTCACACGGCGATGCAGGCGGGCGGCAGCATATATACGCAGTTCAACACAGGATTTACCGACGACATATATTCGGTGAAGAAGTTCTATCGCCAGGGCTCGACCACGACCACGGATTCCACCACCGGCACTTCCACGACGGCCGTCGACAACACGGTGAAGTACACGACGGACAAGCTGTGGATCATGGCCTACCAAGAGCACGTGAACAGCGTTTTCCACAAGGGCTGCAATGTGGAAAACGAGGGCAACGTGTACCAGTTCTGGAGCGGAATCCCGCTGAACAACTGGACGAAAAACCAGGCGCTCATCTCCCTCCAGCAGACGAGGGCGGGTGCCAACGTGACGAACTCGAACAACTCGATGATGTGGTTGCGTTCGCCGAACGCGAAGCAGTCCAGTACCTCGCATTACTACTGCCTCTACTCCTCGGGCGGCACCGGCAGCGGCGAGTTTGGCGGCGCGACGGGCGCGGCGAGCCTTATGATGGGCGTCGCCCCGTGCTTCACCTTCGGCGGAGACGCCTACACCGTCTCCTTCAACTCGAACGGCCATGGCACGCAGGCGGCCACGCAGACCGTGCTTTCGGGCGCCAAAGCCACGGCCCCGACGGCAAGCGAGTACGGCAGCGCGGAGGGTCTGAAGCTTGAAGGCTGGTACACCGAGGCCTCGTGCCAGACGGCCAACAAGGTGGACTTCTCGACGTGGACGCCGACGGCAGACATCACGCTGTATGCCAACTGGGTGCCCGACGGCGACGCGACGAAATACTGGATTGGCCCGTCGTACAAGATGACGACCGGCAACACCGCAGCCACGTCGCTGCAGGACAATGCCAATTACTCCGGTGCGGACAGAAACGTCAAGAAATCCTACGCCGAGATCGAGGCCGACATCAAGACGATGAAAAAGGAGCTGGCCGAGGGCAAGACGGTCTCGACCGCCGACTCGACGCTCAAAGAGTACTACGAGATGATGACAAGCGACGCCTACCACCTGTACACGAAGTGGAATGGCACCACTGCCGATGGCAAGGGGGCGACGGCAAACAACGACTACGTGGAAGCCCGCATCATCAACGTGGGCGAGCACGACTCCGACAGCTCCGTTTTGACCTTCGAGTCGGTCTTCGAGCTGCCGGCCGGCCAGCAGATGTACGCGACCGACACCAGTTCCGGCGGCTGGGGCGGCTCGCTGCTGTACCAAAACGTCAACTCCGGGACGATCTACAACAGCTTCAACACGGCATTTACCAACGATTTGTTCACCGTCTCCAAGACGACCTCGAAGGGCGGCGGCTCGACCGACACCGAGACCTGCGACAACAAGATTTTCATTTTGTCGTTGTCGGAGCTGACGGGGTCTACGAACAACGCCTACACCACGGTGAACGAGGGGTCGCAATACGCGTACTACAACAACATCGTGTCGGCGCCGACGATTGACTTCGGCAAGACGGCAAACTACGCGTACGGCGTCACGACCCGCGCGGGCAACTACCAGACGGGATACACCTGGCCGTGGGTGTGGGTGCGCACGCCCATCACCGCTGTGGCTTCCTGGACGAACTACTTCGCCTGGAAAGGAAACAAGGTGGGCAACTTCAACGTCGTGACCGCGAGATCGTATACGTCGGGCGGCGTGCAGCCTGCGTTCGCCATGGGCGGCTACCTCGTGAAGTTCGACACCAAGGGCGGAAGCGATGTGGACGAGCAACTGCTGAGGGACGAGGGCAAGGTAGAAAAGCCGGACGACCCGACGCGCGACGGCTACGTGTTCAAGGGCTGGTACAAGGACTCGGGCT
>CAVECB010000063.1:0-3355 GCA_963614215.1 Ruthenibacterium lactatiformans
GGCAGGTTGTCGGCGTACCATTTCGCCTGCTGGAAGGGGGTCTCCTCGCCGGCTTTCTTGCTGCGCTCGCTGGCCTTGTCCAGCGATATGCCGCGCCCTTTTTGCTCGATCAAGACGCCCATGTCCTCGTAGAAGACGTCGATCTTGCGGCCTTTCACCTTGCGCTCGAACTCCAGCACGCGCGTGGGGTCGGGGATGCCCAAGACGTCGCCTGCCAGCTCGATCCAAAAGCTGCGCGAGTGCTCCTCTTCCACGCACGGCATGGCCTGCCAGCGCTTCACGAACTCCTTTGCCGCCTGCCGCTGTTCGGCTGCGTTCATCTGCGCCGCCCCTTCCCTGCCGTCTTTCACGTGTGCCGTGCGCGTCTAAGTTTGCCCCGCGCCCGGGTGTGCCCCCTGCCTTCACCGCGTGTGCACCCGTGCCCGCATTTTCTGCGGAGCTTATCTTAGCGCCTTCCTCGCGAACCCTTTTTCAAAAACTTGCCAAAAGTAGTATGTTTTCGTTATACTTTTGCCATGACAAAATACGATGAGATATACGAGATTGCTGCCGACAATCACGGGCTGATCAGCTCCGCCCAGGCACGGCAAGCGGGGGTGAGCAACAACGAGCTCGTCCAGTACGCGAGGCGCGGCCGCATCACGAGGGTGGGGCACGGACTCTACAAACTCGTGCAGTGGGTGCCCGAACCCGGCGACGCATACGCCTGGGCCGTGGCGACGATTGGCCCCGACGCATTCCTGTACGGAGAGTCCGTGATCGCCATGCTAGATCTCGCGCCCACGAACCCCAACCGTTTTTTCGTGGCGACCCCGCGCCGTGTGCGAAAGAAGCTGCCCGAAAACTTCAGGGTCGAGCAAGCAAAGGATTCCGAGCGGGTCATGATCTACGACGGCATCCCCTGTCAAAGCGTTTACGACGCCATCCTTTCCTGCAAGGACAAGATGCTTCCCGAGCGCCTGGAAGCTGCGGCGCGGGCAGCGCGGGAGGAAGGGTTGATCGACGAGCGGCAGTTTCGCTTCCTGATAAAAAAGCTAGGGGGTGCGGACAATGGTGAAAAGGCCGAATAGCAGGCGAAACCTCGACCTTGCGCTGGAGAAGGCCGTCGGGAGGGCGGATTTCGTCGCAAAGCGCATCGTGGTGGCAAACGCGCTCGTTGCCCAGATGCTGCCGGCCGGCTCCGTCAAAGGCGGAAGCGCGATAAAGCTACGCTTGGGCGACGGGGCGACCAGATTCACCACGGACTTGGACGTGGTCAGGCGTGGCACCTTGGACAAATTTGCCGATGAACTCGATGCCGCCCTCGCCAAGGGCTGGGAGGGCTTCACGGGCACTTTGGCCGCAGGGAGAAAAGCGCACCCGAAGGACGTGCCCACGCGTTATGTGATGCAGCCTTTCGCGGTGAAGCTTTCGTACAACGGCAAACCTTGGATGAGCGTGGAACTCGAGGTCGGCCATGACGAGGTGGGTGCCGCCGCAGACGCGGATTTTGTCGTTCCGCGAGATGCCAACGCAATTCTCGGGGCGCTGGGATTTCCGCCTCTCGAGGCCGTTTCTGTCATGGCGCTGCGCCACCAAATCGCCCAAAAGCTCCACGCGGTGAGCGCCGCTGGGAGCATGCGGGCTCACGACCTTATCGACCTTCAGCTCCTCGATGCCATATACGAGGGGGACTATTCCGACGTGAGGACTGCGTGCGAGAGGCTTTTTGCGTACCGCAAAATGCAGGACTGGCCACCCGTCGTCGAAGAGGGAAAAGGATGGCGCTTGGCATATGCCGACCAGCTCCCTGTCGGCGATTTGGCTACCAGTGCCGGCGAAGCGGTCGAGTGGGTGAACGCGCTGATTGGAAAAATCGATGCCGCACCGCAGCGATGCGGGCGCTTGTCCCCGCCAACGACCCCGAAATCGAATGCATCATGCACCGCATTTACGACATAGCGATAGAGCACGCCTATGCGGCCATCTCGTCGATCTCGCGCAAGCTTTCTAGGCTCTCCGCGTTCGGCTCCGCGTTTCCCAAAGAGAGGGGAATCCGCTGCTCGCGAATCATCTGCTTCCAAAACGCCCTGGTGACGCTCGACAGGTCGAAGCCGTAATACTCCGCCACGGCCGCGGCTTGCTGCTTCTCGGCCTCGTCGACCCGTATGCTCATGGTAGTCATAGCTGCCTCCTGTGAAACATTGTATGGACATTGTAGCACGCCACTCGTGTTTACCTGCGAGGCCCGGCAGTTCAGGCGCCGCCGCTCCTGCGCGCCGAAACCCGGCGGCAGAAGTCGGCCGGGACGTGGCGGTGGCCGAAGGCGCGGACGAGCACGCCGTTTGCGGCAGGCTTCCATTCGAGCCGCATGTCCGCCTTCTGGCCTTGAGCGACGCAGTGCTGGTAGTGGTAGCTGTTCCAGCCGGCATGGTCGCCCACGAGAGGCGCCGCGCTCGTGACCTTGCCCTGGGCGACGGCGGCCATGGCCTTTTCCGTCGCAAGCGTCGCCTTGAGAAACTCCTCCTCGTCGGGAAAGGAAGCAGCGAGCAGGGCCACGTCTTCTGCGAGCGCGTCCGGGTCCATCGCGGTGCCCGGGACGTGGGCAAGACGAAAGATCGCCTGGGCGGCAAGGTCGTCAGCTATGGCCATCGAGCGCCTCCCCAAAAGCCGCGCGGCGTTCGAGGTAGCTGGCCATCGCGGCGCTTGCCAGCTCGTCGCCCTGCATCCAGTTCTGATAGTCCTCGCGGGCGGCAAGCATCGCCTTCACTTGCCTGTCCTCGTCAGCCTCCTCAGCCTGCTCGACCAGCTCGACCAGGGCGTCCATGTAGCTTTGGGATACGACCCAGGCGTCTTCTGTGCGGCCGCGTGCCCCCGTGACCTTGAGAATTCCGGCGCGTCCAAGCTCGTCTCTCCAGTCCTTGCTGCGAGCCAGCTCGGTGTAGCTCAGACTGCGCGCGTCGCGTGCCTGGCTCTTAATCTGCTCGCAGCGTGCCAAAACCGACTCCGCCATGTGCGCGCTCCTTTTCTCACATTCAAAATCGCTGACAAATCACATTTTTTTGTGAGAGTTTATCACACTCACACCGGCCAAAATCGGCACTTCCCAGGCCTTGCAGACGACGAAAAACCCTTGTCCCAAGCATGTCGTAAGCCGCGTGGCGTCGTGTCTGGCAAGTGTCTCTCCGCCTCCCGCACCTCACCCGCCCCTGACGCACCCCGATGTGCCGCCCGCTATTTCAATTCAGCGTATGAACTTGAAATAAGGGAGCGAATATCCGGCGCCTTGTTTCAAGTTCCCGTGCATTTGCGCACATTCCCGCACATTCGCGTCAAAATTTACTAATCATTTCCAAACTGCATAGTGACGTGAATA
>CAVECB010000064.1:0-3299 GCA_963614215.1 Ruthenibacterium lactatiformans
GGGACTGGGGCGAAAGCTGCTGAGCGAGTCTGGACTCGACGGTGCCGCACGCGCCGGCCTCGAGTTCGGCTCGCTGTGTCGCACCCTCGTGGAGCTTGCGCTGGAACGCTAGAAAACACGCCCACGGGGGCATTTGCCCTCTGGGCGGTTTACCCGCTTGTGCGCCCCCCTCGCCCTCGCATAATCTATCCCGAAACCCATGTTCGCGTGGGATGTTTTTATCTTCATTCTAGATAAAACGAGAGGAAAGGAGAGACCCGATGGCAAAACTGACCGAGATCCGCTGGCACGCCCGAGCAGGACAGGGGGCTGTGACCGCAGCCAAGCTCGTGGCCGAGACCGCGCTCTCGCAGGGCCGCTACATGCAGGCCATGCCCGAGTACGGACCGGAGCGCACGGGTGCCCCTCTGAAGGCGTTCACCCGCGTCTGCGACGAGCCCATCGAGGTGCACAACAACATCACCAACCCGCAGATTGTCGTGGTGCTCGACGACACGCTGCTCGACATCGAGGACGTGACGGCGGGCATCGAGGCGGGCGGCTCCGTCATCTTGAACACGACGATGACGCCGGCCGAGGCCCGTAAGAAACTGGGCGTGGCCGACGACGTTGCCGTGGCCACAGTGGACGCGACTGGCATCGCCATGCAGACCATCAAGCGCAACATCCCCAACACGCCGATGGTCGCGGCCGTCAGCAAGGTCACGGGCGTCGTGCCGCTCGACTCCTTCACCGAGCACCTGAAGAGCACTTTCGGTGCGAAGTTCACCCAAGAGATCATCGACGCGAACCTAAAAAGCGTCGAGCGCGCGTACGAGGAGGTGCAGACGGCATGACGAAGCATTGGGACGTTTCCAAGGTCCACGAGTGGAAGGCGGCTGAGTTTCCCATCGGCGCGGTCGAGATCGAGGCCGGCAACTCGAAGGACTACATCACGGGCGGTTGGCGTGCCGAGCGCCCGGTGTGGGATTCGGACACCTGCACGAGCTGCATGCTGTGCTGGGTGATGTGCCCCGATTCCTCCATCGTCGTAAAAGACGGCCAGATGGTCGGCATCGACTACGACCACTGCAAGGGCTGCGGCATCTGCGTGAAGGAATGCAAGTTCGGCGCCCTGCACATGATCCTCGAGTCTGAGGCAAAGGAGGCGAAGTAGACATGGCAGCAAAGCAAACGGTGCTTTCCGCGACCGGCAACCAGATGGTGTGCGAGGCGTTTCGCCAGGCAGACCCGGACGTCGTGTGCGCGTATCCCATCACCCCGCAGACCACCATCGTCGAGGGCTTCGCCAAGCACGTGGCCAACGGGCGCGTGCACACGGAGTTCGTGGCGGTCGAGTCCGAGCACTCGTCCATGAGCGCCTGCATCGGCTCGTCGGCGGCCGGCGCGCGCACCTTCACCGCCACCTCCAGCCAGGGCCTGGCCTATATGTGGGAGGAGCTGCACATCGCGGCCGGTATGCGCCTGCCCATCGTCATGGCCAACGCCAACCGCGCCCTGTCCGCGCCCATCAACATCCATGGCGACCACTCCGACGTCATGGGCGCGCGCGACACGGGCTGGCTGCTCTTTTTCGCCGAGACGGCGCAGGAGGCCTACGACAACACTCTCATCTCGATCCGCGTGGCCGAGGACGCGGCGGTGCGCCTGCCCGTCATGACGACGCTCGATGGCTTCATCACCACGCACGCGATGGAGCGCTGCGAGCTGATGGACGACGCGACGGTGAAGAAGTTCGTGGGCGAGAACAAGGCCATTTACCCGCTGCTCGACACGGACAACCCCGTCACGCACGGGTCGTTTGCCGACCAGGACACCTACTTCGAGCTGCACAAGGCGCTGCGTGACGTGGCCGAGGCGAGCAAGCCCGTGGTGAAAAAGATTGGCGACGAGTGGGCCAAGATTTGCGGCCGCCCCTTCGATTTCGTGGACTGCTACGGCTGCGAGGACGCGGAGTTCACCATCGTGGTGCTGGGTTCGTGCGCGGGCAACGCGCGGCATGTGGCCCGCGAGCTGCGCGAACAAGGGGTGAAGGCCGGCGTCGCGCGCATCCGCGTGCTGCGTCCCTTCCCGGCAGAAGAGCTTGTGGCGGCGCTGTCTAGCGCGAAGGCGGTGGCGGTGCTTGATCGCTCCGACAACTTCTCTGGCCAGTTCGCGCCCGTCGGCCACGAGGTGGCGGCGGCGCTGTACGCGGCGGGCAAGGCCATCCCTCTGAAGAACTACGTGTACGGCCTGGGCGGCCACGACGTCACCTGCGAGCAGATGGAGCAGGTCTACTCCGATTTGCAAAAGCTCGCGGCGGGCAAGCTTGACGCGGCGACCGGCTATCTGGGATACCGATAAGGAAAGGGGAGAAGCGACATGGCTAACATCAAGGAACTTTCTGCACTTCCCCAGCGCCTTGCCGGCGGGCACCGTCTGTGCGCGGGATGCGGCGCGTCGATTTGCGTGCGCCAGGTGCTCATGGGCGCGGGCGACGCCCCGGTGGTTTGCGGTAGCGCGACCGGCTGCCTGGAGGTCTCGACGACCGTCTATCCGTATTCCAGCTGGGATACCTCCTTCATCCACAACGCGTTTGCCAACGCGGGCGCGACCATGTCCGGCGTCGAGGCGGCGTTTTGCGGCCTGAAGCGCGCGGGCAAGATTCCGGCGGACAAAGAGATTAAGTTCTGCGCGTTCGGCGGCGACGGCGGCACCTACGACATCGGTTTTCAGAGCCTGTCTGGCGCGATGGAACGCGGCCACGACATGGTCTACGTGTGCTACGACAACAACGCCTACATGAACACGGGCATCCAGCGCTCGTCGGCCACGCCGCACGGCGCCTGGGCCACCACGTCGGAGGTCGGCACGCAGCAACAGGGCAAGCAGCAGGTGCGCAAGGACCTGACGACGATCATGGCGGCGCACCACATCCCGTATGCGGCGCAGGCGTCCATCGGCAACTGGCGCGATTTGACGAAGAAGGCGGAGAAGGCCTTCGCGGTGAAGGGTCCGGCGTTTTTGTGCGTGCTCGCGCCCTGCCCGCGCGGATGGCGCATCCCAGCCGATTCCACGGTCGAGATTGCGCGGCTGGCCGTCGATACCGGCGCGTGGCCGCTGTTCGAGGTCGACCACGGCGAGTGGAGCATGACCCCGATTCGCGGCGAGCGCAAGCCGCTGGTCGACTACCTCAAGCCGCAAGGGCGCTTCAAGCACCTCTTCAAGCCCGGCAACGAGGAGCTGCTCAAACAGCTGCAAGACGAGTGCGACGAGTACTATCACTTTATCGAGCGCCAATGCGCCCTCTACGAATGAGG
>CAVECB010000065.1:0-2652 GCA_963614215.1 Ruthenibacterium lactatiformans
AAGCCGGCGAGGAGACCCCCTTCCAGCAGGCGAAATGGTACGCCGACAACCTGCCCGGCTCTGTGCGCCCGCGCTGGATCGTCACCTGCAACTTTGACGAGTTCCGCATCTACGACCTGCACCGCGAGGACTTCGAGGCCTACGTCTCCCTGGCCCTCGACGAGCTGCCCGACCAGCTGCACCTGCTCGCGTTTTTCACCGACAAGACCGGCAGCCGCCTCGTGCGCGAAAAGGAGCTGTCGGTGAAGGCCGGCCAAATCGTGGGCGACCTCTACCGCGCCTTCGAGGGCCAGTACAAAAACCTCGCCGATGACGCGCACGAGCAGCGCAGCTTAAACGTCTTGATCGTGCGCATCGTCTTTTTGCTCTACGCCGAGGACGCCGACCTGCTCCAGCGCCGCCAAGCCTTCGGCGACTACCTGCGCCGCTTTCCCGCGCCCCAGATGCGCCAGGCGCTGCTCGACCTGTTTGCGGTGCTCGACACGCCGGACGGCAGCGGCGGCACGCAAAACCTGCGCGACCCCTACCTCGAAGAGGAGCTGGCGGCCTTTCCCTACGTGAACGGCGGCCTGTTTTCCGAGGCGGGCATCGTCGTGCCGCAGTTCACCGAGCAGATGCGCACCGACCTCGTGTTAAACGCCTCGATCGCCTTCGACTGGCGCGACATCAGCCCCACCATCTTCGGCGCGGTCTTCGAGTCCACCCTAAACCCCGCCACGCGCCGCGAGGGCGGCATGCACTACACCTCCATCGAAAACATCCACAAGGTCGTCGACCCGCTGTTTCTCGACGAGCTGCGCGCCGAGCTGGCCGCAATCGAGGGCGAGAAGGTGGTCAAGAACCGCCGCCGCAAGCTGCACGCCTTCCAAGACAAGCTCGCGTCCTTGCGCATCCTCGACCCCGCCTGCGGCTCGGGCAACTTCCTCACGGAAAGCTACCTTTCGCTGCGCCGCCTGGAAAACCGCGTGCTGGAAAGCCTACGCGACATGGGCGGCGGGCGCGGCGGCCACGGTGTCGGGCAGACGGCGCTCGACATGGGCGGCGAGCTGATGGTGAAGGTGTCCATCGACCAGTTCTTCGGCATCGAGATAAACGACTTCGCCGTGTCCGTGGCAAAGACCGCCCTGTGGATCGCCGAGGAGCAGGCCCTCGACGCCACGGCAGAGGTGCTGCAGACCGCCGTCGATTTCCTGCCGTTGAAAAGCAACGGAAACATCCTCGAGAGCAACGCGCTTTTGACCGACTGGGCAGATCTGCTGCCGCCCGCGCAGTGCAGCTACATCGTGGGCAACCCGCCGTTTTACGGTTCGTCGATGTGCTCTGCACAGCAAAAATCCGAGGTGGTGGGGCTTTTTGGCAAGGTGAAGCTGGCAAATTCGCTCGATTATGTGTGCGGCTGGTACTACAAGGCCGGCGAGTACATGACGCAAAACCCGCGCGTGCGCTGCGCCCTCGTCTCGACGAACTCCATTACCCAAGGCGAGCAGGTCTACCCCGTGTGGCATACGCTCATGAGCCGCTTTGACGTCCGCATCGATTTTGCCTGGCGCACCTTCGTGTGGGATTCCGAGGCCGCCGACAAAGCGCATGTCCACGTCGTCATCATCGGTTTTTCGGTGCGCGGTGAAACGGACGGGGGACAAAAGCGGGCACTCGCCCTTTTTTCGGGCAAGGGTGAAGGGAAGGGAGCCTTCGAGACGCATCCGCGCAACATCAATCCCTACCTCATTGACGCGCCGACGGTTTTCGTGAAAAGCAGCGGCAAGCCCGTTTGCAACGTCTCGCGGCTGACCAAGGGCAACCAGCCGACAGACGGGGGCAACCTCATCCTGGAACCCGAGGAGGCCAAAGCCCTTGTCGCAGCCTACCCCGAGTGCGAGAAATGGGTGCGTCCCTACATCGGGGCAAAGGATTTCCTGAACGGCGGGCGTCGGTTGTGCCTGTGGTTGAAAAGCGTGGACACGAACCTTATATGGGGCGTGCCCCCTGTCGCCGAGCGCCTGAAGAAGGTGAGCGAGTTTCGCGCCGCAAGCTCTGCCGCGCCCACGCGCAAGAAGGCAGACGTCCCGCATCTTTTTTTCTCGAACCCCCAGACCGACGAGCCGTACCTGATTATCCCGCGCGTCTCCTCGGAGCGTCGTCGCTACGTGCCCATCGCCTTCGAGGAACCGGAAAACATCGCAAGCGACTCGCTTTCCATTGTCTGCGGGGCGACGCTCTACCACCTCGGCATCCTGCACTCGCAGATGCACAACGCCTGGATGCGTGTCGTTTGTGGCAGATTGGAAAGCCGCTATCGCTACTCGGGCGGCGTGGTCTACAACAACTTCGTGTGGCCGGGCGCCACGGCCGAGACGCTTGCCACGCCGGTAGAAGAACTGGTCGCGCCAGAGGTCCGCGCACGGGTCGAGGCCTGCGCGCAAGAGGTGCTCGACGCCCGCGAGGCCTACATGGCCGACGCGCATGCGGCGGGCGAGAAATGCTGCTTGGCCGACATGTACGACCCCGACAACGACTTCCTCTACCCGCGCCTGGCCAGCGCTCATCGCGCCCTCGATGCGGCCGTCGAAGCCACCTACAACGTCTCCTTCAACGGCGACGAAGAGGCCATAGTCGCCCACCTCTTCTCCCTCTACGCCACCCTCGCCTCCT
>CAVECB010000066.1:0-2580 GCA_963614215.1 Ruthenibacterium lactatiformans
AGGAGGCGAGGGTGGCGTAGAGGGAGAAGAGGTGGGCGACTATGGCCTCTTCGTCACCGGCGAAGGCCACGCCGTAGGCCGCCTCGACCGCTTCGTCGAGGGCGCGGTGGGCAGACACGAGGCGCGGGTAGAGGAGGTCGTTGTCGGGGTCGTACATGTCGGCCAGCGAGCAGCTTGCGCCCACCTCGCGGGCTTGGGCCACATAGAAGGCGCGGGCGTCGAGCAGCTCTTGGGCGCAGGCCTCTACACGTGCGCGGACCTCGGGCGCGACCAGCTCTTCTACCGGCGTGGCAAGGGTTTTAGTCGTGGCGCCCGGCCACACGAAGTTGTTGTAGACGATGGTGTTCGTGTAGCGGTAGCGGCTTTCCAACCGGCCGCACACCGTGCGCATCCAGGCGTTGTGGAACTGCGAACACAGGATGCCGAACACGTAGAGGCTGCCGTTTGAGATGAAATACAGCTGGTTGCCGGGAATCATTCCGTTTTCCACGAATCCCAGCGGAACGTAGTGGCGACGCTCGGAGGAGACTGCCGGCACCGCAATGTAGTTTTCACCTTTAGGCGGGCGTACTTCATCAAAGAGCCATGGGGTGTCTGCTTTCTTTCGCGTCGCGGCTTTCTTGGATTTTAAGCGGAATTCGCGCACCGCCCTGACGCGCTCGCGTAAGGCAGGAAGCCCTACTAAAATCGCGGGATTTATCTCCTCCATCCATAAGCACCAGCGATCCTTGCCATTGATGAACTCCGCGCCCATGGAAAACGGGCGTATGAAGGGTTCGGCACCTGGCTCATCATGCAGCAGCTCGTCTTTTTCTTCGGTTGACAGCAACAGGAAGCCTCCGTCGGTTGGCTTGCCGCCCGCTCCCATTTCGGGAGCGTTGCACAGCGGCGTGCTCCTCTTCACCACGAACACGTCGCCCGCGTCCGCAAGATAGCCGTTGATGTGAGCCACCTCGCGGCGCACGCCGCCTTCGAACAAAAAACGCTTTTCGGCCTGCCCGTAGGAAAAGCCCACGATGACGACGTGCACGTGCGCCTGGTCGGAGGCCTCGGAGTTCCACACGAAGGTCTTGTGGGCAAAATCGATGGAGATGCCTTCTTCAAACAGCGGCTGCCATATGGGCTGCACCTGCTGGCCTTGGCATATGGAGTTGGTGGACACAAAGGCCGCGCGCACGGCCTTGTTTGCGCGCATGTAGGCGGCTGCCTTCTTGTACCAACAAGCCACGTAGTCGACTGTCTTCACCCGCCCGAACAGCGCCGCGCGGTCGCGCGCCTGCTCGGGCGTGTGGTTGGAATATCCCACAAACGGCGGATTGCCCACGATGTAGTTGCACTCCGCTGCCGGCAAGACCGCATCCCAATCGCTTGCCAGCGCGTTGCCGCAGTGGATGTTGTCGTTGGTGGTGAGTGGTAGAAACTCCAGCTTGCAGATGGCGTTGCCGCCGCGGTTTACTATCTCTTCGGTCTCGGCCATCATCTGCTCTTCGGCGATCCACAAGGCGGTTTTGGCCACCGAGACGGCGAAGTCGTTTATCTCGATGCCGAAAAACTGCCCGATGGACACCTTGATGGGGCTGGCCTCTCCGGCCAGCGCGAGCATGCTCTGGCCGCGGTTCAGGTCTTCCAGGACGCGATTTTCCAGCGCACGCAGCGAAAGGTAGCTTTCCGTGAGGAAGTTGCCCGAGCCGCAGGCCGGATCGAAGATGCGCAAAGAGGCGAGCTTGTTTTGGAAGGTGCGAAGCTCTTTTGTGCGCGTCTTGTCGTTGGCTTCTTCCTCGATGCCGGCCAGCTCCTCTTCCAACTCGTCGAGAAACAGCGGGTCGATGACTTTATGGATGTTGGTCGGCGAGGTGTAGTGCATGCCGCCTTCGCGGCGCGTGGTGGGGTTGAGCGTGGACTCGAAGACCGCGCCGAAGATGGTGGGGCTGATGCGCGACCAGTCGAAGCCGCCGGATGCGTAGGAAAGCAAGACGAGGCGTATGTCGTTGTCGAACTGTGGCACGACGATGTCCTCGCCGCCGAACAGGCCACCGTTCACGTAGGGAAATGCTGCGAGATTTTCGCCCAGGTATTCGCCACGCGCCTCTTCGGGGGTGTCGAGCACCGAAAACAGCTCGATGAGCGCCATGCGCATCTGATCTAGGTCTTCGAAGGGCTTGAGGTAGCGCAGCAGGGCGTCTTTGTTGAAGATGCCGCTGTCCTCGGCATAGAGCAAGAAGATGAGGCGCACCATGAGGATATTGAGGCTGCGCTGCTCGTGCGGGTCGTCGTCGATGTGGTGGTAGCGCGCCGCGAGGGCGTTGTAGAGCTTGCCCACGCGCTCGCCGGCCTTTACGGATATGTCTTCTTCGCGCTCGACGCGCACGACGTTTTTGTCGAGGAAAAAGGAAAGCAGGTGGGACTGGTCAGGCAGCTCGGATAGGGTGAAGGAGACGTAGGTCGCAAAGTCGGAGCGGTAGAGGTCGTAGATGCGAAACTCGTCGAAGTTGCAGGTGACAATCCAGCGCGGGCGCACGTCGCCCGGCAGGTTGTCGGCGTACCATTTCGCCTGCTGGAAGGGGGTCTCCTCGCCGGCTT
>CAVECB010000067.1:0-2488 GCA_963614215.1 Ruthenibacterium lactatiformans
ATGCGACCGGCTAGCGCGGCTGTGCGTCTGGACGGAGTTCGCGGCGAAGGGCGCAGGGAGGCGCAGAACGTGGCCTTGCATGTGCAGCTTTGCGCGATTCTCACAGTGGTAAAGGGGTGTTGAAGCGCGTGTATGTGGTATAGCCGGAAGACTTTTACGAGATGGGATGTTCGTGCGCGTGCCATGCGGGATAGGCGTCGCGGACGCGCGCGGATAGGGCGTCCGTCAGGGCGCGGGGACATGTCCCGTGCTCAAACAGTCCTCGCGCTGGCGGACAGCCCGCTGGGCTGTCCGTGGCGCTGCGGAACTGCGCGCGGGACACGCCCCCGCGCCCTCTTGCGCATTTGCTCAGACGCAATCTGTTAGTATGGGCGCCACGAGAAACGTTTTTTGAAGTGCGAAAACGAGGTAGGAAACATGTCTTTTGGGAAGAGGACGTGTGAGGGGGGGGGGCTTCACTGCTACTCCTGAACGCTGTGAATCGACTGGCGAGGATTGCCTGAAAAACGCGGCTGCCGTCGCTTCCGCCTCGCATGACGCGCGCGCGGGTGAAAACGCTTCGGAGAAGTGCGGCACGACACGCTCTTCGGTGAAGAGGAATCGGATGTCGCGCCGCTCGCGCACGCTTGCAGCCGCCTGCGCAGTCGTGGCGGCGGCACTCGTTTTCTCTGCCGCTCCTGTGTTGGCCTACTTCCAGGCGAACAGCTTCAAGCAGAATTTCGTGAGCTATCAGAAGGTCGAGCCCGTGACCTACACCTCGTTTGCCGTCTACAGCGCCGACGACGGCAGCCTGAACTTCTACCATCGCCCCGACACCGAGATGCCCGCAGCAGGCGACACCTTCGAGAACAAAACTGCCACCGCCGTTTACACGGATTTGAAAGGTTATGATAGTTATAGTACTTGGCCACGACCGGCGCCATGGGTGACATCGTATGCAAATTCCATCATCTCCACCACGGTTGTGGATGAGGGCGTCAAGCCGACGGGGACTTCTTCTTGGTTCTATAGTTGCACGAATCTCGTGAGCGCCTCCATGGAGAGACTCGACACTTCCGCCGTGAGGGATATGGGTGGCATGTTCTACGGCTGCGCTTCCCTCGTGGACATCTCGCTCTCTGGTTGGGACGCCTCCAAAGTGACGGATATGAGTCGCATGTTCGATGGATGCAAATCTCTCGCGGATATCTCCTCGCTCTCTGGTTGGAACGCCTCCAAGGTGGACTGGATGGACGACATGTTCTCTGAATGCAAATCTCTCACGGACATCTCGCCGCTTGCAAGCTGGGGCACTCTCAGACCGAGCAGGGTGTTCTCTATGTTCTCTGGTTGCTCCTCCCTTGTGAATATCTCGGTACTCGCAAGTTGGGACACTTCTAGAGCGACGGAGATGTATTCCATGTTTAGTAGATGCAGCTCCCTCGAGGACATCTCGTCACTTGCGAGCTGGAACACTTCGCGGGCGACGAATATGAATGACATGTTCTATGGATGCAAATCTCTCGCGGATATTTCATCGCTCTCCGGCTGGGACACCTCTGCCGTGACGGGTATGGGTAGTATGTTCTATGATTGCAGTTCTCTCGTGAACATCTCGGCTCTTTCCGATTGGAAAACCTCTGCCGTGACGAATATGGTATGCATGTTCGATAATTGCAGTTTCCTCGCGGATATTTCACCGCTCTCCGGCTGGGACACCTCTGCCGTGACGAAAATGGGCTGCATGTTCTTCGGCTGTAAATCCCTTTCGACCCTTTCCGGTCTTGAGAAATGGAATACTTCCGCCGTGACAAACATGAACTCTATGTTTGCCGACTGTACCTCTCTTGTGGATGTCTCGGCTCTCAAAGATTGGACCACCTCTGCCGTGACGAATATGTATGCCATGCTCTATAGATGCGTTTCTCTCGCAGATCTCTCGCCCCTTGCGAGCTGGAACACCTCGAAGGTGACGGATATGCGCCTTATGTTTGCCGACTGTACCTCTCTTGCAGATATTTCAGCTCTTGCTGATTGGGATACTTCAGAGGTGACGAAGATGGGGGACTATACCACTTGGTCTCCGAGGTGGCGTGGCATGTTCTCCGGCTGCAGCTCCCTCGCAGATGTTTCACCGCTTGCAAATTGGGACACCTCGAAGGTGACGAATATGCAGTACATGCTATACGGCATCAAGTCGACGGCCACGGGCGATTTGTCTGGATGGGACGTTGCGGCTGTGACAAACCACGACAACTTCTGCAGTGTGTCGGGTGTTACGCAGCCCAACTGGGTTTCGTAGCTGTCCTTCTTGGTTTTGGGTTTGTCTAGTTTTTGCACCTTGCCGTACGGAAGCGCGATGTAGCCCAGCTAGGTTTCCTTTCAAGAAGTACGCAATTTAACTGTGCCATGCGTTTACCCGCCGTTTGTCTGTTCAAGTTGTTTTGCGCGGGTAAGGCGGGCATCGCGTGATTCTGGTGATTGGGCAAAGACTATCTTTGCGGTGAAT
>CAVECB010000068.1:0-2284 GCA_963614215.1 Ruthenibacterium lactatiformans
GCGGGTGAAAACTCTTCGGAGGGGTGCGGCGCGGCACGCTCTTCGGTGAAGAGGAGCCGGATGTCGCGCCGTTCACGCGTGCTCGCCGCCGCTTGCGCGGTCGTGGCGGCCGTGCTCGTCTTTTCCGCCGGTCCCGTGCTGGCCTACTTCCAGACGAACAGCTTCAAGCAGAACTTCGTGAGCTATCAGAAGGTCGAGCCTGTGACCTACACCTCGTTTGCCGTCTACAGCGCCGACGATGGCAGCCTGAACTTTTATCACCGCCCCGACACCGAGATGCCCGCAGCAGGCGACACCTTCGAGAACAAAACCGCCACCGCCGTCTACACGGGCTTCGAGACCAAATCTTACAATTATTACAAAACCTCAAGTGAAGACTCCAGAGCTCCTTGGGTTATCTCTTACGCCGATTCCATCACTTCCACCACGGTTGTGGACGAGGGCATCAAGCCGAAAAGCCTAAAATCTTGGTTTTCTAGCTGCACCACCCTTACGAACGTTTCCATGGGGAAACTCGACACCTCCGCTGTGGGAAGTGTAGGTTACATGTTCTACGAATGTAGCTCCCTCGTGGATATTTCACCGCTCTCCGGCTGGGACACCTCCGCCGTGACGAACATGTATGGCACGTTCTGGGATTGCAACTCCCTCGTGGACATCTCGGCACTTGCGAGCTGGAACACTTCGAGGGTGACGGATATGAGTTACATGTTCTATCACTGCAAACCCCTCGCGGATATTTCACCGCTCTCTGGCTGGGATACCTCCGCTGTGACGAATATGCGCGACATGTTTGCCGTCACCTCTCTTGCGGACGTCTCGGCGCTTGCGAGCTGGAACACTTCGAGGGTGACGGATATGAGTTACATGTTTTACTACTATCTCCCTCTCGCGGATATTTCACCGCTCTCCGGCTGGGACACCTCCGCCGTGACGAATATGAGCAGCATGTTCTCCGTCTGCGATTCCCTCGTGGACATCTCGGTGCTTGCGAGCTGGAACACTTCGAGGGTAACGAATATGGGTTCCATGTTCTATCACTGCAGCTCCCTCGTGGATATTTCACCGCTCTCCGGCTGGGACACCTCTGCCGTGACGAAGATGGGCAGCATGTTCTATGATTGTAGTTCCCTCGTGAGCATCTCAGCTCTCTCCGATTGGAAAACCTCCGCTGTGACGAATATGGAATATATGTTTTCCAGCTGTAAGTCCCTCTCGACCCTTTCCGGTCTTGAGAAATGGAATACTTCCAAGGTGACGAAAATGTCCTATATATTCGCGGGTTGCACCTCCCTTGTAGATGTCTCGGCTCTCAAAGATTGGACCACCTCTGCCGTGACGAGTATGGAGTGCGTGTTCCATAGCTGCAGTTCCCTTGTAGATTTCTCGCCGGTAGCGGGCTGGGATACCTCTGCGGCGACGAGCATGTACGGTATGTTTTGGGGTTGCAGTTCCCTTGTGAATACTTCATCTTTCGCAAGGTGGAATACTTCCGCGGTGACGAATATGCGTCTCGTGTTTTCGGAGTGCACCTCTCTTGTGGATATCTCGGGTCTTGCCGACTGGGACACTTCGGCGGTAACTGCAATGGGCACTTCTAGCAGGTATTACCCAACGATTCAGGGCATGTTCTATTGGTGCAGTTCTCTCGAGGACGTTTCACCGCTTGCAAATTGGAACACTTCGAAGGTGAAGGATATGCAGTACATGCTTTACGGCATCAAGTCGACGGCGACGGGCGATTTGTCTGGCTGGGACGTTGCGGCAGTGACGAGCTACACGAACTTCTGCAATGCGTCGGGCGTTACGCAGCCCAACTGGTGATGTGACCAATTTGGTTTTCTTTGGGGAACGAGTGGCATAGAGGACATTCGTGAAACAGGGGACGCGGGGGCATGTCCCGCGCGCAGTTTTCGCAGCGCCACGGACAGCCCAGTGGGGCTGTCCGCCAGCGCGAGGACTGTTTGAGCACGGGACATGCCCCCGCGCCCTCATGCATTCTTGGTGCCCACATCACCGTGTGCGGCCAGCGTTTGTTCGCTGCGAAGGGCGGCTGAAGCGCAAAAAGGGACTTTTGGTGTCGCCCGAAGTGCCTTTTCGCGCGTCAAATGCGCAATAGTGGACTTTGGGCGACAGGATTGCCCCCGTTCACTATCGCCCAATCCCCCCTTTTGCGCGAAAACGCCCTCATGGCGTGCGTAAAGACCCCAAAACGTCGCCAGAAGTCCCTTTTTGCGCATATGCGGGCACGGTTGCGAATGTACGCACGGGCTTGGGGCGAGAC
>CAVECB010000069.1:0-2118 GCA_963614215.1 Ruthenibacterium lactatiformans
GCGGCCGCAGAGAGCGTGCATCCGTTGACATCGGCGAAGCTGCGAAGCTCGGACAGCTCGCGCTCGGTCATGCACACGCCGACGCGCGCGTCCAGATGCTCGACGCGGCGGATGTCGAACTGCCTGTAACCGCCCATTTCGTCTCCTTCCATCGCCCTTCAGAGGTAAACCTTCATTACATGTAGTTTAACATGACGATTAACCAATTGTCAATAAGGTTTGCAAGAAATATTAATCTTTTTTTGCACGGGAATGCCACGCGCAGGCGAGGCGATGAGAGCCGTTTTAAGCCGCGCGACCCCGCGGACAGAGCCGACGCGCGGGCGCGCAGGCGAAAAGCGGATCTCGGGCATGACACGACGCGAGGGAGGGCAAAACTCCGAACCAGCAAGAGTCGCCAGTTGTGTACACACGCAAAAAACCGGCGTGTGTCCTCACTGGCCGCACGGGCAAGCCGTGCGATGCGGCCGCGTCGCGGCCGAGCGAAAAGCGCGGAGCCCGCGCGCTTTTCGGCGGGGGAGACCCCGCACCCCTGCGCTGCTGCGCGGCGTGAAAAAGACCGCCCGACGGACGGGGCGAAAGTCCCTCCGCAGAGCGGAGGGCGCACTTATGCACACCCAGAGGGCGTGCTTAGTGCGAGGACGGTTTTTACGTTTGAAAATAGTAAAAGATAGTAAAAAAGTTGGAGTTGGAACTTGGAACTCCCAAGGGTGTGTCGTAGTGCACCCTTGGGAGTTCATTGTCTATCCTCGGGTCTCTTCCCAAGCTATCGACTTGATGTAGCGGGAAATCAAAGCCGCGTACTGGTGGTAGACAACGCGCCGCCACTCCGGTTTTTGCTCGCGGACGTAATCAACAAACGCCGAAAAGCTCACGATGTGGTTCGTCCTGATGAAATCGAAAATATCATCGAGCATTTCATCTTCGTCCGCGCCCGTCATCACGAGCGCCTGATAGTCGATGGCTCCGATGCTCACGACATCCTCAATCGCGTAACGATGCTTGTTCGGCTGGTCGAGGTGACACAGATAACGGGCGAGCTGCTTGAAGTCCTTGACCTTTTCGCAGCCAACGCCGCCGATAGCCGAAAAGACCTCTTGCGCCTTCTCCGCGCTCGTCGGGTTCTTAAACGATAGGACAACATGCCAGTGCGCCTTCTTCAACTCGCCCGTCGGCTCGACGTCCTTATCGTGCAGCGGGGAGATGAGACACTCGACAAGCTGCTCGCGCAAAACCTCCTGCCAACCCTCTGATGCGGATTCGGGATAGACGATGCACGTCCAGGCACGCGCCCTCTTACCCGCACGCTTCGCGTCTGCTTTACGCTGGATTTCTTTCCGTGTAGCCATAAAAAAACCTCCTTGCCCTTTCGGGCACTGGAGGTAGCAGCGGGCTTGAAAAAGCCAAGATATTTCGAGATTTTCTTGAAAACGTGTTATAAAATCTCTGTCCAAAGGGTGCTGCTACTACCAGTGCCCTTTTCTTTTTTTATCTCGGTGCAAATCAATCCTACACCACTTCCCCATGCTTTTTCACGTCGTTGGCACAGATTAAAATCAAATAGAGGATGCTTCGTTATGGAAGGGCGGCTTTTTCCCATCGTCGGAAGGAGCGCTCATGGACACACAGACTGTCATCGCCTTGTGCGATGTTCTCCAGCTCTTGGTCTTATCCGCAACCCTGCTCTTGCAGGTATGGAAGAAATAGCGAACGGCAAGAAGAAAAGGAGCCGAGGTTTGCTAGCCGCTACACCTCGGCTCTAAACCAGAATGCTGCCCGGCCATAGCGGGGCATCCTTTCCCCAGTTTAGCACGCCACCCCGACGCGAAAACCAAAGGGCGCAGTCAAGGCGGCGGGGCGAAGAGCGCGCCACCGCCGCCGAATACCAAGCTTGGCCTTGGCCGTGCCGCTGCCGTCAACTCCGCTTTCCCACGAGCGGGAGGGCACCGCTCGCGCAAAAGCTACGCTTGACGGCGCTACACCTCCGTCCCAACCACCGTCATCGCAGCTCGCCGCCCTCGGCCGCGCTCGCCATCGCCAAGCCCCGCACGATGAGCCAGCGCGCGGCCGCAGAGAGCGTGCATCCGTTGACATCGGCGAAGCTGCGAAGCTCGGACA